>NZ_JBZSOE010000001.1:1605000-2295960 GCF_058514305.1 Sphingomonas sp. SP3
GTCGGTCGACTGTTCGCCGAACTGGCGGACAGAACCGTCGGCGTTGGGGGTGTAGGTAATCCGCACCAGCGGCCCAGCCCACTCGCCCTGGATCACCATCTCCTTGCCCTTGAGGCCGCCGACAAAGGTTGCGCGGGTACCGCCGGAATCGATCCAGAATTGCTCCCAATGCTTGGCGCTCGGCACGTAGATGTTGAGGCTCCCACCGCCGCCCCCCTGGAACGGCATCCAGTTCTCGCGGATCCCGCAGCCGTAGACCTTCTCGATCAGGCTGTTCGCGACTTGCTTGCCCTTGGGGCCGTAGACGTCCCACTGGCCGGCCCAGAAATCGAACTGATGGAACTCGGCGCCGGCGCAGGGGTCGGCGGGAGCCTGCGCGGGCGTGGCCGTCTGGGCGAGCGCAGGCCCGGCGGAGAGCAGCCAGAGCGCTGCGACAGTTGAGCGAAAGCTAAGCATTGGCGGGTCTCCCATTGGTTGGCCCCACCATCCCCAAGCCGCGCCCCGATGGAATGGCCAGTTTGGCCTTCGCCAATGGGGCCAGTTTCAGTAATTATAGGCTCGCTCGCCATGGTCGCTGATGTCGAGCCCTTCGCGCTCGGCGTCGCGCGCGTGGCGCAGCGGAAGCAACCGTTTCACCACGCCGAAGCACAGGGCCGAGCCCGCCGCTGACCAAGCGATTGCCACTGCGACCGCGGCAAGCTGCGCGAGCAATTGGTGGCCGAGCGCATAGGTTTCGCCGCCATGCCCGCCGAGCGCAGGCAGCGCGACGAACGCGGTCCCGATTGAGCCGGCAATCCCGCCGAGACCATGAATCCCGAAGACGTCGAGGCTGTCATCGAGCCGCAAGCGGTTCTTCAATGAGCCAACGAAGCCGTAGCAGACCAGGCTCGCCAGAACGCCGAGGATCATGGCACCAACCGGGCCGCTGGCGCCCGCCGCCGGCGTGACCGCAACCAGGCCCGCGACCGCGCCCGAGGCGCCGCCGAGCATCGACGGCTTGCCCGAGACCAGCCGCTCCAGCGCCATCCATCCGAGAAGGCCGGCGGACGGCGCGATCATCGTGTTGACCATTGCGACCCCGGCGAGGCCGTTCGCCTCGAGCGCTGAGCCGGCATTGAAGCCAAACCAGCCGACCCACAACAGGCCCGCGCCGACCATCGTCAGCGCCAGTGAATGCGGCGGCATCGCCTCCTTCAGGTGGCCGATGCGCGGCCCGGCGAAAGCCAGCCCGACGAGCCCGGCTACGCCGGCATTGATGTGCACCACGGTGCCGCCGGCGAAGTCGATTGCACCAAGCTTGAACAGCAACCCTTCCGGCGACCAGACCATGTGCGCGATCGGCGCGTAGACGATCGTTAGCCAAAGCGCTGCGAAGGCCATGATCGCGGAGAAGCGAACGCGCTCGACGAGTGCGCCGATGACGAGTGCGCCGGTGATCGCCGAGAAGCTCATCTGGAACGCGGCGAAGACCAGCTCGGGGATCGCGGCACCCGCTGCACCGACCGGCCATAGGGTTTCTGCCTCGATGCCGGCGAAGCCTGCCTTCCCGAGGCCGCCCAGAAAGGCGCTCCCTGTTCCAAACGCCAGGCTGTAGTTCCACAGCACCCAGGTCAGGATCGCGATCGCACTTATGCCTAGCACCTGGCTCATGACCGAGAGCAGGTTCTTCGCCCGGACCAGCCCACCGTAGAAGAGCGCGAGGCCGGGCAGGATCATCAGCATCACCAAGGTGGTCGCGACCAGCATCCACGCCGTGTCGCCGGTATCGATGGTTAACTGCTGCACATCCGCCCCCTCTGCCTCATCAAGCTAGTGCGAGAGGAAGAGGGGGCTATGTGAAAGCTTCACCTAGGTCGTCGGCGGCTCCGGATGCGCGGCCTTCCACTCCATTGCGACGCGCACGCGCCGCTCGACCGATGGATGATCGTAGAACAGGAATTCCTCGATCGCCCCTGGTCGTGGGTAACGATACTCCGCGGTTTTCACGAGCGCGGTTGATAGCGCGTCGGGCCGGTTCTCGGTCTTGAGCGAGTACATGTCCGCCTGGCTTTCGAGCGTCCGCCCAAAAGTGTTGGCGATTGGCAGCACCAAGAGGCTGAGCAAGGCGACAATGAATCCCAGCACGGGAATGCCGCGCGGCTCGGCAATCGCCGCACTCGAGCCGAACAGCCGGGCGAACCGGGGGAAGAGAAGGTCGGCGAGCCAGAACCAGACCACCGCTGCCACGGCCGCGAACAGGATACCCCACCAGGTGTGTTTCAGCACATAATGACCGATCTCATGGCCGGTCACTGCACGCACTTCGTCGAGCGAGGCGCCCTTTAGCGCGACATCGGAGATCGCGACCCGCGCGGTGCTTCCGATTCCGCCCGCATTGGCGGTGAAATTGTTCGATTGGCGCGAGCCATTGTACATGAAGACGCGTTCGGGCGGCACGCCGGCTCGGCCCGCCATCTCAACCACCGCATCGCGAACCTTGCCCGCGGGTACAGGCTCATATTTGTTGAATAGGGGCTCGATCAGGATCGGCGACAGTAGGATGAGGAGGGAGGTCACTGCGGCGACCAGCCCGCCGGACCACAGCCACCAGCTTTTGCCGGTGCGCCGAATGAGCCAGTAGACCCCCACAAGCAGGAGAGCCGTAATCAGGGTGCTGATGGCGTTCGCCAAGAGTGTCTGGCCGATCCAGTCGCCGAACGGCTGGCTCGTGCGGCCGTAGCTCTTCTCGCGCCACCAGCTGGCGTAGATCGTCCAAGGCAGGGTGAGGACGAAAGATATGATCAGGAAGACGAGGCCGACCACGAACGCGCTCAAATTCTTTCGCCGGTCCGCGAGGCGCGCCTGAAGCTTGTCGAGCACGCCGGAGCGGACGATCAGCCAGGTCACGAGCGCAGTAACCAGGAAGCCCCACAGCAGCATCCATTCCTTGCCGACCGTATAATCGTGCGCCTTCTGCAGCGCGGCCGGGCCAAGGCTGTCGATGTAGCGCGCCGTCGCCGCGTTCGGGTCGAATGCCATGTTCAAATCCCCTCAAGATCAATGGGAGCGAGCCTAACGGTGGTTCGGCATTGCGCAACGGGAACGACTGCGAGCGGCCGGCGATTGTCTGCGAGTGGCGAAACGCGCAACCGAACTTGCCCCGATGGAGGCCTTGCTTGCGGCCGAGCTGCCCGACGGTGACGGCTGGCAGTATGAGCCCAAGTGGGATGGCTTCCGCTGCCTTGCGCGGCGCAACGGCGATGAAGTGACCCTCACGTCCAAGTCCGGGAAGCCGCTCGCCCGCTACTTCCCGGAGGTCGTGGCCATGATGGGCAGTCTCAAGGAGAAACAGTTCCTGCTCGACGGCGAACTCATCATCTCGGTCGATGACGTGCTGTCATTCGACGCACTGCAGCTTCGGCTGCACCCCGCCGAGAGCCGCGTCCGCAAGCTGTCGCTCGAGACGCCGGCCGAGCTGGTGCTGTTCGACCTGCTCGAGCTCGGCGGCAAATCCCTGGCCGGGCGGCCGCTTCGCGAGCGTCGCACGGCGCTTGAGAAATTCTTCGCGAGGAACGCCGTCGCGGCGCTTCAGCTGTCGCCAGTGACGCTCGATCGCAAAACTGCCCTCGGATGGCTCCAGCGCAGCGGCGGGGCGCTCGACGGCGTGATCGCCAAGCGCGCCGACCTTGAATATCGCTCGGGCGAGCGGGCCATGATCAAGGTCAAACAGCAGCGCACCGCCGACTGCGTTGTCGGCGGCTTTCGCTACGCCGAGAAAAAGAAGGAAGTCGGTTCGCTATTGCTCGGCCTCTACAATGACGAAGGCCTGCTCGATCATGTCGGATTTACGTCCGCGATTCCCGCCAGGGATCGTCCGGCGCTGACCGAAAAGCTCGAGGAGCTGATCAAGCCACCGGGCTTCACCGGCAACGCGCCCGGCGGGCCTAGCCGCTGGAACACAGAGCGGACCACGCAGTGGCAGCCGCTCAAGCCGGTGCTGGTCGTCGAGGTGCGCTACGACCAGGTCACCTCGCGCCGCTTCCGGCACGGGACGGGGTTCCTTCGCTGGCGCCCGGACAAGGCGCCGAAGCAATGCACGTTCGAGCAACTGGCCCCCGAGCTCAGGCCATCAGAGCTGGCAGAGCTGTTCGAGATATGAGCAGCCTTTTCGATGCGCCGCTCATCGCCGGGCTAGACTATCGCGATGACATCATCGGCGTCGCCGAAGAGGCGCAGTTGATCGAGCGGCTCAGCGCGCTCGATCTCGCGCCATTCCGGTTCCAGGGATGGCTCGGCAACCGCAAGACCCAAAGCTTCGGCTGGCGCTACGATTTCGACGACGCCAGCTTTACCCGCACCGAGCCCATTCCTGATTGGCTGGAGCCAGTACGCCAGAAAGCCGCCGCCTTCGCGGGTCTCGAACCGTCCGAGTTCGTCCATGTCCTGCTCGCCCGCTACGATCCCGGCGCCGGCATTGGCTGGCACCGCGACCGCGATGTGTTCGAGCAGGTTGTCGGCCTCTCGCTTGGCACGCCCGAAGTCCTTCGCTTCCGCCAGCGCGCCGCAAAGGGCTTCAGGCGCGCGAGCCTCGAGGTCGCGCCGCGCTCGGCTTATTTGCTGTCCGGCGAATCCCGCTGGGATTGGGAGCATCGCATCACGCCCGGCGACCGCCTGCGCTTTTCGATCACCTTTCGGACCCTGTCAGCCAAGGGCCGAAGCATCGCCGAACGGAACGAGCCGACCCCCTGAAGGGTTTTCGGCCTATGCGCCGTCTGCTCATCTTGTTCGTTGCCCTTGCCGGATGTTCGCAGGGTCCCGCGGACCTCGCCTATATCTCCCAGGCCCGT
Organism: Sphingomonas sp. SP3; assembly: GCF_058514305.1. NCBI lineage: Bacteria > Pseudomonadati > Pseudomonadota > Alphaproteobacteria > Sphingomonadales > Sphingomonadaceae > Sphingomonas > Sphingomonas sp. SP3. Next base: position 1,609,827 of record NZ_JBZSOE010000001.1, read on the forward strand.
TCGCTGGCCGCCGAATGGGCGCTCATCAACGAGCAGGCTTCGGCCGGCCGCCTCGCGGGCCCCTATGCCAACGTTATGCGCCAAAGCATCCGCAAGCAGTTGAAGGCCACCAGCAAGTCCCTGGTCGTGCCGGGCAGCCGTTACGCGCAGGAGATTGATGCGTTGCTCGCCCAGCCTGCCGACAGCGACCCGAACGACCTTCGCGCCTACGCCGACCGGCTCGCGGACATGCAGGACAAGCTTCGCGCCTAGCGCGTCTCAAACCCCGCCAGGCACTCGGCGACCCAGCGTGCCGCCGTCAAGGCGCTAAGGTCGGTCGTATCGAGCGACGGATCCCATTCGGTAAGATCGATCACCCGCACCTTCGGCTCGGTTGCCAGTCGCCGCACCGCGCGGAAGAAATCCTGAACCGCCATGCCGCCGGGTCGGGCACCTGGCGCCGCCGGGAATTGCGAGCGGTCGATCACGTCGATGTCGCAATCGACGACGACCGCGTCGCAGTGGGCGACATGGTCGAGCGCGCCCTTGATCGCCTGGTCGATGCCGTTCGAGCGGACCTCGCCGATCGTGACGACGAGATTGCCGGCCGCGGTCGCATCGTCATGCATCGCCTTCGAATTGGCGAACGAGGCGAGGCCGACCTGCGCAATATTGTTGCCGGGCATTCCGTCGTCGATCAGCGCCCGGACGGGATTGCCGTTGCTCAGGCCCTGGTCGAGGTCGCGCATGTCGAAGTGCGCGTCGAGGGTGATCAGGCCGACCTTGTCGAGCGGCAGTCCGAGCCCGAGGACACCCGGCCGAGTCACCGCATTGTTTCCGCCGACCAGCAGGGTGAGCTGATGGGAACGCGCGCTTTCCGCGACTGCTTCGCGAATGACTGGTGTCGCCTGCGCGATGCCGAGGCCATCGATCGCCGCGTCGCCGTGATCGAGTACCCGCGTGGCGATCTCGCGGCAGGTCTCGACATCGTAGCGCCCAATGCGCCGCAGGGTTTTGCGCAATAGCCCGGGCGCGAGATCGCACCGGCCGGGTGTGACCGATCCGGCGCCGAGCGGCGCGCCGACCAGCCCGACGGGCGCCCCGTCGTTCGCGCTCGAAACCAGCTCTGCAATGTTGGGCCACCCCGCCATGCTTTGACCGTAGCAACTCCCCTCGCCTAAGGCGACGGACATGTGGGACCGGCTGCTTGTCGACTGCAATATCGCGACGTTCGAGGAGCGTCCGGGCAATCCGCTCGGCCTTATTGAGAACGGCGCGATCGCAATCGAGGACGGGCGCATCCTGCGCGTGGGCAAGCGCACCGAGCTGGCGGGTTTCCGCGCGAAGGACGTCACGGCGCTCGGCGGCGCATTTGTCACCCCGGGCCTGATCGACTGCCACACACACTTGGTCTTTGGCGGTACGCGCGCGGACGAGCATGCGATGCGCCGCGCCGGCGCCAGCTATGAGGAAATCGCCAAGGCCGGCGGGGGCATCGCCTCGACGGTCAAGCGAACCGCGGCGGCGAGCGACGACGAGCTGCTCGCCCAGAGCCGTTACCGCCTCCACGCGCTGATGGCCGGCGGTTGCACGACGGTCGAGATCAAGACCGGCTATGGCCTGAGCCCCGCCGCCGAGATGCGCCTGCTGAAGCTCGCCAAGCAGCTGGGCGAAGGCGAGGCGGTGCGCATCGTCGCGACTCTGCTCGCGCTTCATGCGATCCCAGCCGACCAGAAGGACCGGCGCGCGCATTTCGTCGGCGAAATCGTCGACAAGCTGATTCCCGAAGCCGCCAAGTCCAAACTCGCGACCAGCGTCGATGCATTCTGCGATACTATCGCGTTCACGCCCGACGAGGTCGAGCGGCTGTTCAAGGCAGCCGCGCACCACGGTCTGCGCGTGCGCCTCCACGCCGAGCAATTATCCAACCAGAAGGGCGCGGCGCTTGCCGCCCAGTATCGGGCTTTGTCGGCCGATCATCTCGAGCACCTCGATGAGGCCGGGGCGAAGGCCATGGCCTCGGCCGGAACCGTTGCGGTGCTTCTGCCCGGCGCGTTCTACGCGCTTCAGGAAACCCGCAAGCCGCCGGTCGCTATGCTGCGCAAGCACAAGGTACCGATGGCGGTTGCGACGGACTGCAACCCCGGCACGTCGCCGATGCTGTCGCCAACCCTGGCGATCAACATGGCCTGCACCCTGTTCGGCCTGACGCCCGAAGAAGCGGTGGCGGGGATGACCATCAACGCCGCACGCGCGCTCGGCCTTGCGCACGAGACCGGCAGCATTGCCACCGGGAAAGCCGCCGACCTTTGCGTCTGGCGGATCGAATCCTTGGCCGAGCTCGGCTATTGGGTCGGCCTTCCGGGCCCGGAGCGGCGCATCTTCCATGGAGCGGACACTGAATAACGAGAGACGCGATAACAGCCGGCATATCCGCGCCCGCCGGGGCAGCGAGATCAAGGCCAGGAGCTGGACCACCGAAGCCGCGGTCCGGATGCTGATGAACAATCTCGACGACGAGGTTGCCGAGGATCCGCAGAGCCTGGTCGTTTACGGCGGGATCGGCCGCGCCGCGCGCAACTGGGCATCTTACGACAAGATCGTCGAGACGCTCGAACGGCTCGAGGAAGACCAGACCCTGCTTGTCCAGTCGGGCAAGCCGGTCGGCGTGTTCCGCACCCACAAGGATGCACCGCGCGTGCTCATCGCCAACTCCAACATCGTGCCCAAATGGGCCAATTGGGAAGTGTTCAACGAGCTCGATCGCAAGGGGCTCATGATGTACGGTCAGATGACCGCCGGCAGTTGGATCTACATCGGCAGCCAAGGCATCGTCCAAGGCACCTACGAAACCTTCGTCGAGATGGGCCGCCAGCATTATGGCGGCGACCTCAAGGACAAGTGGATCCTGACCGCGGGGCTTGGCGGAATGGGCGGTGCCCAGCCCCTCGCGGCGGTGATGGCCGGCGCTCACTGCATCGCCATCGAGGTCCAGGAAAGCCGCATCGAGAAGCGCATCGAGACCCGCTACGTCGATAAGCGCGCGACCAGCATAGATCAGGCGCTGGAGATCATCCGCAACGCGACCGAGCCGACCAGCGTCGGCCTGCTTGGCAATGCGGCCGAGATCCTCCCCGAGATGCTGAAGCGCGGGATCAAACCCGATGCGCTGACCGACCAGACCTCGGCCCACGACCCCGCCAACGGCTATTGCCCGGCCGGCTGGAGCGTCGCCAAGTGGCAGGAGATGCGCGAGCGCGATCCCGGCGCTGTGGCCGAGGCTGCCCGGCACTCGATGGCGCGCCACGTCGAGGCCATGCTCGCGTTCAAGGACATGGGCGTTCCGACCTTCGATTACGGCAACAACATCCGCCAGGAGGCCTTTGACGACGGCGTTACCCACGCCTTCGACTTCCCCGGCTTCGTCCCGGCCTATGTCCGCCCGCTCTTTTGCCGGGGCATTGGGCCTTTCCGTTGGGCAGCGCTCAGCGGCGATCCGGAGGATATCTACCGCACCGACCAGAGGGTGAAGGAGCTCATTCCCAACGATCCGCACCTCCATCGCTGGCTCGACATGGCGCGCGAGCGCATCGCCTTCCAGGGCTTGCCGGCGCGCATCTGCTGGGTCGGCCTCGGTCAACGCCACCGCCTCGGCCTCGCGTTCAACGAGATGGTGCGGAACGGCGAAGTCTCCGCGCCGATCGTGATCGGCCGCGACCATCTCGACAGCGGTAGCGTCTCCTCGCCCAACCGCGAGACCGAAAGCATGAAGGACGGCAGCGACGTCGTCAGCGACTGGCCCTTGCTCAACGCCCTGCTCAACACCGCGAGCGGCGCGACCTGGGTCTCGCTCCACCATGGCGGCGGGGTCGGCATGGGCTATTCGCAGCATGCCGGCATGGTGATCGTCGCCGACGGCACCGACGATGCCGCGCGCCGGCTCGAGCGCGTGCTGTGGAACGATCCCGGTACGGGGGTCATGCGCCACGCCGACGCGGGCTACGACATCGCCATCGACTGCGCGCGTGAACAGGGCCTCGACCTGCCGATGGTGGGCGCATGAAGCTCGATCCGACCAAGGTCGACCTCTCCACGCTGCGCAAGCTGTGGCAGGGCGAAGCCGCGTCGCTCGACGACGCGTCCATGGAGCGGGTTGCCGCTGCCGCCGCTTCGGTCGATCGCATCGTCGCCGGCGGGGAGACCGTCTATGGGGTCAACACCGGCTTCGGCCTGCTGGCCAACACGCGCATCCCCGACGATCGCCTCGCCGAGCTCCAGACCAATTTGATCCTTTCGCACAGCGCCGGTCTCGGCGACCCGCTGCCGCGCCATGTGACCCGGCTGATGATCGTCCTCAAGCTGCTCGGCCTCGGCCGCGGCTATTCGGGCGTCCGGCCGCTGGTCATCGAAGCGCTGCAGACGCTGCTCGACAAGGACGCAATGCCGCTCATTCCGGCGCAGGGCAGCGTCGGCGCGTCCGGCGACCTCGCACCCTTGGCGCATTTGATCGCCGCACTGATGGGCCATGGCGAGATTGATGTTGCCGGCGAGGTCATGCCGGCAGACGCCGCGCTTCAGAAGCTCGGCATGGAGCCGCTAGCCCTCGGTCCCAAAGAAGGCCTTGCGCTGATCAACGGCACCCAGGCATCGACCGCGATCGCGCTCGATGCGCTGTTTGCCGGCGAGCGGGTGTTCGGCGCGGCCATTGCGGCTGGCGCTCTCTCGGTCGAGGCGCTCAAGGGCTCGGCCAAGCCGTTCGACCCCCGCATCTCAGACGTGCGCGGCCAGCCAGGGCAGATCCGCGTCGCCGCCGCGATCCGAGGCTTGCTCGAGGGGAGCGAGATTCTCGCCAGCCATGCCGGCGCATGCGGCAAGGTGCAGGACCCCTACAGCTTCCGCTGCCAGCCGCAGGTGATGGGCGCTGCGCTCGACCTCCTCACCAACGCGGCACGGACCCTGACGATCGAGGCCGGCGCCGTGACCGACAACCCAATCGTGTTCCCGGATGAGGATATCGCCATCTCCGGCGGCAACTTCCACGCGCAGCCGGTCGCCTTTGCCGCCGACATGATCTCGATGGCGCTGTGCGAGGTGGGGTCGCTGAGCGAGCGGCGCGTGGCGGTGCTGATCGATCCCAAGATGAGCGGCCTTCCGCCGTTCCTGACCGAGGATTCGGGCGCCAATTCGGGCCTCATGATCCCGCAGGTGACCGCGGCCGCCCTGGTCAGCGAGAACAAGAGCCTCGCCTTTCCTGCCAGCGTCGATTCGATTCCGACGTCGGCGGGACAGGAAGATCATGTGTCGATGGCCCCGATCGCCGCGCGCAAGGCGTGCCAGATCGCGCGAAATGCCGCCGGCGTGGTCGCGGTCGAGTTGATCGCGGCGGCTCAGGCGGTGGATTATCATGCACCGCTGAAGACCAGCGCCAGGCTGCAATCAGTACATGCGGCGGTGCGGGAGATCAGTCCGCACTTCACCACCGATCATTATTGGGCGCCCGATATGGCCGCGCTTCAGGCGGCGGTGTTGGAAGGCGTGATCCCCGCGGGGGACGAGGTCGCTTTTAGCTGACGCGCGTCCAGCGCTGCTCCTTGCAGATAATCCCGCTGATCAAGCAACCGCGAATGACCAGGGTCGACCCGCCGAGCAGGCGGATGGTCGCGGGCGCACGGATGTTGCGCTTGGGATCGAACGCCTGGCCCTTGAAGGTGCCGTCGCCGGCCGGCTTCATGCCCGAAAGGATGCGCGTGCCGACCAGGTTGGGGGTGCCGCCCTTCTTGGAAGTCGCCTTGGCCTTGTCAGACGCCTGGACCACGGTCCCGCAATAAGCATCGCCGCACGCCGCGACGCGCACGACGACGCTGCCCTTGGGGTTCTTCCAATGGCCCTCGAGACTGGTCTGGGCGGATGCCGCGGCGGGCATCGCCGCAGCGGCGGCAATCAACGCGAACTTGGCGAGAATCTGCTTCATGGCGGCTGCTATACTTTTGATTTGCGGCAAGAATCGAGCGCTCAGCTTGCTTGCCGATGAACGGCATAGGCTAGTCGGATGCGGGCAAAGGCTCGGTCGACCGGGTCCATAATGTGGATTTGCACAGCGCACGTCCGGCGGCGCAGCCCGAGACCTTCAGCTGTTGGTCGCCGACCAGCTGAAGCTTGGCGGTCACCCGCATATTCTTGTCGGGAACGAACAATTTGCCGTGCCAGCGCCCCTTGTTGTCCTGAGTGAGGCCAGTGAGCAATTGGGTGCCGACCAGCTGATCGGTCGCCTTGCGCGAATCCTGCTTGGCCTTGGCGCTGGCCCAGGCGACCGTTCCGCACCGGCTTGGGCCGCAGGGCGCGATCTCGATGATGCTATTGCCGCCAGGACTTTTCCAGAGTCCGTCGATCGAGGGGGGCGCGGCGGCTTGGGCTGCCAGCGCTAGGATGAGTGCGATCGGCATTCCGCCTTCTTAATGGAAATCGCGGCTTTTGGGGATGATTTCGACGTCGCGTGGGTGGCGGCCGGGTGGCGGGCGCCCAAGGGATCCTTGCGCCCCTGCACCGTCGCCCTGGTTTAGGGTGGAGGGCATCATCTCTTCGCTGAGGTGGCGCAGCATGTGCGTGTGATCCTCCAGCCGCCGAGCGACAACGTGGATCACATTGCTGTCCGGGTCGCGCTGGATGAGGCCGTGGACCGCAATCAGCCGCGCGCCCATCACGATCTTTCGCTGCTTCTTGAACACGTCGGGCCAGACGACGAGGTTGGCGACGCCGGTTTCATCTTCCAGCGTGATGAACACCACGCCCTTAGCGCTTCCCGGCCGCTGGCGGATCAGGACCAGCCCGGCAATCGACAGCCGTCGACCTTCCTTGACCTGATTCAACCGTTCGGCAGTGACAAACTTTTGCGCAGCGTAACGATCGCGCAGGAAGCCCATCGGGTGCGCTTTCAGGCTGAGGCGGATGGTCTGGTAGTCGTTCACGACATGCTCGGCGAGCGGCATCGCCGGCAGCCTGGCGGGTTCGGCGTCGCTACCTTCGTCTTGAGCTTCCGCATGAAGGAACAGGGGCAGGTCGGGAGCCTGCTTGAGCGCGCGCGAATCCCATAAGGCGGCCCGCCGGTCGAGACCGATCGACCGGAATGCATCGGCCGCGGCGAGCCGCTGGATGGCGTGGACCGGCACCCGCCCCCTGCTGCGCAATTCCTCGACCGATCCATAGGGTCGTCGCGCTACCAATTGATCCGCCGCCTCGCGGTGCAATCCGTCGACCTGGCGCAGGCCGAGGCGCATCGCGCCATCCTCCAGGGTGCAATTCCAGTCGCTGTGGTTCACGTCGACCTCGCGCACCGCGACGCCATGCTCGCGCGCATCGCGGACGATCTGCGCCGGCGCGTAAAAACCCATCGGCTGCGAGTTCAAAAGCGCGGCCGCGAACGCCGCCGGATATTTCCATTTGAGCCAGCTCGACACGTAAACGAGGTGCGCGAAGCTCGCCGCGTGGCTCTCAGGGAAGCCATATTCGCCGAAGCCCTTGATCTGGTCGAAGCAGCGCTGCGCGAATTCGGGGTCGTAGCCGCGTTCCACCATCCGCCCGACCATTTTCTCCTGCAAAAGCTCGATGTTCCCGCGGCTGCGGAAGGTCGCCATTGCCTTCCGCAGCTGGTTCGCTTCGGCCGCGGTGAAGCGTGCCGCCTCGATCGCGATCTTCATCGCCTGTTCCTGGAAGATCGGCACGCCGAGGGTGCGGCCGAGAATTTTTTCGAGCTCGTCGGGCGGTCCGTGCACCGGGTCGGGGCAGGGGAAGAGGACGCTTTCCTTGCCGCCCCGACGCTTCAAATAGGGGTGAACCATGTCGCCCTGGATCGGGCCAGGGCGAACGATCGCGACTTCGATGACGAGGTCGTAGAAGCAGCGCGGCCTCAGGCGCGGCAGCATGTTCATCTGCGCCCGGCTTTCGACCTGAAACACGCCGAGCGAATCCCCTTCGCACAGCATGTCGTAGACTTCCGGTACCTCCTGCGGGACGGTCGCCAGCTGCCACCGCTCGCCATGGTGCCGCGCGATCAAGTCGAAGCATTTGCGGATGCAGGTCAGCATGCCGAGCGCGAGCACGTCGATCTTCAAAATGCCAAGCTCGTCGATGTCGTCCTTGTCCCATTCGATGAAGGTGCGGTCTTCCATCGCGCCATTGCCGATCGGCACCGTCTCGGTCAGCGGACGCTCGGTCAGGATGAAGCCGCCGACATGCTGGCTGAGGTGGCGCGGCATGCCGATCAACTGCTCGGCGAGTTTCATCGTGCGCCTGAGATGCGGGTCGCTAAGGTCGAGCCCGGCGTCGTTGGCGCGATCTTCTTCGAGTTCGGGGTCCATACTGCCCCACACGGTCGAGGCGAGCGCGGCAGTGACGTCTTCGGATAGCCCCATCACCTTGCCAACCTCGCGGATCGCCGAGCGCGGCCGGTAATGGATCACGGTCGCGGCGATCCCGGCACGCTCGCGCCCATATTTCTCGTAAATGTGTTGGATCACTTCCTCGCGCCGCTCATGCTCGAAATCGACATCGATGTCGGGTGGCTCGCGCCGCTCTTCGGAAATGAAGCGTTCGAACAGCAGGTCGCTGGTCGACGGGTCGACCGCGGTGATGCCGAGGCAGAAGCAGACCGCACTGTTCGCCGCGCTGCCGCGCCCCTGGCACAGGATCGGGGGCGAGAGGCTTCGAGCAAACGCGACGATGTCGTGGACGGTCAGGAAATAACGGGCGAAGTCGAGCCGTTCGATCAGCGCCAGCTCATGATTGAGCTGCGTCAGCACCTTGTACGGGATCTTCTCGCTCCAGCGCTCGCGCGCACCTTCCCAGGTCAGATGTTCGAGATGCTGCTGCGGCGTCCGTCCCTCGGGCACCGTCTCGCGCGGATATTCATAGCGCAGCTCGTCGAGGCTGAAGTGGAGTGAGTCGGCGAACGCCCGCGTCGCCGAAATCGCGTGCGGCCAGCGCGCGAACAGCTGCACCATCTCGTCCGGTGTCTTCAAATGCCGTTCGGCATTGGGATTGAGCAGATAGCCTGCAGCGGTGATCGTCACTTTTTCGCGGATGCAGGTGACCACGTCCTGTAGCGGGCGGCGCGCGGGCGCGTGATAATGGACGTCGTTGGTCGCGAGGATCGAGCAGTCGTGCGTCCGCGCAATCCGGTCGAGCCGCTCGATCCGCTGGCTGTCGTCGCCGCGATAGAGCCAGCTCGCCGCGACATGGCGAAGTGACGTCAAAGCGTCACGCAACCGCTTGAGCTCGGCCTCAAAGGCGTCGAGATCGTCTTGAGGCCAGGCGATGAAGGCAATGCCGTCACCATGCGCTGCGACGTCGGCCAGGGTCAGCAGGCATTCGCCCTTGTCGGCCCGCATCTTGCCCAGGCTCAACAGCCGCGACAGCCGACCATAGCCGTCGCGGTGGACGGGGTAGGCGAGCAGCGACGGCGCATCGGTCAAGTCGAGGCGGCAACCGATCAGCGGCTTCAGCCCCGCGCCGGTGCAGGCGCTGTGCATCCGGACCACGCCGGCCAGCGTGTTGCGATCGGCGATGCCGATGGCGTCATAGCCTTGGCCGAGCGCGGTCAGCGCCAGCTCGATCGCGTCCGACGCGCCGCGCAGGAAAGAGAAAGGCGAGGCGACGCCAAGCTCGACATAGGGCGACGGCGTCGTCGGCGGTGGCGGCGTATCTTCCGTCCGCACCAGCCGCACCCGCGAAAAGCCTTCCTTTGCCGGCATCAGCCGAAAAGTCCGTGGATGAACCAGCCGGGTGCACCGCCGCGGCCGTCGCCAAACAGGCCTTCACGGAAGATCCAGTAACGGCGGCCGGACACGTCCTCGACCTGGTAATAATCGCGCAGGCGTGCCGATGATGGCTGGCGCCACCACTCGGGCGCGATCCGCTCGGGCCCGGCCACGCGCGCGATGTCATGGACCGCACGCCGCCACACGAACCGGCGCGGCATGCCTTCAGGCGTGGCATAAATGACGTCGATCGCCTCGGGGCGGTCGAGCAGGCGCTGCGGGCGGTTGGCAACGCTTTCGACTGGCTCGGCCTTGGCCAGGGCGCTGACCCAGCCGCTCGCCCGCTCGGGAAGATGACTTTCCCGTGCCTGCGGGCGTCGCACGCGCCTGGGGCCGAGCTTGACGGCCAGCCGGTCGATCAGCCGGGCAACGTCCCGCTTGCCCGACGGCTCTTCGACCAAACTTTCCTGCGCCGCCCCCAGTGACTCGGCCCAATCGGCGGTCAGCGCGAAAGCGTCGAAACCGAACTCCGGGTCGAGCGTCCCCGCCCCAGACTCGATGACTCCCGCAAGCAGCCGCGCGAGATGCTTCGGGTCGCGGCTCGCGATCGATGTCGCGACGCTCGCCTGGCCGACGCTGCCGTCGACGCGATAGCCGATGAGGCTCAACCGTCGCGCGCCAAGGTGACGCTGCTGCAGCCGGCGGACAAGATCGGGGATCAGCCGCTCTAATGCCTGCGCTGCCGCTTCCGGAAGGGTCGCCGGCTCTTCGAGGCGCAGCATCGCGCGTGGCGGTGGATCGGCCGGCGCTGCAGTCAGCGGTTCGGGCCGCCGGCCAAGTGCGCGGTCCAACGCATCGACCGGATTGTCGGTTTCGCGGAAACGCCGCGCCAGCGCACGCCGCTCGATCCCGGCCAGCGCTTCGATCGTCTTCAAGCCAAGCCGCTCCAATGTCCGTACCGCATCCGGCGGAAGGCGAAGCGCCGCGACCGGCAGCGGCGCGAGGCGCGATCCGGTTTCCCCTCCCTTGCAAATGCACGGGTCGTAGCGGGCCAGCGCCCATGCCGCAGCCGCGGTCGGCGCGATCGATACCCGGCTGGTCAGCCCCGCCGCATCGAAGCGCGCGGCGATATCCGCGATCATTCGCCGCTCGCCGCCGAACAGATGCGCGACTCCACTGACGTCGAGCCGCAGGCCATCGCCGCCATCGACTTCGACCAGAGGCGACCAGCGTCCGGCCCAGCGGGAAAGCCGGGTGAGCAGCGCGGCATCGCCGTCGGGATCGGCGGGCAGCGGGACCAGCGCCGGGTCGAGCGCGCGCGCATCGGTCAGCCGCGCGCCGGCCCTTGCGCCACGTTCGGCCGCCGCCGCGGTCACCGCGTGGATGATCGGCCCGTGCGTGCCCTCGACGGTGAGGACGACCGGCGCGTCAGGCGGTAAGTCGCTGCCCTTCGCCCAGCGCTCGATCGGAAGCGCCGGCAACCAGATGGAAAGCACCCGCTTCGGCTGGGTCATGGGCGATGCTCCACCGGCCGGGCGGCATGGCCCGCGCCCGGAACAGCTCGGCATCCCACGCCGCGACGCCAGGCGCCCGCAAGTCGAGCGGGTTGTCGAACGACGGCGCCGACCCGATCCGCCAGCGCATCCGCGCCCCGCTCAGGTTCGCGCTGCCGCCAAGCCGCGCCAGCCAGCAGGGCACCAGGCTCCGTTCCGCCGCAATCGCGAGCCGCCGCGTCGCGGTGAAATCGAGCACCGCCGGATCGCCCCAGATCTCGCCGATCACACAGGACAGGCCGGCGCATCTTAGGCCCTCCTCCATCGCCCACAGCGCGTCACGCGCGTCGCGCGCCTCGACATGGATGAGCTCGGGGATGCGGAGCCCGGGCGGATGGATTCGCCCGCTTTCGAGGATCGCCATCCGCTCCTGGACCCACAGCACCGGCTTTGCCGGATCGAGCTGAGCCAACAGGAACCCCGACCAACCCGCGTCGCGCGGATGGGTCGCGAATAGTTCGCTAAGAGTCGGCGAAGACGGCTTGGGCAGCAGCCATCGCTCGCCCGCTCCGCTCGGGAGCGCAGGCGGTCGGGCCGGGCCGGAGCGCGCAAAGACGGCTCCGCCGGCGACCAGGGACAAGCCTCCTGCCACACGACTCACAACGTTTTTGTTCTAGTTTTGTTCTTATCTCTTGAGTCGGCTCAAGGAGTCAATCGCGCGACTCGCCTTGTTCGATTTCATCAAGGAAAAGAACGATTTGCGCGACCACATCGAGCGCCGCCCGTCTCGAAATACCGAACGCCATGTGCGTGCAGCTAAGCTCCACGGCCTTGTCGCGCTCATCATCGAGGCCGCGCGCCGAGCGGGGCGCGATCAGCCCGTCTTTTCGCGACCACAGGGCAAGGCTCGGCACCGGCGGCTTCGCCGTGATTCGCGGGATCGGCGGGTCGTCCACCTTATGGCGAGCAACCTGCTCATAGATTCGCCAGACATTGTTCTGCTTCGGGTCGCCGGAAAAGGGTGAGCCTAGGGTCACCACCGCCCGGACGCGCTCCGGACAGGCACGGGCAAGTTCTCGAGCGAACAGGCCGCCGAGGCTCCAACCGACGACCAGCACCTTGTCGTCTTTCGAAATCGCCTCGAGCCGCCGCTTGAGCCGTTCGACCGTGTCGGCGCGGGCGCCCCAGTTGATGCCCATTTCCCAGCCGTGGACACGCCATCCCTCGGCGGCCAGCGTCCGGCGGAGCGCCAGGGTTGCGCGGTCGTGGGCAACAAAGCCGGGAATAACCAGCACGGGCGGGCCTTCCATCGGGCCAATCGGCCGGGTCGACCCGAACAGTCGCCACATGCGAGGCAGGATCCAGGCCGCTTCGCCGAGCCGCAGCCGAAGCCGCGGCGGCCGGTCATCGCCTTCCCACCGTGGCTTAGAGATATTCGCTTCCCATCAGTTCCTGAAGCGCCTTGGGCAGCCTCACCCGCCCGTCCGCCGTCTGATGGTTCTCGAGCAGCGGCACGAGGATGCGGGGAGAAGCGAGGGCGGTGTTGTTGAGCGTGTGCGCGAACCGCACCTTCCCGTCGCTGCCGCGGTAACGAATGTTGGCGCGCCGTGCCTGCCAGTCGTGCAGGGTCGAGCAGCTGTGCGTCTCGCGATACTTGTTGAGGCTCGGGACCCAGCTTTCAATGTCGTTCATGCGATATTTGCCGAGGCCCATGTCGCCGGTCGACGTTTCGATCACCTGGTAGGGGATCTCCATCGCCTGGAGCAGCTCTTCGGCCAGGCGTAGCAGGGTCGCGTGCCATTCGGCCGACTGGCCGTCGTCGGCCTCGCACACGACATATTGCTCGACCTTCACGAATTGGTGGACGCGGAGCAGCCCGCGCACGTCCTTGCCCGCGCTCCCGGCCTCGCGGCGGAAGCAGGGCGAGAAGCCGGCATAGAGGATCGGCAGCTTGTCCGCTTCGATGATCTCGCCCGCGTGGAGCGACGTAAGCACGACCTCGGCGGTCCCGGCCAGCCACAAATCGTCGTTGGGCAGCTGGTAGGTCTCTTCCTTGTGACCGGGGAACTGGCCCTGGTTGAGGAAGGCCTGCTCGCGCGCGATCGCGGGCACCGTAATCGGCGTGAAGTTCGCGTTCGCGATCCGCTCCAGCGCCCAGCCCATCAGCTTGGTCTCGAGCAGGGCGAGGCGCCCCTTCAGGCAATAGGTGCGGCTGCCCGAAACCTGCGTGACCCGGCTTAAATCCGCCCAGTCGTTTTTCTCGATGAGCGCCACATGGTCGAGCGGTTCGAAATCGAACTTGGGGGGAGTTCCTTCGGTGCGGATGACTTTGTTGAAGCTTTCGTCGGGACCGACCGGCGCGTCTTCATAGGGGATGCCGGGAAGTTTAAGCAGAAGGTTTTCAATTTGCTCTTCGTAGAACCTTACATCATGTTCTTTCGTAGCAAGATCGTCTTTCAGATCCCTCGCCCACTCGGTTAGGCTGCTAATCTCGCTTGAGAGGTAGTCGTCTTCGCCGGGACCGGCATTCTTTAGCTTATTTCGATACTCGGCTTGTTTGTTCGCGAGCTTTTTCTTTTCCGCTTGGAGCTCCTCTAATTCTATTTTCGCTTTTCGGGACAACCGATCGAGCTTCAGAACCTCGTCGAGGTCTACAGGCACGAATTTTTTTGCGATTGCGTCGCGAACAGTCGCCTCGTTCTCGCGTATAAATTTCATCGTAAACATGGCTGCGCAAGTGCGCGAATTGCGCCGCAAGGGCAAGTTCGCCTAGGTCCGGGGCCATGCCATCCGGCCTGATTGCCCTCCTCGACGACGTCGCCACCATCGCCAAGCTCGCCGCTTCGTCGCTGGACGATGTCGCAGGCGCGGCCGGAAAGGCCAGCACGAAGGCCGCGGGCGTGGTCATCGACGATACGGCGGTCACGCCTCGCTACGTGGTTGGTCTGGCGCCCGAGCGGGAGCTGCCGATCATCGGCAAGATCGCCTGGGGCAGCATCAAGAACAAGGTGCTGTTCCTGCTCCCGGCAGCGCTCCTGCTGACCGCCTTCGCGCCCTTCCTGATCACGCCACTGCTGATGCTCGGCGGCGCCTATCTCGCCTTCGAAGCGACCGAGAAGATCGTCGAGAAAATCCGCCACGATCACCAGCATGAGGACGAGCTGGTCGATGCGATGGACGACCCGAAGGAGCTCGAACGGCTTCAGGTTAAGGGCGCGATTCGGACGGATTTCATCCTCTCGGCCGAAATCATGGCGATCGCGCTCGCCAGCTTAGGGCACCTCGATCTCGCCACCACTGCTGTCGCGCTGCTGGTCGTGGCGTTGGCGATTACCGGGGGTGTCTATGGCGTAGTCGCGCTGATCGTGAAGCTCGACGATATCGGGCTGCACATGGCCGAGCGGCGCAACGCCAGCACTCGTGCGATGGGCAATGCCTTGGTCCATATCGTGCCGAAGCTGCTTACCGCGCTGTCGGGAATTGGCACCGCGGCGATGCTGTGGGTTGGCGGGGGCATCCTGCTGCACGGCATCGAAGAGATGCACCTGATCGATCCGCTAAGCCACGCGATCGAGGCCTTCGCGGAGCACGCTGCGGCTGCATCGGGCAGCCTATCCGGCCTCGTCGATTGGCTGATTCATGCGCTAGCCGGTGCTGTCGCCGGGCTCGTCATCGGCGGCGTCATCGTCATCATCGTCCGCCGCTTCCATAAGCACCCGGAAGAGCTGATCGTCGATTAATCGAAATGCAGCCGTCGGTAGCTGCCGCGAAAATAGAGCAGGGGGTCGAGGCTTGCATCGAAGCTCGCCTTCACGACCTGCCCGACGAGGATGTGGTGGTCACCGCCGTCATAGACCGCGTAATTCTCGCATTCGAACACGCCCATCGAGTCCTTGAGGATCGGCGCGCCATTCTCCCCGCATGACCAGGGCATCTGGCCGAATCGGTCCTCGACGCGGGTCGAAAAGGTGATCGAGGCCGGCTGCTGGCCGGTCTGCAGCACGTTGACCGCGAAATGCGACGCGCTGACGAGTGATGTCGCGCTCGCCGCCTTCTTGTGCAGGCAGACGAGCAGCAATGGCGGATCGAGCGACACCGAGGTGAAGCTGTTGACGGTGACTCCGGCCGGTTCGCCGTCGCACACGCAGGTGACGACCGTGACCCCGGTCGCAAAGCAGCCAAGCGCGTCGCGCAGAGTCCGCGGGTCGTGCCCGCTCCGATATTCGCCTTTCGTCTGCTCGTCGGCCATTGAAGGCCTATAGCGCGAGCAGGCGCTCCGGAGTCAAAGCAAGCACGTCCTTGATCGTTTGCTCGAGCGACGAGGATACGAGATAGCGCGGCTGGAACGCGTCATGCTTGTAGGGGGTGTTGACCGCGCGCTCGACCGAGAAGGTAAGCCGCTCAACCTTGTCGCTCTCCAAGCTGAAGTGCGATTCACCGAAGCTGGAGGCGAGCCCCGCGCCGAGGATCTTCAATTCGCCATGCTCCCGCGCGAGGCCGAACTCGACGCTGTGCCAGTATAGCCGCGCCGCCTTGTGCCCATCGCCGCCAGCAATCGCCGCGAGGCCAAGCTCACCGACGTGGCGAGTCATCTCGGCATAATCGTGATGCGCGAGCATCGGGATATGGCCGAACATGTCGTGGAAACAGTCAGGGGCTTCGAGATAATCGAGCTGCTCGCGCTTGCGGATGAAGTTCCCGACCGGGAACACGCGTTCACTCAGCATCGCGAAGAAGACGGCATCGGGAACCAGCCCGGGAACAGCGACGGTCTTCCATCCTGTGCGCGGCTCCAGGATCGCGTTCAGGCCCTCGACGTCGGGGACGCCCGGGTGCGACAGGCGCAGAAGGTCGATCCCGTCGAGGAACGGCGAGATGACCCGGCTGCCGAGCAGTTCTACCTGGCGTGCGAACAGCAGGTCCCACACCGCATGGTCGTCGGCCGTGAACGCTTCCCAGCATTGCGGGACGACATAATCTTCCCAACGCTCGCTGGGGCCGTCCTTGGCAATCGTCTCCTGCAACATCGTCTTCCTTTCTCGGCGCAACAAAAAACCCGCCGCGGAGGCCGGGCGGGTGGAGGTTGGTTCTTCTGACTTAGGCGCGCGTCAGCCGGTCCCAACCTCGTCGGGATAATAATAAGTGGCGCTGATCGTGCGGCGGTTCATTTCCAGGTCCTTATGACGCTTCAACGCTGAACGATCAATGTCGCTCCCGATTTCACAATTTGTTCGAGACGTTGCCGTACATGGTGTCGATCGAGGTGCCGAGCGCCTGGAAGGCAGTGATGGCGGCGATGGAGATCAGCGAAGCGACTAGCGCATATTCGATGGCGTTGGCGCCTTTCTCGCAGCGGAAAATTCGCATTAACCGGATCATGGCCAACTCCGTGGTTAACAACTGCGCGGCTGGAGTCGCCGAGCGCAGCCATTCTCCACTCTGTGAAGCTGCCGAAACCTTGCGGATCATGGTTAACCGGCGATGCGGTTGATAACCTCCGCGAGGGCGATATCGCGGTCGGTGACGCCGCCCGTATCATGACTGGTCAGGCGGAAGTCGACCCGGTTCCACACGCTGGTGAATTCGGGGTGATGATCGACCTTCTCGGCGTGGAGCGCGACGCGGGTGAGGAAGCCAAAAGCCTCGCTGAAATCCTCGAACTTGAAGGTGCGGGTCAGCGCCTTGCCGCCGTCTTCGAGCGTCCATCCGTCTGGCGTGTTCACCGCTCGCTCCTTGAAATGGCTGCGCTGCAGGAGCAGTTGGGCCGCAAAGGAGTCAAGCATGGCCACGCAAGTTCTCGACGAGACCACGGCAACCGGGTTCGCCAACCCGATGGGGACCGACGGGTTCGAGTTCGTCGAATACACCGCCCCGGACATCGAGCTGTTGCGCTCGTTGTTCACGAAAATGGGTTTCCCCGAGGTCGCCCGGCACAAGTCGAAGAACGTCACGCTGCACAAGCAGGGCGACTGCAACTTCATCATCAACGCCGAACCGGGCTCTTACGCTGAGCAATATGCCAAGGACCATGGTCCGAGCGCCTGCGCCATGGCGTTCCGGGTGAAGGATGCCAAAGCCGCGCATGAGCGCGCGCTCGGCCTCGGCGCGACCAACGTCCAGGTGAGCAAAGGCGATGGCGAGCTCGACATCCCGGCCATCGAAGGAATCGGGGGCTCGCGCCTGTTCTTCGTCGACCGCTATGGCCCCGGCGCTGACGTCGCCGGCTCGATTTACGAGGTCGATTTCGACTTCCATCCCGACTGGCAGCAGCGGATGGCGGATGCCGATTCCAAGCTTACCTACATCGACCATTTGACCCACAATGTGAATCGCGGCCGGATGTCGGTCTGGGCCGATTTTTACGAGCGGCTCTTCAACTTCCGCGAGATTCGCTACTTCGACATTGAGGGCAAGCAGACCGGCCTCTTCTCCAAGGCGATGACGTCGCCTTGCGGCAAAATCCGCATCCCCTTGAATGAGAGCCAGGACGACAAGAGCCAGATCGAGGAGTTCCTCCGCGAATATAAGGGCGAGGGCATCCAGCACATCGCGCTCGGCACCTCGGACATTTACAAGGCGGTCGATGTGATCGCCGCCCGGGGCATCCCCTTCCAGGATACGCCCGACACTTATTACGAGCTGCTTCCCGAGCGCATCAAAGGCCATGAGGAAAACATCCCCGAACTGGAGAAGCGCCGCATCCTGATGGACGGTGCGCCGACCGAAGGGCAGGGCCTCCTTCTCCAGATCTTTACCCAGAATGTGATCGGCCCGATCTTCTTCGAGATCATCCAGCGCAAGGGCAACGAAGGCTTCGGCGAGGGCAATTTCAAGGCGCTGTTCGAGAGCATCGAGCTCGACCAGATGCGCCGCGGGGTTCTGTAACTCCGCATGCCCGATGCTTTCATTTGCGATTACGTCCGAACGCCAATCGGACGCTATGCCGGCGCACTGAGCTCAGTCCGGGCGGACGATCTCGCCGCGATCCCGATCAAGGCGCTGATCGATCGCAACCCCAATGTCGACTGGTCGGACCTCGACGACGTGATCCTCGGCTGCGCCAACCAGGCGGGCGAGGACAACCGCAACCTTGCGCGCATGGCCGGCCTGCTCGCCGGGCTCCCCGATAGCTCGGGCGGCGTGACACTGAACCGGCTCTGCGGCTCGGGCCTCGACGCTGTCGCCATGGCGGCGCGGGCGATCCGCGGCGGCGAGGATGAGCTGATCATCGCCGGCGGTTC
The DNA here is from genome assembly GCF_058514305.1 of Sphingomonas sp. SP3. NCBI lineage: Bacteria > Pseudomonadati > Pseudomonadota > Alphaproteobacteria > Sphingomonadales > Sphingomonadaceae > Sphingomonas > Sphingomonas sp. SP3. The sequence goes on from NZ_JBZSOE010000001.1 coordinate 1,628,292, forward strand.
GGAGAGCATGAGTCGCGCGCCTTTTGTCATGGCCAAGGCCACCTCCGCGTTCGACCGCAATGCTGAGATGTACGACACGACCATCGGCTGGCGCTTCGTCAACCCGAAGATGAAGGCGGCCTATGGCGACGACACGATGCCCAGCACCGGCGAGAATGTCGCGCAGGAGTTCCAGGTCTCACGAGAGGATCAGGACGCCTTCGCCCTGCGCAGCCAGGAAAAGGCGGCGGCTGCGCAGGCCAATGGCCGCCTCGCCGCCGAGATCGTCGCGGTGGAGATACCGCAGCGCAAAGGCGAGGCCCTCATCGTCGACAAGGACGAGCATCCGCGTGCGACCACCCCGGAGGCCTTGGGCAAGCTGAAGCCAATCGTTCGCGCCGATGGCACGGTAACCGCGGGTAATGCGTCGGGGGTCAATGACGGCGCCGCGGCGATCGTCATCACTTCGGAAGAGGCGGCGAAGCGCAACGGCCTCACCCCGAAGGCGCGCGTCCTCGGCGCGGCGGTCGCGGGCGTCCCGCCCCGCATCATGGGCATCGGGCCTGCGCCCGCGAGCGAAAAGTTGATGAAGCGCCTCGGGCTGAAGCTCGCCGATTTCGACGTGATCGAACTGAACGAAGCGTTCGCGGCGCAGGGCCTCGCCGTCCTGCGGCAGCTGGGAATTGCCGACGACGATCCGCGCGTGAACCCTAATGGCGGCGCAATCGCGCTCGGCCATCCGCTCGGCATGTCCGGCGCGCGGCTCGCGCTCACCGCTACCGAGGAGCTTCAGCGGACCGGCGGCAAGCTAGCGCTGGCGACCATGTGCATCGGCGTCGGCCAGGGAATCGCGCTGGCGCTCGAACGGGTGTAATCTCTCCCGATGGCCGGGGTGACGAGCAAGATCGACGAGGCGGCAGTAATGGCCGCCATTGCCGACGTTCCCGACCCGGAAATCCCCGTCCTGACGATCACCGACCTCGGCATCGTGCGCGGGTTTGTGCCCGACCCGCCACGGGTTCGGGTGAGTCCGACCTACACCGGCTGTCCGGCAACCGTGGCGATCGAAATGGCGATCCGCGAAGCGCTCGACCGCGCAGGTCTAGAGGAAGTGCATATCGAGCGTGTCCTGTTTCCGCCCTGGACGACCGATTGGATCACCGAGCGCGGGCATGAGCGACTCAAAGCCTATGGAATCGCCCCGCCGACCCCGTCAACGACCGCCGAATGCCCGCAATGCGGCTCGGCGGACACGGTCGAGGTTAGCCGCTTCGGCGCGACGCCCTGCAAGGCCCAGTGGCGGTGCAATGCGTGCCTGGAGCCGTTTGAACGCTTCAAGTGCCACTGATAACGAAGGCCCATGGCACTCTCGCTCCGACCCAATTGCGAATATTGCGACAAGGATCTCCCGCCCGACAGCAAGGAAGCGATGATCTGCACTTATGAGTGCACGTTCTGCGCGGGCTGCGTTGAAAATCACTTGAGCAACGTCTGCCCCAATTGTGGCGGCGGCTTTGCGCCGCGGCCGATCCGGCCGGCAGAGGATCGCCGTGCCGGACTGGGCCTCGCGTCGCGGCCGGCCTCAACCGAGCGCGTGCACCTCAGTTACTCGAAAGAAGAAGTCGCGGCGTTCGCGGCGCAGCTCCGCGAAATCCCGCCGGAGCAGCGCTAGCTCACCACTCGGCAAAACTGCCGTCTTTTGTCCTGAAAATCGGGTTGCGCCAGCGGTGGCGATCCTTGTCCGCCTCGCGCACCGCGGCCTCGTCGATATCGATGCCCAGCCCCGGCCCTTCCGGCACCGGCAGATAGCCATCGATAGGCGTCAACGCCTCCTTGTTGGTACAGAAGTTCAGGAGGTCGTGGCCGCCGGTATTGTAGTGAATGCCGAGGCTGATCTCCTGGATCGCGTGGTTGGGCGTGCAAGCCGCGATCTGAAGGCACGCGCCGAGCGCCAGCGGTCCCAGCGGGCAGTGCGGCGCGACGGCGACATCATAGGCCTCGGCCATGGCCGCGATTTTCCTGACTTCCAGAATGCCGCCCGCGTGGCTGAGGTCGGGCTGAATGATGTCGACGGCGCCCGCTTCGAACACCGGCTTGAAATCCCACCGGCTGAACAGCCGCTCGCCGAGCGCGATAGGGGTCGAGACCAGGGTGGCGAGGTCCTGCAACCCCTCGAGGTTCTCGGACAGCAGAGGCTCCTCGATGAACAGGAGGCCGAGCGGCTCCAGCGCCTTCGCAAGTTGCTTCGCCATGGGCCGATGGACCCGGCCGTGGAAGTCGAGGCCGACATCCATGCCCAGCGCCTGCGCTGCCTCGACGCGCTTCACCACTTCGTCGAAGATCTTGGGGGTACCGATCCAGTCGAGCTCCGCAGTCGCGTTCATCTTGACCGCGGTGAAGCCTTGTTTCTTGCGGACCTCGGCGGCTTCGGCGATCTCGTGCGGCCGGTCGCCGCCGATCCAGGCGTAGGAGCGGACCTTGTCCCGCACCTTCCCGCCAAGCATCTGCCAGGCCGGAAGGCCGAGGGCGCGGCCCTTGAGGTCCCATAAGGCCTGCTCGAGGCCCGCGAGCGCCGACATCAGCACCGGCCCGCCGCGGTAGAAACCGCCGCGGTAGCCGACCTGCCAGATGTCCTCGATGTTGAAGGGGTCCGCGCCGATAAAACGATCGCGGAACGCCTCGAAAACACCGTCTATCGCTTCCGCCCAGCCTTCGAGGCTGGCTTCGCCCCAGCCGACGGCGCCATCCTCGCTCTCGACCCGCACGAACAGCCAGCGCGGCGGCGCGAAGAACGTCTCGATCCGACCGATCTTGCGGTTGGTCACCGTTGCGCCTCATTGCCCACCCCGGCGTCACTGCCGTCGTCAGCTTCGTTGGCGTTGTTGGCGTCCTTGGCCTGGGTGCCGCTTCCGTCCATGTGGCGGCCCGCCGCATCATCGTTGTCCCGGTAATCGCCGATCTTCTTGATCGGCACGATCAGGCACACGCTTTGCGCCGGGAGCACGTTGCGCCAGTCGGCGATCAGCTGCTTGTACGCCCTGCCGACGTTGCGGATCTTGCGGTCGAGGTCGAATAGGCCAAGCGGATTGACGTTGCCGTTCTGCTCGCGAAGCGCCGTGTCCCAGTCGACCTGGTCGGTCAGGCTGTACCAGGTGAAACCGACGGTCGGGATGCCGACGTTGCGCAGGCGAAGGACGTTGGCCCATTCTTTCCACAGCCATTTGACTGCTTCGTCGCCGTGCGCGCCCTCCCACAAATTGGTTTCGGTGTGCATCACCGGAAGGCGGTAGCGGTTATAATACTGGCGGGTGATCTCGGCGTAGCCGAAGGTCTCCCCCGCCGCGACAGTGTGGCCGTCAGCGAACACGCGGTGCTCGTTCAACTGGTAATAATCGTTGCCGAAGATGCAGTGTTGCTTGAGCCGATGCTCGAGGAACCACTCATACTCCTCGCGGCTCATGCCGTGGTCCATCAGGAACTGATACATTCCGCTGTCGACCCGGCGGCCGTAATTGAGGTCCAGGCTGAGGAAGCGCATTTGGTTGAGCACTTCGGCGCGGCCGATCGCACCGGGGGAGTCAGCGTGATAATATTCCGATGATTCCGACTGGATGAAGATCGCGTCGTGTCGACGCTTGAGGATCTCGATCATCCCCATGACGTTGGCTTTGACGATATGCTTGAGCGCCGTGATGAACGAGCGATCGTCCTTCTTCTGCTCGTTCCACCAGCCATATTTTGCGGAGAAGACCGCGCAGATGAACATCTCGTTGATCGGCGTGTAGAGCTGCACCCAGGGGAAGCGCTCGGCGAAGGCGCCGGCATAATCGGCGAACAGGCGCGGGAAGTCCGGGTTCTGGAAATTGCCGATCCAGTCCGGCACGCCGAAATGGCACAGGTCGACGATCGGCGTGATGTCGCGCCGCTTCAGCTCCGCAAAGGTCTGGTCAGCAAACTCCCAGTCGAACCGGTTGGGCGCGAGATAGGTCTTGTGGATCGGAGGCCCGTAGCGAAGGAAATTGATCCCGATTTCCTGGACGCAGTCGAAATCCTCGCGCCAGCGATCATAGTGGCCGCAGACCTCCATCTCGTCGATGCGGGTCTTGCCATGGTCGATGGTCGGGATGCTGTTTTCGATCCCGGTCGCGAACATGAAGTTGGCGATGACTCAGCCTCCGTAGTCGTTCGTCACTTGTCAGCCCGCAAAGGGGACATCGGCTACCCCACGCACCCCCGGTGTGACCATAAACAACCCCCCGGCATTTGGTTGCATTCTTACCGCAGTTTCATCGAGGCCGATGCTTGCTGATGTCACGTAGAGCCGGTCGAGCTCGGGCCCCCCGAAGGCGCAGCTGGTCGGCCGCGAAACCGGCATGTCGAGCTTCTGGAGCATGTCGCCCGCCGGGGAGAAGCGCCGGAGACACCATCCATCCCAAAAGGCGATCCATAGGCAAGCTTCTGCGTCGACGGTCATTCCGTCCGGGTAGCCCTCGCCCTCGCCGAATTCGCGGAAGACGCGGCGGTTGGTGGCGTTACCCTGCTCATCGAGGTCGAACACGTAGGTCAGCTGCCGCGCGCTGTCGTTGTGATACATCCGGCGGCCGTCGGGGCTGAATGCGGGCCCGTTGGTGACCTTGTAGCCCGAATCGACCGTATCGACGCTGAGGCCGGCGCCAAAACGGTACAGGCTTCCCGTCGCCTCGCGTTCGCTATCGTCCATCGTTCCCGCCCAGAAGCGGGAGGCCCGATCGACCTTGCCGTCGTTGAACCGGTTGCCAGGAAGCGCCTTCTCGGGATTGAAGAGCAGCTTCAGTTGTCCGCTGGAAAGGTCGACCTCCGCGATGCCCTGCTCGGTCCCGGCGATGAACCCGCCGCCGGCGCGCGGCGCGATCGATCCCACGCGGAAGGGCGTCGGCCACTGGCTGAGCTCGCCGTCTTCGCCGAGCCGGAAGATCTTCCGCCCCTTGATGTCGACCCAGTAAAGCGCTGCCTCTTGAGGCACCCACACCGGCCCTTCTCCAAGGACCGCGTGCACATCGGCAATACAATGGACGAAGGAGTCGGTCATATCAGCGCGGATAGAAAACACAGGTCGCGGAGCGAAGTTGCGCCGGCGCGGTTTTAGAGGCCATGCAGGAACGGATGCGCTGGGCGGACGGCTATATCGCGGTTGATTGGGGAACGACCAACCGCCGCGCCTATCGGATCGACTCTTCCGGCGCCTGTGCCGACGAGTTCGAGGACGGTATGGGCGCGCTGTCCGTGCCGAAGGGCGAATTCCCTGCGGCAGCGGCGGAGATCCGGGATCGTCTTGGCGATCTGCCTTTGCTCATGGCCGGCATGGCGGGCTCCAACCGGGGCTGGATGGACGCTCCGTACGTGCCCTGCCCGAGCGGCATCGACGACCTTGCCTGCAACGTGGTGTGGGCGGGTGATCGCGAGGCGATTATTCCCGGTCTCTCCTTTCGCGAGGCAGAGCGGGCCGACGTCATGCGGGGCGAGGAGGTCCAGCTGTTGGGCGCGATCGCTGACGGGACGGTGCCGCCAGACGCCCTCGTCTGCCACCCGGGCACGCACAACAAATGGGTTGTCGTAGAAGGCGGGCGGGTCGCCCGCTTCCGCACCGTCATGACCGGCGAGCTGTTCAACCTCATGAAGAAGCACAGCATCATCGGGGACCTGCTGCAGGGCGAGGTCGCGCCGGACGACGCGTTTCGGCGCGGCGTTGAGCATGGGTTTCAGCAATGCGACTTGCCGTCCGAACTGTTCGCGATCCGCGCGCGCTGGCTGCTCGATAAGGCCGACCCGGACGCCTGCGCATCCTACGCGAGCGGCTTGCTGATCGGCTCAGACGTGAAGATCGGGCTCGGCGACCATCAGGGAGAGGTCATCGTCATGGGTCGACCGGAGCTCACCGCGCTCTATGCAGCCGCAATCGCGCAGGCGGGCGGATCGGCGCGCGAGCTGGACGGCGAGCACTGTTTTCTCGCCGGCATCAAACAAATCGCCGAAAGGATAGGCAATTGAACGCGCTCGACCAGCTTCGCCGGTACCTCGACGAATGCCCGTTGGTGGCGATCATTCGCGGCGTAACGCCCGGCGACGCCGAAGCAATCGGCCACGCCGTGTTCGACGCCGGCATTCGGATCATCGAGGTGCCCCTGAATTCGCCCGACCCGCTGAAGAGCATCGAAGTCCTTGCGGCGAAATTCGGGAACCGCGCGCTCGTCGGCGGCGGCACGGTACTGAAGGTGGGCGATGTCGCGAACGTCCGAGCGGCGGGTGGACGGCTGATAGTGTCGCCCAACACCAATACCGACGTGATCGCCGCAACGGCGTCCGAAGGTCTCGTTTCGATGCCCGGCTTCTTCACGCCATCAGAGGCATTCGCTGCGATTCACGCCGGCGCCACCGCGCTAAAGTTGTTCCCCGCGGAGGGTGCCAGCCCCGCGATGCTCAAAGCCCAGCTCGCCGTGATCCCGCGCGAAGTGCCGATTTTCGTCGTCGGAGGTGTCAGCCCTGACAACATGCGACCGTGGAAGGATGCCGGCGTGTCAGGCTTCGGCCTCGGCTCCGGGCTCTACAAACCGGGTCAATCCGCCGAAGAGACCGCCAAGAAGGCGCGCGCCTATGTGGCCGGGCTCAAGCAATGAAGCCGATCAGGATCGCCATCATCGGGTACGGCAAAATCGCAGAGGATCAGCACGTGCCGTCGATTGCAGGCAATCCGCGGTTCGAGCTCATCGCGACGTCAAGCCGCTCCGGACAGGGGGTCGCGCAGCCCTTCACCGACTGGCGCGAGCTGATCCGCTCGGTTGAGGGCCTCGAAGCCGTCGCGATCACCACGCCCCCGGGGCCCCGCTACGAAATCGCCCGCGAATGCGTCGAGCGGGGGCTCCACTGCCTGCTTGAAAAGCCCCCGACGGCCGGGCTGGCCGAGATCGCCGACCTCGCGTGCCTGGCCGACGCGCGGCAAGTCAGCCTCTTCACCACGTGGCACGCCCAGCACCATTCGACCGTCGACGCAGCGGCGCAGGCGCTCGCGGGCAAGCGCATAACTTCGCTCGCGATCCACTGGCACGAGGACGTCCACAAATGGCACCCAGGCCAACAGTGGATCTGGGATGCGGGCGGCTATGGCGTGTTCGACCCAGGCATCAACGCCTTCTCGATCGCGACCAGGATTTTCCCCGGCTCCTTGTTCGTGAAGTCTGCCTGCCTTGCCTTTCCCGCCAATGCGCAGACCCCGATCGCCGCCGATGTGACCTTCTCGAGTCCCGAGGCCGACGGGCCGCTGAGCGCCAGCCTCGACTGGCGCCGGACCGAGGGAGAAGAATGGACCATTACGGTCGCGACCGCGGATGGCGTGAGCCTGCGGCTTGAAGAGGGGGGCGCGAAGCTCCTGCTTGGCGACCAACTGACGGCTGACGACGGGCCCGGCGAATATCCCGACATTTACCGAACCTTCGTCGACCTGATCGACCAGCGCGCGAGCTTGGTCGACGTCGCGCCCTTGCGCCTGGTCGCCGATTGCCTGCTCAACGGAACCCGGACCACGGTCGATCCCGTCGCCATGTGATGGAGCAAGTTGGACCGTCGCGCATTGTCTCGCAGGCGGCCGAGGCGTGTGCGTAACGAACAACGGCTACTTTGGGACAATCAACGTGGCAGAGACCATCATCGACGAACTGAATCGCGCCGACGAGGCATTTGCCGGCAATCGGCTTCTATCCACCTTTGACGCCGAAGCGCGGGGCCTGATCGAACCCTTCGGCGAGATCGTCGAGCTCACCGCTGGCGACACCGTCCTGAACCGCGGTGACCAGGTTGCGGCCAGCCTGTTCCCGGTTGGCGAAACCATGATCTCGATGGGCGTTGAGCTCATGGGCGGCCGCTCGGTCGAAGTCGCGTCGGTCGGCCGCGAGGGCGCGGTCGGCGGGATTGTCAGCTGCGGACACGCGCCAGCCTTCGCGAGCGCCCACGTGCTAATCGGCGGCCCCGCGTTCAAAGTGCCAATGCGCGCGCTGGAAGCGGCAAAGCAGCAGTCGTCGTTCGTATCGAACCTGTTCTGCCGCTTCTCGGATTATTTGCTGAGCCAGGTCATGCAATCGGCAGCGTGCAACACCTTCCACTCGATCCCAGAGCGCGCCGCGCGCTGGCTGCTTCACGCCCAGGACCGGGCGGGCGACCGCATCGAACTGACCCAGGAAGCATTTGCTGGCTTGCTCGGCGTTCAGCGGACCACCGTGAACGCCGTGATCCAGTCATTGCAGCAGGAAGGACTGATCGCGACCGGGCGCGGCGTGGTTCGAGTGACCGACCGCGCAGGCCTCAAGCGCCGCTCGTGCGAATGCTACCAGCGGCTTGAAGAGCATTTCGGCGCGGTGATCGGTACCGGCGGACGCGGTAACGCCTAGCCGGCGAACTTCCAGCGCAAGGTCTCGCCTGCATGGAACGGCACGAGGCCGTGAATCTCATCGGGCACCTTGGCCTCTTGCCGCTGAAGAGTGATCGTGCCCTCGTTCAGCGGTAGCCCGTAGAAGCGGGGGCCATGTTCGCTGGCAAACGCCTCGAAATTGTCGAGGGCTCCCTCCTCATCGAATACCGCGGCGTAGCTTTCGAGCGCGGCTGGCGCGTTGAAGATGCCCGCACAGCCGCAGCCTGATTCCTTCGCTTCTCGGCCGTGGGGCGCGCTGTCGGTGCCCAGGAAGAATTTGGGTGAGCCCGAAGTCGCAGCTTTACGCACGGCAAGCCTGTGCCGCTCACGCTTAGCGACGGGCAGGCAGTAAGCATGGGGCCTCAGCCCGCCAGCGAAGATCGCGTTACGATTGATGATCAAATGCTGCGGGGTCACGGTCGCGGCGATTGTCGCGCCGGCATCCCCTACGAAATCCACCGCGTCCGCGGTGGTCACATGCTCGAGCACGATCTTGAGCTCTGGGAAGTCGGTGACGATCCGCCACAACACGCGTTCGATGAACACCGCCTCCCGGTCGAACACGTCGACCGCCGGGTCGGTCACCTCGCCATGAAGGCAGAGGACCATGCCAATCTTCTCCATCCGCTCGAGCACGGGGTAGATCCGGCCGATGTCGGTGACGCCAGACGCGCTGTTGGTGGTCGCGCCCGCCGGATAGAGCTTGGCTGCGATCCAGACGTCCTCCTCAAACCCGCGCGCAATTTCATCCGGGCTGATGTCGTCGGTCAGGTAAGCCGTCATCAGCGGCGTGAAGCCCGCGCCTGCTGCGGCAATGATGCGATCGCGATAGGCCACGGCCGCGTCCACGGTCGTGATCGGCGGGACCAGGTTGGGCATGATAATCGCACGCGCGAACTGCCGCGCGGTATAAGGCGCGACGGTCTTGAGCATGTCGCCGTCGCGCAAATGCACGTGCCAATCGTCGGGCCGGCGGATGGTCAGCGTTTGATTTGCCACGCAGGCTCCTTAGCTAAGGGGCATGTCCGCGACCACCCTGGCTGACCGTTCCGTCCTCCGTTTGTCGGGCGAGGACGTGCGCGGGTTCGTCCAAGGACTGGTGACGAGCGATGTTACTGGTGCGTTGCCGGTATGGGCTGGACTGCTGACGCCGCAGGGCAAATGCCTGTTCGATTTCATCGTTTGGCCGGATGGCGACGACCTCCTGCTCGACTGTGAGGCTGACGCGGCGGATGACCTTATCAAACGCCTGTCGATCTATCGTCTCCGCCGCCCGATCACGATTGCGCGCGATCCGGCGCTAGCCGTTCACTGGTCGAAGGATGGCGGCGATGATCCGCGCCTGCCGGAGTTGGGAAAGCGATGGCTTGGGCCGCCAGGTGATCCGGCAAGCGGCTGGCTCGAACACCGGCTCAATCTCGGTGTGACCGAGGGGCGGGCGGAGCTTGGTGATCTGCTCTGGCTCGAATGCAATGCGGTCGAGCTCAACGGCGTCAGCTTTTCCAAGGGCTGCTTTGTCGGGCAGGAGAATACCGCGCGGATGAACTGGCGGCAGAAGGTCAACCGGCGCTTGTTCGTAACCGTGGGTGGCGGAGGAGAGCGGTCACGTATCGAATATCAGGAGGTCGATCGGTCGGTCGTTCAAGCCCGCATCGACGCGATCCCCGACAATGCAATCATGCCCGATTGGCTCAAAAGCGCGCTCCATCAGCCCAGCACGGCGTAGGCGCGGACCGGGAAGGTCCCCATGCCGCGCACTTTGGGCGGGGCCGCAGAGAAGTGGAAGCCGTCGTCGGGCAGCGCGCCAAGCCCAGTCATATGTTCGCAGATCGGAATTCCGGCGCCAAGCAACGCGGTGTGGACCGGGCGTGTTCGCACCCGCGTATCGTCGATGTTGTGGCTGTCGATGCCGACTAGCGCGGCACCCTGGCCAACCAGCCATTCAGCCGCCTCGACGGTGACGAAGCTATGGTCGTGATAGTAAGCTTCGCTCCCCCAATGCCGGTCCCAGCCGGTGGCGACGAGCACCGCCTTGCCTCGAACGTCGAGCCCCTCGAAAGCGGCCAAGTCGACGCCGAGACCATTCTCGAACGCCTGGCGCACGACAAGCGCCGGCAAGTGGGCAAACGCTTCTACCTCGACCTCGCTCAAATCCTTGCCGTCGGCGAAGCGGTGGGAGGGCACGTCGACATAGGTGCCGGTGTTGGCGACCATGTCGATCTTGCCGATATGGAAGGTCTCGCCGCCATCGTAGTTGGCCGCGGACTGCTCGCGGGAAATGAAATCGCAAATGTGTGGGCCGGGCAGTCCCTTATAGGTCACCATGCCCTCGGTAATCACATGGCTCAGGTCGACGATTTTCGCTTTGTCCAGATCCGCCATAAGGCTACCAATCCGATCCCCATCCAAATCACGTTTAGCGCCGCAGACGGCAGCGCGCGATGCCACCAGCCGTTTATAGTGAAACCGGCGGCCCCCACCACGTTCATCCACTGGAACAGCCTCGACTGCCCCGTGACCTTGCCGGCTGTAACCAGCACATAAGCACCGAGGATCAGGACTGCGCCGGTCCAGCCCGCCGCTTCGACCGCGATCTCGACCGGTGTCACGCGACCGCGAGCCTCCGCAGCACGTACTGCAGGATGCCGCCCGAACGGAAATATTCGAGCTCGTTGTAGGTATCGATGCGGCAGCGGGCGGTAATCGTCATGCTGCTGCCGTCGGCGCGCTTGACCTGCACTTCGACATCCTGCCGCGGCTCGATGCCCGCGACATTGTGGATGCTGAAGGTCTCGTTACCGGTGAGGCCCAGGCTCTCCGCATTCTCGCCGTCGCGGAACTGAAGGGGGAGCACGCCCATGCCGACCAGGTTGGAGCGGTGGATGCGCTCGAAGCTTTCGGCGATGACTGCGCGAACGCCAAGCAGGATCGTGCCCTTGGCTGCCCAGTCGCGCGAGCTTCCGGTGCCATATTCCTTGCCCGCGAGGATGATCAGCGGCGTGCCGTCACGCTCATAGGCCATGGCCGCGTCATAAATCGGCAGGGTCTCTTGCGTCGGCGCGTAGCGGGTGAAGCCGCCTTCGACATTGTCGAGCATGCGATTGCGGATGCGGATGTTGGCGAAGGTGCCGCGCATCATCACTTCATGGTTGCCGCGCCGAGCGCCGTAGCTGTTGAATTCGGCGCGTGTCACCTGATGCTCGAGCAGGTAGCGGCCGGCCGGGCTGTCGGGCTTGATCGCGCCGGCGGGCGAAATGTGGTCGGTGGTGATCGAATCGCCGAACACCGCCAGCGCCCGCGCTCCCTCGATATCTGCGAGTGGAGTCGGGGTCATGGTCATGCCGGTGAAGTAAGGCGGGTTCTGGATATAGGTTGAACCCGCGGGCCAGGCGTAAGTGTCGCTGCCCGTGACCTGGATCGAACGCCAGCGATCATCGCCGCGATAGACGTCGGCATAGCGCTTGGTGAACATCGCCGAATGGACGTGGGCGTCGACAAGAGCGCGAACTTCGTCGTTGGTCGGCCAAATGTCCTTCAGGAACACCGGCTGGCCGCTGCTGCCCGTACCGATCGGCTCATTGATCATGTCCGACCGGACCGTACCCTTCAGTGCATAGGCCACAACGAGCGGCGGCGACGCGAGGTAATTGGCACGGCAGTCGGGCGAAACGCGCCCTTCGAAATTGCGGTTGCCCGAAAGCACGCTGACCGCGACCAGGTCTTTATCGTTGATCGCTTTACTGATCGGCTCGGCGAGCGGGCCGGAATTGCCGATGCAGGTCGTGCATCCGTAGCCGACGAGGTCGAACCCGAGCGCGTTTAGGTCTTCGCTGAGCCCGCTTTCATTGAGGTAGTCGGTTACGACCTGGCTTCCGGGCGCAAGGCTGGTCTTGACCCATGGCTTGCTTTCCAGGCCAAGCGCGCGCGCCTTTCGCGCGACCAGCCCGGCGGCGACAAGGACCGACGGGTTCGACGTGTTGGTGCAGCTCGTGATCGCGGCAATTGCAACGTCGCCATTACCGAAGTCGAAGCTTTCACCCTCAACCGGCACGCGTGGATCATTGTGCTTGGCATAGGTGTGCTCAAGCTCGTGATTGAACTGGTCGTCCACCTCGCTGACCAGCACCCGATCCTGCGGGCGCTTGGGCCCGGCGAGCGAAGGCTCGACGCTGCTCATGTCGAGCTCCAGCGTGTCGGTATAGACCGGTTCGGGGCTTGAAGCGTCGCGCCACAGACCCTGCGCCTGGGCGTAAGCCTTGACCAGCGCGATCCGGTCAGCGTCGCGCCCGGTGAGCTCGAGGTAATCGAGCGTCCGCTGGTCAATCGGGAAGAACCCGCAGGTCGCGCCATACTCGGGCGCCATGTTGGCGATCGTCGCGCGGTCGGCGACGGTCATATTGTCGAGGCCAGGTCCGTAGAATTCGACGAAGCGACCAACGACGCCCTTCTGCCGAAGCATCTGGGTGACCGTAAGCACCAGGTCGGTGGCGGTGATCCCCTCCTTCATCTCGCCGTCGAGGCGGAAGCCGACGACCTCGGGGATCAGCATGCTGACCGGCTGGCCAAGCATCGCCGCCTCGGCCTCGATACCGCCGACGCCCCAGCCGAGCACGCCCAGGCCATTGACCATCGTCGTGTGGCTGTCGGTGCCGACCAGTGTGTCGGGATAGGCCAGGGTGTCGCCATTGGTGTCCTGGTCGGTCCACACGCACTGCGCGATATGCTCGAGATTCACCTGGTGACAGATTCCGGTGCCGGGCGGCACGACCTGGAAATTGTCGAACGCCTGGGTTGCCCACTTGAGGAACTGGTAGCGCTCGCCGTTGCGTGCATATTCGAGCTCAACGTTGCGGCCGAACGCCTGCGGGTTGCCGAACTCGTCCACCATGACGCTGTGGTCGATGACCAGGTGCACGGGCACCAGCGGATTGATCTTCTGGGCATCGCCGCCGAGCGACTTCATCGCATCGCGCATAGCGGCGAGATCGACGACCGCGGGGACGCCGGTGAAGTCCTGCATCAGCACGCGCGCCGGGCGATACTGGATCTCGCGCGAGATTTTGCGCTCCTTCTGCCAGTCGACCATGGCCTGGAGGTCGTCGCGCGTGACGGTCTTGCCGTCCTCGAATCGGAGCAGGTTCTCGAGCAGCACCTTCATTGAGAAAGGCAGCCGCGAAACGTCCCCCAGCGTCTCGGCCGCTTTGCTTAGCGAGTAATAAGCATAGCTCTTGCCTCCGGCTTCGAGGGTCGAGCGGGTATTGAGGCTATCCTGGCCGGTGGGGATCATTGCTGTCCTTCGTGGGCGTTCGCGGGCTCCGCTGGCGCCAATGATGTGGGGGTGGCTGCGCCCTTAGCAATCACGCCGACGGGCCGCAAACCAGCGGTTTAAATCCAGCCGCGCCTCTTGAAGTAGAGATAAGGCCCGACTGCGGAGACGAACATCAATGCAAGCGCGGCGGGATAGCCCCACTTCCAGTCGAGTTCGGGCATGTAATGGAAATTCATGCCGAAGATGCCTGCGATGAGTGTCGGCGGCAGGAAGATGATCGCCGCCCATGAAAAAAGCTTCATCGCCGCATTCTGTTCGATGCTGATCAACCCCAGCGACGCGTCGAGCAGGAAGGTGAGGTTGTCGCTGAGGAAGCTCGCATGCTCGCTCAATGAAATGACGTCGGTGGTCAGGCTTGCGACGTGGTTCCGCATGTCCTCATGCGTCGCCTGATGAAGGCGCTTGGAACCTGCGAGGAAATTCAGCAGCCGCGAGGTGCTGACACCGGTGTACCGGATTTTGGTGACCAGAGTCTGGGCGCGACCGATGGAGGTCAGCAGCCGTGTTAGCTTGTCGGCCGGGATGCGCCGGTCCTCCAGCTCCTTCTGGAAGATCTCGGACGAGAGATGCTCAATCTCGGCGGCTACCGTCTCAAGCTCGTCGGCGAGGCGATCGATGATCGCATCGAGAAGTCGTACCAGCACGGTAGGAGCATCCCGCGCCAACTCCGGGTCGCGGCGAACATGCTCGTAGAAAGCGCGGACCGGTTTGGGTGTCGCATAGCGGACGGTGACCAACCGGTCGGGCGTCAGCACGAAGCTGATCGGCGTGCTGGAGGGCTTTCCGTCTTCGACGCCGTAGAGGACGCTGACCGTCATATAGAGCGTGCCGTTGTGCTCGTAGAGGCGGCTGGACGGCTCGATCTCGGACATCTCGTCCTGGGTCGGGACGTCAACGGTGATGCAGCGCTCGACGAGCTCCTCCTCCGCTTCCGTCGGCTCCTCGAGGTCGATCCAGGTCGCGCCGTCCGGAATCTTGTCGAGTTTCGCTTCGACGATGCTTCCGTCGCAGCCGGGTCCATAAGCGCGCAGCATGGCGGCTCTGTCGAATGAACGGCGCGGCTTTGCAAGTGACTAAGGCCTGCTAAGCCTTCGGTTCATGACCCGCCGAACCGCGCTCATCGCCCTTGCCATTCTCGCCGCAGCGGCCGCGATCCTGCTGGCGATGGGCCGCAATCCGATCTGCACCTGCGGCACGATCGGCTTGTGGGTCGGCGAACGGGACAGCCCGCACACCAGCCAGATGCTGGCTGACTGGTACAGCCTCAGCCACATCGTCCACGGCCTGCTGTTTTACGCGATCCTGTGGGCTGTCGCGCGCCGCTGGCCGGCCGAATGGCGCTTCCTCGTCGCCCTGCTGGTCGAAGCGAGCTGGGAAGTGATCGAGAACACCCCGATGGTTATCGACCGCTACCGCGAGACGACCGCTGCGCTGGGCTACACCGGGGACAGCATCATTAACTCGCTGTCCGATATATTGATGATGTGCCTAGGTTTCCTGGTCGCCCGAAAGCTTCCCGTCTGGGCTGCGATCGCCTTGCTGATCGTGCTCGAAATCATCCCGTTGTTCGTCATCAGGGACAACCTGGCGCTCAATATTTGGAACCTGCTTGCGCCGAATGCGGCGGTCGCGGCCTGGCAATCGGGTGGCTGGCGGCACTAAGGCCACGCTCAAGCATTGTCGCCGGGATGTCGAAGTATTGGATCGCCGCGGCTGCCGCGCTCATGGCCGCCGCTCCCGCCCACGCCGGCGAGTTGTTCGGCGGCCTTTACGTCCATGATGTGAAGACGCCGCTCGACAAGGCTGGCATTGAAAGCGGGATGGACATCCAGCTCGGCTATCGTGGCGGAAACATCGGTCACACGCCGATCCAGCCCTACGTGTTCGGCGCGCTGAATAGTGCAGGCAATACCAGCTACGCTGCCGTTGGCCTTCCGGCTAAATTCGGCGACCGAATCTACATTCGGCCCGGGATCGGCCTTGCGATCCATAACGGCTCAGCCGCCGAATATTATCGAACCGATAAGATCGCCTTCGGCAGCCGCGTCCTGTTCGAGCCGGAGCTGGGTATCGGCGCGCGGGTCAACGACCGGCTCAGCATCGAGGCAAGCTGGGTCCACATGAGCCACGCGACCCTGTTCAGCCATGAGAACCCAGGGATCGACAATCTCGGCGTGCGGCTGAACCTGAAGCTCTAGCGCCCGATCATCTTTTCGGGCTTCACGACGCGATCGAAGGTAACCTCGTCGATCAGGCCGAGTTCGAGGCCCGCTTCCTTCAACGTCAGCTTCTTCTTGTGCGCATGCTTGGCGATGGCCGCGGCGTTATCGTAGCCGATCTCCGGCGCGAGCGCGGTGACCAGCATCAGCGACCGGTTCATCAGCTCGGCGATCCGATGCTCGTCGGGCTCGGCCCCATCCAGCATCCGAAGCGTAAAGCTCTCCATGCCGGTCGCGAGCAGGTTGATCGAGCGGATGACGTTGGCGCCGATCAGCGGCTTGAACACGTTGAGCTCGAGATGGCCCTGCAGCCCGCCGACCGTCACCGCGACATGATTGCCCATCACCTGGGCTGCAACCATGGTCAGCATTTCGGCCTGGGTCGGATTGACCTTGCCCGGCATGATCGAGCTGCCCGGTTCATTCTCGGGCAGCTTGAGCTCACCGAGACCACAGCGCGGGCCCGATCCGAGCAGCCGCACGTCATTGGCGATCTTGCTAAGCGCGACCGCGATCACATTGAGCACGCCGTGCAGCTCCACCATTGTGTCGTGGGCGGCAAGCTCAGCGAACTTGTTCGGGGCGGAAGTGAACGGTAGCTGCGTTAGCTTGGAGATTTCCTTCGCGAACTCGTCGGCAAAGCCCTTGGGGGCGTTGAGCCCGGTCCCAACGGCGGTCCCACCCTGGGCCAGCATCATCACGCGCGGCAACACGCCCTCGACCCGCTCAATGCACGCCTGAATTTGCGCGGCGTAGCCCGAGAACTCCTGGCCGAGAGTCAGGGGGGTCGCATCCTGCAAGTGAGTGCGGCCGATCTTGACGATCGAATCCCAGCGCTTGGCCTGATCGGCAACGCGCGCGTGGATCAGCTTCAAAGCCGGGAGCAGGCGCATGTGGACCGAACGCGCCGCCGCGACATGCATCGCGGTCGGGAAGCTGTCGTTCGAGGACTGCCCCTTGTTGACGTGATCGTTGGGGTGGACTGGCTCCTTGCCGCCCCGCTTGCCGGTTAGGATCTCGTTCGCGCGCCCGGCAATGACCTCGTTCGCATTCATGTTCGATTGGGTACCCGAGCCCGTCTGCCAGACGACCAACGGGAACTGGCTGTCGAGGTCCCCTCGGGCTACCTCGCCCGCGGCCTGCTGGATGACTTCGGCCAGCTTGGGGTCGAGGCCCGCGATGCGCGCATTCACCCGCGCCGCGGCCTGCTTGATGAAGCCTAGTGCGTGGACGATCTCCAGCGGCATCTGCTCGCGCGGGCCGAACGGGAAATTCTCGATCGAGCGCTCGGTCTGCGCCCCCCAGTAAGCATCAGCGGGGACTTCGATTGGGCCGAAGCTGTCAGTCTCGGTGCGGCTGTTGGTGGGCATGAGTCCTCTTCACATCAGGTGAAGCGGCTCCTGTTATTTTTTGCGCGTAAAGTCCACGCTGACGACGTTCGATCCATCCTCGCGCTTCTCATCTGCATCGGCATCTGGCGCGTCGTTCTCGGCTTCCTCATGCTCCTCATGAGCCCCTTCGGCGGCATTGGCCTGGAAGGTCAGCGCGAACTCGACGGCCGGGTCGTGGAATTGAGTAACGGCCGCGAACGGGACTCGAAGCGTCGCCGGCACGCCGCCAAACGACAGGCCGACGGTGAACACATCTTCTTCGACCTTCAGGTCCCAGAAGCGATTCTGGATGACGATCGTCATTTCGTCCGGAAACCGTTCGGATAGGTGCTTCGGGATGGAAACGCCCGGCGAGCGTGTGTTGAAGGTGATGTAGAAGTGGTGCTCGCCAGGAAGCCCTCCGGATTGCTCGACCTCGCCCAGTACGCGGCCAACGACGGCCCGAAGCGCGTCCTGCACGATCTCGTCGTACGGAATCAGGCTCTCGGGGGTGTCTTCGCTCATCGGCTGCAACCCGTAACGCTGGCCGGTTGGCGGTCAAGCAGCGAGTGTGGGCAAGCTAACGAAGGTTGCTGGCGAATGCTGTGCCGATCGGAAGCTCATGCCCGCTTTGCAGGCGAACCGTCTTGTCCTCGACCTTGGCGATCCGATCCTTGTTGATGAGGAAGCGGCGATGGATTCGCACGAAGCCATGACGGCGAAGCACATTGTCAGCCCTCGCCATCGTCATGCGCCGAAGCTCGACCCGGCCATTGGCGTGAATCTCGACATAATTGTCCGCCGCGGCGACCCAGTCGATCGCGCCGGCAATCTCCGACAGCGGGATGGCGGCAGGGTCCGGCGGCTGGCGAAGTACCGCCTTTCGAGTAAGCGCGACGAGCAGCACCGTCACGCCGATGGCGGGGAGGCGACGCATCACTAGAAGGCCCAAATGATCGGTCATGTCGCCGATGCAAAAATTGACGAAATATTCGAGCGCAATGGACATGGCTGCGATCCCGAGGACTAGCGCTACCAAAAGCGCTGGGCGCCGCATCGCATCCGCGCCCTGCCGCTGCTTGGACCATTCGAACAAAGCGAACCAGGGCACGACGGCTACCGCGGACCAGATGAAGCTGCCCGACCAGGGTCCGATATCTTCGGTGCCGAGCAGCAGTTGGTAGCCGTGGCAATAGGTCGCGCCGACCAGCCACACGAGAATCCCGGTGCCGATAAGGGGCAGGCCGGTCAATGGCTCGAACAGCCAGCGGATTAGACTCGGTCGCGGTGCCAGGCTCGCCATGCGCGCAAAATATCGACGGCTGGATGAATGCACAATTGCGCTTGACGGACCGCCCGACGAGGCGTGAGTCGCAACGATGCCTATCGACGCGACGCAGCCCTACGACGACAGCAACATTTTCGCGCGCATCCTTCGCGGCGAGATTCCTTCGAGCAAGGTGTTCGAGGACGAGCACGTCCTGGCGTTCAACGACATCAATCCACTATCGCCGACGCACATCCTGGTCATCCCCAAGGGCCCCTACGTGTCTTGGGACGACTTTTCAGCCAAAGCGTCGGACGCGGAGATCGCCGCATTCGTCCGCGCGGTCGGCAGGATCGCGCGCGAGGCCGGGTTGGTCGGGGAAGGCTACCGGTTGCTGGCCAACACCGGAGGCAACGCCGGTCAGGAGGTGCCGCACCTCCACGTCCACATCTTTGCGGGTCGCGGGCTCGGGCCGATGCTCGCGGCCTAACTATCGCCCGTAGAAGGGGGATTGCCCTCGCAGGCTGAGCCGCTACGTTCCGCAAAACCGCTTCTAGGGGAGAACTGATGGCGAGTGCCGCTCCAAGCCGGGGGATTCTCGGCCGAATGATGCTGCGTAAGAGCGTGGCCCAAGTTCAGGAAGAAACCCGGACCAGTGAGCTCAAGCGATCGCTTGGACCCTGGAACCTTGTATTCCTCGGTATCGGCTGCATCATCGGCGCCGGCATCTTCGTCCGTACTGGCAACGCGGCGGCGCTCCACGCCGGGCCTGCGGTGCTCATCTCCTACTTGATCGCGGGCACGGTCTGCGCCTTTGCAGGGCTTTGCTACGCGGAGCTTGCCTCGACCCTCCCGGTTTCAGGTTCGGCCTACACCTACAGCTATACCACCATCGGCGAGTTTGCCGCCTGGGTCATGGGTGCGCTTCTGCTCCTCGAATATGGTCTTGCGGCGTCGGTCGTCGCGGTCGGCTGGTCGGGCTATATGGTCAGCCTTCTCGGCGACATCGGGATACACATACCCGCGGCGCTGACTGGGCCAATGGGCCACCACCTCCAGAAGGACGGTGTCGACGTGCTCGTGAATGGCGCACCGGTCGTTTACGCGTTCAACCTGCCGGCCTTCCTGGTGTGCATGGCGCTCGCCACCCTGCTGGTCATCGGCGTGTCTGAATCGGCCAAGTTCAACAACGCGATCGTTGCGATCAAGGTGACGGTTCTTACCGCCTTCATCCTCGTCGGCGGCTTCATCCTGCTCAAGAACCTCCCGACCTACATCCCGAACTGGCAACCGTTCATTCCGGAACCGACCGGCGCAAAGGGTGAATTCGGATGGAGCGGAATTCTCCGCGCGGCGTCGATCGTCTTCTTCGCCTATATCGGCTTCGAAGCGGTTTCGACGGCCGGCCAGGAAGCCAAGAACCCCGGCAAGGACATGCCGTTCGGGATCATCGGCTCGCTGCTCGCCTGCACGGTGATCTACATCCTCGTGTCGATCGTCCTCACACTGATCGTCAACTACAAGTCGCTGAACGTGCCCGATCCGGTGGCGGTCGCCGTTGACGCGTTCGGCCCGCAATGGGGCTGGTTCGCAAAGACCATTAAGGTCGGCGCGATCATTGGCCTGACCTCGGTCGTTCTCGTGCTGATGTATGCGCAGACCCGCATTTTCTACACAATGGCGCGCGACGGCCTGCTGCCCAAGGTCTTCTCCACCGTGCACGAGAAGTTCCGGACCCCGTGGATCAACACGATCCTGGTCGGCCTGATCACCGCCTGCGCCGCTGGTTTCTTCGACATCAACACGCTCGGCGACATGACGTCGGTCGGCACGCTCGCGGCCTTCGCGATCGTTTGCCTCACTGTCATTTGGCTGCGGCGCACCCATCCGGAAATCCCGCGCGGCTATCGCGTCCCGCTTTATCCGGCGCTTCCGGCTCTGGGAATCGTCAGCTGCGTCGCGCTCATATTCACGGTGGAAACGCGCGTGCTGATCTTCTTCGCCTGGTACACCGCCATCATGGTGGTGCTCTATTTCCTATACGGAATGCACCATAGCGAGCTCGGCAAGGGCCACGTGGTCATTGGCGACGGCGAACCGCCGGTATTCCCCGAAGATGCGCCCAAAAACGCGCGGGGCAAAGCCAAAATCAAGCCCTAGGCCAGCAGGTCTCCGGCGAGCGCCCTGAGGTCCGCCTCGGGGCGCGCGCCGTAATGCTGGATCACTTCGGCGGCGCAGATCGCGCCGAGCTTCAGCGATTGCTCGAGGCCTCGGCCACGCGCCTCCCCGGCGAGGAAGCCTGCCGCGAAAAGGTCGCCGGCGCCCGTCGTGTCGACCAATGCTTTGATAGGCTCGGCCGGGACTTGCGCCCGCTCGCTTCCGCGCACGGCAAGCGCGCCATGCTCGTGCCGAGTGACGACAAGGGTCTCGACCTTGGCCGCCAGCGCTTTGACTGCGCTGTCGACGTCGCCCGTCTGCGCCAACGCTTCGGCCTCGACCTGATTGGCGAACAAAATGTCGATCCGGCGCTCGTGGAGCAGGCGGTTGAGATCGTCGCGGTGACGGTCGACGACGAAGCCGTCCGACAAGGTGAAGGCGACCTTGGTTCCCGCGGCCCGCGCCGCGTCCATCGCCTTGTACATCGCCGCGCGCGGATCGGCCGGGTCCCACAAATAGCCTTCGAGATAGAGGATCTTCGCGGCCGCGACCTCGGCCGGATCGACGGCGTCGGGCCCAAGCATCTGCGCCGCGCCGAGGAAGGTGTTCATGGTCCGTTGGGCGTCGGGTGTGACGATGATGAGGCAACGCGCGGTGGCGCCGACGCCGCCCTTCGGAGCAGTCGTGAATTCCACTCCCAGGCTGCGGATGTCGTGCGTGAAAATCTGCCCGAGCTGGTCGTCGGCGAGCTGACCGATGAACCCGGCTCGAAGCCCGAGCGATGCCAGGCCTGCAACGGTGTTGGCGGCAGAACCGCCGCTCGCTTCGCGCGCCGGTCCCATCGCCTCGTACAGGCGCGCAGCCTCATCCTCGTCGATCAGCCGCATCGCGCCCTTGTGCATGCCTTCGGCGGCAAGGAAGGCGTCGTCGGCATTGGCGATGACGTCGACGATGGCATTGCCGATGGCGAGCACGTCGAGGCGGCGGTCGGTCATGAAATCTCCAGGCCTTGTCGGGGGAAGCGCGCCGCCTAGCCGTCCGTTCAGTCGCTCGCAACCTTGCGCCCACGACAAGGCCACGCCATCGTCATGCCCATGCGCCGCCTAATCCTCCTCACCGCCATGCTGATCGTCGCGGGTTGCGCGGCCCGCCAACAACCGCGGGCGGAAACGCCGCCAGTCCAGAGCCCGACCACACGCGAACCGGTCGGGGTCGTCGGCCTGACGCCGCAGGAGCTGGTCGCCCATTTCGGCAATCCCGCGCTGCAGGTCAGGGAAGGGACCAGCCTGAAACTCCAGTTTCGTGGCCGCAGCTGCGTGCTCGACGCCTATTTGTATCCGCAGAACAATGTGCTCCGCGTGACCCATGTCGATACGCGCACGCTTGCGGGTTACGACAGCGATCAGGCCGCCTGCATCGCCTCGCTCGAATAGCCAAGGCGTTTCAACGCCCAGTTCGCCGCTTCGGCAATCGTGGCGTCCTCGCTCCCAATGTGGGGCCTGATCGAGGCGATCAGCTCAGCATCGCCGCTGTTGCCCGCGGCAATTAGGCAGTTGCGGATCATTCGCTTCACCCCGATCCGCTTGATGGGAGACCCTAAGAACAATTCGCGGAATCCGGCGTCGTCGAGCGCCAGCAGGTCCGAAAGCTTCGGCGCCGCGAGCTCTGCCCGAGGCAGGAAAGCTCTGTTCGCCGCGGCCGCGTCGGCGAAGCGGTTCCATGGACACACTGCCAGGCAGTCGTCGCAGCCATAGATGCGGTTGCCCAGCGCTTCGCGAAACTCGTCGGGGATCGGCCCGTCATGCTCGATCGTCAGGTAGGAAATGCAGCGCCGCGCGTCGATGCGGTGGGCGCCAACGAACGCGTTGGTCGGACAGGCGTCGAGGCAGCGCGAGCATGACCCGCAATGCTGTCCGGCGACGGCGGGCGTATCGGGCTCGAGGTCGAGGCTGGTCAGGATCACGCCGAGGAACATCCAGCTGCCGTGCTCGCGCGACACGAGGTTGGTGTGCTTGCCCTGCCAGCCGATCCCCGCTGCCTGGGCCAGCGGCTTTTCCATCACCGGCGCGGTGTCGACGAACACCTTCAATTCCGACGGCGCGCGGTCGACGATAAATCGCGCCAGCGCCTTCAGCGCCTTCTTGACCGTCTCGTGATAATCGCCGCCCTGCGCATAGACCGAGATGCGCGCGAGCTCTGGCCGTTCGGCCAGCAGCAGCGGATCGACCGCCGGCGCATAGCTCATGCCCAGCGCGATCGCGGACCTGGCTTCCGGCCACAGCGCGAGCGGCGACACCCGGTGGTGCGCCCGCCCCTCCATCCAGCCCATCGTTCCGTGATGGCCGGCATCGAGCCAGCGCTTGAGTTCGAGGCCGGCGGCATCGGCCGCGTTGGCAGGCGCAAAGCCGCATGCGGAAAAGCCGAGCCGCTCCGCTTCCGCTCTTATTGCTTCCTCAAGGCTTTGCCCGTTATTCACGCCGCGCCTGTACACCGGCGGTGCAACTTTTCGTAGGAATTTCAGTGCTTCGACACGCCCAGCCCGAACCGTCGAACGAGCGCGTGGCGGTTGAAGCGGTCGATCTCGTCAAGGACTTCAATGAGACCCGGGCGGTCGATGGCGTCAGCCTCGTCGTCCCGACGGGCTCGATCTATGGCCTGCTCGGGCCGAACGGCGCCGGCAAGACCACGACCTTGCGCATGTTGCTAGGCATTATCGATCCATCGAGCGGCCGAAGGATGGTGCTTGGGCGCGAACGCCCGCTCGAGGCCGCGGCCGAGATCGGCTATCTGCCGGAGGAGCGCGGCCTTTATCCCGCCATGCATGCGCGCGACGCCATCGCCTTCATGGGTGCGCTTCGCGGCCTGCCGCTGGCTGAGGCGCGCCGGCGCGGCGATGCATTGCTCGACGAGCATGGCCTCGGCGACTGGGGCCGAAAGTCGATCCGTAGCCTGTCCAAGGGCATGGCCCAGCTCGTCCAGCTCTTGGGCACGATCATCCACAAGCCGCGGCTGATCGTCCTCGATGAGCCCTTCGCGGGCCTCGATGCGATCAACCAGGGGAAGCTCGAGGAACTGATCAGGCGTGAGGCAAGCGCTGGCGTCACCATCATCTTCTCGACCCACGTCATCGCTCACGCCGAGCGGCTGTGCGAGGAAATCGCGATCATCGCCAAGGGTAAGGTCGTGTTCGACGGCCGCGTGGACGAGGCCCGCGCCCGGCTCCGTTCGATCGTCCGCCTACGTACGCGCGAAAGCGACGGGCCGTGGCGCGCCGCCATTCCCGAAAATTCCCGTCGCGTGGGCAGCGAATGGGTATTCGAGCTGCCCGAGGGCGGCCCCGAGCCCTTGCTCAAAGCGCTGATCGAAGGCGGCGCCGGTATCGAGACCCTGGCGATCGAGCGGCCCGGCCTCCACGACGCATTCGTCGCGATCGCCGGCAACGCCGCGGCCAAAGCGATGAGCGAGGAGAAGCCGCAATGATGCGCTTCGTTCGTTCGGCGTTCGTCATCGCGCGGCGGGATTTCGGGGCAACCGTCCTGTCGAAGGCTTTCATCTTCTTCCTGCTGGGCCCGCTGTTCCCGCTGCTTCTGGGTGGGGTGTTCGGAAGCATCGGCTCTCGTGTCGCGACCCGCACCGAGCGGCCGGTCATTGCCGTGATTGCACCCAAGGCGCAGTTCGACCGGCTGCTGGCCGCGCGAAACACCATGGCCGACGGCGTCGATGAGGCGAGCGTCATCAAGCTGGTTGGCTACGCACCTGAGAGCGATCTCGCCGCCCAGGAGCAGAAGCTCCTGACGCTCCGCGACCCGCCGGTTCGCGCCGTGCTCAGTCAATTGGATGGCGAGCCCCACCTCACAGGGTCGGTGGCGAGCGACACGCGCACCGTGAGCCAACTAAAGCTGCTCATTGCCAATGCCCGACAGCCGCAATCCTCCACCGAGCCGCAGCTTTCCGTGACCAGCGTCCGGGCATCGACAGGCGCACTGGTCAACGACCGGGCGATTACGGCGCAGATCGGCCAGATGCTCATCTTCTTCCTGACCTTGTTCCTGGCCGGCATGGTGATGTCGCAGCTGATCGAGGAGAAATCGAACAAGATTATCGAGATCATCGCCGCGGCGATTCCGATCGACGCAATGTTCGTCGGGAAGCTGTTCGCGATGCTCGCCGCCTCGGTCATCGGACTCGCCGTGTGGACCACCGCGGGCGCCTTGTTTGTCGAGATGGTCAAGAATGGGGGCGTCGCGTCATTGCCGTCGCCAGCAATCGGCTGGCCGGGCTTCCTCGCTTTGGCGACTGTATATTTCGCCATGAATTACTTGCTCATCGGTGCGGTGATGCTGACTATCGGCGCTCAGGCATCCTCGGCGCGCGAGGTGCAGGTCCTCGCCATGCCCGCGACCTTCGGGCAGTTCCTCCTGTTCGGCCTCGCCACCACAGCCATTGGCTCGCCCAATTCCCCAACCGCGCTTGCTGCCGCGATCTTCCCCTTGTCCTCGCCAATGGTGATGCTTGCCCGGGCCGCGCAAGAGCCTGAGTGGTGGCCGCATCTTGCCGCCCTTCTGTGGCAAGCCTTGTGGGTCGCACTCATTCTGCGCGGCGCCGCGATGCTGTTCCGGCGGACTGTTCTGAAGTCAGGCCCCCGCCGCCCGTGGTGGAAGTTCGGCCGGGCTTAGTCCAGCGCCGCTTTCGCCTGCCCGGTCAGCCACTCCTGCATGGCCATATAAGGGAATGGACCGTGGCTGACGCGGGCAATGCCGGCGTCCGCCCACTGCGCCCGCGTCGGACCGTTCGGCAGGTGCATCGCGTTCACGGGCAGGTTGACCGCCTTCGTGATCCGCTCGACCAGTGAAAGGTCGGCGAGACCGGGGATGAAATAGCCGTTCACGCCGGCGCTGGCATAAGCGCGGCCGCGTTCGATCGCCTGGTCGGTTAGCGCCGAATCATGGTCCTCGGGCTTTGCTTTCAGGAACAGGTCGGTGCGCAGGTTGATGAAGAAGTCACGGCCGACGCCGTCGCGGAGCGAACTTATACGGGCGACCTGTTCGGCGATTTCATACAAGCGGTCGGTGCCGACGACCTGGTCTTCGAAGTTGCAGCCGATGGCGCCGGTCTCGGCGAGCCGCCGCCCATTCGCCGTGATGGCGTCGCCTTCGGTCGCGTAACCACCTTCGAAATCTACCGTCACGGGAAGCTCGACCGACGCAGCAATCCGTTCGGCATTGGCCAGAGCCCAATCGAGCGGCACTTCCTGCCCGTCGCCGAATCCGTTCGCCATCGACACCGAAGCGCTTCCGGTGGCGATCGCCTTGGCGCCGGATTTCGCCACCGCCTGCGCGCTGCCCGCGTCCCATGCATTGAATAACACCAGCGGCTCGCCGGGAACGTGCAGGCTTACAAAATCGTCGAACTTGCTCATGGACATTCAGGCTCCTGTCGGGGAACCGTTCCTTAGGCGCAACGAGGCCGCGAAGACCTCCAGAATCTTGCGTTCATCCCCAAAGCTCAGCTTATCGCCGCGATCGCCATTTCCGTGAGCTTGGCCATCAGTGCGCGGTGCGGGAAGGGGCCGTGGCTGATCCGCGCGACACCGGCATCGGCCCAGACCTTCTTGTCGGGCGCGCCCGGGAAGGCGATGACGTTGAGCGGTAGCGGGACGTCGCGGACCACGCGCTCGATCTGCTTGGGGTCCGACAGGCGCGGCACGAAGAATCCGCTCGCGCCGGCGTTGGCGAACGCCTTCCCCCGCTCGATGACCTGGTCGACCAGCGCGTCATCATACGTCTGCGTCTTCAGGAACAGGTCGGTCCGCGCGTTGATGTAAAACTTGTCGCCCACCGCGCGGCGGATCGCAGCGATCCGCTTCGACTGGAGATCGAGCGGATGAAGGCCTTCACCGCCGATCACCTGATCTTCGAAGTTGCACCCCACCGCGCCGGTTTCGGCAAGCTTGCGGACATTCGCGCCGCCTTCTTCCGGATCGGCGGAATAAGCGCCCTCGAAGTCGACCGTGAGCGGGACCTCAACCGCGTCCGTGATCCGCCGCGCATTGGCGAACGCGAAATCCATCGGCACCTTCTGCCCATCCGCCCAGCCATTGGCGTCGGCGACCGGATGACTCCCCGTCGCCAGCGCCTTCGCGCCCGCCGCGACCACGGCCAGCGCACTACCAACGTCCCAGATGTTGTATAGGACAACCGGATCGCCCGGCACATGCAGCGCCGCGAAGGTTTCGAATGACCCCGCCATCAGATCTGGTCCGAGTAGATCGGGTGGATGTCGACCGGGATGTGGCCCATCTCGCCGGTGATTTGCTTGGCCTCGGCATCCATCACAGCCCATTTGGCGAGAAATGCCTTGGTCCCGTTGTAATCGCCGTTGGCCTGCAGGTGAACGATGCCGCCAACGAGATCACGAATAGCTGCATCGAGCTTGGCCGGGTCGATGCGGAAGCGCTTGGCGTTCGCGTCCCACACGATCCCGCCCTTGTCGCGGATGTAGCGATACTGCATCGCGGCGCCGCGCCCGTGGGCGTCGGTGTCGCCGAAGCGCATCGCCCGGAACAGGCCGGCGACGTAGGCCGCGCGGATCTGCGGCTTGTCGGCGGGGGGCAATACGCCCTTATCCATCATGAAGAGGACGTTGTAGGCGCCCATCACATCGGCCTTGGCTTCCTCAAAGCCGCTGCCGACGTCCTTCAATGCCTTGTCGACCGTCGTCGCCTGGCCTTTCACCGTGATCGATCCGGGCCCAAGGCTGTGGCTCAGCTCATGGAACAGCGTTTCCATATACATGTAGCGGCTGTTCACGTTGGCCGCGTCCTCGGGCACCAGAACCAGTCCCGCCATCGGCTTCAGGATGCGGTCGTACTTGGCCGCGATCAAGTTGCGCAGGATGACCTTCTTCGCACCCTTCGCCTCGCGCACGCGCTCGTCGTTGGGCAGGTTGAAGGCGATCGTCTGGATGCCGTGGTTGGCATCTCCGCCGCCGCGAATCTGGTCACCGACCGAAATCGGCGATTCGAACCCGCGCTTGAAGTTTTTGTACTGCTCTTCGACCGGCAGGTTGGCTTCCATTTCGCGCAGGTGGCTCTTGTAAACGTCGAGCGCCTGGCTCTCCTTAGGATCCTTCAGGACGACGAAGGACTCGAACGCCGTCTTCGCGCCGTAGAGCGTGTCGGTGTAGGTTTCATATGGGCCGATCACGATCTCGATCGGCGTGTCCTTCAAGTCCATCCACGCGAGCTCAGATTCGTAATAATCATCGGTGCGAAAGGCCTTGGCGCGAAGCGTCAGGAACTTCTTGAGGCTCGGGTTAGTGGTAATCGCCGCCGCTTCCTCGAGCTTCTTCGCCGCGGGCTCCAGCCATTCCTTATATTCCTGGCTGTAGGGAACGGCGACTAGCTTGTCCCCCTCACGCTTCACGACCGTATAGGGGCTGGTTAGCGCGTCCTTTTGGTCGGGATGCTTGGCGAGGTAATCGTCGAACTGCTCCTTGGTCAGGCCCGCGGGGTAGAAGCCGGCGCCGACCGGGCGGCCGGCGTTGCCATAAAACGGCTTGTCCTCATCGACCTCGTCCCACGGCCCCATGAACGTATCGAAGCGCTCGAGCGCGGCCTTGTCGCCTGACTTCGCGATCTCGTCGCGAATCCGCGGGTTGTCGGTGGAAACCTGACGCAGATAGATCGGGTTCATCAGGTCGGCGGCCTGCATCAGCAGGTTTGCGACCTTGCGATCCTCATCGGTCAGATAGCTGGTGTTGACCTTCATATCGACGCGGGCGAGCCTGTCGGCGCCCTGCTCGGCGGTGGCTCCTTCCTGCTGCTGGTTGGACGTGCCGGCCTGGCAGGCGGCGAGCGAAAGCGCGGCAGCGGCCGCGATCCAGCGGATCTTTGTCATGGCCCGCGCTGTAGCAGTCGTCTCGCGCGCGTAGCAATCGGCCGCTCCGCCAAGCGCTGTCATAAAAGTGCAACGATACTGTCACAGGGGGGACGCTGACCCGCCGCTAGAGCGGTCGCGAAACCTGCCGAGAACTAGGAGAAAGCCTGTGAACAGGATGGTCATCGTATTGCCGCTCGCCGCGCTGCTCGTCGCTTGCGGCTCCAAGAGTGGCGGCGGTGCGAGCTCCGCGAACAACATGCACGTGGTCGGATCCTCGACTGTTTATCCGTTCACCAAGGCCGTGGCCGAGCAGTTCATGAAGGCCAACGCGGGCATCAACGTCACGGTCGAATCGACCGGCACGGGCGCCGGCATGAAGCTGTTTTGCGCTGGTGTCGGCGGTCAGAACCCGGACATCGAGGACGCTTCTCGCCAAATTAAGAAGAGCGAGTACGACACCTGCGTCAAGAATGGCGTGAAGCAGATCATCGAAGTCCCGGTCGGGATCGACGGCCTCACGATCATCGAGGCCAATAACGGCCAGGCGATGGATCTCACGCAGGCAGATATTTACAAGGCGCTCGCTGCTAATCCGTTCGGCAAGGGCCCCAACAAGGCCCAGACCTGGCACGATGTGAACTCTGCCCTTCCGCCGGTGAAGATCCGCGTGCTCGGCCCGCCACCGACCTCCGGCACCCGCGACAGCCTTGCCGATCTTTATCTGACCAAGGGTTGCGACACGGACCCGGCGATGAAGGCGCTCGCGAAGAGCAACGAAGACCAGCACAAGGACCTTTGCACCAAGATCCGTGAGGATGGTGCTTATGTCGAAGCTGGCGAGAACGACAACCTGATCGTCCAGAAGGTCTCGAGCGATCCTGGCACGCTAGGCGTTCTTGGCTACTCGTACCTCGCCGACAACGCGGATAAAATTCGGCCGGTGAAGATCGCCGGCGTGGCGCCGTCCGAAACGACGATCGCCGATCTTAGCTATCCGGGTGCCCGCAAGCTCTACATCTATTTGAAGGGCGAGCATCTCCAGGCAAAGCCGAAGATGCGCGACTTCGTGACGCAATATTCGAAAATGTGGAGCAAGGGTGGTCCACTCGAGCGGATTGGTCTCGTCCCGTTTGGCGGCAGTGACTCAACCGCGGCCTCGGATCAGGCGAATGCGCTGAAGCCCCTCGACCCGAGCGGCCTCAAGTAGAGCGGGGTTCAGCGGGAAATGAGCCTGGGGCTTGCGCTTGTCGCAATCCTAGTCGTCGCAGCAGCCGCGGGCTGGCTGGGCTTTGCCCGCGCCGCCCGCTTGCGCGCGGCGAGCCGGCTGCACTCGCTTCCCGTTTATCATGGCGCTTATGCGGCGCTGTGGGCCGCGATTCCCGCGCTGCTGATCATTGCGGCCTGGGCGCCAACCCAATCGCAGCTCGTCGACCGAGCAGTGCTCGCAAGTCCGGAAGGGCGTGCGCTGCCGGCCGAGCCGATGCAGCGCGAGTCGATCCTCTCTGAAGCAAACGACATCGCCAGCGGCGCGATCCAGCAGGGTTTCAATCCGCAATCTTCGACTCTCGCGCCGCGCATTCAGGAGGAGAATACGCGTTTCGGCCTGATCGGCGCCGCCGCGGCTATTCTTGCCGCGCTGGTTGCGGCTGGCTTGGCACTTCGCCGGAGCGCCCCGCAGTTCCGGGCGCGCACCGGCGTCGAGCGATGGGTGATGATCGTGCTGTTTGCGGCGTCGCTGATCGCGATCCTGACCACACTCGGCATCCTCCTGTCGCTGATGTTCGAGAGCCTCCGGTTCTTCCGGCTCTATCCGCTGCATTCGTTCGTCTTCGGTCTCGAATGGAGCCCGCAGACAGCGATCCGCGCCGACCAGGCGGGCTCGTCGGGCGCCTTCGGCTCGATCCCCTTGATGTGGGGCACCTTCTTCATCGGCGCGATCATCGCGATGATCGTTGCGGTACCCTTGGGCCTGATGAGCGCGATCTATTTAACCCAGTACGCGCCGGCGCGGGTACGCTCCTGGTTGAAGCCGATCCTCGAGATTCTCGCCGGCGTTCCAACCGTGGTTTACGGCTATTTTGCCGCGCTGACCGTCGCTCCGATCGTCCGCGACTTCGGCCTGTCGCTCGGGATTACCTCGGCGAGCAGCGAAAGCGCACTGGCCGCTGGATCGGTCATGGGCATCATGATCATCCCGTTCGTGAGCTCGATGGCCGACGATTCAATCGCCGCGGTCCCGCAATCGATGCGCGACGGTAGCCTGGCCATGGGCGCGACGACGTCGGAAACGATCCGCAAGGTGCTTCTTCCGGCGGCTCTGCCGGGCGTAATGGGCGGCGTTCTGCTCGCGGTCAGCCGGGCCATCGGCGAGACGATGATCGTGGTGATGGCCGCAGGCCTTGCTGCCAACCTGACGCTCAACCCGTTCGCGAGCGTGACCACGGTGACGACGCAGATCGTGTTCCTGCTGACCGGTGAGCAGGAATTCGACAGCCCCAAGACGCTCGCCGCCTTCGCGCTGGGCCTGTCGCTATTCCTGATCACGCTGCTGTTGAACCTCATCGCACTCCACATCGTGCGCCGTTACCGGGAGCAATATGAGTAGGCCGCCGAACAGTACGGGTCCCGGCGCTCCTACGCGCTGGAACGAGGAGCAGATGATGCGCCAGCTCCGCGGTCGCTACGCCGCGGAGCGCCGTTTCCGCGCGTTCGGCTTCATTGCCGTCGCTCTGTCGGTGGCGTTTCTCGCCTTCCTCCTGGTCAATATGGCTTCGAAGGGGCTTGGCGGTTTCACGCGCTATGAAGCGTCGCTTCAGATCAACTTCCCGCAAACTGACCTATTCCTTGATCCCGCGCAGCTGCACGGCCCCGACGCCGCGCAGACGATCGCGGGCGCGGACCTGTCCGGTGCGATCTCGAAAGCCGCCACGGCGGCCTACGGGGCGGACGCCGCAAACATTTTCAGCGATGCGGCGACAACGGTTGTCACCAATGCCATCGTCAAGGATCCGCAAATCCTTACTGGGAGCACCACCTTGTGGCTGCCGGTGGCGAGCAAGATCGACGTCGCGGCCAAAGGCGACGGTGAAGCTGCGTCGGAGAAGCTGGTCAGCGAGTTCAATCAAAAGCACGCGCTTAGGCGCACGTTCAACAGCGACTTCCTCGAAGCGTCGGACGCCACCGATCCTTCAGCCGTCGGGGTTTGGGGCGCGCTCAAAGGCAGCTTCCTGACGATCATCGTCACCATTCTGTTGGCATTCCCGATCGGCGTGCTTGCCGCGGTCTACCTGGAGGAATTCGCGGCGAAGAACCGCTGGACCGACTTTCTCGAGGTGTCGATCAACAACCTAGCGGCAGTCCCGTCGATCATCTTCGGCCTGCTCGGCCTGGCGGTGTTCCTCGACTTCATGAATCTGCCGCGCTCGGCGCCCTTGGTTGGTGGCCTGACCCTTGCCCTGATGACCTTCCCGGTGATCGTCATTGCCGGCCGCAATGCGATCAAGACCGTGCCGCCGTCGATCCGTGACGCCGCGCTCGGGGTCGGTGCGTCGAAGATGCAGGTGACGTTCCATCACGTACTTCCGCTAGCCCTTCCGGGCATTCTCACCGGCACGATCATCGGCGTTGCCCGCGCGCTGGGTGAGACCGCGCCGCTACTGATGATCGGCATGCGCGCGTTCGTAGCGGCGCCTCCCGGTGGCATCACCGATCCCGCGACCGTGCTTCCGGTGCAGATCTTCCTCTGGTCCGACGAAGTTGACCGTGGCTTCGTTGAGAAGACGAGCGCGGCGATCATCGTGCTATTGCTGTTCATGCTCGTGATGAACGGCCTCGCAATTTATCTTCGCAACCGATTTGAGCGCCGCTGGTGATGGATATGAAAGAAAAGCAGCCGATCACTCCGACGACGCCCGTGCCGACGACCTCGTCGGCTATCGCAGCTGAGGCCAAGGCCAAGGGTCCGTCGACGGCGGAGCAAGGAGAATCACAAATGAGAGACGGAGTTGCCGCGCATTCCGCAGCGGAACAAGCGGCGCCGCTCGTCGATGTCTCGAAGCTCGAGAATGTCCAGGACGCGTCAGACGAGCAAATCAAGACGAACCGCGAGCCCAAGATGAGCGCCGATCGGGTCGGCGTCTTCTATGGCGACAAGCAAGCGTTGAAGGACGTCTCGATCAAGATCTACGACGACCTTGTCACTGCGTTCATCGGCCCGTCGGGCTGCGGCAAATCGACGTTCCTGCGCTGTCTCAACCGGATGAATGACACGATCCCGTCAGCGCGGGTGACGGGCCGGATCGAGCTCGACGGAGACGACATCACCAGCTCGAGCATGGACGTGGTCCAGCTTCGCGCTCGCGTCGGCATGGTATTCCAGAAGCCCAATCCGTTTCCGAAGTCGATCTACGAGAACGTCGCTTACGGCCCGCGCATCCATGGCCTGTCCAAGTCCAAGACCGAACTCGATGGGATCGTAGAAACGTCGCTGAAACGGGCGGGTTTGTGGGACGAGGTCAAGGATCGGCTGCAGGAGAGCGGGACAGCCCTTTCCGGCGGCCAGCAGCAGCGCTTGTGCATCGCTCGCGCTATTGCGGTGAATCCCGAAGTGATCCTGATGGATGAACCCTGCTCGGCGCTCGACCCGATCGCCACCGCTAAGATCGAGGAACTGATCCACGAGCTTCGCGGCCGCTATGCGATCGCCATCGTTACGCACAATATGCAGCAGGCGGCGCGCGTGTCGCAGCGCACGGCATTCTTCCACCTCGGCGAGCTGGTCGAATATGGAAAGACGTCGGAGATTTTCACCAATCCGCGCCAACAGCGCACCCAGGATTATATCACCGGCCGCTACGGCTGATCGGAGCATATTATGCAGCAGGCTAGCGGACATACGATCAAGGCGTTCGACGAGGATATCGAACGGCTCCGCGCGCTCATCAGCCAGATGGGCGGGCTCGCCGAACATTCGATCGGGGAAGCGATGCGCTGCCTGGTCGAGCGCGACGTCAAAGGCGCCGAGCAGGTTGTCGCCGACGACAAGAAGCTCGACGGGCTGGAGGTCGAGGCCGAGCGGCGTGCGGTCCAGCTGATCGCGCTTCGTGCGCCGATGGCCGGCGACCTGCGCGACGTGGTCGCGGCGCTGAAGATCTCGGGCGTCGTGGAGCGCATCGGCGATTATGCCAAGAATATAGCCAAGCGTGTGCCGCTCCTCGAAAACGCCGGCAAGATCGAGGCCTTGTCACTGCTTCCGGAAATGGCCCGCATCGCAACGGGGATGGTTCACGATGTCATTGACGCTTTCATCGCGCGCGACGCAGACGCGGCAATCCGGGTTTGCCAGCGCGACGACGCGGTCGACGATTTCTACGACTCGATCTTCCGCACCTTGCTGACCCACATGATGGAAAACCCGCAGAACATTGGGCAGGCGACGCAGTTGCTGTTCGTTGCCAAGAATCTCGAACGGGCAGGCGATCACGCGACCAACATCGCCGAGATGGTCTATTATGCGGCGACCGGCGAGCACATGGCCGACCGGCCCGGAAAATCGCCGAGGTAGTTATGTCGAATGCGCGCCTGCTCCTGGTCGAAGACGATCGAGCACTGGCCGATCTCGTCACCTTCCATTTCGAGCGCTCCGGTTACGAAGTCACTCGGACCGGGGATGGCGAGGAAGCGCTCATCCTCGTTGACGAGCTGAAACCCGACGTGATCGTCCTCGATTGGATGATCGAGGGGATCAGCGGGATCGAGGTCTGCCGGCGCCTTCGGCGGCGGGCGAGCACCGCCAATGTTCCGATCATGATGCTCACCGCCCGCGGTGAAGAAAGCGACCGCATCCGCGGGTTTGAGACCGGCGCCGACGACTATGTGACCAAGCCGTTCAGCCCGCGCGAGTTGGTCGCCAGGGTCGGCGCGGTGCTTCGCCGGGTCCGCCCCGCGCTTGCCGGTGAGCAGCTGGCTTACGCCGATGTCGAAATGGACGTTGCCGCCCATCGCGTGCGTCGCGGGGGCGAGCAGATCGCGCTCGGACCGACGGAATTCCGCCTGCTCAAGCATTTCCTGGAGCACCCCGGCCGGGTCTTTTCGCGGGAGCGGTTGCTCGACGCGGTCTGGAGCCACGACCCTGACATCGACGCGCGCACCGTCGACGTGCATGTGCGCCGGCTTCGCCAGGCCCTGAATTCGTCGGACCGCAGTGACTTGATCCGCACCGTTCGGTCGGCCGGTTATTCGCTCGACGCCGAAAATTGAGTCACCGGAAAACTACGTCACGGAACTGAAACAAAACCGTCAAACAGCCGTCTCGGCTCAGGCCTAGCACCCGACTCAGCGGACGAATTAACGGTCCGTCAATCGGGGTATCGAACATGGTTCTGAAATCACTGGGCCTCGCCGCAACCGCGGTGATGGCGCTCTTCATTTCCACGACGGCTGACGCCCGCACGCAGATGCGCGCGGTTGGTTCGTCGACCGTCTATCCGTTTGCCAAGATCGTCGCGGAGCGCATTTCTCGCGCCAACCCGCGCCTTGGCACGCCAATCATCGAATCGACCGGTACGGGCGCAGGCATGAAGCTGTTTTGCGCCGGTGTCGGCGAGCGCTTCCCGGATGTCGAAAATGCATCGCGCCGGATGAAGGGTTCCGAGGCCAAGCAGTGCGCCGCTAACGGCGTGACCGCGATCACCGAGATCCAGGTTGGGCTCGACGGGGTGACCTTCGCGACCGCGAAGAACAGCCCGCTTCGCAATGTCAGCCAGCGGGACATCTATTTGGCGCTCGCCAAAACGCCGTTCGGGAAACCGAACCGCGCCAAGACGTGGAAGGATGTCAACGGCAGCCTCCCGGCGATTCCGATCAGGGTCTACGGTCCGCCGCCGACGTCGGGCACACGCGACGCTCTGGCCGAACTGATCCTCACCCCGCCGTGCGAAGCCAATGCATCGATGGCGGCGCTCAAGAAGAGCGATGAGAACAAGTTCAAGGCGATCTGCACCGGCGTTCGCGAAGACGGCGCCTACATCCAGGCCGGCGAAAACGACAACCTGATCGTTCAGAAGATTGAGGCCAACGCCGGCACGATCGGCATCTTCGGCTTCTCTTACCTCGAAGAGAATATGGACAAGCTGAAGGGCATTCCGGTCAACGGTGTTACGCCGACGTACGACTCGATCAGCGCGTTCAAATATCCGGGTGCTCGCCCGCTCTACATCTACATCAAGAACGCCCACGCCGGCGCCATTCCGGCGGTCCGTGCTTATGCCGCGGAATTCACCAAGGAGAGCGCGTTCGGTCCGAACGGCTACCTGCGTCGCGATGGGGGAATGATCGCGGCGCCGAACAATGTTCGTGCGCGCAGCCAGCAGGCTGCTCGCTCGCTCTCGCCGCTCAACCTGGCGAGCCTCAAATAGTCAGCGTCGAAGATGCACTCCGGCTTCAGCGCCGGAGCGCGAGTGGCGGGCGTTGCGACGGGACCGAAAGCCCCTCGCAATTCCGCCGACCCACGGGGGGAAGGATTTAGGATCATGAAGTACAAGTTTGTTGCAGCGCTGCTCGCTGGTAGCGCGATGAGCTTCGCGGGCCCGGCTTTTGCCGCGCAGGACCCTACGCCAGTGACGGAACAGGCCGAACCGGACACGTCGGATGCGACGGCGGATGCCGCTATTGCCAACGCGCAGGCCGTTGACGACGCTCAGGCCAAGATTGAATTGCTACAGGCCCAGGTCGAAGCGCTTCAGGCGTCGATCGAGCAGGTCAAGGCAGGCATGGCGAAAGCCACGCCGTCCTGGAAGGGCGCGCCCGTTTGGGAAGACAAGGATGCGGGCTTCAGCTTCAAGCCGAAGGGACTCATCCAGTTCGACGCCGGCTACACCGGCTTTCCAAAGGGCAATGAGCTCCGCGGCACCGTCGGCGGTCTGAACTTCGGCAACCTTGGCTGGAACAGCCGCGCTCGCCGCCTGACCATCGGTGCCGACGGCACCCTCCCCGGCGGCTTCCGGTACAGCGCCGAGTTCAACCTCGCGCAGGGCAGCGTCGACTATGAAGACATCTGGCTGGCCTACGACGTCAAGAACTCGCCGGTGACCGTGCAGATGGGATATTTTTATCCCTTCTCGAGCCTCGAGACGATGACCAGCTCTAAGTTCACTTCGTTCATGGAGCGCGCTTCGCTTCACGACGCCTTCGCCTACAACCGGCGTCTCGGCGTCGGCATCCTGGCCAACGACAAGAAGGCCGACAGTTGGACGTTCCAGGCCGGCATCTTCAACGAGCCGATCAACAACGGTAACTTCACGCACACGGGTTGGCAGGCATCGGTCCGCGGCGTTTATTCGCCGATGCTCGGTTCGACGCGGCTCCACCTCGGCGCCAACTTCCAGCACCGGGAGAACACTCGCGAAGCGCTGGGCGCGACTTACCGCTCGCGGCCGCTGACTCAGCTTACGGGTGAAAGCTTCATCAACACCGCCGTCGCCGCCAAGAGCGATAACATCGCGGGTGTCGAAGTGGCGGCGATCATGAAGAGTTTCCACTTCGCGGGCGAGGCACAGAAGGTGTGGGTCAACGCCTACACGCCTGCAGAAATCGCCGCGATCAATGCCGAGACGGACAGCAACGATATTCCGACTGGCACCGGTTATAACGGCAACCCGAGCTTCTGGTCGGCCTATGGTGAAATCGGTTACTACTTCACCGGCGAAACCCGCGGCTACAAGGGCGGGAAGTTCGATCGCACCAAGGTTCTGCACCCGTTCAACGAGGGCGGCTGGGGCGCACTCCAGCTCAACGCACGTGTTGATTATGTTGAGCTACGCGATCGCGTGGACAGCAGCTCAAGCTCGGTCGCCGCTCCGTTCTATGTCAACGGCGGCAAGCAGATCGCCTATCAGGGCAGCTTGATCTGGAACCCGACCGACTATGTTCGCTTCATGGCGCAGTACGGCCGTCTCGATATCACGGGCGGGCCGCGTGCCAGCGTTGCGACCTTGGGTCCGCCGCCGACGCTCGGGATCTTCCCGGTCGGCACGACCACTCCGGCCGACAAGCGCAAATATGGCGTCGATACCTTCGCCGTTCGTGCCCAAGTCGATTTCTAGGGTGTGACCGAACGCACAGCCTTTCGGTCCTCCTCTCCCCTTCGGCTCGAAAGGCAGCCCCCTCGCCCCAGCGGCGAGGGGGTTTCTGCGTCTCCGGAAGTGGCTCGAGCCAATCAATCGGCTACAGTCGAGGCAATGGCTGCCGCGACCTTTGATGAACGCATGTTGGTGGACGCGCTCGACGAGCCCGCGCTAGTCGTCGAGGGTGGCGTGGTTCGCCTGGCCAACGAACCGGCCCGAAAGCTCCTGGGGGACTTCATCGAGGGACGCGATTTGCGTTTGGCTATTCGTCACCCGCAGGCACTCGAGCGCATCCTGTCGCTGTCGACCGGCGAACTGGACGTGACCGGCATCGCCGAGCCGGGACGCTCCTGGCGTTTGGTCATGCGCCATCTTGGCGGCAATGCGATGTTTCTCCGCATGATCGATCGGTCGGACTCGGTTTCGGCCGAGAAGATGCGCGTCGACTTTGTTGCGAACGCCAGCCATGAGCTCCGAACCCCCCTGTCGACGGTGATTGGCTATGCCGAAACGCTGGCGGAAGAAGACGATCTTCCGGCGGATACGCGCTCCTGTTTCGGCCGCACCATCCGCGACGAGGCGCGCCGCATGCTGCGCATCATTGAGGATTTGATGAGCCTGTCGCGGATCGAGGCCGACCGGTTCGTCGCGCCTGGGGAAACGGTCGCGCTAGCGGACATCGTCAACACCGCGATCGCCAATGCGCGCCATTTGCGCGGCGCCGACCAGTGCGAGTTCGATCTCCGCCTACCGGACGATCTTCCGCCGGTTCGCGGCGATCGGGCTCAGCTGCTCCAGGTGCTCGACAATCTCATCGGTAATGCGGTCCGATACGGTTGCGACAAGCCAAATTCGAGCATCGTCGTTGAAGCCTCGCGGGCGGGTCGGTCAGTTGCGCTCACCATATCCGACCACGGGCCGGGTATCCCCCGCGAGCATCTCCCACGCCTGACTGAGCGCTTCTATCGTGTCGACCCCGCGCGGAGCCGGGAATCGGGTGGAACCGGGCTCGGGCTCGCGATCGTAAAACACATCGTCGAACGCCATAAGGGCGTCCTCGATGTGAAAAGCACGGTTGGCGTTGGAACGACGGTGAGCGTCCGGCTTCCGGCGGCTTAGCTTATTCGTCGAACAAGCCCGACATCGCCTCTTCGACCTGCGCTACCGTGTAAGGCTTCTGAAGGCGGGGGCGGTCTTGCCATTTCTCCGGCATGGTCCAATCGGCGTAGCCGCTGGTGAGGACGAACGGGATCCTCTTTGCAGCCAGCAGCTCGCACAGCGGGAACACCACATCGCCGCGGATGTGAATATCCATTAGCGCCGCGTCGAAGCCCGCGGCTTCGACCATTTCCCGCGCGCTTGCCATGTTGGGCGCGGGTCCGATGACCTCGCAGCCGAGCTCCGCAAGAACGTCGACCGTAAACGGCGCAACGACCGGAGAATCCTCGATGACGAGGACCCGGCGACCTTCGAGGGATTCGCTCATCCCGGGGCCCCTGGCTGGATCAGTGGACGAACCGCGCGACGACATCGCGGTACGAGCGTGACACCTTCACCTGTGCTCCGGAATCGAGCACCAGGAAACATTCGCCGTTGGTGTGCGGCTTCACTTGCCGGACGAGGTCGAGATTGACGATGGTCGAGCGGTGGACGCGCTGGAAGCGCCGCGGGTCGAGCCGCTTTTCCAGGTCCTTCATCGTCTCGCGCAGGATCAATGTGTTGTCGCCGGTCTGGATGCACATGTAGTCCCCGGCAGCATCGATCCGCTCTATCGTGTCGACATCTACCCTGAAGATCTGGCCTTGGTCCTTGATGTTGATCATCTTCTCGTAGCGGTTGGCGGCATGCCCTTCCGGCGCTGCGTCGGCCATCTCCTCGGCAGCTTCGGGGGCGTGTTCGGTTAGCGCTTCCTTCAACCGCCCCGCCTCCTCGACGCTGCGCTTCTCTGCCAGCCGCTGGCGAACGCGGTCCATGGTCGACGACAGTCGATCCTCGTCGACCGGTTTCATCAGGTAATCGACCGCCTGGGCGTCGAACGCGCGAAGCGCATGCTCATCGAACGCGGTGACGAACACGAACAGCGGTGGCTCGACGTCCATCAGGCCCTGAATGACCGAGAATCCGTCGAAACCCGGCATCTGGATGTCGAGGAAGACGAGGTCGGGCTTGTGCGTCTTGATCTGGCGGATCGCCTCGCGTCCGTTGGCGGCGGTCGCCACCACCTCGACATCATCGAAGGCCTGCAATCTCAGCTGCAGGCCCTGCGTTGCGAGGGGTTCGTCGTCGACCAAAATGGTCCGGATGGTCATCAGGCCTTGTCTCCGGTTTCGTAAGGAATTTCGAGGATAACGCTAAAGCCCCCCTTGTCGTTCTGTTTGGTATCGAAACGATGTGCCGCGCCATAGGCCTGCGATAGGCGGTCGCGAATGTTCGCCAGTCCGACGCCCGTCGAGGGGCTTGCCGCCAATTCACCGCCCGAACCGTCGCCATTGTCGGCAACTTCGATCCGTACAGCCTGGCCCTCGCGCGTTGCGCTGATCCAGATGTCGGCGCCGTTCTCGGCCGGCGTCACGGCATATTTGATCGCATTTTCGATCAGCGGCTGGAGCAGCAGCGAGGGCAGTCGCGCGCCGATCGTGTCGGATTCGATCCGGAAATGGGGACGAAGCCGGTCCTCAAACCGCATCTTCTCGATCTCGAGGTAAAGTTTCAGGGTCTCGACCTCCTGCGCCAAGGTCACTTTGGCGGTGGGTTCGTTGGCGAGAGTGTAGCGAAGGAAGGACGAGAGCCGCGCAAGCATCGCGTTGGCGCGCTCGGTTTGCTTCAGCAGCACCAGGGTGGAGATCGAATTAAGCGTGTTGAACAGGAAATGCGGGTTGAGCTGGTAGCGAAGCATCGCCAACTGGGCGCTCGACGCTTGGTTTTCGAGCCGCTCGCGATGGTTGATCTGCTCTTCGAGGAGCAGGAAATAATTGATCCCGTAATAGAGCGCTGCCCAGGCGGCCAGCAGCGAGAAGTTGAGCAGGATCGCGCCGAGATATTCCACGCCCACGGGCCGGAAATTGGGCTTGAGGAAGGTTGAAACGCTCCATGTCTCGATGACGGAGAAGGCGGTCGAGGCGACCATCACGAACAACAGCGACAGCACGAGCGTCCACACTGGCT
Organism: Sphingomonas sp. SP3; assembly: GCF_058514305.1. Classification (NCBI taxonomy): domain Bacteria; kingdom Pseudomonadati; phylum Pseudomonadota; class Alphaproteobacteria; order Sphingomonadales; family Sphingomonadaceae; genus Sphingomonas; species Sphingomonas sp. SP3. The sequence goes on from NZ_JBZSOE010000001.1 coordinate 1,669,217, forward strand.
TGATCCGGATCAGGCGGCGAAACAACGACGCCATCAGCAGGGTCAGCGAATAGCCGGTCAGGGTGAGCAGGATCGTGTGGACTAGGTACATCCAGCCCATGCTGTTGGCGAAGCCGGACAGCGAGCGGAGGAAGAAGTAGCCGCTCCAGCCGATCGATTGGAGGATCCAGAAGGCGCGGTTTTTGTCATCGAAGAACGGCCGGTCGAGCCCGATGCCACGCGCAATGGGGTCAGCCGGGTTCTGGATCTTGGGAACGTCCGAGACGCGTCGAGGGGATGCTGCCCGCCGGTTGAGGGTCGCGCTTTCGGTGGCCATCGACCCCGATATAGATGGGGTTCCCGCGCTTTGCGAGCCGCGCCACCTTGCGAAGCGGCCACTACTGGCTTTAGCGGGGCCGAACGTCGCCATTAGGCGTTAACCGCCAAACCGTTCGAAAGTCCCCGTCGATGAAGTTGCTCACCAGCGCCCTGATGCTTGCCGCTCTCGCCCTCGGTGCTTGTCGCGCCACGCCGGATTCGGCCCCGTCGGGCCCCGCGGCGGAGGCAACGGTCGCTCCGATCCTCACCACTGAGGACGCGCTGGATAAGCATAGCTATGCGAAGCCGCTTGAAGCGCGGGTCACCCATGTCGCGCTCGATCTCACGATCGATTTCAACGCCAAGCGGATCGGCGGCGCAGCCAGCCTCGACATCGACCGCAAGCCCGACGCCAAGCAGATCATCCTCGACGACAAAGGCCTCGACATCAAATCGGTGACGGACGGGGCGGGTCAGAAGCTCGAGTGGACCGTCGGCGCAATGAACAAGGACATCGGCGCGCCCTTGTCGATCGCGCTTCGCCCCTCCACGCGCAAGGTTGTAATCAACTATCTGTCCGCGCCCAACGCGAGCGCGCTTCTGTGGCTCACGCCCGAACAGACCGCGGGCAAGAAATACCCGTTCGTCTTCAGCCAGGGCGAGGCGATCGAGAACCGCACCTGGATCCCGACGCAGGATTCACCGGCGATCCGCCAGACGTGGGAAGCGAAAGTCCGCGTCGACAAGCCGCTGACCGTCGTTATGTCGGCGCTCCGGTCCGATCCGCAGGACGCGGGCAATCAGCGCGTCTTCTCATTCAAGATGGACCATAGCGTCGCGCCTTACATGATCGCGATCGCGGCGGGAGACCTTGCCTTCAAATCGCTTGGCTCGCGCACCGGTGTCTGGGCCGAACCCGCGACCTTGCCGGCAGCAGCGAACGAGCTCTCCGACACCGAGAAAATGGTTGCAGCGGCCGAGAAACTTTATGGGCCTTATCGCTGGGGCCGTTATGACGTGCTCGTCCTGCCGCCGTCCTACCCGATCGGGGGCATGGAAAATCCGACCCTCACTTTCGCCACGCCGACGTTCATCGCCGGCGACAAGAGCCTGGTCAGTCTCATTGCACATGAGCTTTCGCACAGCTGGTCGGGCAATCTCGCGACCAACTCCACCTGGAACGATTTCTGGCTCAACGAGGGCATGACGACTTATGCCGAGCGGCGCATCGTCGAGGAGCTCTACGGCAAGAATGCCGCGGACGAGGAAATTGCTCTTGGCGTCGACGCCCTTCACAAGGCCGTCGCCGAGAACGGCGGCCCCAACGGCCCCGACACGCGCCTGCACCTCGACCTCACGGGGCGCTTCCCGGACGATGTGCTGAGTGACATCGCCTACGAAAAGGGTGCGGCATTCCTTCGCACAATCGAAGCGAATGTCGGCCGCGAGCGCTTCGACGCGTGGCTCAAAGGCTGGTTCGACCGCCATGCCTTCCGGCCGGTGACCTCAGCTCTGTTCCTCGCCGACATTCGCCAGAACCTCGTGAAGGGCGACAAGGCGCTCGAAGATAAGCTGATGCTCGACCAATGGGTCTATCAGCCGGGGATTCCGTCGAACATGACGCTCCCGCCGGCCGATACGTTCGCGGAACAGGACAAGGCGTCCGCCGCCTTTGCCGCCGGCTCGTCCGCCCCGGCAGCTTGGTCATTGTGGAGTACGTCCGAACGGCTTCGGTTCCTCAACCGCCTTCCGCGCAAGCTCGGCAAGGACCGGCTCGACGCGCTCCAGGCGGCCTACGACCTCAACGGCGCGACCAACATGGAATTGCGCTTCGCCTGGCTCGATCTCGCGGTCGGCAACCATTACGACCCTGCCGTCCCCTCGCTCGGGCAGTTCCTGCTCAGCAACGGCCGCGGCAAGTTCGTGAAGCCGCTGATCAAGGCGCTTGCGGCGGACCAGCAGTGGGGCCGTCCGATCGCAATCAGGATCTACGCGAAGGCGCGGCCGCTTTATCACCCGACAGTGACCCGCGATCTCGATCCGCTGCACCTGACATAGGTTAAGGATGTTTCGAGACGGGCTTAACCCGCCTTAAACGCTCTTTGGCTATCCCCCGTCGCTAACAACAAAGCGGCGGGCGGATGTACGAAGCTCCAGATCGTTATAAGCGCTTGATTTCAGCGCGACTTCCAGGCGGGGAGTCGGCCGGCCTGGCAGCGAGCCAGTCCGATGATGAAAGCTCGCCCCTAAGGGACGTTCAGCTCATTTCCCGGGCCCAGCTCGCTCCGTTCTTCGCGGCGGCCAATGTCGTCGCTGCGTTCATGATGGTTGCGAACCTGTGGGGCCCGGTTTCGCCGACCCTGCTGCTTCCTTGGGTAGGCGCGGTCGCAGTGGTGAATTTCGCGGCCATGCAGCTCGCTCGAACGCAGTCGATCAGCTGTGTCGGTCGGTCCGGCCGCCGAGTGCCCAAATCGCTGATGATCGGCGACGTTCTGGTTCGCGCCGCGGTCTGGCTCAGCATTCCACTTTACGCTTATCCAACGCTTGATCCCGGGACCCAGGTCATTGCCGCCTCGGTAATCGCCGGCCTTGGCATCGGCGCGCTCGGCTTGGTCGTCGTGCCACCCTGCGCAACCGCGTGGTTGGTCGCCTTCACCGGTGGCGTCGTTGCGGCGCTGCTCCTCGGCCGGCACACGGTGCCGTTCCATCACATGCTGTCGATCATCTTCACCATGGGTGTGGCGGTCTTCGGCGTCCTGACGGTGGCGCGCTGGGCCTTCCACCAGCTCAAGATGAACGCGGATGTCGGCAGCCAGAGCGAAAGCGCGAGCCTGCTGCTGCAGGAATATGAGCAGCGCGGCGTGGGCTGGCTCTGGTCAGTCGATAGCGAGAACCGCGTGACTTACATCAGCTCGCGCATGAGCGCCTTGCTTGGCCGCCCCGGAGCCCATTTGCTCGGCCACTCCTTGCCTGCCCTGCTTGGCGGCCATGCAGAGCTCGGCCGGGTGCTGCTCGACAAACAGCCGTTCAACTCGCTCGAAATGGAGCTGAAGACTCCGCGCGGACCGCGGTGGATCTCGATCGCGGGCGACCCCATTCTTGATACAGCGGGGCGCTTCGAAGGATTCCGCGGCGTGGGTTCGGACGTCACCGAAATCCGCCAGACTCAGGAGCGGCTGACTCATCTCGCGAACGTGGACGTGCTCTCTGGCCTTCCCAATCGCGGGCGCGTCCGCCAGCTGCTCGGCGATTCGCTGCGCACGGCGACGGCCGGCAATTGCCCATGCGCGATCATGTTTCTCGACCTCGACGGGTTCAAGCCAGTCAACGACACGTTCGGCCACCCGAAGGGCGACGCCGTGCTGCGCGCGGTTGCCAAGCGCCTCGTCGACGAAGTTGCGTCGGACGGTCACGTCGGCCGGATGGGCGGCGACGAGTTCGCCATCGTCATTTCCGATGGGCAAAGCCGCAAGAAGGTCGAGCAGCTCGCTGACCGGATCATCGCGGCGATCAAAGAGCCTTACCTTATTGATCAGACGGAGATTCGCATCGGCGTGTCGATCGGCTGCGCATTCGGACCGATCGACGGCGCTACTGTCGACGACCTGATTCTGAAGGCCGACCTCGCGCTCTATCAGGCGAAGGATGCCGGTCGCGGCTGCGCTCGCTATTTCTCGTCGGAGCTGCAGTCGGAGCAAGACGACCGTGTCCGGCTCGAATCGGACCTTCGCTCTGCTGTCGCGTCGGGCCAGTTCCACTTGGCTTATCAGCCGCTGATCAATGCCAAGACCCAGAAACTGGTCGGCTTTGAAGCCTTGATTCGCTGGAACCATCCGCAACGCGGACTGGTACCGCCGGCCGTATTCATCCCGGTCGCCGAGGAAAGCGGGCTGATGCCGACGATTGGCGAGTGGGTGATCTATGAGGCGTGTAAAGCAGCGGCGAGCTGGCCGGAGCCGATCACGGTGGCGCTTAACATAAGTCCCAAGCAGATTTCGTCGCCGGCCTTGCCAAACATCGTCAGTGATGCGCTGGCGCGCTTCAAGCTCCCGGGCAACCGGATCGAGCTCGAGGTCACCGAAGGCGTCTTCCTCGGCGACAATGGATCGACCCTCGACGTGCTGAAACGACTTCGCGCGCTGGGCGTCGGCATTGCGCTCGATGACTTCGGCACCGGCTATTCTTCGATCGGCTATCTGAACAAGGCCGTTTTCCACAAGCTCAAGATCGACGGCAGTTTCGTTCGCGAAGCCGGCTCGCGACCCGAAAATGTGGCGATCATTCAGTCGATCGTGCAACTCGCAAAAAGCTTCCGCATGAACGTGACGGCCGAAGGCGTGGAAACGGCCGAAGACTTCGAGCGCATGCGTGACCTCGGTTGCGATACGATCCAGGGATATCTGTTCGGGAAGCCGCTCGCCTACGAGCGCGCGAACGACATGGTCGTCGGCTTGGGAGCCAAGCGACTGGCGGGCTAATTTGGCGCTTCCTTCGCTTGCCACTACAGTCGCTGGCAAGACGAGGGGGCAGCTCACTGGATTTCGACGCCGCCAAGAACCTGTTCAAATATCAGAGCGGACGAGTCATCGCGCTTGGCAGGGTCATGCTCGCCGCGATGTTCCTGGTCGCGATCTGGCTCGACCGGAGCCAGCCGGCGCAATCGGCTCCGCAGACCTACGCCTTCCTGTTCCTGTACCTATGCTTTGCGCTCGCTGCGGCGGCCGCGACCTGGCGCAATTGGTGGCTCGACGCACGCCTCGCGGTGCCCTCGCACATCATCGACATGGCGGTATTCGCGGTCATCGTCTTCTCGACCAACGGGTACACCAGCCCATTCTTCCTCGTGTTCATCCTGCCGTTGCTCTCAGCGGCGATCCGCTGGGGATGGCGGGAAACGGCGCTCACCGCGCTCGCGCTAGTCGTCTTGTTCTTCAGCGGGGGAATCTTGGTCGCCGGCTCGGTCAGTTTCGAACTTCAGCGCTTCATTGTCCGCACCGCCCACCTCATCATCCTGTCGGCGATCCTGATCTGGTTCGGCATCCATCAGCGTTTCACCAGCCTGTTCGTCCGCCTCGATGACTTTGATTCGCTGATCGGCAAGACCGAGCCCACGGCGCTTGCGCTCCGTGTGGCGATGGAAGCGGCGGGCGCCAACCAGGGCACGCTGCTTGCTCGCTGGGAAGGCGACTCCTCCTTCTCCGGTTTGCGAATTGTCGATGGATCCGTGGAAACCATCGATCGCGCCGACGGCTTGGTGAATGACGCCGCGTTCGGCGGCGCATTCCTGTTCGATGTCGGCAAGAACCGGGCGCTGACCAAAACTGCCCGGTCCTGGTCGCGATTTGGCAAGCTCCTGACCATCATTGACCCGGCTGAATTAAACCGGCTGGGATTGAGCGAGGGGCTGGTCGCACAGTTGCGATCGGGCACGGCCGAGGGTTGGCTGATCCTCGAGGGCATCCCTGAGCTCTCGATCGATTACGTCGAGCTCGGGCGAGAGCTTGGGCGCGCCGCCGGATCGGTCATCGACCGTTCGGCGCTGGTATCGGCAATCGAGGAGAGCGTCGCAGCGCAGACTCGCTGGTCGCTGGCGCGCGACGTCCACGACAGCATCGTGCAATTCCTTGCTGGCGCGTCGTTTCGGGTCGAAGCGATCGCCCGGGCCGCGCGCTCGGGGAAGAAAGTCGACGCGGACTTGGCCGAGCTCAAGCGGCTGCTGGTTGAAGAGCAAACTGAAATCCGGAGCTTCGTCGACGCGCTTCGGCGCGATCGCGCGATTGAGATTGCGGTCGTGGTCGAAGATTTGCGCGCGCTCGCCATCCGCCTCAGCCAGCAATGGTCGATCCACTGCAAGGTATCGGTCGAGGCGAAGGATGCGGCGATTCCGATCCGCGTCCATCTCGATATCCAGCAATTGCTGCGGGAGGCCGTCGCGAACGCCGTTCGTCACGGGGAAGCCGATCAGGTCGTCGTCGAGCTCGCCGTCGAGGGCGATTCGCTAAGGCTCGATGTGACCGACAATGGCAAAGGCTTCGGCGAGTCCAACGGCTCGCTGGTCGAGCCGTGGTCACTGAAAGAGCGGGTTGACCGCGCTCACGGTTCACTCATGTTGGTATCAAAGCCGGGGCGGACCGACGTCTCGATCAGCCTTCCTCTGTCGGGAGCGACTTAATGACGCGTGTACTTCTTGCCGACGACCACCCGATGATTGCTTCGGCGCTCGAAATGCTGCTCCGCGGCACCGACTATCAACTGGTCGGGCGCGCGCGCAGCGGAAAGGAGGCGCTGGCACAGATCGATCAGGTAACGCCGGATCTCGTGCTCCTCGACGTAAACATGCCCGACGGCTCCGGGATTGATGTCCTGCGGAAGCTTCGTAAGGCCGGTGAGGAACGGCCGATCGTGCTGCTGACCGCCGGGCTCGACGACCCGCAATTGATCGCAGCCGACGATCTCGAACCCGATGGGGTGGTGCTGAAGACATCTGATCCGGCGTTGCTGCTCGAATGCATGGACCAGGTTTTGAAGGGCAAGAACTGGGTCGATCCGGAAATCGTCGATCGGACCAAGGCCGCTCGCCAGCGCCTGTCATCACTGCCTGCGCTGACTCCGCGCGAGCGCGAGTTGGTTGAGCTGGTCGGCCAAGGCCTCCGCAACCGCGATATCGCTGCCCGGCTCGGCGTCACTGAAGGGACGGTGAAGGTCTATTTGCACTCGATCTTCGACAAGGTCGGGGTCGGCACCCGCACCGAGCTCGCCCTCCGCGCGTCGGCGCTGATCGGGTCGTGAAACCGCTGCTTACTGCGGCGGGGTGAGGCTGTTCAGCAGCGGCTCGCGCGGTCCGTCGACTTGCGACAATTGCAGCTCGAACGTGAAATCGCCTTCGACATTGTTAATTGCGGCAACCAGTCCGTCGCCATCGGCAGCGGTGAAGAACAGGTCGCGGCCGCCGCCGCCCGTCACCACTGCAATCGGATAGGTCTCCGCATTGATTCGATCGATCTCGACGAGCAGCTTGCTTTCCCATTCGTCCATCGACGCACTCGAAATCGGCATCCCGTTCGGATCGACCTGGTCGCGCGGAAGTACGCAGCGCGCCCGCGCCATGAAATTCGTCTCGGCGAATTCGCGGACCGCGGGGTCGCCGATCCGCGACCGGATGACCACTGGCCGCCCGTCGACCATCTGGCTCGGAAACTCATTCCACTCGGCCGCATCGCCACCGTTCGAAATCATAATGGCCCTATTTCGTTGAATTGGTTTTTCGCTTTGCCGGGGCCTTCTTCTCGGTCCCGTATAATTGCAAGAACGCATCGGCAGCTGCGGTGGCAGCCGCTTTCACCTCTTTCGGGTCGGGACCCGAGATAACGCCCAGCAGCCGCCTCTCAAAGAAATCCCAATCCGACAGCCCCTTCCAGTGGAGCGTCACGAGCCTCGGGTCGGCCTGCTTGAGTTTACCTTCGTCCATCAGTTGCTTGAAGCACATGGCGAGCTTCGCGAAGGCCGGCACTATTGTGCTTTCGTAAAACTCGCGGCCCATCGTCGATCCGGGCGGCTGGTTAGTCACGATCCTGATGTTGTTGATGGGAAGGGCGGACATGCGCTCCGTCAGGTATCCGGTCGAAAGCTTGATAAGGCTCGATCGGAGGTCGTCGGGGTCGGCCGGGAACTCCCTGATCATCATCGCCGCGTGGCTGGTCACCTTATGGCTGATCACCGCACGGAGCAGATCGTCCTTCGAAGGGAAGTAACCGTAGAGCGTCGCTTTCGACCCGCCGACGCGCTCCGAAATCGTGGCCATCGATGTGCCTTCGAAGCCGAGCTCCTCGAACACCTGCGCGGCGATTCGCACAATTTCTTCACGCTTCTGCTCAGTCCGGACACGGGCCAACGTGGCTAACTCCCTGAAATTTATAACTGTACATGGCAGTTCAGCTGCGGCGAAGGCCCGCCTCGACCAGGCTCGCCTTGAATCTTGAGCGCACCGTTATTCGCGCGCCGATCGACGGAGTCGTCACCAACCGCCAGGTGCAGGTTGGGCAGCGCATTGCAGCAGGTTCGGCCGTGATGACCATCGTTCCGGTCGGAAGTGTCTATGTCGACGCCAACTTCAAGGAAGGGCAGCTTGCCAAGGTCCGCCCCGGCCAGCCGGTCGAGCTGAAGTCAGATCTCTACGGGAGCAAGGTCGTCTATCACGGCAAGGTTGCGGGATTCTCCGGCGGAACAGGCTCGGCGTTTGCGTTGATCCCCGCGCAGAATGCCACCGGCAACTGGATCAAGGTAGTCCAGCGCTTGCCCGTACGTGTCCAGCTGGATCCCCGCGAGCTCGCTGCTCACCCACTTCGCGTCGGGCTTTCGATGGAAGCCAAGATCGACGTGTCGGACGCCGACTAATGTCCGCCGCGGCCGCTCCTCAGCCGATGATGGGTAAGACGGCGCTGATCCTCAGCTGCCTCGTGCTCGCCTTCACCAACTTCATGGTCGTGCTCGACACGACCATCGCAAACGTGTCCGTTGCGCACATTGCCGGCGGGCTCGGCATCTCGTCGAGCGAAGGAACGTGGGTGATCACGTCCTACGCCGTCGCAGAAGCGATCTGCGTACCGCTGACGGGATGGCTCACCAAGCGCTTCGGCACGGTGCGCGTATTCACGGCCGGCATGGCCGGGTTCGGCATCTTCTCGATGCTCTGCGGCATGTCGTGGAGCCTCGGCTCGCTCGTTCTTTTCCGCATCGGCCAGGGCCTGTGCGGTGGTCCGTTGATGCCGATCAGCCAGACGTTGCTGCTCAGCATCTTCCCCAAAGAGAAGCATGCGCAGGCCACCGGCATTTGGGCGATGACGACCATCGTCGCCCCTATTCTCGGGCCCATCCTTGGCGGCACGATTAGCGACAATTGGGGCTGGCACTGGATCTTCTTCATCAACATCCCGATCGCCGCGATTTGTTCGGCGGCGGCATTCGTCCTGCTGCGCGGCGCCGAGACGAAGATCGAAAAGGCCCGAATCGATACGGTCGGCCTAATCCTGCTCGTGCTGTTCGTCGGTGCGTTACAGCTGATGCTCGACCTTGGGCGCGAACACGACTGGTTCGGGTCGTCGCTCATCGTGGCGCTCGCGCTGATTGCCGCGGCAGGCTTCAGCTTTTTCGTCGCCTGGGAGCTGCTTGAGGACAAGCCCGTCGTCGACCTGAAGGTGTTTCGTCACCGCGGCTTCACCGTCAGCGTGACTGCGCTCGTCTTCGCTTACGGCACCTTCTTCGCCAGCCTCGTGGTGATCCCGCAATGGCTGCAAAGCTCCTTGGGCTACACCGCGACCTGGGCCGGCTATGCGACGGCATTCAACGGCGTCGCCGCCGTGATGATGGCCCCGGTCGTCGCCAAGCTCTCGACCAGGGTCGATGAGCGCTTGCTGGTTTCGTTTGGAATCCTGTGGCTCGGCGTGACCTCGCTGATTCGCGTTTTCTGGTGGACCAGCGGCGCCGATTTCTGGACGCTTGCCATGCCGCAGCTGATCCAGGGCGCGGGCATGCCCTTCTTCTTCATCCCGCTGACCACGCTCGCATTGGGCGCGGTCAGGGAAGAGGAAGTCGCGTCCGCCGCCGGCGTCATGAACTTCCTGCGCACCATGTCCGGCGCAATCGGCACCGCCATCGTCACCACCATGTGGTACGACGGAGCGCAGTCGAAGCGGGCCGAACTATCGGGCCTGCTGAACGGCGCCCAATCATCGATGGCGACCCTCCAGGCGCATGGCTTCACACCAGACCAGTCGCGCCAGTTCGTCAGCAATTTGGTCGACGGCCAGTCGACCGCACTCGCCACCGGATCCGTCTTTGTAACGGCCGCGATCACCTTCGCGGCCGCAGCGTCCATCGTCTGGCTCGCACCACGGCCGAAGCACGCCGTTGCGGCGGGTCATGCCCATTAATGGAGAATGACATGACCGTGATGTTGATTGCGCTGATGTTCAGCGACGCCGCGCTTACTGCGAGCGAGGTGAGTGACTATCGAATCCTCGAAGACAGCCGCGCGAGGCCACAGGAACCGCGCGTTCAAGCGACCGCGCGCACCCGCAACTGGACTCCGGGCTTCGAAAGCTGGACCCTTGAAAAGAAGGACTGTCCCGCATTCTTCAGTCGGAATCTGGCTGGCTTCGGTGCGCTGCGCGTTGGGCCAAGCTGCACCGCCGAAGAAATTCCATACGCTCTCTGATCGCCAAGGAAACGGACATGAGAAGAGAACAGAAAATAGTCGCAGCCGGCGCTTCGTCGGGCATTGCCGCAATGGCCGCCGCGCTCGTCTTGTTACCGCGCGTCTTGCCCGCCTTGCCTGCGGGGGCCGACGCCGGCGAAGCGTTAGCCTTTGCTGCGAAGTGGATCGCGCTAGCGGCGATGCCGCTGTTCTTCGCGATCATCGCCGTCGGGAATGCGCGCTTCGCCAGCGACGCGATCGATCCGATGGCGCATAAGGAAAGCCCGGACATGGTCGTCGACGGCCGCGTGGTCGATAACACGCTGCAGCAGTTCGTGCTGTTTTCGGCGGCGTCGCTGGCAGTCGCGGCGGTATCGCGCGGCGACCAGCTCGGTCTGATCGCCGCCGCAGCGATCATCTTTGTTGTGTCGCGCTTCGCGTTCTGGATCGGCTATCGAATCCATCCGCTCTATCGTGCGTTCGGTTTCGCCTCGACGGCCTATCTCAACATCGCTCTGTTCGGCGTCGCAATATGGCGCGCCCGGTTCTGATCGGAGAGCGATGATGAAAGGCGTTGCGACCCTTTATCGCTGGTCGGTTTCAACGGACGAGCGATCCCACTTCGTTCGGGAGTGGCGCGAGGCAGCACGTCAGCTGCGGCGCTCCGGCGCGCTTGGCTGTCACCTGCTTCGCGCGGGCAAAGACGAATTCATCGGCCTTGTGCGTTGGCCGAGCGAATATGCGCGAAGCCGAGTCCGTATCGGCCCGGCGGCAAGCGGTCCCGGCATTCGAGCCCTCGCCACGACCGATCTCTGCGTTGAGGACGATACCCCCGGCCTTCTCTCTGGGATGGGACGATGAGCGGCACCGACCTTATCTTCCAGTTGTTCGCGCTGCTGCTTGGCCTGTCGGTCACTGAATTGCTTGCGGGCTTGGCACGCAGCTGGAGGATCCGCGTTGGCGCGACCCGCGCGGGTGAAGCGCAGATACGGATCGGCTCGCTGGTGCCCTTGCTCGCCCTGCTGGTGCTTTGCGACCAGACGCACTTTTGGCTGACCGCTTACGAGCTGCGGGGCAAGGTCGCGTTCGATTATGCGACCTTGCTGGGCGTCCTCGCGATGATCGGCGGATATTATGTCGTGTCGACGTTCGTGTTCCCCGACGATCCGGAGCATTGGCCGGACCTGGACCATTATTACGCTCGCACCAATCGCACCGTGATTGCCGGGATGGTCGCGATCAACCTTGCGACCATCGCTTACGCAGCTGCCGCGTCCTGGGGCCTGCCGCTCGCGACTTTGCCCGTCATGCAGAGCTGGATCAGCCTCACTGCGGCGCTCCTATTCCTGCCCGGGCTTGCCGCGCTTTGGTTCGTGACGTCCAAGCGTGCGAATGCCGTTCTCTTGATGCTGCTGAACGCGACCCTGCTGGTGGGCGCGATCGGGCCCAAGATACTCGCCTAGGCCGCGACCGGTTTCGGGAGCTTCACCCAGTTGGGCAGGAACTCGTACGGGTCCAGGATCCTGTCGTTCATCGGGATTCCCGCAGCCTTCAGGATCCGATGCAATTCACCCGTTTCCGCGGCGGCCAGCACGTCCATGCAGCCGCCGAGATGGGTCCCGCCCGCATAAACCTGCGGGATCGTGGGCGCGCCTGCGACCTCGTTCAGCGCCGCGCGGATCTTGGGCACGTCGTTGGCGGCGCGGAACTCCGACGTGTCGATATCGATCGACACGAACGGCACGCCGAGCGCGGTCAGCAGCTTGCGCACCGTCCAGCAGAATTCGCACCAGCTCATCGCGAACATCACGACCTTGCCGTGGTTGTTGGCGATCGCGTCGGCGACGAACTTTCGTGCCGTCTCGTCGGTGATCGGCGCGGCCGGCGGCTCCGCGGGCGCGGGTGCCGGCTGCACCGCGATCGCTGGCATCGCCGCATCGAGCAGCCCTTTCTCAGCCTCGTCCATCTCAACTGAAATGTCGCCGAACAACGGCGTCGTCAGGTAGCGCTCGCCCGTGTCGGCGAGCATCGCCAGGATGCGCGACCCAGGCGGCATGTCGCCCGCCGCTTTGATCGCTGCGGCAACGGTCGCGCCGCTGCTGATCCCACAGAAGATGCCTTCGCGCCGCGCCAGCTGGACCGCCGTGTCGATCGCTTCCGCACCGCTCACCCCGATGGTCGCGTCGACCATCTTCTCCGCGACCGCGTCACGGGTCAGCTTGGAAATAAAATCGGGCGTGACGCCCTGGATCGGGTGGGGATGGAAGGCGGGATGGCTTTTCGTTGGCTCGCCGCTTGCAGCGGCATCCTGCGTGATACCGCTTCCAACCAGCGCTGCATTCTCCGGTTCGACGACGATGACCCGGGTCGCCGGGCTCTGCTCGCGGAGGACGCGCGCGACGCCCTTCAACGTGCCGCCGCTACCGAATCCGGTAACCCAGGCGTTGAGGCCGTTGCGGCCGAAGTCGCGAATGATCTCGACTGCAGTCGTGCGGCTGTGAATGTCGGGACCGGCTTCATTCTCGAACTGGCGCGCCAAGAACCAGCCATTGTCCTCGGCCAGCTTCTTGGCGATCGCGATCATGCCGGTGCCCTTCGCCCAGGGAGGCGACAGCACGACCTTGGCGCCGAGGAAGCGTAGCATCTTCCTGCGCTCCAGGCTGAAGTTCTCGGCCATCACGATGACCAGCGGGTAGCCCTTGGCTGCGCACACCATGGCGAGGCCGAGGCCGGTGTTGCCGCTGGTCGCCTCGACCACCGTCTGCCCGGGCTTGAGCTCGCCGCTCTTTTCCGCGGCTTCGATGATGCCGAGCGCCAGCCGGTCCTTGACCGAGCCCAGCGGATTGCGCGCCTCGAGCTTCACGAACAGCTCGACGCCCTCGGGCGCGAGGTGCTGCAGGCGGACAACGGGCGTGTTGCCGATGACGCCGAGAATATCGTTGTGGATGGTCATTGTTGGCTTCCCTGATCTCAAAATCGGGATCGCCAATAATCACGGATCAGCGCGTTCAGAATGACCGTTTCGTCGGAATGCTTGACCCAAACGCCGGAGAAGCGGTGTCAGTAGCGGGCGAGAATGAATTCGCGTGCGGCGCGATACTCGGCCGTCGTGACCCTTCCGTCGCCGTCGGCATCGGCGATCTTTCGAAACTCGGTCGCGGCCGCTTCGGCTTCGGCGGGCTCAAGGAAAATGTCGCGATCCTTGTCGTAGAATTTGAGCGCCCAGTTCATCAACACCCAGTCGCGTTCGAAGATATTGAGTGCTGCGGGCGTCGGTTTCAGCGCCTGCGGCGCCGGTTGCGCCGCGACCGCGGTGCAACTCAGCGTCAGGCCGATCAAGGCAGCAAAACGAACCATCGCCCGCGTAAACGCGCGGACGGCGGTTGCGTTCACAGCCCCTGGATGCGCGTCAGGCGTTGCGGCCTGCGGTCACGCCGCCGTCGACGGGCAGGATGACGCCGGTGATCCACCCAGACTGCGCCTCGTCGGCGAGGAACAGAAAGGCCGCTGTGATATCGGCGGGCTGGCCATTGCGGCCAAGCGGATGGAAAGCGTTGAAGCCGGCCATCTCTTCGGCGGAAGCAACGCCGTCGAACAAGGGCGTTTCGACCACCGCCGGCGCGATCACGTTGACCCGGATATTTTCGGGCGCCAGCTCGATGGCGAGGGATCGGCTCAAGGCGTGGATGCCGCCCTTGGCCATCGCCGGCACGCTCGACGGTGTCGCCGCCACGCCCTGCATCGCCCAAATCGACCCGATATTGATGATCGATCCGCCGCCGCGCTTGCGCATCTCGTTCGCGGCGAGCTGGGTGACCGTGAAATAACCCGCCATCAGGTTGAAGTAATCGCCAAGGTCGCCGTGCGTGACATCGGCCAGCCGCTTGATCCCGAAGATTCCGGCATTGTTGTAGACGACGTCAACGCCGCCGAATTTGGCTGTCGCGGTCTGGATGAGCCGCTCGGCGGTGTCGGGATCCCCGACATCGCCCGCGACCAATGCGACATGCTCGCCGCCGGGATCGATCTCGTTCGCAACGGCAGCCAGCTTGTCCTTGCTGCGTCCGTTAAGGATGAGGTTGGCGCCCGCCGCGCGCGCTGCCCGCGCCGCATCGGCGCCCAGGCCGGACCCGCCACCCGTGATGACAATCGTCTTGTTCTTGAGGCTCATCGAAACAACTCCAATTCGATATCCAGCGGCGGCCAGATAGGTGCGGGCGTGGGCGGCGATCCGGTACGGAATCCGGACTGTCAGCGCAGCCTGAAGAGGCGTAAGCTTGGGCCGTGTCCGGTTACGGCCAATTCTGCTCGATCGCGCGCGCCCATGAGGTTCTTGGCGGCCGCTGGACCTTGCTGATCGTCCGCGAATTGTTGTGCGGAAGCACGCGCTTCAACGATATCCGCCGCGCCATTCCCCGCATTTCGCGTACGATGTTGTCCGAGCGTTTGCAGGAGCTGGTCTATGTTGGCGCAGTCCTTCGGACCGACGGCGCTCACGGCCCCGAATACCGACTGACGCGGTCGGGCAGGGAGCTTGCCTCGGTGGTCCAGGCTTTTGGTATCTGGGGACAGCGCTGGCTGTCGCGGCATGCGGTCGATGAGGACAATGATGTCGAGCCGGTGCTGATCGATATGAAGCGCCGCGTTCGCGTCGGGGCGTTGCCCGCCGAGCCGGTCGTCGTCCGGTTCGAGATCGAGCGCAGCCGCCTGTTCATGCTGCTGCGGCCAACCGAAATCTCGATTTGCGGAAAGAATCTCGGCTTTCCGGAGATCAGCGTGCGCGGTCCGCTCCCCGCTTTGGTGTCGTGGTGGCGCGGCGATTCGTCGCTGTTCCAGGCGCGCCGCATGGGTCTCCAGATAAGCGGCGACCCGCCGCTTGTGCGTGCCTTTCCCGACTGGTTCGAGCGCTACCAGCTGGCCGATATCGAGCCGATGGCGCGACGGGCCGCCCGCTGACTTGCGGTCCAGATTTTGTACCCACCGGCCAACTTTTCCGTCCCTACATGACCGCTCGTCGTTCAACACAATGACGAGAGGAAATGAACATGACTGCCCATTTGCTGGTAATGTATCCCCACCCCAAAGACCCGGCGGAATTCGATCGGGCGTACAAGGAAGAACATCTCCCGTTCGCGGGTCCGAAGCTCAAAGGCGCGACCAGCGTCGTGACCAAGCGCGTGGTCGGGCCATCCTTTGCGCCGCCGCCTTATTATCTCATCTCCGACGTTAGCTATCCGACGATCGAGAAGCTCAAGGAGTGCGCGGCATCGACCGGCATGGAAGCGCTCGACCACGCGGCTTCGATCAGCACCGGTGGTCCGCCCACCGTCGTTGTGGTCACCAACGACCAGTGACCTAAATGCGCCGGGGCCGAGGGTCCCGGCGCCCCCTCGAACAGCGCTCATTTTCGCCACTTCGCCACCCCGGCGAGCAAGCGGCCACCTTGGTCGAACTACGGTTCAGTCCTGCCCGAATTGCTGGCAGGGGCCGGCAATGATCGTGGTCAGGAAACTGTTCGCGTTTGCCGTTGCGGCGTCCGTTGCGATGCCGGCATGGGCGCAGCGCGCCGGCGAAAATGCGGTGACGTCCGCTGACGATGCTTTCGGGACCAGCGTCGGCAACGAAAGCATCGGCCTTTACAGCACGGATGAGGTGCGCGGGTTCAGCCCCGGCGCGGCGGGCAACTTTCGCCTCGACGGGCTCTTTCTTGGCGGCCTGTTCATCGGCAATCCAAGGCTGCTTGCAGGCACGTCGGTGAAAGTCGGGCTGACTGCCCAGGGTTATCCGTTCCCGGCGCCGACCGGCATCGTCGACATTTCGCTTCGGCCAGCCGGCTCGAAGCCGCTGCTCTCGGCGGTCGTGCACGGAGGCATCCAGACCGGCGTCGAGATCGATGGACAGCTGCCGCTGTCGGACACGTTCAGCGTCGCTGGCGGCGTCGGCTACAGCCACTTTCTCGACAATCCCGGCGGCGACTACGGCAATTACTGGTCGGTCGGCATCGCTCCCGCCTGGCGCCCGGACAAGGATACCGAAGTGCGTGCCTTCTACGCACTCGAGGTCGGGCCAAGAGACGTGAGTAGCCCCTATTTCTTCGTCGACGGGCCGCATCTGCCGCCGCGCGTTCCGCACCGCTTCCAGGGCCAGCATTGGGCCGCATGGAAGAACCGGACCGACACGATGGGCCTGTTCGGCCACACTGCGCTCGGCGGCGGCTGGCTCCTAAAGGCCGGGCTGTTCCACCAGAGGTTCGAAAGCAAGAAAAGCTTCAACACCCTGTTCCTCGATACAGCCGAGGACGGGGCGTCGGATTTCGTTGTCGCCATCCATCCGGTCCGGACCACGAATCAGACCGCCGGTGAGGCGAGGCTGACCAGGCAATTCGACGAGGGCCCGCGCCGCCACGAGCTCCACCTTTCCGTCAAAGGGCGTACGCGCACCGGCGATTTCGGCGGTGAGCAGGTGGTCGATTTCGGCCCGGTGACCGTCGGCGAGATCCCGCCGAAATTCCCCGAGCCTGATGTCACCTTCGGCCCGGAAACGAGCGACAAGACGCGCCAGCTGACCGCGGGCGTCGCCTACCACGGCATCTGGCCAGGGGTCGGAGAACTCGGGGTCGGCTTACAGCGGACCGACTATCGCAAGACGATCAGCCCGCCCGACGCGCCGGACATCGTCACGCGCGCCCACCCTTGGCTGTGGAACGCGACGCTCGCGGTGAACCTCGTGCACGGCCTCGTCGCTTACGGCGGCTACACCAAGGGGCTGGAGGACAGCGGCGTCGCGCCCGAGATCGCGATCAACCGGAGCGAAGCGCCGCCCGCCCTGCTGACGTCGCAGCGCGATTTCGGATTGCGCTATGCGATCGGGCCCCTGCGTCTGGTGGTCGGCGGGTTCGACGTTCGCAAACCCTATTTCAACGTCGACCCCAACCTCATCTTTCGCGACCTTGGCACCGTTCGTCATCGCGGGATCGAAATCTCGCTCGCCGGCGAACCGGTGGCGGGGCTGAACCTGGTCGCGGGGGCGGTGCTGATGAAGCCGCGCGTCACAGGCCCCGCGGTCGATCTCGGCCGGATCGGTCGAAAGCCGGTGAGCCAGGCGGAGACTATGATCACCAGCTACGCCGACTACCGGCTTCCGTTCGCGCCGGTCTTTTCGGTCAACCTCGGCGTCAATTATCTCGGCAAGCGCCCGGGCAGCGCCGACAATTTGCTCACCGTGCCCGCGCGCACGATCGTCGATCTTGGCGGCCGCTATCGCTTCCAGCTTGCCAAGTCGCCGGCAACGCTCCGGCTGCAGCTATCCAATCTGACTAATCAATATGCGTGGGACGTGACCGACTTTGGTGGCTTCCGCCGTAATCGCCCGCGCAGCATCCAAGCCGACTTATCGGTCGATTTCTAACGCCTTCTTCCTCTCGCCGAATTGTCACGCCCCTTGCCGGATGTCGCGCATTCGCTAGGCTTGCGATGCTCAGATGGAGGCTAAGTGGCCCCTCATGATTGGGACAGGCCGTAAGTGAAGGCCGAAGTTCTGCGGTTTGGTGACACGCAGACCCCCGTCGTTGTGATCGACGATTTCAGCAGCGCGCTCGAACATATTCTCGACATCGCGGATGAGCTTGCGCCCTACCCCCGCCACACAAATTACTACCCGGGGCTGAGGCGCATCTTCACGGCGGCCGACACGGCCGCCAACGCCTATGTCGAAGAGACTTGCGAGCGCGCCGCGCCGTTCATCGCCGACGCCTTCGACTTCGACGGCTTCGATCTCGTCGAAGCCAGCTTTTCGATGGTGACTTTGCAACCGACGGAGCTGACGCCGCCCCAGCGCGCGCCGCATTTTGACACGACCGACCAGAAGGATCTCGCCTTGCTGCATTTCCTCCGCGCGCCGGGCGATACGGGTACGGCTTTCTTCCGCCAGCGCGCGACAGGAATCGAGCGCGTGACCGAGTACAATGTCTCGGTCTACGTCCCGGTCGCGGAAGCGCAGATCCCGCAGCTGCCCGCGGGTTCGGGTTATTTCCACGGCTCGGACGAATTTTACGAGCAGATCGGCGCGGTCGACGCGGTCCCCGATCGGATGATCATCTTTCAGGGAAGCCTGCTCCATTCGGGAATTGTCCCGCCCGACATGCCGCTGACTGGCGACCCTCGCCAGGGCCGGCTCACTTCGAACATCTTCATTCGCGGCCGTTGAAGACATTCGGGTTACGGGTCACTGCGTGCCCTCAGGAAGCCAGCGCTCCTCGAACCGCTTTGTGCAGCGCGTCGGCACGGAACGGCTTGGTCAGCAGCATTGCCTCGGGCGCAGCCTGCTTGACCGCTTCGGTCTCGCTATAGCCTGACACGAAGAGTATCGACTGGTCGGGCGTATCGGCCAGGATCCGCCCTGCGACTTCTGCGCCGGACAGCCCGGGCATGATGAAATCGAGGATGACGAGATCGGGTCTGCTCCGTTCGAGCAGGGCAAGGCCCTCGCGCCCGTCGCTGGCCTCACGCACCTGGTAGCCCTGTTCCTCAAGTGTCTCGACGATGAAGCCGCGGACGTCGGGATCGTCGTCGATCACGACCACTGACCTGACCGTCGCTGAGGCTGGCACCGCCGTTTCCTCCGACGGCGCTTCGGCCTCGGGCGAGGCGGCGACATCGGCCTTGCGGAACAATAGCCTCACCGCTGTCCCTTCGCCTTCGTGGCTCTCGATCCGCGCCGCGCCGCCCGACTGGCGGGCCATGCCGTAAACCATCGAGAGGCCAAGGCCGGTGCCCTTCCCGACCTCCTTGGTGGTGAAGAAAGGCTCGAACGCGCGCTCGGCGACTTCGGGCGGCATGCCGGCGCCGGTGTCGGCGATGGTCAGCTCGATATAGTCGCCGTCGGCGAGGTCAGGGTCGCCGCGGACGCTGAGCTTGCGGCTCGAAAAACTCAGGATGCCTCCATCGGGCATGGCGTCGCGGGCATTGATCGCGAGGTTGAGGACCGCGACCTCGACCTGAGTCGGGTCCGCCATCACTGGCATCATCGCGTTATCGAGATCGAAGCGTTTTTCGATCCCGGGTCCGAGGACGTTGCGCAGCAACGGGCGCATATTCTCGATCAGCGGCGCGATATGAGTCGTCCGGACCTCGAGCCGCTGGACTCGGCTGAATGCGAGGAGCTGGCCGGTCAGCCTTGCGCCGCGCTCGGCCGCCGCGAGGGCATTGTCGGCGTAGCGCTTCAGTTTTGCGTCCTCCGCGCGCTTGGTGATAATGTCGAGCCCGCCGACGACCACGGTCAGCAAATTGTTAAAGTCGTGCGCGATACCGCCCGTCAGCTGGCCCAGAGCTTCCATCTTCTGGCTCTGCCGAAGCTGCTCCTGCGCGGCCTTCAGTTCCGTGATGTCGCGAGCTTCGAACAGCAGGTAGATGATCTTGTCTGTGCCATCGCGGACCGGCTGGACCGATACGTCCAGATAGGCGGTGGGCACGCCCGGGCGCTCCATCTTAACCTCGGTCGTGAACACCTTGCCCTTGGCCGCGGTCGCTATGCCCTTCTTCATCGTCGCGACATGCTGCGGATAGGCGGTGAGCGTTGGCGCGTCCCACAGCTTGGAACCGAGCGCTTCCTCGGGATTCGGGTGGCGCCAGACTTCGCGCCGGTTATTGACCGCCAGTACCGTGCCATCGGGCTTGAGCAGCACCATCACCTCGAGCGCGGCCTCGAACACCGCGCGGAACTGCGCCTCCGATGCCGCCAGCTGGCTGGTGCGCTCCTCGACCTCGCGGCGAAGCTCGAGCTCGGCCTCCTTGGCGACGGTGATGTCGCTCGCGACGCCGATGAACCCGATCAGCTCTCCATCGCCTGAAAAGCGCGGCTGCGACACGCTGCGAAGCCAACGCCACTCGCCGTCCCAGCGCTTGTAGCGGCCCTCGAGCGGGAAAGCCTTCAGCGTTGCTTCGCCCGCCACCGCGTCGGCGACGATCCGCTCAACGTCGTCGGGATGGATGCGCGTCCGCCAGTCGAGCTTTCGCGCTTCCTCGCGCGTTCCCTTCGGCCCGCACACGAAGTCGACATAATGGTCGTTGACGAAGTCGCGCACGCGGTCGAGCCGCGTCACCCACATCATCGCCGGCGCGGAGTTGGCGATCCGCTTGAACCGATCCTCGCTCTCGCGCAGCGCCTGCTCAGTCGCATATTGTTCGCTGATGTCGGTGATGACGATGACGACGCCGTCGATCGCGCCCGTCTCCGGGTTGACCCAGGGGACGTAGTCGCTCTGCGCCGCGACGCTCCCCCGCTCGGGATGCTGCCACGTGCCCGAGAAGAACTGCCGCTCGCCACCAAGCGCCGCCTCGAGCGCCCCGCGCCGCTCCTCGAACGCCGCCTCGCCGATGACCTCGCGCATATGCCTGCCGATCATCTCGCGCCGCGGCTTCCCCAGCCATTCGGCAATCGGCTTGTTCATGAAGCGGTAGACGAAGGAGCGGTCGACAAAGGCGGTCATCACCGGCAGC
Organism: Sphingomonas sp. SP3; assembly: GCF_058514305.1. Classification (NCBI taxonomy): domain Bacteria; kingdom Pseudomonadati; phylum Pseudomonadota; class Alphaproteobacteria; order Sphingomonadales; family Sphingomonadaceae; genus Sphingomonas; species Sphingomonas sp. SP3. The sequence goes on from NZ_JBZSOE010000001.1 coordinate 1,690,202, forward strand.
AGGTCGGCGAGCGTCATCAGCCCCGGGGGCGTGAACATTGCGCCGGGAAGGCCGGCGGGCTTACTCGTCTTACTCGGCTGGTCGGCCATGACGGCACCGATACGCGCTTTTTCTGCCGCCGCAATTAACCAGCGGCGATTTCGGCCGCCCGCGTAACGACCACCGCCCGCCGCCACTCAACTAGCGGCTCATCGTTCCACCCCAGCAATCTCAGGCACTTGAGGGAAGCCGGGCGGTTGGTGCGGGGAGGCGATTTTTCGCCCGCCCCGCCTTGCCCCGAGCGCGGGGCCTTAAGCACAAGGAGTGTACCCCATGCGTAACCTCATCATCACGACCGCGATCGCCGCCGCTGCCGCCGCGATCGCCGCCGCGCCTGCCACGGCCCAGACCGTCACCTCGCCCGACGGCACGATCCTGACCAACACGCCCGAAATGGCCGCCGGTTATTCGAACAAGGGCCAGTGCCAGTCGACCTTCCGCCAGCTGCGCAACGACCAGCGCAAGAGCACCGACCGCGGCGGCGAGCCGTACGACAGCATGACCAACAGCGAATATAACGCCGCCAGCAACATGACGACGCGCTGCGAAAAGCTCGACGACGGCCGCTGGTACGTCGTGTTCAACGCCGACGGCTTCTAAGCCCGGCGCTTATTGTTTGCGTGCAAGGAGGCGGGTCCGACAGGGCCCGCCTTCTTTGTGTGGGGAGGAAGGAGCCGTCACGAAGTAAATTCGTGACGTCGATCGGGCTCGCTCCGCGACCCGTCGGCCGGCTCTCGCGCTCTCTTCGACATAAGCTGCGCTCGCTTCACTCCGCTCCGCTTATGCTCGGGCGCTCACAAATAGCTGTCCTATTTGGATTTCGCCTGCTCCACGCTGGTCGATGAGCGAGTCATCAACGGCCGCCGCAGCCGAAAGCGGCAACCCCATCCCCACCTTCGAAAAGCTGTCCGCCGATCCTGAGATCGCGGCCCTGCTCGCGTTCGAGCCGGTCCCGCGCAAGACCGGCGCGACGGGCGCCTGGACGCCCCGCCTGCAGCGCGAATTCATCGCCCGGCTCGCGGTCACTGGCGCCAACAGCAAGGCGTGCGAACAGATGGGCAAGGACCGCACCGGGATCATGAAGCTCTATCGCTCGCCGTTCGGCAAAAGCTTCCGCGCGGCATGGGACAATGCGGTCGCGCTGGCGGAGAAAAGGCGGGCGGAGGCGGTCCGCGCCGCGCCGGTCGCGGCGGGCACAGTGCCACCGTCGATCGACCACCGCTTCAAGGCGCGCGGGCGCGACGCGCTTCCCGAACCGCTGCCCGAGCCGAGCGAGGAGCAGAAGTGGGAGCTGATGCGCACGCTGGGCGTCAAGTTCATGCGCAAGGTCGCGGCCGAGCGCGAGGCGCGCCTCGCCGGCGAAATCGTCGCCGCCGATTTCACCCTTCGCCAGATCACCTTCATGGAAGTGATGTTCGACCTGTTGTCGTGCGAATGGGGCTGGGAACCGCAGGCCGTGCTCCAGGACCTCCGGCGCGGCGACGCCGGCCTGCACGACATCGTTTCGACCTGGCTCAGCGACTGGATGGACCGCTCGCGCCGCATGTGGTGGCAGCAGGAGGGCGAGCCCGACCGGCCGGCCTGGCCCGACACCAGCTTCCTCGATCGCCGCTCGCACCGCGACGGCGATTATGCGGTCGCGGTCGACATGTACGCGTGCAGCGGCTCGCGCCCGCCGCCGGGCATCGAGCAGGATGCGTGGGACGCGATGAGCAAGTGGGACCAGAACCTCGCCATTCAGCGGGTCCACGACGAGATGGCAGAGGAGCAACGGGCTTGGGAAGCGCGAGCACACGCCGACTGGATCGCGCGGCAGGTGACCGAATGAGGTGGCGGGACGACCAGCCGGCGCGCCTGCCGTGGATCAACCGGCAGCCGCTCGGCGTGCCCGGCGTGCAGCGGCGCGAGCACGATGTCGAGAAAGAGGAGCGGGACGCTGCAGCAGAGTGGCTGCGGCATGTCGAGGCCGGGAGGATTGGTTAGGCGGTTGGGGTCTTACGCAACAGGTTCTTGAGGGAGGCGCGGATGCTCGGCCCGGACAGATGGGCATCGACGTTCGCGTGCCGCTCGCGGCGCAGCGCGGCGCGGACTTCGTCGATCGTGCTGCATTCGGGGGCGAGCTCATAGGCCCGCTCGATCACGCCTTTTTCCATGAGAGAGGGGGTAGCAGAGTCTTTGCGATAGCGAAATGATTGACATGCGGAGCCGTTCGGCCGACGGGTCGCGAAGCGAGCCCGATCGACGTCACGTCGGATTTAATCCGCGTGACGGATTCGGTTAGAGATTTTTCGTCACCCTCCGTTGCTTGTTGACGATGCTCTTCCCTCGTCTAGCCTCTCCGAATGAAAGCTTGGACGGCATTCAAGAAACTGAGCTTCAATCAGAAGCTTACTTCGTTTTTGACGGGTGTAGCGGGCATCACTGGATTCGCTACACTCATCATTTCCGGCCTCGCGTACTCTTTAGCGGCTTCGGACAAAGACACAGAAAACGCTGTTCAAGAGTTGTCGAAACTTGCCGCTCAAGGGCAGCAGCAGGCTGATAACCTAGCCCAACAAACGGGCCTCATGCGCGAGGAGGTTCGCGAGCAAGGAAAGCAGGCGGCATCGCTGAACCAACAAGCCAAGCTCGCCGAGCAGCAGGTCCGCAATCTCACGCAGGACCTACAGATCAGCCAGGCCGCGTTAGGTGTTCAGCTAAAAATTCAAGATTCCCAAAGAAAGCAACTGGAGTTGTACCGAAACTCTCAGATCCAGCTCTATCGAAACATCGCAACGGGCGTTGTTTATCTGGAAACACCGATGGTCCCGCACGTGGATTTGAGAGCTGTCGTAGCGATAGCTAACTTGGGAACGGCCCCAGCTCGCATCTTAAGCATAGATGTTGATTATGAAATGACCAACGAAGATCCTCAGGTATTTGCATCCAAGAATTTTCGTAACGTTGGAGAATACCGCGGGACATACGACGTCGATTTGGCTCCGGGAACAATGGTGCAACAGGAGGCGCCTATCCAGGTAAGCGATGTGACCGAACAAATGGTGAAAGACTTTCACGCTGGAATTGGCAAGACGGTTTTAATGGGCCGAATCGTTTATCTAGACCCCCTCGCAAACAAGCATTTTCATTACTTTTGTTACTTCGAGACCGTCCAGAGGGCGGCCCAAGTTTGCGCAAGCCCAGTGTCGCGCTAATCTATCGCACCCTCGCCCGGCGCTATCCCGCCGCCTTCGCTCGTGGTTCAGTGCGGAACATTTCCTCGGCCCTTGTCTGATTGTTGCAGGACGTCCCGGATGTGACAAACCGAGCCGGGCCCCGCGATTGCCCTCAGTGTTGCGGACGCCGCAGGTCATTGGAACTCGCTGCCAGCGATAATCTCCTGCTGGTCGGCGGCCATTTGGCCGCGCGGCCAATGTGCGCGAACGTACGCGAAGGGGGGCACTCTTTTCCTGCGAACCCAACAGCCGGGGCGCCTGGCGCACGGACGAGCACGTGAGCACCGGAGCACGCGAGTACCCGATCACGGGATCACCCGGGAGCACCGCTTTTGCAATATAAACTATTGAAATTTAAAATATATTGATTCTGATCGTTGCAAACTGAACTAACGAGTTTGCTCCGAGTAAGTCAAACTCCACGGATGGAGGTTGTCGCGCTCCGGCCTCTCATAGTGCTCGGATACGCGAACTTAACAGTCGACCTTGCATATTAGAATCGGCTACTGTTGCTTTATCGCGGTTGGGGTGGGTCGGCAGCTGGATTCCAAGCCAGTTTGCGGACCCACCCGCCCTCGCAGGGACAATCGTGCAGGGCTGAAGCTCCAAACTTCAGCCCGTGATCTCTCAATAGGTGACAAATGGTGATTCTAACAACCAGACAACAATCAGGCGCCAAAAAGCGCAAAGTCGAACTTCGAGAGAAGTTTTGGCCTGGGGTAACTGAAAAACATCTTTGGGATCGTCAGCATCGCGACGGATTCGCCACGGTTCCGAGGGCGATGCCGCAGATGCTGTCAATTATGAATGATCTTGCTGACAAGGGGCAGCCAATAGGACCCACTTATCTGGAACTTTGGTGTCGGCTGGGAGACGAAGGCTACCTAAACTTGAATCGCCCGCACGAAATGGCGGCTGCAGCTGGCTTTGGTGGGCAGAGAGCAATTTATACGTGGCGAGACAGGTTGTCGAAGCTACGCGAGCTTGGGTTCATCGATTTCAAGGACGGGCCGGCCGGCGAATTCTCATACGCGCTGTTCTGGAATCCATATCACGTAATTCGCCGTCACTATGAAAAGGGAAGCGTCAGCGATGCCAAGTGGCAAGCGCTCGTCTTTCGCGCGCATGAAATTGGCGCCAACGATCTGGATGAAGACCTGCCTGATGAGCCTCAGCCGAAACCAAAGCCGAAGTCGAAACCAAAGAAGTGACTGTTAGAATCTAGAGAGCCGAACAAATGCACTTTGTTTACATCGACGACTCAGGCGACGATGCAATTGCCTGTTTTTCGGCGCTGATCATTCCTGCTGACCAGTGGCGCGCCGCGCTCGATCACCTGCTTTCAGCACGCCAGCAAATGAACGAATCCGACGGCATCTACATGAAGGCCGAGATGCACGCGACGGATTGGAATGGGGCAAAGGGCGCATTGCTAGGCATCCGGTTCAAAAGATCCGACGTGCGGAGCTCTTTGATTTCTTCCTTTCCAGCGTTGCGTCCATGCCGAGCGCCCAATTGATCAATGCAGCTGTCCCGAGATCCGAAAAGGATCGTGCATTTGAGTGGCTGCTCATGCGCATTCAAAACAACATGCGGATCGCGGGAAGTCGCTGCGTGATTTTCTGTGACGAGGGGAAAAGTTATGACGCAATCCGTCGACGGATGGGCGTCTTTAACTACATCCCCAGCAAATACGGTGAATGGGGGGAAGGCGGGCCGGCAAAAAACATTCCGGCGGATCGGATCCTGGAAGACCTCGTCTACCGCAAATCCGAGCGCTCGATATTCGTTCAGGCCGCGGATGCATGCGCATATGCGTTGCTCAGAAGAGAACGGCCGCTGGCAAGCAAGAACGCACTTGGCCTCGACCAGTCGTTCTTTATTTTGGAACGCATAATGGTGAAGCAGGCATTCGGTAAGGACGAGTACGGAATCATAAGATAAAGGCTCCGGCAGCAGAGCTACCAGAGCCTTTGGGCTGCCGCGCCGGTGGTCGCCTTCGCAACTCCTAGCGCAGCAATAGTTATATAGTTGAAAGTGTTAGATTTTTCAAGTTCTTAAATCGACTCAAAATCAATCACTTAGCCTTCATCTCCCATCCTCAGCGCCGCGATAAACGCCTCCTGTGGAATGCTCACATTCCCATACTCCCGCATCCGCGCTTTCCCCTTCTTCTGCTTCTCCAAAAGCTTGCGTTTGCGCGTCGCGTCGCCGCCATAGCATTTGGCGGTGACGTCCTTGCGCATCGCGCTGATCGTCTCGCGCGCGATGACCTTGCCGCCGATCGCGGCCTGGATCGGGATCTTGAACAGGTGGCGCGGGATCAGCTCCTTCAAGCGCTCGCACATGCCGCGGCCGCGCGCCTCCGCAGTGCCGCGGTGAGTGATCATCGAGAGCGCGTCGACCGGCTCTTCGTTGACGAGGATGCTCATCTTGACGAGGTCGCCCTCGCGGTGGCCGAGCTGCTCATAATCGAACGAGGCATAGCCGCGGCTGATCGATTTCAGGCGGTCGTAAAAGTCGAACACGACTTCGTTCAAGGGCAGCTCGTAGGTCAGCTGGGCGCGCTGATGGGCGCCGGTGCCGACATAGGTCAGTCCTTTCTGGATGCCGCGCCGGTCCTGGCACAGTTTGAGGATCGCGCCGACATATTCGTCGGGCGTGTAGATGGTCGCGCGGATCCACGGCTCCTCGATGCTCTCGATGCGGTTGGGATCGGGCATGTCGGCCGGGTTGTGGAGCTCGATCACCTGCGCGGGCTCGGTCTTCGAATGCGTCAGGTGCATCTTGTAGACGACCGAGGGCGCGGTGGTGATGAGGTCGAGATCATATTCGCGGGTCAGCCGCTCCTGGATGATCTCGAGGTGCAAAAGGCCGAGGAAGCCGCAGCGGAAGCCGAAGCCAAGCGCCGCGCTGCTCTCCATCTCGAAGCTGAACGAGGCGTCGTTGAGGCGGAGCTTGTAGAGGCTCTCGCGGAGCTTCTCGAACTCCGCGGCGTCGACCGGGAACAGGCCGCAGAAGACGACCGGCTGGACTGTTTTAAAGCCAGGGAGCGGCGCGGCCGCGGGGCGCTTGGCATCGGTGATCGTGTCGCCGACGCGGGTCTCGGCGACTTCCTTGATCTGCGCGGTGATGAAGCCGATCTCGCCCGGGCCGAGCTCTGACAGTTGCTCGATCTTGGGGCGGAAGCAGCCGACGCGGTCGACCAGGTGGGTGGTGCCGGCCTGCATGAACTTGACCTGCTGGCCGCGCTTGAGGACGCCGTCGATGACGCGGACCAGGATGACCACGCCGAGGTAGGGGTCGTACCAGCTGTCGACGAGCATCGCCTGGAGCGGGGCGGCGGCGTCGCCCTTGGGCGGCGGGATGCGCTCGACGATCGCGTCCAGCACCTCGGTGATGCCGATGCCGGTCTTGGCCGAAGCGAGGACTGCTCCGCTTGCGTCGAGGCCGATGATCTCCTCGATCTCCTGCCGCACGCCCTCCGGGTCCGCGGCGGGCAGGTCGACCTTGTTGATGACGGGCACGATCTCATGGTCGTGCTCGATCGACTGGTAGACGTTGGCGAGGGTCTGCGCCTCGACCCCCTGCGCCGCGTCGACGACGAGCAGCGCGCCCTCGCACGCGGCGAGGCTGCGCGAGACTTCGTAGGCGAAGTCGACGTGGCCGGGCGTGTCCATGAGGTTCAGCTCATGACCCTTCCATTCGAGGCGCACGGTCTGCGCCTTGATGGTGATCCCGCGCTCGCGCTCGATATCCATATTGTCGAGCACCTGGGCGTTGCCGACCATCTCGCGGTCGGTCAGCCCGCCGGTCGCCTGGATCAGCCGGTCGGCGAGCGTCGACTTGCCGTGGTCGATGTGCGCGATGATCGAAAAGTTTCGGATTTTGCTGATGTCGGTCATTTAAGCGCGCGCTATAGTGGCTCGGCAAAAGGGGGCAATCGAGATGAAGCGAGTGAGCGTGCTGGCGGCTGTTGCCGCAGTGAGCATTGGAGCGGCACCGGCCAAGGATCCGCCGCCGATCGCGAATTACTGGATGGACGTCGCGACGCAGAGCGGGATGGGCGCGGGCATGACGCCCGGAGCGCGGCCGAACATGGGCCAGATCATGAGCATGATGAACGGCGGCGGCGGCAGCGTCGTCCACACGCTCGACCTTCGCCTGGCGTCCAAGGACAAAGCGCCGGCCGCGCCGCAGGCCGACCACCTGATCCCGCCGACCCTGCAGATGGGCGCGAGCCTGCCGCTCATCACGCCAGTGCGGGTGGTCGAGACGCCGAGCACGCTGCCGTTTAAGCAGCCCAAGGGCCGCATGCTGATCTACTGGGGCTGCGGCGAGCATGTCTCGGCCGGCCAGCCGACGGTCATCGACTTTTCCAAGATCCAGCCGGGCAAGGTGCCGCCGGGCATGGCGGCGATGGCCAGCATGGCGCATGTCGTCAGCGGACCGACCAGCGCGCCGGGCTTCGGCCGCTGGCCCAACGACAAGGACAGCCGCCAGGTGCCGGCGACCGGATCGCTCCTCGGCGCGCACAGCGTGCAGGCCAATTATTCGCCGACGATCGGCTTCAACCTCGCGGCGGGCCAGGACTTCATGCCGGGCCTCGCCCTGCGCGAAGCGGGCACGATGCCGTCGGGCGCGGACCGCCTGATGTGGACTCCGGCGGCCCAGGCAACGGGCTATGCGCTGGCGATGTTCGGCTCGAACCAGGCCGGCGACGTGATCATGTGGAGCTCGGCCAGGTCAGCGTCGATGGCGGCGCTCGATTATCTGAGCCCAAGCGAAGTGAAGCGGCTGATCACGACGGGCGCGGTGCTTCCCCCGACGACCAGCGAGTGCATGCTGCCGGCCGAAGTCGCGGCCGCCGTTCCGATGGGGATGGTGATGGCCATCGGCTACGGCCCCGAGGTGAATTTCGCCGAAAAGCCCAAGGCGCCCAAATGGACCACGAAAGTTCGCTACAAGACCACGGCGTCGCTGATGCGCGGCATGCGCGGAATGATGGGCGGCTACGACGGCGAAGGCGGCCAGCAGCAGGCGCAGCAACCCGAACAGCCGAAGAAAAAAAAGCGCGGGTTTGGCCTCGGCGACCTGATCGGCGCGGTGCCGCACTAAGTCCTTTGATCGAGTCACTAGATGGGTGACTACGAGGATTGATTTGACCGACTCGGATTGATCGGCGCAGGGCGGCCCTAAAGGGGCCGCCAGTAGGCGTTCTGCATTCTCCACGGCCGAGTGAGCGTTGAACTCAACACGAGCGGGAGAAAAAGCATGCACGGATTCCATCCGGTGATCGGTCGCCGTCACTTCCTTGCCAGCGCTGCAATCGGCTCGATTGGCGCCTTCCTTCCGCTTAGCGCAGCGCATGCTTCAACGACACCCGCACCGCCGGGCGCCGAAACGCTCGCACCGACACCGGCCACACCCGCTGCTCCGGCCGCGGTTGGCGACAGCTCGATCATCGGCGCCGCTGCAGCGAGCTTCGCGCCCGGCGACGATCCGTCGATCCGCCCGTTCCATTACCATGCAACCGACGCCGAGCTCACCGACCTCAAGCGACGGATAAAGGCGACGCGATGGCCGACCCGGGAGCTAGTTACCGACGACACCCAAGGCGTTCAGCTGGCGACGATGCAGAAACTCGCCGATTACTGGGCCAACCACTACGACTGGCGGAAGATCGAAGCGAAGATCAACGGCTATCCCAACTTCGTCACCAACATCGACGGGCTCGACATCCACTTCATCCACGTGAAGTCAAAGCATCCAAACGCACTTCCGATTATCGTTACGCACGGTTGGCCGGGCTCAATCGTCGAGCAGCTGAAGATCATTGATCCGCTGGTCGATCCGACGGCGCACGGCGGCAAGGCCGAGGACGCTTTCGACGTCGTGATCCCGTCCCTTCCGGGCTACGGCTTTTCCGGCAAGCCAACCGAGCTCGGATGGGAGCCAGTGCGGATCGCGAAAGCCTGGACGACGCTGATGGGTCGCCTTGGCTACAAGACGTTCGTCGCGTCTGGCGGCGACTGGGGCGATCCGGTCACCGAGCAGTTGGCAGTCAACCATTCCGACCATGTTCGCGGCATCCATCTCAACATGCCGTCGGCCGTGCCCTCGGAAATCTTCGCCGCAGTCAATGGCGGCCCGACGCCGCCGAACCTCTCTCCGGACGAAACGCAGGCGCTCGACCAGCTGAAGTTCTTCTTCGGCAAGGGGCTTGGTTATGCTCAGGAAATGACGCTTCGGCCGCAGACCCTCTATGCGCTCGAAGATTCACCGACCGGGCTGGCCGCGTGGATCCTCGATCACGACGCGCTGAGTTATCAGATGATCGCGCGCGTCTTCGACGGCGTGCCGGAAGGGCTTACCCGCGACGACGTGCTCGACAACATCACCCTTTATTGGCTGACCGCGACCGCGGTGTCGTCCGCTCGGCTATATTGGGAAAACAAGCTGGCCTTCTTCAAGCCGCAGGGAGTGACGATCCCGGTCGTCATCAGCTCCAACCCGACAGAGCTGTACCAAGTCCCGGAGAGCTGGGCGAAGGCGGCCTTCCCGAACATGATCTATTATCAGCGGCACCCGAAGGGGGGCCACTTCATGGCGTGGGAACAGCCCGGCTACTACGTCGACGACGTTCGTAACGGTTTCCGGTCGCTCCGATGATCAGCATTGCAATGGTGGCGGCGGCGGCCAGTGCCGCCGCTGTTCCGACCCCGTCGCCACTCGGCACCGCGCGAACCGACCTGCAGCGCCACGACCTGAGCGTGGCGGGGTGGGAAACCTTGCAAGCCAGAGTCGATTTCCCGCATGGCGTCACCGCGCCACGACACCGCCATCCCGGCGAGGAGATCATCTACGTCCTCAAAGGTACGCTCGAGTATCGGCTCGACGGCCAGGCGCCGGTGATCCTCAGGCCCGGCGGCGTGCTGTTCGTGCCCTACGGGGTGGTCCATTCGGCGAAGAACGTCGGCGACGGGGAGGCGTCCGAACTTGCGACCTACGTCGTCGAAAAGGGCAAACCGCTGCTCGAACTGGCAAAATGAGTGTCGATCGCCGCACTTTTTGCGGCGCGGCGTTCGCCGCTGCGGCGGCATCGCAGCTTGGACACTTGAGCGTGGCGGAAGCGGCGACGCCTAATCTGAAGAGAATCAAGGCCGGCGTCCTCGATGTGGCGTATGCGGAAGCGGGACCGGCAGGCGGGCCGCCCATGCTGCTGCTTCACGGCTGGCCTTACGACATTCATGCGTTCGACAAAGTGGCGCCGATTCTCGCCGCACATGGTCATCGCGTGATCGCCCCTTTCCTTCGTGGCTTTGGCGAAACTCGCTTCATCAGCGCCGACACCGTGCGCAACGGCCAGCCGGCAGCGCTGGCCCAAGATGCGATCGACCTGATGGACGCATTGAAGATCGATCGTGCAGTGATCGGCGGATTCGACTGGGGCGGACGGACAGCGGACATCTTGGCTGCATTATGGCCCGAGCGGGTGAAAGGACTGGTCGCGGTAAGCGGTTACCTGATCGGGAGCCAGGCGGCGGGCAAGCAGCCTCTCCCGCCCGAAGCCGAATACCAATGGTGGTACCAATTCTACTTCTCCACGCCGCGCGGGGCGCTCGGCTACGCGAAGAATACCCACGCCTTCGCCAAGCTGATCTGGAAGCTGGCGTCGCCGCAATGGAAGTTCGACGACGCGACGTTCGAGCGATCGGCCGCTGCGCTCGACAATCCCGACCATGTCGCGATCACCATCCACAATTATCGCTGGCGCCAGGGACTGGCCGAAGGGGAAGCGAAATACGATTCGATCGAGCAGAAACTCGCCTTGGGACCCATGATCGGCGTTCCAGCAATCACCATGGAAGGCGACGCTAATGGCGCGCCGCATCCCCCGCCCGAAAGCTATCGCGCCAAGTTCACCGCCAAATACGAGCATCGCAGCCTAACCGGCGGGATCGGCCACAATCTGCCGCAGGAAGCGCCGAAGGAATTCGCCCAGGCGATGCTTGATATCGCGGGGGGATAACTTTCCAGCGACCGCCATGCCGCACTAAGCCGCCTCAGGCAGCCTAAGGCGTGACGAGGCGGTAGCCGACCGCGGGCTCGTTGAGGATGATCTCTGGCTCGGCGGGGTTGCGCTCGAGCTTCTGGCGAAGCGCGCGGACCGCGACGCGCAGATATTCGGTCTGGCTTTCCTGCGCCGGCCCCCAGGCGGTGCGCAGCAGATGGGCATGGGTCAGCACGCGCCCGGGATACTTGGCGAGCTCAGCCAGCACGGCATATTCCTTGGGCGTCAGGTGCACCTCGCGCCCCTCCCTCGACACCGCGCGCTGGAACAGGTCGATGGTGATCGGGCCGGCCTCGACCGGCTTTTCGTCGGACACCGGGCCGAGCTCGACCAGGTTCGAGATGTAGCGGTCGAGCTTGTTCGTGTCCGTGCCAATGGTCGAGAGTAGCGCCTTGTCGCCCGCGCCCGCACGCTTCAGCGCGCGGACCGCAACGCCGATGGAATCGAGCAGCGGGCGGAGGTCCTGGCCGATCGACGACAGCAGGGTTGCGCGGACGCGGTCGCGCTCGCGCACCGCGACGAACTCCCGCGACTGGCGGTCGAGCCGGGCGCGCTCGAGGGCCAGCGCCAGCTGGTCGAGGAGGTTGGTGAGAAGCAGCAGGTCGTGCTCGTTGACCGGGGCGGCGCCGTCGTCGCGCGCGAGGCCTGCGGCGGCGAGGATCGAGTCGGCCGACCGAACTGCGTGGAACTGCCACTCGGCGGGCTGGCTGCGCGAGGTCGCGCGGCCCGCGGGCTCGCCGGTTTCGAGCGTAAGCGCGGCGGCCGCAATGTCGCTCGGCGTCAGCCGGTTGCCTTCCGGCGTGGCGGCCAGCACGTGCGGCGTCGGTTGGCCGACAACGATCATCGCGTTGCAGTCGAACAGCCGGTTGAGCTCGGCGCAGGCGGACCGCGCGATCTCCTCCTCGCTGCTGCAGGACAGGAGATGGTGGGCGAAACCGGCGATGGTCGCGTTGCGCGCGGCGTGGGCGGCGGCAAGCCGCGCCTGGTCGCGGATGGCGGCGGCGAGCTTGCTGGTGACCAGCGCGACGCTCAGCAGGACGATCACCGTCACGATGTCGTCGACCCGGTTCATTCGGAAGGTGTGGACTGGCTCGGTGAAGAAGAAATTGTAGGCAAGCGCCGCGCCGACGCCGGACAGCAAGGCGGGGCCCAGCCCCCACAAGGCGGCCGTCGCGAGGACCGCGGGGAGGTAGATCATGTCGACCGCGTCGTTGCCCCAGCGCGGCGCAATCCACAGGCCGGCGAGCGTCGACACGGCAACCAGCGCGATTGCGCCGGCATAAGCCTGGATACGCATCACGATCGGCGTCGCGGGCGGACGGACGAGAGCTTCAGCCATGGCCGCTAAGTGCGCGCGCCCACGCCAAGCGCCAAGACCTGACCTGCCGATTTAACACTGCTGTCATCTTGGCGCTGATCAGAAACCACATAGAATCTTTATGCAGTCGAGGCCCACATCGGGACCCATCATGAGCAACACGGCAATCGCAGCCGGCGCGACTCAGTATGAGCCCGCGGCCGAGCACGGTCACTCGCTCCCGGCATTGATGCTGGGGGCGATCGGCGTCGTTTACGGCGATATCGGTACCTCGCCCCTATACACGATGAAGGAAAGCTTCCTCGGGCCGCACCCGATGGCGGTCGACCGGCTTCACATCTTCGGCGTGATCAGCCTGATCTTCTGGTCGCTGATGCTGGTCGTCACCGTCAAATATGTGTTCGTCGCGATGCGCGCCGACAACAAGGGCGAGGGCGGGTCGTTCGCCCTGCTGTCGCTGATCTCGCGCAACCTCGGCCACAAGAAATGGGCGCCCGCGCTCGTCCTGCTCGGCGTGCTCGCGACGTGCCTGTTCTACGGCGACGCGATGATCACGCCCGCGATCTCGGTCCTGTCGGCGGTCGAGGGACTGACGATCGCGGAAGCCGGGCTGCAGCCGCTGGTCATCCCGATCTCGATCGGAATCCTGATCGCCTTGTTCCTGGTCCAGTCGCGCGGGACAGCGAAGGTTGGAGCGTTGTTCGGGCCGGTGATCGTCATCTACCTCGCGGTGCTTGCCGCGCTCGGCGTTGCCAACATTCTCGCCGAGCCCGGGATCATCGGCGCGCTCAGCCCGAGCTGGGCGCTCCGGTTCTTCGCCTACAATCCGAAGCTCGCCTTCCTCGCGCTCGGCTCAGTGTTCCTCGCGGTCACCGGCGCCGAGACGCTCTATGCCGACATGGGGCATTTCGGGCGCAAGGCGATCGGCTGGTCGTGGCTCACGCTCGTCTACCCATGCCTGATGCTCAATTACATGGGGCAGGGCGCGCTCATGCTTGGGCATCCGGCAGCAGCGGTAAATCCGTTCTTCCTGATGGCCCCGGACTGGGCGCGGCTGCCTTTGGTGTTCATCGCCACGGCGGCGACGATCATCGCCAGCCAGGCGGTGATCAGCGGAGCGTTTTCGGTAACGCACCAGGCGGTGCAGCTGGGCTTCCTGCCGCGCCTCAAGACCCTTCATACCAGTGAGAAGGCGCTCGGCCAGATCTACATTCCGGCGGTCAATTGGGGGCTGTTGGCGATGGTCATCGTCCTCGTCGTCGGCTTCCGCGAGTCCGGACGCCTCGCCTCGGCCTACGGAATCGCGGTGACGGGGACGATGCTGATCACGACGATGATGCTCGCCGTGCTGGTGTTCCAGGTGTGGAAGTGGAACCGGTTGCTGGCGAGCGCGACCATCGGCACGTTCCTGGTCGTCGACGGCACCTTCTTTGCGTCGAACATCACCAAGATCCCCGACGGCGGCTGGTTTCCGCTGCTGGTCGCAGGCATCAGCTTCACCGTGCTGACGACCTGGGCCAAGGGCCGCGCGCTGATGCGGGCGCGGCTGCAGGAATCGGCGCTTCCGCTGAAGGTGTTCATCAAGTCGACCAGTGCGACCGTCCACCGCGTGCGCGGGACATCGGTGTTCCTCTCGACATCCGCCGACAGCGTGCCGGCCGCGCTGCTGCACAATCTCAAGCACAACCAGGTGCTCCACGAGCGCGTGTTGATCCTGACCGTGAAGGTCGAGGAGGTGCCGCACGTCGCGCAAGCCAGGAGGGTCGAGATGGAGAGCGCCGGCGAGGGCTTCTACCGCGTCGTCCTGCATTACGGTTTCATGGAGGAGGTCGACATTCCCCGCGACCTCGCCGGCATCCGCACCTGCGGCGAGCCGTTCAACATGATGAGCACCAGCTTCTTCCTCGGCCGCCAGAAGCTGATCGCGTCCAAGACGAATGCGGGAATGGCCTTGTGGCGGGAAAAACTGTTCGCCTGGATGCTCAAGAGCAGCGAAAGCGCGATGGAGTTCTTCAAGCTCCCGACCAACCGCGTGGTCGAGCTTGGCAGCCAGCTCCAGATCTGATCGCCGCCCTTATGGAAGACGCTTCGATTTTTATCGAAATGTCTTTGACTTGCCCGGGCGAGGTGTCATTTCGAGTTCATTCGAAAGGACATCATCATGCGCCGATTGCTCCAACTGCTGATTGCGATCCTGACCGAGCAGCCGCAGGTTGCTTGCTGCAACGCGGACATCCACTGGGCTAACTTCCGCTGATGAAGCCGGAAGGGGCGGTGGAGGCGCTCGGCGCGCTTGCGCAGGAGCATCGCCTTGCCCTGTTCCGGCTGCTCGTCGGCGCGGGCGACAAGGGCATGGCCGCAGGCGCCATTGCCAAGCACCTCGGCGTGCCCAACAGCTCGCTCTCGTTCCATCTCGCGCAGCTGCGCAATGCCGGGCTGATCGTGCAGGAGCGGCAGCACCGCTCGCTGATCTACCGGGCCAACTATCCCGCGATGAACGAGCTTGTTGATTATTTGACCGAGAATTGCTGCGCTTCCGGCGAGTGCTAACGCAGCGGCGATGCAGATCCGCGCTGCCACGCCTGACGACGCCGAGGCGATTACCGCCATCTACGCGCACCATGTGCTGAACGGCGCCGCGAGCTTCGATGAGGTCCCGCCGAGCGTTGAATTCTGGCGGGAAAAGATCGGCGCGATTCTGGCGAAAGGCTGGCCGTTCCTGGTGGCGACCGAGGATGGGCAAGTCGTCGGCTATTGCTACGCGACGCAGTTCCGCGACCGCCCGGCCTATGCCTTCACCTGCGAGAACAGCATCTACGTCCACCCCGAGCGATTGGGGCGGGGAGTCGGCCGCGCCATGCTCGAGGCGCTGATCAAGGCCGCGAAGGCCGCGAACTTCCGCGAGATGATCGCGGTGATTGGCGGCGCGGAGCCGGCATCGGTCGCGCTCCATCGCGCGTGCGGGTTCGTTGAAACGGGGCGGATGAAATCGGTCGGGTATAAGTTCGGGCGGTGGCTGGACTCTCTCTACATGCAGCTCCGCCTGCGCGGCTGACCTTCCCATTTCCCGCGCGCCGCTAAAGCGGTAGGTCGTTTCGGAAACGAATCGAGGGGGGACATGATGGTTCGATTTGCGAAGCCTGCCCGCGCGATGGTGGCGATGAGCGCAATCGCATGGGCGATGCCGGCGCAGGCCCAGCTGGCCAAGCCATCGAATACGCAGCGCACGCAGCAGGCGATGATGAACGACGTGCCGCATTGCGTCCGCAAGCTCGGCACCGTGTCGGTGATGGATGGCGACGATCCGTCGGGCTGGACGCAGTTCCAGCTGGCCGGCCCGCAGAAGCTCTTGAAGGTGCTGATCCAGCGCTCGGGCTGCTTCAACCTGGTCGATCGCGGATCGGGCCTCAGCGCCGCGCAACGCGAGCGCGACGTCGCTGGCGGGCTCGGCATGCAGCGCGGGTCGAACGTCGGGCAGGGGCAGATCAGGGCCGCCGATTATGTCCTCGTCGCCGAAGTCCAGGCGGCCGACCGGGATTCGGGCGGGAGCGCGATTGGCGCCGGTATCGGCGGGATGGTCGGCGGCAGCTTCGGCGCGGCGCTCGGCGGGATCAGCACGCGCAAGATGGAAGCCAATACCGTCCTGTCGCTGACCAATGTCCGCACCACCGAGACGATCGCGGTGCAGGACGGCTATGCGGCAAAGAACAGCCTGAGCTTCGGCGGCGGCGGCTTTTTCGCGGTCGGCGGAATCGTCGGCGGCGGCTATGACAGCACCGACATCGGGCGGATCGTGACCCTGGCGTTCATCCAGGCCTATTCGAAGATGGTCACCGACCTCGGGTTATTGCAGCCGGGCAGCGCGGGCACCGCCGAAGCGACCCCGTCAAAGACGTTCATCGCCCAGGCTTTGGTGTCGCTGCGCACCGCGGCGGCGGCGAGCGCCAAGGTGATCCGCACGCTCCCCGCCGGATCGATCGTCTATCCGACCGGGCAGAAGAAGGGCCTGTGGTGGGAGGTCGCCGACGAGAATGACAATGTCGGCTGGGTGCTGAACACGAAGCTCACGCCGGCAAATTAGACGTCTGCGGCGAGGCCGCTCAGGAATTTCGCGATCGCAGTCTCGTCGCGCTTGTAGAAAGTCCACTTCTTGATCCGCTTGGGGATCAGGAAGCCGGCGTCGACCAGCGCTTTCAGATGCTGGGCGGTGGTCGGCTGGGCGAGACCGAGCTTCTCCTCGATGCGGCCGGCGCACACGCCGTCGATCTCCAGGTCGCCGTCGACCTGCGGGCGGAAGTTTTTGGTCGGCGCCTTCAACAGTTCCATGATCTGGAGCCGGTGACCGTTGGCCAGCGCTTTCAATTGTTTCTCGCGGATCTTTTTCATATCGTCCTATTGCAATATGACAATAGCCGATCTAGATCCGCGCCGTCAAAGGGGATCGCTGGGCTGGGGAGCTAAGCGAAGGAAACACCAATGCCGCTTTCCACCATCCGTTCGGAGCAACTGCCCCCGCCCGTCGGCCCATTTTCGCCCGCGGTACGCTCGGGCGGGTTCATCTTCTTCAGCGGCCAGGTCGGGGCCGATCCCAACAGCGGCAAGCTAGTCGAGGGCGGAGTCGAGGCCGAGGCGAAGCAGCTGTTCGCCAACCTGAACACTTTGCTCGAGGCGGCCGGCAAGTCGTTCGCCGATGTGGTGAAGGCGAACGTGTTCCTGACGAACATCGCGGACTTCGCCGCGGTCAACGCCATTTACGCGGAAGCGTTCGAGGCGCCCTTCCCGGCGCGGACGACGGTCGCCGTGGCGGCGCTGCCGCTCGGCGCGAGTATCGAAATCGAACTGCTGATCAAGGAATAGGCCGATGCGCTACGACTTCATGATTGTCGACGTGTTCACCGACACGGCGTTCGGCGGAAACCAGCTCGCGGTGCTGACCGATGCGCGCGGCCTGACAGCTGAGGGGATGCAGATCATCACCCGCGAGTTCAACTTCGCCGAGACGACCTTCGTCCTTCCGCCCGACGACCCGAACCATGCCGCCCACGTGCGCATCTTCACGCCGGGGCGCGAGCTTCCGTTCGCTGGGCATCCGACGGTCGGCACGGCCTGTGTGCTGGCAATGTCGGGTGCTCGGGAAGCCGGGGCGCTCGTGCTCGAAGAAGGCGTTGGCCCGGTGCCGGTCGTGGTCGAGCAAAAGGGCGATTCCTATTCCGCGCGGCTTCGCCTCGATCGTGGACCTGACATGTCGGACAGCGTTCCATCGAAAGAAGAAGCGGCGGAGCTGCTGTCGCTCCACCCCCGCGACATCGCGGACGTGTTCGCCGCGAGCCTTGGGGTCAATTTCACCTTCGTCCAGCTCAAGGACCAGGGAACCGTCGACCGGGCCAAGCTCGACATGGATGCCTGGACCCGACTGCTCGAAACAGCCTGGGGTCCCGCAATCTATCTGTTCGCGGGCGACCTCAGCGACGGTAGCGAAGTCTATGCGCGCATGTTCGCCCCCAGCTTCGGCATCGCCGAAGACCCCGCCACCGGTGCGGCGGCCGCGGCCCTGATCGGCGCGGCGGGCGTGCGCAGCGGGATCGCCGACGGTGAGATCCGAATCGATATCAACCAGGGCGTGCAAATGGGTCGGCCGAGCCTGATCCGCGCGTCCGTCACGCTGGAAGGCGGTGCGGTCGGCTCTATCTACGTCGGCGGCGGCACTGCCTTTGTCGCCCAGGGGCAGATCGAGGTGCCCGACCGGTTCGTCGAGCGCGGATAAGATCAGGTAAGCGCGGGGGCCTGGCCGAGGACCCGGCGGACGGTGGCGGCGAGCTCGCGCTCGTTCACCGGCTTCTGGATGACCGTCGCATTGGGAGCGCGCTCCTCCAGCTCTTCCTTGTAGCCGGTGATGAAGATGACCGGGATGTCGCGGCTGGCGCAAATTTCCTCGACCGCCTTGAGCCCGTCCCCCGGAAGCAGGCGGACGTCGGCCGTGATCAGGTCGATCTTTTGCGCGTGGGCGCCCATCACCGCGGTGTCTTCGGACCGCGCAAAGCTGAACGATGTAAAGCCGAGCGACTCCAGCACGTCCTGGAGCGACCGGCCGATGAGGTATTCGTCCTCGATTATGAAGGCGTGCATTTGTCTGTCCCGCTGGAGGAGGCGGTGCTCGACTCGCCCTTAATCACCCACAACGCCTGATTGGGGCGTTCGTTGCCTGCTAGCGCTTCAGGCCGGCGATCAGGATGTCGACCATGCGCCGAGCGGCAGCGTCCCAATTGGGACCAGGCGTCGTGGTCGCGACCCCGTAAAGCGCGCGAAGCAGGTCGAGCGGCTCGATCCCCGGATCGGCGATGTCGCCGCGTGCGATCGGCTGCGCGACCAGAATGTCGAGCGCGGTCATCAGCTGCGCGGTCGCATCGGCCTTGGCATCGCCGGCGGACGCCTTGACCGCTTCCCCGAGCGCGATTTTGTCCTGGAGGTGATCGACGAACAGGATCAACCATGCGCGCAAGGCCTCAAGCGGCGGTTTGGACCCGGCGAGCGCTTCGGCCTCCTGGCACAGGCGGGCGATCTCGCTTCGGTAGACTTCGAGCAGCAGCTCATCGCGGTTGGGAAAGTGACGATAGAGCGTGCCGATCCCGACCCCGGCCTGGCGCGCAACCTCCTCCATGCTGACCGAAGCGCCATGCGCCCCGAAAGCGGCGCGGGCAGCATCGAGCAGCTTCGCGCGGTTGCGCTCGGCGTCTGCCCGGGGCTTTCTGAGAGGGGTGGAATCGGGGCTCAAAAATATCTCTTGCAAAACGGAGGGTGCCTCCATATTTAAGCGGAGGCGTCCTCCAGTTCTAGTGATTCGCGCATCGTTCCGCAACCCCCAGCTGGAGCAGCGAACCCGAGGCCGCTGATAATTTCAGCCTTTGGAGACCCCCATGATCACCCCATTCGACCAGTTCGACACCGCCCAAGACAATTTCGGCCAGGACCATGACGTGACCTTCCCCGGAACGTCGTCCGACGACGTCATCGTGCTTAGCCAGGATTCGCCGGCGTTCGGCTATCACTCCACCACCGACCAGGTCCTTGCCGGCATCGATCTCAGCGGCAAGCGCGTGCTGGTGACCGGCGTTTCGGCCGGGCTTGGCGTGGAAACCGCGCGTGCCCTTTCGGCGCACGGCGCGAACGTCGTCGGCACTGCGCGCGACCTCGCCAAGGCGGAGCGGGCGCTCAAGGAAGCCGGCGCGAAGAATATCGAGTTGGTCCAGATCGATCTCGCGGACCTAAAAAGCGTTCGCGCGGGCGCCGACCAGCTGATCGCCGATGGGCGGCCATTCGACCTCATCATCGCGAATGCCGGGGTCATGGCGACGCCGTTCGGCCATACCGCCGACGGGTTTGAGACCCAGTTCGGCACCAACCACCTCGGGCACTTCGTGCTGATCAACCGGACAGAGCCCCTGATTCGCGACGGTGGCCGCGTCGTCAGCCTCGCCTCGTCTGGCCACCGCTTTTCCGACGTCGATCTCGACGACCCCAATTTCGAGCGCACCGCCTATGAACCCTATGTCGCCTACGGCCGCTCGAAGACCGCCAACATCCTGTTCGCCGTCGAGTTCGATCGCCGGCACAAGGATCGCGGCGTGACGGCGACCGCAGTCCACCCGGGCGGAATCGCAACCGAGCTCGGCCGTCATCAGACGGAAGAGCAGATCAACGAACTGCTGAGCGCCGCGGGCCTCGATATGTCGACCTTCGAGTGGAAGACGATTCCGGAAGGCGCAGCCACATCAGTCTGGGCGGGCGTGGTTGCCGATCCCGAAGAGATCGGCGGCCGCTATTGCGAAAATTGCCACGTCACAACCAACGTCACTGACGGTCAAATCAGTGCGGTTGCGGAAGGCGTCCGGCCCTACGCACTCGACCCGGAACGCGCCAAGGCGCTGTGGGCGAAGAGCGAAGAGATGGTCGGCGAGCGCTTCTAAGTCCGGCCTCAGTTGCGGCGCGCGTTCGGCTCTCCCCTGGCCGGGCGCGCGCCGTTTGCCATGGCGGCTGCGGCGAGTGACGCTTGCGCTCGGCGAAAAGCCTGTCATGGAACTGACACATCCGCGTCAGGGCGGGGTTGATGGGGACGCCTATGTTCGCCTGGTTTCAGCGCCTGCTTCCACGCACCGGCGATTTCTTCGGCATGTTTGAAGCCCATGCGGCGACGGTGGTGGGCGCGGCCAACGCGCTCAACAAGCTCGTCGACGGGGGCAAAGCGCAGACCGAGCATATCAGCGAGATCCACCGTTTCGAGCACCAGGCGGACGATGTCATTCGCGAGGTGCTTCGGACCGTTCGCAAGACCTTCCTAACCCCGTTCGACCGCGGCGCGATCACCTCGCTGATCGGCGCGATGGACGATGCGATCGACGAGATCCAGGACACCGCCCGGGCGATCGACCTTTACGAACTCAAGACCTTCACCCCCGAGATGAAGCAGATGGTAGCGCTGATCGACCAGTCGGCGGGGATCGTGGCCGAAGCCATCCCGCTGCTCCGCGACATCAGCCGCAACGGCCCCCGCATCCATGAGCTGACCGAAAAACTGGTCCGGATGGAAAGCGAGGCCGACGTGATCCACGCCGCGGGGCTCAAGAAAGCATTCCAGGACAACAAGCCCGAGCCGATGCAGTTCATGGTCGCGCGCGAGACCTACAAGCATCTCGAGCGAATCGCCGACGCGTTCGAGGATGTCGCCAACGAGATCGACGGGATCGTCATCGATCATGCCTGAACGGCGCGGGATCTGACGACCCATGCATGAGCTTGCGCTGCCGCTGCTCGTCGGGCTGATCGCCGTCGCGCTGGCGTTCGACTTCCTGAACGGCCTGCACGACGCAGCGAACTCGATCGCAACAGTGGTTGGCACGCGGTTGCTGAAGCCGGTCTGGGCGGTCGGCTTCGCCGCCTTCTTCAACTTCGCGGCTTACTTCCTCGCGCTGAAATGGCCCGAGCTGCACAAGGTCGCCGACACGATCGGCAAGGGACTGATCGACAAGGATCTGATCACGCCAGCGGTAGTGTTCGGCGCGCTCGTGGGCGCGATGTTCTGGAACGTCGTCACCTGGGTGAAGGGCATTCCGTCCTCGTCGAGCCACGCGCTAGTGGGCGGGATCGTCGGAGCCGGCGTTGCCCATGCAAGCATCGCCGGGATCCAGTGGGCGGGACTCAACAAGACGCTGATCGCGATCGTGCTGTCGCCGCTCCTCGGTCTGGTCCTCACCATGACCATCATGCTGGGAACGAGCTGGCTGGGCGTGCGCGCAAGCTCGCGCGGGGCCGAGAAGACGTTCCGCGGGCTGCACCTGGTTTCCGCCGGTGCTTATTCGCTGGGCCACGGCCTCAACGATGCCCAGAAGACGATGGGCATCATTACGGTGCTGCTCTACTCGACCGGTTATCTGCACGGCGAATTCCACGTTCCGCACTGGGTCGCGCTCAGCTGCTACGTCGCGATCGGTCTCGGCACCTTGAGCGGTGGCTGGAAGATCATCGAGACAATGGGCACGCGCATCACCAAGCTCGACCAGCATCAGGGCTTCTCGGCTTCGGCCGGAGGCTCGATCATGCTGTTCGCCGCCTCCTATCTCGGCATCCCGGTGTCGACGACACACACAATCACCGGGTGCGTGATCGGCGCGGGCGCAGCGCGCCGCGCATCGGCGGTGCGGTGGGGGATCGCGCGCAATGTGATGATCGCGTGGATCATCACCATCCCGGCATCGGCCACGGTCGCGGCCTTATTCTACTGGCTGATCAGCGGCTATGCGGCGCGGGCGTTGCTCGCGACCGCCGTCCTGGCGCTGGTCGGCTTCGCGATTTTCGCAATGCGTGAGTTCAAGGCCGCGACGACCGCTCGTGGAAGGTTGGCCGGCGCGCTTGCGGCGTTGGGCTTCATCGTCGCGGCGATACTCGTCGCCTACGGAGCGGTCAGCTAGCTTTTATTCGGCCGCGGCGCGCTGTGGCTCCGGCTCGACAACCTGGGCGACTACTGGCGCCGCCGCGAGATATTTGTGGATCGCGGCAACGACCTGCGCGCCATCGCCGACCGAGGCGGCGACGCGCTTGACCGAAGTCGAGCGGACATCGCCGACGGCGAAGATGCCGCGCCGGCTGGTTTCCAGCGGCAGCCGGTCCGACCCGGCCTCGTCGCCAGTGAGCACAAAGCCGCGTTCGTCGAGCTTGATGCCCGAGCTCTGCACCCAGTCGGTGTTGGGCTCCGCGCCGATGAACGAGAAGAGGAAGCGAGCCGGATAGCGAGTCTCGGTACCCGACGAGCGCTCGCGGATCGTGATCGCTTCGAGCGCGCCGGGCTCGCCTTCAAGCGCCCCGACCTCGCAGCCGATCACCACGTCGACGTTGGGCTGGCTGGTGATCCGCTCAATCAGATATTGCGACATGGTCTGCTCGAGCGGGCGCCGCGCGACGAGCGTGACGTGGCGCGCGCGGCTGGCGAGGAAGACTGTCGCCTGGCCTGCTGAATTGCCGCCGCCGACGAGCACGACGTCCTGCCCAGCGGCAAGGTCGGCTTCGAGCGGGGAGGCCCAATAATGGACCGAGGAGCCTTCAAATTCCTCGAGCCGGTCGACCTCCAGGCGGCGGTAGCGGGCGCCGGTGGCGAGCACGACCGAACGCGCCTGAACCTTCTCGCCGGTGGCGAGCACGAGGTGGCACGGGTCATTGCCGCATTCGAGCTTCACCGCTTCGTCGGGAATGGCGATGTCGACACCGAACTTCTGCGCCTGGCTGAACGCCCGGCCCATCAGGGCCATGCCGGTAATGCCGGTCGGGAAGCCGAGGTAATTTTCGATCCGCGCCGACGCGCCCGCCTGGCCGCCGAACGAGCGGCAGTCGATGGCCATCACCGACAGGCCTTCCGAGCCTGCATAGACCGCGGTGGCGAGCCCCGCCGGCCCGGCACCGATGATCACGACATCATAGAGGCGGTCGGCGTCGATCGGGCCGAGCAGGCCGGTGCAGCGCGCGAGCTGGTCCTCGCTTGGATTGCGGAGCAATTGCCCGGTCGGGCAAAGGACGATCGGCAGTTCCTCATCGGAGACCTGGAACCGCTCGACCAGGGTCCGCGCGCACGCGTCGTTGGCAGGATCCAAATTCTGGTACGGATGGCCATTGCGACGCAGGAAATTGACCAGCCGAAGGACGTCTGCGTTGCTGTCCGACCCCACGATGATCGGTCCGGCGCCGGTTTCGATGAGGCCCATGCGGCGGAGGATCAGCGCACGCATGATGCGCTCGCCCAACCCCGCTTCGGCGATCAGCAGAGCCCGAACCCGGTCGGCGGGAATGGCGACTGCTTCGACGTCGGTCAGCGCTTGTTCGTTGACCAGGAACGGGCGGCCGGAGAGCTGCGCGAGCTCGCCGATGAAATTGCCGCGCTCATGAGTAACGATATGGGTCGCCTGGCCATGCTCGGGCGAGGTGACCTCGATTTTGCCGGATAGGACGAGCATCATTCCCGGGCCGACTTCCCCAAGCCGCGCGACCATGTCACCGGCCTTGAAATCCCGGCGTTCGCCGAAGCGGGCGATCCGCTCGATTTCCTCGTCGGTGAAGCGCGGGAACATCTGGTCCCCGCGGGTGGCATAAGTCGGTCCCCGGTCGTCGGTCACTTGGCTGCCTCGCCCTTTCGGATGAAGGCCTCGATCGCGTCCATCACTTGCTTGGGCTGCTCTTCCATCAACCAGTGGCCGGAATCGGCGACGCTGAGCGCGGTGACGTTGTCCGCCGCGAACTGGATCTCGTTGGCAAAGCCAATGCCGAAGCTTTTCTCGCCGCCGATCGCGAGGACGGGCATCGCCAGCTTCCCGTCGGCCACGAACTTCTGGTTGTCGACCGCGTCCTGGCGGAACGCCTCGAATTGCGAGAAGGCGCCGTGCATTGCCTTGGGCCGCGAATAGAGCGCGGCATAATGGGCGCGGGTGTCTTCGTCGATATGCTTCGGGTCGGCGGACAGCTCATTATAGAAACGATCGAGATAGAGCCGCTCGCGCCCCGCGATGAGCTTTTCCTCGTCCGGTCCCCAAAAATCGA
Source organism: Sphingomonas sp. SP3 (assembly GCF_058514305.1). Taxonomy (NCBI): domain Bacteria; kingdom Pseudomonadati; phylum Pseudomonadota; class Alphaproteobacteria; order Sphingomonadales; family Sphingomonadaceae; genus Sphingomonas; species Sphingomonas sp. SP3. The sequence goes on from NZ_JBZSOE010000001.1 coordinate 1,714,923, forward strand.
AATGCCAGGTGCGATGGTCGAGCAAGGTGTCCGTCCAGTGGCCGAGGCCGGGCAACGGCGCATCCATCACGACCCAGCGCTTCACCCGCCCACGGTTCTCCGCCGCGAAGGCGTAGCCGACCATGTTGCCGATATCGTGGGTGACCATGTCGACGGGGCCGTCGACCCTGAGCGCGGCGAGCAGGGTCGCCATGTCGACCCCCTGGTTCTTCTTGTCATAGCCCGATTCGGGGTGACCAGAGAGGCCCATGCCGCGAAGGTCCGGGACGATGACCCGATGATCCCTCGCGAGCCGCGCGGCGAGCGGCGCCCACATGTCGCCGGTATCGCCGAAGCCGTGGATGAGCAGCACCGCCGGGCCCTGGCCGCCGCTGCGGACATGGATCGTCGTGCCGTTGGTCTCGACGTCCTGCGCGTGGAAGCTGGCCGGAAATGGCGTGACCGCCGCGACCCCCGTACCCGGGATGGTCGCGGCGGCCAGCGCCAACGCAACGACAACAGATTTCATCATTTCGCCGGGATCGGCTCGGCGATCAGCGCAGGCGCGTCCTCGCGTTTGAGGCCGACCTGTTCGCCGCGGGCGAAGGCAAGGATGTCCGCGTTGATCAGGTCGGGGTGCGTCGCGTGGCAGCCGTGCGGCAGGTCCTTGTAGGTCTTGAGGCTGCCGTTCGGGAGCAATTGCGCAGAAAGCGGGCCCGCATCCGCATAAGGCACGATCTGATCGTCCTCGCTATGGATCACCAGCACCGGCACCTGGATCGACTTCAAATCTTCGGTGAAGTCGGTTTCCGAAAAGGCCTTGATGCACTCGTAGCCGGCCTTGGCGCTGCCCATCATGCCTTGCCGCCACCAATTGCGGATCAGGCCCTCGATCGGAGTCACGCCGACGCGGTTGAAGTTGTAGAAAGGCCCGCTCGCAATATCGAGATAGAATTGGGCGCGGTTGTCGGCGAGCGCCTTGCGGAAGCCGTCGAACACCTCGATCGGCGTGCCGCCTGGGTTCGACTCCTTCTTGACCATCACCGGTGGGACGGCGTCCAGCAGCACCGCTTTCGCAACCCGGCCCGGCTCGGCGCGCGCGACATAATGGGCAACTTCGCCGCCGCCGGTCGAATGGCCGACGTGGATCGCGTTGCGAAGGTCGAGCGCGTTGACGAGGTCTTCGACGTCGGACGCGTAGGTGTCCATCTCATTGCCGCTGTCGGTTTGCTCGGAGCGGCCGTGGCCGCGGCGGTCGTGAGCGACGACGCGATAGCCCTCGTTGAGGAAGAAGATCATCTGCGCGTCCCAGTCGTCGGCGCTCAGCGGCCAGCCGTGATGGAAGTGAATCGGCTGAGCGCTCTTCGGACCCCAATCTTTGTAGAAGATCTGCGCGCCGTCTTTGGCAGTGATGAATGGCATGGATAGTCCTCCGCTCCTTCATGCCCGGCCAGCGGGACCGGTGCCGGTCCAGACGCGGTTCGATCGGCGGAGAATACCGGCTCCGTCGAACGCTCGGACTCGGTCGAGACAGTGCCGGGGCCGTAACAGCATTTCTGTTGCAACGTGAAGACAGCGACTCGGTAACGTTCACAATCTCTCTTTGGTCGAAAAGCCGGAGCGCAAAAGATTACAGCCGTTGCGCTCGGCCCATCGGACGCTAAGTTCCGCGTCGGCCGCCACAAAATCACCGGAGATTTCAAGTTGATGCGCTTTTCGAGCCGCTTTGCCCTGCTCGCGTCCGCGACGATTCTCACGCAGCCGGCACTTGCGGCAACGCCCGTCGGGCCGACGTCGGTCCCGATCCCGTCGCTGGTCAAGCAGGTCTCGATCCCGCATTCGACGTTCAAGCTCGCCAATGGCCTGACGGTCATTGTTCACGAGGATCACAAGGCGCCGGTCGTCGCGGTCAGCATGTGGTACAATGTCGGCTCCAAGGACGAGCCCCGGGGCAAGACCGGCTTTGCCCACCTGTTCGAGCATTTGATGTTCAACGGGACCGAGAATCTTGCCGGCGACTATTTCAACTATCTCCAGGAAGTCGGCGCGACCGACTATAACGGGACGACCTCCTACGACCGGACCAACTATTACGAGACGGTGCCGACGGGGGCTCTCGACCGCGCCTTGTTCATGGAAAGCGACCGCATGGGGCACCTGCTCGGCGCGGTTACGCAGGGCGTTCTCGATAATCAGCGGAGCGTCGTCCAGAACGAGAAGAGGCAGAACGACAGCCGCCCCGGCGGCCTCATCCAATATGAGCTGTTCGGCCAGCTGTTCCCGCCCGGCCACCCCTATCATCACACCACGATCGGCTCGATGGCCGACCTCGACGCGGCCAGCCTTGCCGACGTCAAGCAATGGTTCCGCGACCGCTACGGCCCCAACAACGCGGTGCTGGTGATCGCCGGCGACGTGACCGCGGCCCAGGCCAAGCCGATGGTCGAGAAATATTTCGGCGCGATTCCTGCCGGGCCGGTCAATCATCCGGCGAATGCGCCGTTGCCGGTGCTGAAAGCGCCCAAGTCCATCACCATGAAGGATCAGGTCGCGACCACCATCATTCAGCGCTACTGGGCGGTGCCGGGCCTGCTCGACAAGCGCCTCGCCGCGCTCGATATCGGCGGATCGGTGCTCGGCGGCCTCGCCAGCTCCCGGCTCGACAAGATCCTGGTCCGCGACGAGAAGATCGCGGTCGCGGTCAGCGCCAGCATGACGCCGCTACAGCGCGCCGGCATCTTCAACGTCAGCGCCTATGTGAAGCCCGGGGTCGACCCCGCGCTCGTGTCCAAGCGGCTCGACCAGGTGCTCGCCGATTATATCGCGAAGGGACCGACCGCCGACGAGGTCGAGCGCGCGGTGATGACCGAAGTATCGGGGCGCATCCGGGGGCTTGAGGAAGTCGGCGGAAAAGCCGGCACGCTCGCCGAAGGCCAGACCTACGCGCACAGCAGCGACTTTTATAAAACGACCCTTGCTTCTTACGCGGCGATCACGCCCGCAGTGGTCACGAGCGCGATGCAGCAATGGCTCAAGAAGCCCGCGCTGACGATCGTCCTCGCGCCGGGCGATCGCGACGCTTACACCGAGTCCAAGCCGGTGAAGGCGGCCGGCCAGGCCAAGGACGCGGGCGCGGTCAAAGGCACTCGCCAGATCCCGCAGGTGGGCGAGCTCGCGGCGCTCGATTTCCCGGCGATCACGCACACCAAGCTCGCGAACGGAATCCCGCTCGATTACGTCCAGCGCACGTCGGTCCCGGTGACGCAGGTTGCGCTGTCGTTCGACGCCGGCACCGCGGCAGATGCGCCGCAGGAGCGCGGGCTCGCGGCGATGGCCATGGACCTGCTCGACGAAGGAACGTCGAAGCTGAGCTCGCAGGAATTCGCCGAGGCCGAGGAGCGGCTCGGCTCCGATGTCGGCACGAGCAATGCCGGCGACCGGTCCTACGTATCGCTGAATGCGCTGTCGCCGAACCTCGCCCCGTCGCTCGACCTGATGCGCGACGTGACCGAGGATGCCGCCTTCCGGCCGGGCGATATCGACCGCGTCCGCGCGCTGAAGCTCACGTCGATCGCGCAGTTGCAGAAGGACCCGACCCGGGTTGCGCATCGCGTGCTGCCCGACGTGCTCTACGGTCCGAACCACCCCTATGGCGGGCCGGGCGGCGGCGATCCCAAGGCGATCGCGAAGTTCACGCGCGACGATTTGATCCGCTTCCAGCAGCGCTGGCTCCGTCCCGATAACGCCAAGATTTTCGTCGTCTCCGATCGGCCGCTGAGCGAAGTGCAGCCGCTGCTCGAAGCGCGGTTCGGCAATTGGACCGCGCCGGCGATGCCCAAGGGCGTCAAGAATTTCGCCGCACCGGTGCCGCGCCCGACGAGCCCGCGCATCCTGCTGGTCAACCGCCCGGGCGCTCCGCAGTCGACCATCCTCGGCGCGGAATTGCTGCCGATCGACCCCAAGGGCGACATCGTTCCGTTCGACACCGCCAACGAAGTGCTGGGGGGGACCTTCCTGTCGCGGCTCAACATGGATCTGCGCGAGACCAAGGGCTGGTCGTACGGCGTCAACGGCGACGCGACGGTGCTCGAGCATGCGGTGCCTTATGCGGTGACTGCGCCGGTCCAGGCCGACAAGACGGGCGAGGCGCTGGCCGAGCTCAACAGTCAGATCAGCCAGTTCCTGACCACCAACGGCGTTACCGACGAGGAGCTGAAGCGCACGGTCGAGAATGACGTGAACCGCCTGCCAGGCCAGTTCGAAACGTCGGGCGCGGTGCTCGGCGCGCTCATGAACATGGACGTGCTCGACCGCCCTGACGATTATTACGAGACGCTTGCCGGCAAGTATCGCGCGCAGACCAGGGCCTCGCTCGACCGGGCCGCGCGCGGCGCGCTCGACCCCAAGGGCTTTGTGTGGATCGTCGTCGGCGACGCGGCGACGGTCAGGCCACAGCTGGAGAAGCTCGGCATGCCGATCGAGGTGGTAGAGGCGCCGTAGGTTCGCGCCGCTGCTCGTGCGCGATGCGGCGGCATTCATCGATACGCGGTTGACCCTGTCGCCGATCGGTTCGCCAGTGCGTCGCTGGAGGCCCGACCATGTTGCTTATTTCCGCTGCCCTTTTGCTCGCCGCCGCGCCGGCCGGCGGCCAGGCGCAAGCCGACCAGTTTCTCACGTATCTCGTTGGGACTTGGGGCGTGGTGTCGGTCGACCCAGCGGGCGGCGACCCGTTGCGGGTCTGCTATTCGGTCCAGCCGTTCGTCGGCGACAAATGGATTTCGGGCGTTGCGGTCTCGGCCACGCCGGGGTTCGGTTCGAAGGACGTATGGGGCGTTGACGGCAGCACGGGCGAACTGACCCGCACCATATTCGACGTCAGCGGCACATATGCTGTCGTGCGCTCGCCCGGCTGGGCGGACAACGCGCTGGTGCTCGAAGGCAATGCGCTGTCGAGCGGCGGGTCGATGCGCGTGCGCGAGACAATCCGCCGGGTCGGGCCGGACGAATTCACCGCGACCTGGGAAGCGTTCCGGAAGGACAAGTGGAGCGCTTATGCCGTCGAAACGGCGAAGCGCGTCGGCAAGGACGAGTGCGGCCTTCGGAGCTAGGCTACTTCACCCGCGTCACATGGCCCATCTTGCGGCCGGGGCGCGCTTCACCCTTGCCGTAAATGTGGACGTGGAGATCGGGCTCGGCGACGAGTTCGGCCCAGCGATCGACATCGCGGCCGATGAGGTTGTCCATCGTCGCGCCGCTGCCGGCCAGTGCGGTCGAGCCGGGCGGAAGGTCGCAGATCGCGCGGATATGCTGCTCGAACTGCGAGGTCACCGCGCCTTCGATCGTCCAGTGCCCGCTGTTGTGCACGCGCGGCGCGATCTCGTTGACGACCGGGCCCGTCTCGCTGGCAAAGAACTCCACGGTGAGGACGCCGATGTGATCGAGCGCCTCGGCTATCCTGAGCGTCGCTTCGCGCGCTTCCTCGACCTGCACCGCGACTGCGTCGCTGCACGGCACGGTCGAACGACGGAGGATGCCCTCGCCATGCTGGTTCTCGGCTGAATCCCAGAAGCAGTGGCGGCCATCGGCCCAGCGCGCGATGATCACCGAAAATTCGGCGGTGAAGTCCACGCCCGCCTCGGCAACGGCAGGCTCGCGCCCGATCGCTTCCCAGGCCGCGGCGGCCTCGGCCGGATCGCGGATCCACGCCTGACCCTTGCCGTCATAGCCGTAGCGTCGGGTTTTCAGCACGACCGGGGTGCCCAGCGCAGCGACCGCGGCTTCCATCTCTTCGAGGGTCGATACCGCGCGCCACGGAGCGACACGTGCATCGCAGCGTTCGATGAACTCCTTCTCCTTCGCGCGGTCCTGCGCGATGGCGAGCGAGCGCGCACTCGGCCTGAGCTTGTCGCCGAGGACCTCGAGCGGGCCGACCGGCAAATTCTCGAACTCGTAGGTTGCGATATCCACTTCGCTCGCAAACTTCCTCAGCGCCTCGACATCGTCGTAGGCGGCGCGGGTGAACCTGGCAGACACCTGCGCGGCGGGACCGTGCTCGTGCGGATCGAAGATGTGGCATTTGTAGCCGAGCTGCGCCGCCGCCATGCTGAGCATTCGGCCAAGTTGGCCGCCGCCGATTATACCGATCGTGGAACCGGGCGAGGCAGTCATTCCGGCGCTTCGGCCACCGACCCAGTCTGATTTTCGCGCCATGCCTCGAGCCGCGCCGCAAGCGCATCGTCGGTGGTGGCGAGCATCGCCGCAGCGAGGAGCGCGGCGTTGATCGCCCCGGCCTTGCCGATGGCGAGCGTGCCGACCGGGATGCCGGCCGGCATCTGGACGATCGACAACAGGCTATCCATGCCTTTGAGCGCCTGGCTTTCGACCGGAACGCCAAGCACCGGAAGCGAGGTCATCGACGCCGTCATGCCGGGGAGATGCGCCGCACCGCCGGCGCCCGCGATCACGACCTTGAGGCCGCGATCCCTGGCCGAATGGGCATAATCGTAGAGGCGCTTCGGTGTGCGGTGGGCGGAGACGACCTTGGTTTCGTGGGGGACCCCAAGCGTCTCCAGCGTCTCGGCGGCATGGCGCATCGTCTCCCAATCGGATTTGCTGCCCATGATGATGCCGACCAGCGGCCCATCGTCATGCATTGTCCCGCCTTGACGCAATTGCCTGGAAGAGGCTCGTTTAGGGTGAGGATTCTGGCTAGGCAATCACGGCTTGGCCGCGGTGATGCTCGCGAGGTGATTTCCGCGGTCAAGCACCAACATTTTCAAGGGGTTGGAATCGCGCTATGACTTGGCGGCAGACGAAAACCGGCTCGGGGGGCAATGTCTGACCAGCTGACCGACGGTCCGAACGTGGACCGCCTGATCGACGAGATCGACCAACTGCGCGGCAAGGTCGCGCAGCTGCAGGCGCGCGTCGAGCAACTCGACCAGCTCGCCCATCAGGACGCGCTGATCAATCTCCCCAACCGCCGCGGCTTCATGCGCGCGCTGGAGCGCTTCATCGACCGGGCAAGCCGCTACAGCGAGCCATCGGCGATGCTCTACGTCGACCTCGACGGGCTGAAGATGATCAACGACAGCTTCGGCCACCAGGCCGGCGACCAGGCCCTGATCCAGGCGGCCGACATGCTGATCGGCGGCGTTCGCAAGAGCGACGTCGTCGCGCGCATCGGCGGCGACGAATTCGGTATCCTGCTCGCCCATTCCGATAGCGAAAAGGCGCACGAGGCCGCCCAGCGGCTGGTCGACGTCATTGCCGGGCGCGGCTTCACCCACGACGGGGAACAGCTTCCCTTAAGCGTTGCGATCGGGGTGACGATGATCTCGCCGGGCGACAGCGCGGACGAAGTCATCGCGCGGGCCGACCAGGAAATGTACCGAAGAAAGGCTGAAGCCGCGTAAAAAAGGAGGGGGAAATGGCTTCCAGATTGAAGCACATTCTGCTGGCGGCGGCCGTGGCCGCTGCGGCGACCTTGCCATTACCACCGGCGCAGGCCGCGACAGCGCAGGATTATGTCGGACGCTGGACGGGGCAGACCGACTGGCGCGGGATCGACGGCTTTGACAGCGACGGATCGTGGTGGGATTTCGCATCCGACGGAACGTTCGTCGACAATGGCGATGAACGAGGCACGTGGAGTGTCGATTCCGACGGCTATATCAACTTCGCCTATGCCGGCGGCGGCCAGTCCCATTACTACGGCACGATCGTCGGCGGGCGGGACGATGACCAACGGATCGGCCAACGGAGTCTTTGCGCTGCGCCGCTAGCTATTCGTCGTCGAGGTAGTAACGGCGCTCGACCGAGAGGTCGTCGCGAAGGTCGTAGACGATCGGTTTCCCGGTCGGGATCTCGAGCCCGACAATCTCATCATCGCCGATCTCGGACAGATATTTGATGATCCCGCGCAGCGAATTGCCGTGGGCGGCGACGAGCACGCGCTTGCCCGACTTCAGCGCCGGCGCGATCTCACGCTCGTAATAAGGCACCGCGCGCGCGATCGTTTCCTTGAGGCTTTCGGTCTGCGGCACGTCGATCCCGGCGTAGCGGCGGTCGCGGCTGACGTTGTAGGGGCTGTCCGCCTCCAGTGGTGGCGGTGGGATGTCGAACGAGCGGCGCCAGATCTTGACCTGCTCGGCACCGACCTTGTCGATCATCTCCTGCTTGTTGAGGCCGGTCAGCCCGCCGTAGTGGCGCTCGTTCAAGCGCCAGTCCTTGGTCACCGGGAGCCAGAGCCGGTCCATTTCGTGAAGCACCAGGTGGAGGGTGCGAATGGCGCGCGTCAGGACGCTGGTGAAGCAGCAATCGAAGTCGAAGCCCTTGTCGCGGAGCAGTGCCCCGGCGGCGCGCGCTTCGGCGATCCCCTGATCGCTAAGGTCGACGTCCCACCAGCCGGTGAAGCGATTCTCGAGGTTCCACTGCGACTGTCCGTGCCGCAGGAGAACAAGAGCCGGCATTAAGCTTCGACCTTCTCGCGCTTGGCGGAATCGCGCTGGGCGGTCGCCGCCGAAAGCTGCGGAAGGATCGCGTGGAGCGCGTCGAGGCAGGCGTAAGCGAGGTATTTCGAGCGCTGCGGCGACCAGCCGTAAACCTCGTCCGGAAGGTCGAAGTTATCCTTGAATGGCATTTCGAGCGTCATCGAAACACAGCCGTAGCGTTCCGCCAGCTGCGTGGTCGACATGCTCATGTTCGCTTCGCCCGGCGCGGAGATTTCATAGCCCTTCTGCCGCTGGAAATCGGGCGACAGCCGCTCCAGCGTTTCGCCGAACAGCTCGAACAGTTTTTGTTGCCGGTCGGTGTGCGACGGGATGCCTTCGAAGCCAGCAAGGAAGTTTGCGGGGATCGCCTCGTCGCCGTGGACGTCCATCGCGAAATCGACCCCGGTCTCGTCCATTGCATTGCGCACGCACAGGACTTCCGGGCTCTTCTCCGCCGAAGGCGCATGCCATTCGCGGTTGAGGTTCACGCCGACCGCGTTGGTGCGCAGGTGGCCGCGCCGAGATCCATCGGGGTTCATGTTGGGAACGACGCGGAACGTACATTTCTTGCGCAGCACGCGGGCGATCGGGTCATCCTCATCGACGAGCTTCTCGAGCGCGCCTTCCATCCACCATTCGGCCATGCTCTCGCCCGGGTGCTGGCGGGCGTAGAGCCACACGTTCAAGGAGCCTTCGCCGATCGTCAGGCAGTCGATGTCCTGGCCGTCGAGAGTTTTGCCGAGCGAGCGATAGCCAACGCCGGGGATAAGCGCGGTTTGGGTGACGAGGTCGTGATGCCGCTCCATCGAGTAAGGCGCGAAATAAGCGATCCACACCACATCTTGCGGCGGGGTCAGCTTCATCGTCAGCACGCCGTTCGCGTAGCTTGTGTCGGTGATCCGGACCCATTCTTCGCGGTCGAGGCTCATCACGCCTTTGTAGTCGGGCCAGCCGTGCGGGTAGGCCGAAGCGGCGCAGTTGGTGATGCGCAGGGTCACTTCGCGGCCGGCTGCGCCAGCAAGACGAAAGTAGAACCACTGGTAGAAATCGGACATGTGGTCCGCCACGATTTCGAGGTCGAAGCGGTCGCCATCCTGGTTGGCGACGCGGATGTTGCCCGCGTCGAATGAGCTCGAAATCGTGATTGCCATGGCCGTACTCGTTTAACTGGCTGGGAAAGTCGCGGGGCCTGATAGCCGAATTTGGGTCACCCGCAACCTTGCGTGGCTCGCTAGCCGGCGTCGTTCGAGCACAGAACGTCGACGAGATAATAGACGGCGCCTACCTGCTGGACGCGGGCATGCACCGATTGGCGCCACCCGGCCGCCTGGCAGAACTGGTCGGCGGCCTTGCGCATATTCTCCGGCCGGTTGTCGGGCACGCCGACGCGTTGGCCGCCCTGGTTGGGCGCGACGAAGAACTCGCTCGCGAGCCCGCGCAGCGACTGGTTGGGAGGCTCGATCGTTCCGTCCGGGCCTTCCGTTATCCCCGGGCCGACGCGGGTCGCGATCACGGGCGCGATCGGGCGCGCCGAGCGCACCGAAAAGATCCCGCTTTCAACCGATTTGTCGATCCGCTTGCAGCCCGTGAACGTCTTTCCGCTACACACTTCCCAGGCCGAGCCCGGCGTGATCTGGATGCTCTTTGCGGTGAACACAGGGTCTATGTTGGTAAGGGGGCCGGCGAGGCCGAGGTTCGCCCCTTTGAAATGACCCTTGGAGTAGATCGTCATCTCGCCGGTCGTCTGGGCCTCAGCCGCACCTGCCAGGAGCGCCGCCGCGCCCGCGATGCCGATCGCCAATACTCGTCCCATCGACTGCCTCCCCGATAATCTTCGGTAAGAAGGGGTAGCGGAGGCAAATGCGCTTCGCTAGCCAGCGCTTCATGCAAAAGCCCAACGTTCTGGTCACCGGCGGCGCCGGGTACATCGGCAGCCATGCGGTGCTCGCGTTGAAGGATGCCGGCTGGACGGTCGCCGTGATCGACGACCTGTCGACTGGCCGACGCGAATTGGTGCCCGACGATATACCGTTCTTCGAAGGGTCGATCGCTGACGGGGCGCTGGTCAACCGGGCCCTCAAGGAACAGAAGATCGGCGCAATCATGCATTTCGCCGGATCGATCGTGGTTCCGGAATCGGTTGAAAAGCCGCTCGATTATTATCGCAACAACACCGTCGCGACGCATTCCCTGCTGACCGCCGCGGTCGACGCCGGCGTGAAGCACATCCTCTTTTCCTCAACCGCCGCGGTCTACGGCGAGCCGGAGAGCGTTCCCATCCGCGAGGGCGATCCGAAGCAGCCGATCAATCCCTATGGCGCTTCCAAGCTGATGACCGAGCGCATGCTCGAGGATGCCGCGGCGGCCTATCCGTTCAATTATGGCGCGCTGCGCTATTTCAACGTCGCGGGCGCCGATCCTCAGGGCCGGTCAGGGCAGGCGGGTCCCGGATCCACCCATTTGATCAAGGTTGCGGTCGAAGCCGCGGTGGGCAAACGCGCGCATGTCGCGGTCTACGGCAGCGATTACCCGACACCGGACGGCACCTGCATCCGCGACTATATCCACGTCAGCGATCTCGCCGCCGCCCACGTCCAGGCGCTGCAATGGCTGATCGACCACCCGGACGAGAATCTCGTCGTGAATTGCGGCTACGGCCGTGGGCTGTCGGTGCTCGACGTACTCGATGCGGTAGACCGGCTGACCAACATGCCGTTGAAGCGGGTCATGGAAGGTCGGCGCGCTGGTGACCCGCCCGAGCTCGTGTCCGCGAACGATCGCATTCGCGAAGCGCTCGACTGGAAGCCGCAATATCAGGACATCGACCGGATCGTCGCCGACGCGCTCGCCTGGGAGCGTAAGCTCAGCGCGGAAAAGTAAGGAAGCCCGGCACCGCCATGAGCGCCGGGCCTCCAGGTTGAAGAATTACGGGGTCCACCAGACCCATTCGTCGGAATCGATCCGGCCATTGTGGTTGCGATCGATCGTCGCCCAGCTCGACGTTCCCCAATATTCGTCGGCGCTGAGATAGCCGTCGCCATTGGCGTCGAATCCACGCCAATAATAATTCCAATAGTCGGGGTTGTAGTAGGTGGTGCGGTAGAAGCCGCCGCCCCGATAGCAGGACTCAAACTCGCTCTGGCTCACGCGGCCATCGTGATTGAGGTCCCAGTCGCCGTAGCTTCTGGTGCGGAACGTGTTCCACTCGTCGCCGGTGATGTAGCCGTCGTTGTTGACATCGATATAGCCATAACTGCCGCAAACGCCGCCGGCCGCGGCGATCGTCGCCGGGGGCGGGACCGTCGCGCAGCCCGCCAGGGCCGCGCCTCCCGCGAGCAGGGTTGCAATGATAAGTCTTCTCATGAGGGCCTCCTGTTACACGAGCCCTCCCGCTGCCTTGTTTGGCAGGAATTTAACCGCACCAAGGCCTTATGGTTCCGAAACGAGCGCCCTCGCGGCTTGACTTCGCCAAGGCCGCTCTCTAGGGGGACGGCCGGTTTTCGGACCTTTCCAATAACCTAAACACGAGATTACGAGGCAGGCGCCCGGCCATGAAGATTCGCAATAGCTTGAAGTCGCTGAAGGCGCGCCACCGGGATTGCCGCGTGATCCGCCGTCGCGGGCGCACCTACGTCATCAACAAGACGAACCGTCGCTTCAAGGCGCGGCAGGGCTAAGGCACGCACGCGCCCGGTCATTCCATGAACCGGGCCGAGCAGCGCGGCATTCGCGCGCTCCTCCACGATTATCGAACTTACGCTGGCGCGGGGCTGTGGCTCGCGCTTGGCGTGATTCTGCTCGCCGCCGTCGCCGAGGGCTCCGGCCTGCTAATGATCGTGCCGCTGGCGTCGGTCGCGATCGGCGAGGACAGTGCGCGGATCGGCCAATTCGCGCCCTGGCTCGTGAATATCGCGCCAGGCCAGCGCTTCATAATCGCGCTCGCGCTGTTCGTGGGCGCGATGGCCGCGCGATCGGCGCTCCTTTACGCCCGTGATGTCCTGACCAGCCGCTTGCAGACCGGTTACGAGCGGTCGCTGAAGCTGCGCGCCGCCGCCACGCTGGCCGCGCGCGGCTGGAGCTTCGCCAGTAAAGTGGGCCAGGCCGGGATGCAGTCCCTGCTGCTGAGCGACGTCCCGCGCTCGACCCTCGCGATGCAATATGCGCAGCAGTTCGTGGTCGCGCTGACGATGCTGCTGGTACAGCTCACGCTGACGTCCATTCTTTCTCCCGCGCTCACCCTGGTCGCGGTTGCCATCTTGGCGGTAGGTGGAATCGCCGCCACGCGCTGGTTTCGGCGCGGAGTCCTGAGCGGAATCGCCATCCAGGAGTCGGCGAGCGAAAGCGCAGAATCGGGATTTCGACTGCACGCGGGCCTGAAAGCGGCGCTTGCCCAAGGCACGGTTGGGCCGTTCCTCGCCGAATATGGACGCACCCTCGATGCCGCGGGATCGCAGGTGGTTCGCTTCACGCGCGATTATTCATCGGCGCAGCAGCTTGCCGCGCTCGGTGCCGCGCTGACCGCGGCCCTCCTTCTGTTTATCGGCGTGCGGGTACTACACCTCCCGTTTCCGGTGCTGATCGCGGCCCTCATTCTGTTCGCGCGGATGAGCAACCCGGCGCAGCAGCTACAGCAGGCGGCTCAAAATATCGCAGCGATGGCGCCGTCGTTCGCCGCCATCGAACGCCGCATCGGCGGCCTTGTGGCAGGGGAGCCGGCCCCCTCGTCCGATGTCCCACTCAAATGGGCAGAGCTGAGGCTCGAAGCTGCGGGTTTCGAGCACCAGCCAGGGCTTGGGCTCAAGCGGACGTCGCTGACGGTCAAGCCAGGGGAGTGGCTCGGGCTTGCTGGGCCGTCCGGTGCCGGCAAGACGACGCTTCTCGACCTGGTCGCCGGCCTGCTGGAGCCGACCGACGGCCAGGTCAGCGTGGATGACGCACGCCTGCAGGACCGCGAGCTCGAGCAATGGCGCGCAGGGCTCGGCTACGTTGGTCAGGAAGGAAGCGTGTTCAACGACAGCGTCCGTGCGAACCTGCTCGCGGAGGGGGCGACCGCATCGGACGAGGAATTATGGGCGGCGCTGGACGCGGTCGAGCTCAGCCAACGCATCCGCGCATTCGCGGGCGCACTCGACGAGAGTGTCGGCGATCGCGGAAGCCAGCTTTCCGGCGGAGAGCGCCAGCGGCTGGTCATTGCCCGCGCGCTGCTTCGGAAACCCAGCTTGCTCATCCTCGACGAGGCGACTGCCGCACTCGACGCCCAGAGCGAAGCAGCGCTGCTCCACAGGCTTCGTTCGTTGAAGCCGCGCCCAGCCGCGCTGATCGTCGCGCATCGCGAATCCACCCTCGGCCATTGCGACTCCGTCCTCCGCATCCGACATGGAAAGCTGGAGAAGCGGGGCGGTTAGAGATATTTAAGCTGACGAACCGTTTCACGTCCGGTTCACCCCCGAAACGGTAATCGGGACCATGAGGAGTCGTGTGATGAACAGAACCGCCAAAAGAGCGCTGGTATTGGGCGCGGTCGCGCTTGCCGCGACGGCTGGTTATGCCACCGCCGCCTCGGCCCAGAGCCAGCAGACCCCGAAGGGCTGGAGCTACGAGATCAAGGACGGCAAGCGCGTGCCCAAGGCGGGCAACCGCGTGACCAATCCGGACGGAAGTTGGCGCGAGGAAGTGCGTCAGGGCAATTGCGTGACGATCAAGGAACGGTCCGCCTCTGGCGAGTATAAGGAAACGCGCCAGTGCAACCCGAGCAATCCGGGCTAGGGCTTACTCGGCTCGTCGAACTTGCCCTTCGGGCGCTCCTTGATCACGCAATCGGGTAGCCCGCTTCCGGGCACATCCTTGCAGTCACGGACCTGCGCGCTGCCATCGGGACCGGCGAACACCGCCCAGTCGCGCGGCTGCCCGCCGTCGTAGACGCAGTGCGCCATCCACATGTCGAGGTTCTCGTAGGTGCCGACGAAGCCGGCATCGGTGACGCGCTTGCAGGTGTAGCCGGCATCGTAGATCGCGCGCTTGAGGCCGATGGCGAGGTTGACGGCGTCGAGCTGATGCAGTTGCTGTTGCTCGGCGCTGGTCACGCGAATCTTCGTCTGGTTCTGCGGCGGGCCCTGATCGTTGCATCCCGCGAGCGCGACGGCGCCCAACAGCGCCAGTGTGAGTGAGCGGATCATGCTTCCTCCTTCACCGGTCATAACGAATCTTGACGCGAGCGGCTGCAGCCTTGGCGCGTTCGACTGCATCTTCGATGGTTTCCGCGCGGGCCAAGGCGACGCCCATCCGCCGATTGGGCAGGGTCGTTGGCTTGGCGAACAGCCTGACATCGACGGGGTTGCGCGATGCGCCGAGAGCAAGCGCTTCGGCGACGCCCTCGAAGCTGAACTTGTCGCTTTCCCGATCGCCCAGGATCACCGCCGATGCTGACGGGCCGGCAAGCTCGATCGACGGGATCGGAAGTTCGAGAATCGCGCGCAGGTGAAGCTCGAACTCGTTCGGAAATTGCGAGATCAGGGTGACCATCCCGGTGTCGTGCGGGCGGGGGCTAAGCTCGGAAAAGATCGCCTGGTCGCCGGAAACGAAGAACTCGACCCCGAAGATGCCATAGCCGCCGAGCGCTTCGACCACCTTGCGCGCCTGGTGGCGGGACGATTGAAGCGCGCCTTGCGAGATGGCGGCCGGCTGCCAGCTTTCGCGATAGTCGCCCGCCTCCTGGCGGTGGCCGATCGGCGGACAGAATAGTACCCCGTCCTTGGTCGCGATGGTGAGAAGCGTGATCTCGCTGTCGAACTTGATGAATTCCTCGACGATCACCCGCGGCCGGTCGCCGCGCATCTTCTCGACTGCATAGTCCCAGGCCTTGCCGACTTCGTCCGCGTCCTTCGCCGTGCTTTGGCCCTTACCCGAGCTCGACATGACCGGCTTCACCACGCACGGCAGGCCGACTTCGGCCGCGGCGGCGATCGCCTCCTCGCGGCTTTCGGCGAAGCGGTATTTTGAGGTGATGAGCGCCAGCTCCATCGCGGCAAAATCGCGAATGCCGTCACGGTTCATCGTCAGCTGCACCGCCCTGGCTGACGGCGCGACGTGCCAGCCTTCAACCTCCAGCGCGGCCAGGGTCGCCGTGTCGATCGCTTCGATCTCGGGCACGATGAAGTCCGGCTTATGCTTCTTGACCGCGGCGCGGAGCGCCTTGCCGTCGAGCATCGGGAACACTTCGAAGGCGTCGGCAATCTGCATCGCCGGCGCATTGGCGTAGCGGTCGCAGGCGATGACCCGGCAACCGAGCCGCTTGGCGGCAATGGCGAATTCGCGGCCGAGCTCGCCGGAACCGAGCAGCATCAGGGTGGCAAGGTACATGCGCTGGCGATAGCCGCGCCGCGAATGCTCGGCTAGACCGGTGGCGATGGAGGGGGAGTATCCATGCGTTCGTTGCTACTGATCACCGTTGCCGCGCTGACCATTGCCGCTGTTCCGGCCAAGAAGCTTACGCCCAACGATGTCGTCGCTGCCTCGCCCGCTAGCGCGTGGAAGACGATCAGCCCTGACGATTTGATGGTCATCGACCTGAAGAGCGGCGGGCGCGTGGTGGTGCAGCTGGCGCCGGAATTTACCCCGGTCCACGTCGCCAACATCAAGATCCTGGCGCGCGCCAATTACTGGAACGGCGCGACGGTCTATCGCGTGCAGGACAATTATGTCGCGCAATGGGGCCGCAACGACAGCGACAAGCCGTTCCCCGCCGGTGTCGTAGCCAAGCCGCCTGCCGAATATACGCGGGCGCTCAAGGGGCTGAAGATCAAGCCGCTCGGCTATGCCGACCCTTACGCTCCGGGCGCGGGTTTCGCCGATGGCTGGCCGGTTGCCTACAGCCCCAAGGCAGGCTGGGCGAACCTCGCCCATTGCTACGCGAGCGTCGGCGTGGGCCGCGACCTCTCGCCCGACACCGGTACGGGCGGGGAGCTCTATGCGGTCATCGGCCAGGCGCCGCGCCAGCTCGATCGCGTGATCGCGGTCGTCGGCCGGGTGGTCGACGGGATCGACAAGCTAAGCTCATTGCCGCGCGGGACGGAGGCGCTCGGCTTCTACAAGGATGCAGCCATGTACGTGCCGATCGCGTCCGTGCGGCTGGCGAGCGAGATGCCCACCAAGGACCGTCCCACCTACGAATATATGGATACGGGGAGCGCGACCTTCGCCAACTATTTGAAGATCCGCGCCAACCGGCACGACGATTTCTACATCCGCCCGGCAGGCGGCGTCGACCTGTGCAACGTCCAGGTGCCCGTCAGGAAGAAGGGCTGAACTTAGTGACCTAAGCGGCCCAGGCGTGCAGGTCGCGGTTCTTGTGCTGGATAATCACCGGGCCGTTGTGCGAACGCATGCTCGCCTCGGCCAGTGGCAGCGCGGTCGCGCAGAAAGCGCATTCGGCCGACATGCGACCAATCAGCCACTGGATGCGCCCGCATCCCGGGCAGTGGTTGACCTCATGTTCGCGGTAAACTGCGTGATAGCCCCGCTCATTGGGCTTGCGGACCTCGCTCGTCGCAAGGTTGATCATGGCAGACCTTCCTTTCGGCCTCCCCAACGAGCAGCCGGCGACGAGGTTGCAGCCCGTCCGGGCTCGAAGAAGGGCAAGCACTTGGCGGGTTGAGGCGAATCGAGCCGGGCGCCCGATCAGCGGCCGGTATCGACAGTCAGTCCTTGACCTCGTCGAGCGAGATCGGCTCGGCGAATTCGGCGCCCAGCTTCTCTCCAGCGGTCCATTTGACGACCGCGTTGGCGCGCTCCCGGCCCGGAAGCATCAGCCACACGCGCGTCCCCACTTCGAAATGGCCTTCGGCAATGGCCATGAAGCCCCGTTCGGAGATGTTCAGCACCTTCGCCTCGACGCCATTGGCGCCGAGCTCACGCATCTTCGCGTCAAGCTCGACCGGCAGCCGCGAATATTGGCGCCGTTCGCTTTCATCCTCGGCTATCCGAGCCTTCATCACGAAACTCATCTCCATCCGCCGCTACTCCGGCGGGAATGCGAAGGACAGGCCGATGCGGCCTTCCTTCACCCATCGCACCTGTGCCGAGACTGCGCCCCGGTCAAGGAGCTGGAGCGGCAATCGTTCCCCGATATTCGGGATGTGTGGGAAAATGACCATGGCGCCCGATCCCGACACGTTGACCAAGCGAACCACATGCTTGCGGCCGCGGAACTCGAGCACGGCGGTGCCGGAGACAGCCGCATGCCGTGCCTCGCCGCGTTCGTCGATCGAACGCTGCTCGGTCCGCGGGATCATCCCGCCATCAAGAAAGAAACTAGACGCCACTTACCTGCCTCCCCACAAAAGGCGGCCCGCATCCTAGCCAGCTTGGCTTAAGGATTGGTTTGCAACAAACTGTTGCCTGGCGGTCACTGGCGACCGCTTCGGATCGCGTGTATGAATCGACTGGGAAGACGGGGTATTCGTTTTAAAATGAACGAGTTGAAGCCGATGGGCCGGCGTTCGAAGTCCCTCATGCTATTCACTGCACTTGCAGCTTTCTCAGGTGCGGCCGCGCTCGCCCAGACGGCGCCGCCGAAGCCGGCGACCGTGCCGACTCCGAAGCCCGACGCCGCCGTGCCGGGGGCGCCCGCCGTCGCCGCTCAACCGGTTTTGCCGACACCGCCTCCTCTTCCGCCGGTCATGTGGGACCCGGTCAGCGCGCAGGACCTCGTCTATTATATCCAGCAGATCGGCAGCGAGGGCCTAAACCCCGCCGATTATGACGCGGCCGGTCTCACTGCCGCGATCCAGGCCGGCGACCCCGTCGCTCTGTCCGCCGCGGCCACCGACCGCTTCAACCGTGTCTCGTCCGACCTCGCGCTCGGCCATGTGAAGAAGGGTGGGCGGATCCAGTGGTTCGTGGTCGACAACGACCTTGACGCGGCCAAGCAGGATGCCTTGCTGCGCAATGCGCTGGCGACGCACCAGCTTGCGGCAGCGCTCAACGGCCTGCTTCCGACGCACCCGCAATATGCCGCGCTCAAGGCCGCGCTGGAGATCACCCCGGAAAGCGACAAAGCGAAGCGCGACCGAATCAGGCTCAACATGGACCGCTGGCGCTGGCTGCCGCGCGACCTAGGCCAGAAATATATCATCGTGAACGTGCCCGGCTTCCACGCAACCCTGGTCGAAAATGGCGTCAACCGCTGGAAGCAGCGCGCGATCGCCGGCGCGACCAAGACGCCGACCCCACAATTGTCAGCCATGGCGGTGGGCGTGATGCTCAACCCTTCTTGGGAGGTGCCGCCGAGCATCACGCATGAAGTCTCGGGCAAAAAGGGCTTCGTGCCCATCATGAAGGACGGCAAGCTGCTCCGCTGGAGCCAGCCGCCTGGGCCGACCAACGCCCTCGGGCAGGTCAAATTCGTGATGTACAACCCGCACAACATCTACCTGCACGATACCAATGCGCGGAGCCGCTTCAGCAGCCGCATGCGCGCGCTGAGCCACGGCTGTATCCGGACCGAGCATATCATGGATCTCGCGACCGAATTGCTCGGCGACGACAACGGCCCGTGGACGTCTTCAAAGATCCAGGCGCAGCTCGCCACAGGCAAGACCAAGCAGGCCAACTTCGTGAAGCCGCTCCCGGTCTACATCGTCTATTTCAGCGCGGCCGCGCTCAACGACGGCAGCATCGTCGATTACCAGGACCTCTACGGCCGCGACGGCAAGGCCATGACTGCGCTCAACATGAAGGACGGCGGGGCGAGCATGACCGCGCCCAAGCCGAAGCCGGACCAGGTCGCGTCCCGGTAAGAAAAAAGCCCCGCCGAAGCGGGGCTTTTGAATTCCTTTGAAAGCCGAGGCTTAAGCCAGCTTCTCCGCGTAGATCATCCGGCCGCCGGCGAGCTTGCGCATCACGTCCCACTGGCTCTTGCGGCTCATTGCGAAGCAACCTTCCGAGCGGCCCAGCTTGCCGTGGATCGGGATCATGTCGTCCTCGGCGTACCAGGCATTGTGGATGACGATGGCGCGCGGCTCAGCGTTGTAGTTCGACCAGTCGAGGCCGCGGACCTTCATCGAAAGCCCGTACTTGCCCTGATAATAATCGCCGGTCGTGTAAGCGCCGTTCGAGCTCGCATAGGAGCCGAAGTCGTTGGAAAACTTCTCGACGAAGCCCGAGTGATCGGGGTCCGAGCCACGGCCGTGGGCGACGCGGTGCGCCTCGACATTGCCGCTCATCAGGTCGACGAGGAAGAAGCGCTCCTGGTCCGACGGCTTGGAGAAATCGACGACGCCGATCGTGTCGCGCGGCCCGACCTTATGAATGTCGAGCGCGGCCTTGGCCTTGGCGAACAGAGTCGGGTCGATCCCGGCCGGCGCCGAAGCTACCAGCGGCTGGGCGGGCGGCAGCGGCGTGGTCGGCTGCGGCACCAGAATCGACGGCAGCACCTGCGATGCGGCCGAGGACGAAATGATCGCTCCCGCCGCGCCCATGGCGCCCAAACGCAACATTTCCCGACGATTCAGTGACAAGTCGCAACCCTCCCGGTGAAGCGATGTTTCTAACATTCAAAGGGTTAATGGCCGATAACCTAATCGTTCAGGTTTCGCCTTCCGCCGTTCGGTTGGCTCGGTTCGTCGCACCGGTCACGATATTGCAACGGGTTGAACCCATGGACATGCACTGCTACAGGCCGCGCGCCGCCGAGGTTCTCCTCTGGAGGCCAATTCCTATTGCCTTAGAAGGGTTGTGACGAGTTTTTATGCAGATCATCGTTCGCGACAATAATGTTGAGCAGGCGCTGCGCGCGCTCAAGAAGAAGCTGCAGCGCGAGGGCGTCTACCGCGAGATGAAGCTGCGCCGTCATTACGAGAAGCCGAGCGAGAAGCGCGCTCGCGAGCGCGCCGCGGCGATTCGCCGGGCCCGCAAGCTCGAGCGCAAGCGCGCCGAGCGCGAAGGCTCCCGCTAAGCCTAGCCGCAAACAGTCGATGTCAGTCGCTGAAGCCGCGCACCGACCCGCCCACACCGGCCGGGCGGTCAAGCTGTGGCTCGCGTTCATCCTCGTTATCGCCGCCGGCGTCGGGCTTGCCTGGATCGGCGCTCACTCCGTTCGAGGCCGGACCGTCCAGGTCGAAACCGTTACGCCGGGCACCGGCCCGCTGATCACCGCGCAAGACGGCGTGCTGATCGAATATGAAGGCCGCCTGGCCGACGGGAAGGTATTCGATTCTACCGCAGGCAAGGGGCCTGCCCCCGTCCTTCCCAGCGCGACGATCCCCGGATTCGCCGAAGCGCTGATGAAGATGCAGGAAGGCGGCCACTACAAGACCCATATCCCGGCGAAGCTCGGCTACGGCGAGCAGTCACCGCCGGGCATCCCGCCCAACTCGGACCTCGACTTCGACATCCATGTCGTGAAGGTCGTTCCGAACGCCGCGCTGATGCAGCAGGGCGCTCCACAGCAATAAGGCTCAGCCGGAGGCAACGACCTTCGGCTTATCGCCAACCTTCGCGGCCTGCTGCTTGGACAGGTCGACCAGGACCACCTTCATCGTCGCCAGGATCGGGTCGGCGAACAGCACGCCCAGGATCCCGAACAGCGCGCCCATCAGCAGCTGCATGCCCAGTACAAGCGCCGGCGGCAGGTCGACCGTGCGCCGCGCGATATAGGGCACGACCAGATAGCCATCGATGTTCTGGACGAAGAAATAGACGAAGATCGCATAGACGCCCGTGTCGGGGCCCGCGCTGAAGCCGACCGCGACCATCAGCACGCCCGACGTGATCGCGCCGATATTGGGGATGAAGGCGAGGACGCCGGTAACCAGGCCCAGAAGCGCCGCCATCGGCACCGGCCCGACCCCGAAGATTCGGCTGACATATTCCAGCATGAACCAGGTAAAGACGCCTTCGAACGCCATGCCGACGAGGCGGCCGAACAGCAGCCGGCGAAGCGTGAAGCCGACATGCTCGGCGATTCGGTAGAAGCCGGCGCGGTGCCGCACCGGCAGCATCCAGGCGATGCCCCGGTCATAGATCTTCGGCTCGGCGGCAAGAAAGATTCCGATCACGATCATCAGGATGAGGCTGGTGACCGCGCCGACCACGCTGCCGACGGCGCTGGTCAGGCGGCCGACCGATCCCAATAGTTGGCTGCCGATATTCTGCGGCGGCCCCTTGGGCATCAGGCCGAGCGAGGCAACGAAAGCGAGGAGCTTGTCGAACTGGGCGGTGACGACCTGGCGCAACGCCTCGAACTGCGCGGCGATGGTCGTTCCGGCGAACCAGAAGACCCAACCCAGGAAGCCGAAGCCAAGCACGATCGTCAGCATCAGCCGCCACCCGCGGCGGATCGGCAGGTAGCGGCCGAGCAGGCGCGTGCCGCCGTCGAGGAAGACGGCGAAGATTGCGCCGCCAATGATCAGCAGCAGCGGCTGGGCGAGGACGACGACGCCGACGATGAGCAAGGCAAGGCCGAGCCAGATCGCAGCCTTGGCCAGCTCGCGGCGGACGAAGGGGTCGCGGAACTCCGCCGGACCGGGCCGCTCGACGTGCGGCTCAGTGGTCGGCGGGGACTTCCGCGCGGCCATCAGCTATTCCGCAGCGACCTGCCGGCGCGGCCATGGCGGAGCGCCTCGAACCAAGTCAGCGGGTTCCACCACACGCTCGATCCGTCGAGCGAGAAGGTGATGAACTCCGCGCGGCCGCCGATATTCTCCCACGGCACCGGTCCGCCCAGGCCGCCCTGCCATTCGGGCACGCGGCTGTCGGCCGAATCGTCGCGGTTGTCGCCCATCAGCCAGAGGTGGCCGGCAGGCACGGTGATCGGGCCGAAATTGTCTTCAGTCGACCGGCCGAGCTCGACCGTTTCATAAGTGCGGCCGCCGGGCATCGTCTCGCGGACAACAGGCACGCGGCAGTACAATTTGCCGTCGGCACCTTGCACCTTAAAGTCATAAAGCGCGGGGTCGTGCGGCGACCCGCACGGCGAGTTGGCGTCGACCGGCACCATGTCGGGCGCTTCGGCGACGCGCTTCACCGACTGGCCATTGATCGTCAGCTGGCCGTCACGCATCTGCACGGTGTCGCCGGGCAGGCCGATGACGCGCTTGATGTAATCGGTCCGAGTGCCGGGCGGCGTGACGATGACGATGTCGCCGCGCTTGGGCAGCTGCCCGAACAGGCGCCCCTTCATCGGCGGCAGCACGTGGAAGCTTGGGCTGACCCAGGAAAAGCCATAGGGATATTTGCTGACCACCAGCCGGTCGCCGGTGAGCAGCCCGGGCATCATCGATTCCGACGGGATGTAGAAAGGCTTGGCGACGAAGCTGTGGAACGCGAGCACCGCCACCAGCACCCACAGCAGGCCGCGGATTTCGCGCCATAGCGCGGAGCCTTCTTCCTTGTTCTCCGCGTGCGGCGCTTCCGGTTCTGCGCTCGCTTCGGGCATAGTATCGCTCAACACTCAAGGCTCCAGCTTGCGGGCAGCCAGGATGATGAATGCCTGCGCCCAGGGGTGATCGTCGGTCATCGTCAAATGTATGTCGATGGCGTGGCCTTCCGGCGCAAGAGCGTCAAGCCGCGCCTTTGCTCCGCCGGTCAGCTGTAATGTCGGAGCACCTGACGGCAGATTAACGACGCCGATGTCCTTCATATAGACGCCGCGCTTGAACCCGGTGCCGACGGCTTTCGAGAAAGCTTCCTTGGCGGCGAAGCGCTTGGCGAGCGTGCCGGCGATGGTGTGCGGGCGCGACGCCGCCTTCTTGCGCTCGAGGTCGGTGAAGACGCGGTTGAGGAACTTGTCGCCCCAGCGGTCGAGCGAATTCTGGATCCGCTCGATATTACACAGGTCTGATCCGATGCCGACGATGGTCATCGCGCTTCGTCCATCAGCGCGCGCATCCGTCGGACACTTGCTTCGAGCCCGGTGAAGATCGCCTCGCCGATCAGGAAATGCCCGATATTGAGTTCGGCAATCTGCGGGATGGCGGCGACGGGAATGACGTTGTCGAAGGTCAGGCCGTGGCCGGCGTGCGGCTCGATTCCATTCTTGACCGCGAGTGCGGCCGCATCGGCGATGCGCTTGAGCTCCGTCGCGCGCTCGTCGCCATCGACATGGGCGTAGCGGCCGGTGTGGAACTCGACGACCGGCGCGCCAAGCCGGACTGCGGCGGCCACCTGTGCTTCGGTCGGTTCGATGAACAGGCTGACCCGGATGTTAGCCGCGCCAAGCTTGTCGACGAAATAAGCGAGATGGTTGTGCTGGCCCGCCGCATCGAGCCCGCCCTCGGTGGTCCGTTCCTCGCGCCGTTCGGGCACCATGCAGGCGGCGTGCGGCTTATGGCGGAGCGCGATGTCCAGCATCTCCTCGGTCGCCGCCATTTCGAGGTTCAGCGGCAGGTCGATCTCGGCCATCAGCCGGTCGATGTCCCGGTCGGTGATGTGGCGCCGGTCTTCCCGCAGGTGCGCGGTGATGCCGTCGGCGCCGGCTTCGGCGGCCATGATCGCTGCCCGGACCGGGTCGGGATGATCGCCGCCGCGCGCGTTCCGGATGGTCGCGACGTGGTCGATATTAACTCCAAGGCGGAGCTTGCCGGTCACGCCGCGGCGCGACTCCCGGGCTTGATCGCGGGGATCGCCGCGAGCTCGGGCGGCACCGCATCCGCGTCGTAGGTCGGGACGTCGATCCGGATCAGCGGCACGAACGGCACGCCGAGGTCGGCCTTGCCCGACGAGCGGTCGACCAGCGCCGCTTCCGCGATCACATCGCCGCCGGCCTTGCGCACGGCCTCGATCGCTTCGCGCGACGACAGGCCGGTAGTCACCACATCCTCGACCATCAGCACTTTGGTGCCGCGATCGATCGAAAAGCCGCGGCGAAGCTCGAACACGCCCTGGGGCCGCTCGACGAACATCGCCGGCTTGCCGAGCGCCCGGCCCATCTCGTGGCCGATGATCAGGCCGCCCATCGCCGGCGAGATCACGACCTCGATCCGGCTCCGGAGATCGGCCGGGATCTTTGCGGCCAGCGCCGTCGCGAGCCGCTCGGCCCGCGCCGGATCCATCAGCACTCGCGCGCATTGCAGATATTTGGGGCTGCGCAGCCCGGACGAGAGAATGAAATGGCCTTCGAGCAGGGCGTCGGCGGCGCGGAATTCGGCGAGGATTTCGCTATCGGTCATTGGGTCGGTCATGGTCGGGAACGGCCATTAGGCCGCGCGGCCAGCCGCTTCAACATGACATGTTGAGGCAAGCGCTTGAGGCTCCCGAAACCCGCGCTTATAGAGACCGCCAAAACCGGGGGCGCAACCGCGTTTCCCGTCCAAGCACGTCAGGGGAAACGATGAGATTGATGGGACTGGCGATCGCCTTGGCCGCGGCCGGGCTAACACCGGCGGTGGCGGCCCAAGCGCCTACAACGCCGCCGGCAACCGCGCCGACCGCCAATGCCGCCGCGCCCGCCGCGGAGACGCCGCCCGCCGGCACCGCCCAGGACGCGACGAAGCCCGACGCGGCCCAGCCCCCGGTCGTTTACGGATCGGTCGGCCACATGATCCCGACCCCCGGCGTCGGTGAGCCCGACGGCCGCAAGGGCATCCAGCTGCAGGTCACGCCGATTGGCGAGGAAGCACTCGGCTTCCACAACAACTGGCTGTTGCCGCTGTGCGCCGCGATTAGCATCTTGGTTCTCGGCTTGCTGCTTTTCGCCATGGTCCGCTTCCGCCGCGGCGCGAACCCGACCCCATCGCGCAATTCGCACAACACCACGATCGAGGTGATCTGGACGCTCGTGCCGGTGCTGGTCCTGGTCGCGATCGCGATCCCGTCGATCCGCCTGCTCCGCCACCAATATACGCCGCCGCCAGCCGACGTGACGATCAAGGTCACCGGGCACCAATGGTATTGGAGCTACGAATATCCGGACAGCGGGGTGACCTTCGACAGCTACATGCTGAAGGAAGCCAGCGACCCGACGCGCCAGAAGAACCAGCGCGCCCGCACCGACAACGATGGCCCGCCGCTGCTCGCGGTCGACGAGCGGGTGGTGATCCCGGTCGGGAAGGTGGTGAAGTTCATCATCACTGCCGACGACGTGATCCACAGCTTTGCGGTACCAGCCTTCTGGATCAAGCAGGACGCGAACCCCGGCCAGCTCCACGAGACCTGGGTCAAGGTCGACCGTCCGGGCGTCTATTTCGGCCAATGTTCCGAGCTCTGCGGCGCGCGCCACGGCTTCATGCCGATCGCGGTCGAGGCGGTTCCGGCTGCGCAATATGCCGAATGGATCGCACAAAAGGGCGGCCACATGCCCGGCGCTACGCCGCCGGCGACCCCGGCCGCCGCTCCAGCCGCCGCGCCCGCTGCAGCGGCGCCAGCCGCGACCGAGCCTGCGACCCAACAACCCGCGACCAACCAGGCCGCGACGGCACAGAATTAAGAAGCGAGTTCGACACCCATGAGCACCACCGCCGACGCCCTGCACCTGAAGTCGCACGAGGCGCATGACGCGCACGATGACGCGGACCACAAGCCGGGCTTCTTCACCCGCTGGTTCATGTCGACCAACCACAAGGACATCGGCACGCTCTATTTGATCTTCGCGATCGTCGCGGGCGTCATCGGCGGCGGCATCTCGGGCATCATGCGCTGGGAGCTGATGGAGCCCGGCATCCAGGTATTGAACCGCGCCTGGCCGATCGGCGCCGGCACCGCGAACTTCGACGAATGGACCCACCACTGGAACGTGCTGATCACCGCGCACGGCCTGATCATGGTGTTCTTCATGGTCATGCCGGCCATGATCGGCGGCTTCGGCAACTGGTTCGTACCGCTGATGATCGGCGCGCCGGACATGGCGTTCCCGCGCATGAACAACATCAGCTTCTGGCTGCTCGTTCCCGCCTTCCTGCTGCTCCTCGGTTCGACCTTCGTCAGCGGCGGCACGGGGCTTGGCGCCGGCACCGGCTGGACCGTCTATGCGCCGCTATCCACCAGCGGATCGGCCGGGCCCGCGGTCGACATGGCGATCTTCTCGCTCCACCTTGCGGGCGCGAGCTCGATCCTCGGCGCGATCAATTTCATCACCACCATCTTCAACATGCGCGCGCCGGGGATGACCCTGCACAAAATGCCGCTGTTCGTGTGGTCGGTGCTGGTCACCGCCTTCCTGCTGCTGCTCGCGCTTCCGGTCCTCGCCGGCGCGATCACCATGCTGCTGACCGACCGCAATTTTGGCACGACCTTCTTCGACGCGTCGGGCGGCGGCAACGTCGTTCTCTACCAGCATCTGTTCTGGTTCTTCGGCCACCCCGAGGTCTACATCATGATCCTGCCGGGCTTCGGCATGGTCAGCCAGATCGTCGCGACCTTCAGCCGCAAGCCGGTGTTCGGCTACCTCGGCATGGCCTACGCGATGGTCGCCATCGGCGTGATCGGCTTCGTCGTCTGGGCGCACCACATGTTCACCACGGGCATGAGCGTCGACGAGAAGATGTACTTCACCGCCGCGACGATGATCATCGCGGTCCCCACCGGCGTGAAGATCTTCAGCTGGATCGCGACCATGTGGGGCGGGTCGATCAGCTTCGAAACGCCGATGCTGTGGGCGATCGGCTTCATCTTCCTGTTCACGGTCGGCGGCGTCACCGGCGTCGTGCTCGCGAACGGCGGCGTCGATAACTACATGCACGACACTTACTACGTCGTCGCGCACTTCCACTATGTGCTGAGCCTCGGCGCGGTCTTCGCGATCTTCGGCGGCTTCTATTACTGGTTCCCGAAGATGAGCGGTAAAATGTACAACGAGCTGCTCGGCAAGCTGCACTTCTTCATCATGTTCATCGGCGTGAACATGGTGTTCTTCCCGCAGCACTTCCTCGGGCTGGATGGCATGCCGCGTCGTATCCCCGACTACACGCCGGCCTTCGCTTATTGGAACAAGATCTCGACCATCGGCTACATGGTGACCATCGCCGGCGTCGCGATCTTCTTCGTCAATATCATCTGGTCGCTGGCGGCCGGAAAGAAGGCGCCGGACAATCCGTGGGGCGAGGGCGCGACGACGCTCGAGTGGACCCTGTCCAGCCCGCCGCCGTTCCACCAATATTCGACCCTGCCGCGGATCGACTAGTTGCGCGGGGGCGCTTGTTGCTTGGGAAAGGCCGCGGGAAACCGCGGCCTTTTCTTTAGCGCGGCTCTCGGGCCAGCCCGCGGACTTGGGTAGCTGCTCGACGGCTTTCCGACCACAAGCCTGAGTTGCCGCAATTGTCCGCCGTCAGAGAGCCCGCGCGGATGTAAGCGTCCCCCGAGGGAGCGCGATCGAGAAAGACGAGGTAATCCTTCCCGACCTGGAATGGGAAGCGACCAGTCGTGTTCTCGCTGAAAATATCGAATTGAGGAGGTAGCCGGCCTTTGAATTGGCTAGTCGGGCGCACGCGATAGTTCGCACCGGCGTATGGATCCAAACCGCTCGGAAGAGACCCGAACTGCAGCGGCTGCTTTAGGCGCGTCGGCCGCCACTTCATGTCGAGCCAAGTTTCACGCTGAACCTGAACCCGCGCGACATAGTCTGAACGATGAAACTCGCTTTGAACGGAGTAATCGGAAAGCAGGCAAACAGCCGAAGCACCCGAAGAGCTCAAAGCCGCGAGGAGACCGAATGCCGCCAAGCGCGTCATTTCACCCGCTCGGCCTTGATGATCTTGATCGGCGGCTCGAGCATCTGGCCCTTCATCACCCCTTCGCCCTTGGTTTCCGACACTGGCGAGGCGAAGATCTTCTTCACCACGTCCATGCCCTCGGTCACGTGGCCGAACACCGCGAAGCCGTTGGCGTCGCCGCCATAGCCACCCGCGTCGAAGCCCGGCGTATCACTCAAGAGGATGAAGAAGTCGGAGCGCGCGGTGCCGGGGCCGGCATTGGCCATCACGACCGATCCCGCGACATTCTTAAGGCCGGTCTGGCTGGTCGGCTCATGCGCGATCGGCGGGTACATCTTGCGCGAATCGCTGCGCACGCCGCCCTGGATCAGGCCACCGTCGCTGCCATCGGTCGTGGGCATGTGCATCGCGCGGTAAAAGGTCTCGCCATCAAAGCGGTGCGTGTCGACATAATGCAAGAAGTTCGCGGTCGTCACCGGCGCGTGGGTCTTGTCGAGGGCGATGACGATGCGGCCAAGGCTGGTGTCGATCGCGACCGGCACAAGCTCGGCCTGCGGCGCGGGACCATCCACCAGGGCGGCCGGGGCGGACTGAGCGAACGCTGGACAGGCGAGAGCCGCGAACAGCGCCACGATAAGGAATCGGTGCTTCATGTGGGGTCGCATAGCAAAGCCTTGATGAACACTGCCACACAGCCTTTTCTCATTCGGCCCAACCCCTTATAGCGCCGGCCATGCCCACCCTGGAGATGGCCCACCCAGCCGCGCTGCCGGCCGACTGGCGCGACATTTTCGCGCTCACCAAGCCGCGCGTCATGTACCTGGTGGTGTTCACCGGGCTTGCCGGGATGCTGGCCGCGCCCGCGATGCCGCCGCTCGCCCTCGCCTTCACCGCGATTCTGTGCATCGCGCTCGGCGCCGGAGCCTGCGGCGCGCTCAACCAATGGTATGAAGCCGACCTCGACGCGAAGATGCGCCGCACCGCCAAGCGACCGCTGCCGGCGGGCCGTATGGACCGCCAGTCGGCGCTTCACTTCGGCGTGGGCCTCAGCGTCTTTTCGGTGCTGCTGATGGGCCTCGCCACCAACTGGCTGGCGGCCGTGCTCCTCGCGGCGTCGATCATGTTCTACGTCTTCATCTACACGATGTGGCTGAAGCCGCGGACTGCGCAGAACATCGTCATTGGCGGCGCTGCCGGAGCG
The DNA here is from genome assembly GCF_058514305.1 of Sphingomonas sp. SP3. Lineage (NCBI taxonomy): Bacteria > Pseudomonadati > Pseudomonadota > Alphaproteobacteria > Sphingomonadales > Sphingomonadaceae > Sphingomonas > Sphingomonas sp. SP3. The sequence continues at coordinate 1,744,238 of NZ_JBZSOE010000001.1, forward strand.
TTTCCACCGCTGATCGGCTGGGTCGCGGCGACGGGACATATTTCGGCCCTACCGCTCCTCCTGTTCGCGATAATCTTCCTGTGGACGCCGCCGCATTTCTGGGCGCTGTCGCTGTTCGTCCGGTCGGATTATGCAGCAGCCGGGATTCCGATGCTGCCGGTTGTCGCTGGCGTAACCAACACCCGCCGCCAAATCTTCCTCTACACCTGGCCGATGGGCGCGGCGGCGATTGTCCCCTGGCCGCTCGGGCTGACGGGGCCAATCTACGGCGCCAGCGCCGGGATCCTCAGCTTCGTGTTCCTCGTCCTCGCCGGCCGCGTTCTGACCAACAAGGCGACCGACCCGCAGCAGATGGACGCGGAAAAGCATTTGTTCGGCTTCTCGGTTTTCTACCTGTTTGCTTTGTTCACCGTCCTGGTCGCTGATCGCTTCCTGCCATGGTGAACCCCGACGACGAGATCATCCGCCAGCGGCAACGCGAGCGGGCGCGCATCATGGCGCTGTTGCTCGGCGCGTTCGTCATCCTGCTGTTCTTCATCACGATGGCGAAGACCGGGCTGAACTGGTGAGCAAGAACGGCCGCACGGCGTTGATCATGTTCGGGATCGTGGCCCTGATGATCGGGGTCGCCGCGGCTTCGCCCGTGCTCTATCGGACCTTCTGCTCGTTGACCGGTTTCGGCGGCACGCCGCTCCGCGCCGAGCGCGCGCCTGGCGCCGTGGCGGGGCAGGTCAATGTCCGCTTCGATGCAAACACGCACCCCGGCCTGCCGTGGAAGTTCGAGCCGGAACAGACCACGGTCGAGGTCAAGCCGGGCGCGCAGACGCAGATCTTCTACCGCGCCGAAAACCTCAGCAATCGCGACTGGACCGGGCAGGCAGCCTACAACGTAAGCCCTGACCAGGTCGGCAAATATTTCAAGAAAATCCAGTGCTTCTGCTTCACCGAGCAGACCTTGAAGGCGGGGCAGAAGGTCGACATGCCGGTACTGTTTTTCGTCGATCCGGCGATCAAGCAGGACCCCGACACCAAAGATATCGACGAGATCACCCTGAGCTATACATTTTACCCGGTGGAATCTGCCGCCCGGGGCCGCTAGAGCCGTCGCCAACAACGAGGGAAAGCATCACGAATGTCCGCCGCAAAGAACCATGATTATCACTTGGTCGACCCGGATCCGTGGCCGCTGATCGGCGCGCTTGCGGGCGGGACCCTGTTCAGCGGTGCAGTGATGTGGTTCCACGACAACCGCTTCGGCGTGCCTGTCATGCTTATCGGCTTCGTTGCCGTGATCATCACCATGTTCAACTGGTGGGGTAACACGATCAAGGAAGCTCACCGGGGCGACCACACGCCGGTCGTGCAGCTTCACCTGCGATACGGCATGATCATGTTCATCGCCTCGGAGGTGATGTTCTTCCTCGCCTGGTTCTGGGCCTTCTTCGACAGCTCATTGTTTCCATCCGCGGTCGACGCGGTCGGCGGCCACTGGCCGCCAAAGGGCATCGAGGTGCTGAACCCGTGGGGCTTCCCGCTGCTCAACACCCTGATCCTGCTCTGTTCGGGCACGACGGTCACCTGGGCGCACCATTCGCTAATCCACGGCGACCGCAAGGGGCTGAAGCTCGGGCTGCTGCTGACGATCCTGCTCGGCGTCACCTTCACCTGCGTCCAGGCGTGGGAATATGCACACGCGCCGTTCGCCTTCAAAGGCAACATCTACGGCGCGACCTTCTTCATGGCGACTGGCTTCCACGGCTTCCACGTGCTGGTCGGGACGATCTTCCTGATCGTATGCCTGGTCCGCGCCAACCGCGGCGACTTCACGCCCAAGCAGCATTTCGGGTTCGAAGCGGCCGCCTGGTACTGGCACTTCGTCGACGTCGTATGGCTGTTCCTGTTCACGTCGATCTACGTGTGGGGCGGCTGGGGCGCGCCGGTCCACGGCTGATCTCCGAATGACCGAGCCGTCGCCTGTCGCGTCGGCGCTCCGCGGAAACTGCCCGCGCTGCGACGGCCACGGCCTCTTCGTCGGCTGGGTCAGGTTCGCGCCAAAGTGCCGCGCGTGCGGGCTCGATTTCTCGACCTTCAATGTCGGCGACGGTCCCGCGGCTTTCCTGATCCTGGTCGTCGGCGCCATCGTGGTTGTCGGCGCGTTGGTGCTCGATGCTGCGGCCGAGCCGCCCTGGTGGGTGCACCTCATCTGGATTCCGGTCGCGGCGGCTCTGACCTTGGGCGGGCTGAGGCTGGCGAAGGCCTGGCTGCTCGCCCAAGAGTATAAGCATCGCGCGCGCGAAGGACGGATCGCCCAATGATACGTCGACTGCCCTTGATCCCGACGCTGATCGTGGCCGTTGCGGTTGCGATCATGATTGGGCTCGGCATCTGGCAGCTGCAGCGCGCCAGGTGGAAAGAGGGGCTGCTGACGCAATATGCCGAGGCCGAGAAGCTGCCGCCGATCGCCTTTCCAACCGGGCCGCTGCGCGACGACCAGCTGCCTCTGTTCCGCCATGCGACAGGCGTCTGTCTGCGCATTGCGGCGAAGCGCGCGATGGCCGGCGAAAACCGCGCTGGCGAGCCTGGTTATGTGCAGATTGTCGATTGTGTGACCGGCGCTGAAGGGCCGGGGATGAGCGTCGAGCTTGGCTGGTCGAAAAACCCCAATGCGAAATTCAACTGGCCCGGCGGGCCGGTCAGCGGGGTGATCGCACCCGACCGCCGCAACCGGATGCGGCTGGTGGCGGCGAGCGCCCCCGCGGGGCTTGAGCCGAGCGCCGAGCCATCGATCGCGAGCATCCCCAACAACCACCGCTCTTATGCGCTGCAGTGGTTCGCGTTCGCGGCGATCGCGCTCATCATTTATGGGCTCGCGCTGCGCAATAAGCTCAAGGACGCGAAGCCCGCGAAATGATGAAGCTTACTACTCTTGCCAGCGGCCTGCACGTGGTCAGCCGCGAGATGCCTGGCGTTGAGACGGCGGCGGTAGGGCTGTTCGCGGGCTGCGGGTCGCGCGACGAGCCGGCGCACTTGAACGGTCTCGCGCACATCTTCGAGCATATGGTGTTCAAGGGCGCGGGCAGCCGTTCGGCGCGCGAGCTCAACGAAGCGATCGAGGATGTCGGCGGGGAGCTAAACGCCTGCACCGAGCGCGACGGTACGTCCTACACGGCGGCGGTGTTGGCCGAGCATGTTCCGCTCGCGATCGAGCTGATTTCGGACCTGATCCTCCGCCCGCATTTCGACGCGAACGACCTCGCGCGCGAGAAGGAAGTCGTGCTGCAGGAGCTGGCCGAGGTCACGGACACGCCTTCGGACCTGATCTTCGACGAGCTGTGGGCTGCGTCTTTTGCCGACCAGCCGCTCGGCCGCTCGATCCTTGGCGATGAAACCAGCATTCGCCGCGTCACGGCCGCCGACCTGCACGACTGGCGCGACCGGCAATATCGGGCGAGCGACCTGATCGTTGCCGCTGCCGGCAAGCTTTCGCACGACCAACTGGTCGAGCTGGCGGAACGGCATTTCGGCGACCTGCCGCACGGTGCATCCGAGAAAGCGCCCGCGGCCCGCTTCACCGGCGGGGTGCGTGTAGGCCGCCTCAAGAGCGAGCAGGCGCAGATCACCTTCGGGTTCGAAGCGCCCGCCGATCGCGCGGATGATTATTTCGCGGCGCGGCTGTTTGCCGACATCCTCGGCGGGGGCGCTTCGTCGCGGCTGTTCCATGAAGTGCGCGAGGAGCGCGGTCTCGCCTACAGCATCAGCGCCAACGTTCACCCGTTCACGGACACCGGGCTGTTCTACATCCACGCGGCGACCTCACCGCGCGAAGCCGCGGCGGCGTCCCAGCTGATCGATGAAATCGTCCGCAACAGCATTGACAGCTTAACCGAGCGCGAGCTCGAGCGGGTGCGCCGACGTGCTGCCGCCGGCCTGCTGATGCACCTAGAAACGCCGTGGGGGCAGGCGAGCTATGCCGCGCGCCAACTCGCGGTCTACGGGCGGCTGGTCGAGCCGGCGGAAGTGGTCGAGCAGCTTGCCGCGGTCACGCTCGAAGAAGTGCGCGCTGTTGGCGACAAGATGATCTCCGGCGCGCGGGCGAGCGCGACGATCGGCGTTCCTGCCGTCCGCGCGGCATGAGCGATCTTTCGACGATCATTGCCGAGCCGTGGGCCGACTGGGGCCTGATCGACTGCGGGAACGGCCAGAAGCTGGAGCGCTACGGCAAGTATAAAGTCGTCCGCCCGGAACCGCAGGCGATGTGGGCGCCGGCCAGCGACGATTGGGACCCCGATGCGACATTCGTCCCCGGCTCCGACGAGGAGGGTGGCGGACGCTGGGTCCAGCATCGGCCTGTCCCGAAGACCTGGGACCTTGCGCGCGGCGACGTGCGCTTCCACGCCTCGCTGACCCCGTTCCGCCACTTGGGCTTTTTCCCCGACATGGCGCCGCAATGGGACTGGATGCGGGAGCGCTCGGCCGATGCCGACGTGCTCAACCTGTTCGGTTACACCGGCGTCGGGTCGCTGCTGCTGAGCGACGCCGGCGCTCGGCTCGTCCATGTCGACGCATCGAAGAAATCCGTCGATGGGGGAAAGGAGAATGCGCGCCTGTCCGAGATGGAAGACAATCCCATCCGCTGGATCGTCGACGACGCTTCCAAATTCACCGCGCGCGAAGTCCGGCGCGAGCGGCGCTACGACGGTATCCTGCTCGACCCGCCCAAATTCGGCCGCGGGCCGGAGGGCGAGGTATGGCGGCTCGAGGAGAATCTCGCGCCTTTGCTGGCCGATTGCCGCAAGCTGCTCGACGAAGACAGCCGCTTCCTGGTGCTGACGGTGTACGCGGTACGGATGTCCGCGTTGGCGATCGGGGAGCTGGTCAAGCAGACCTTCGCGGATCTCGGCGGAAGCGTAGAAATGGGCGAGATGGCGGTGCGCGAGGAAGAGCGCGGCCTTCTCCTGCCAACCGCGATCTTCGCCCGCTGGGCTAAGTCCTAGACGCCCGGATCGCGGCGCCGGCGACGAACGGCGCTCCGGCGGTCAGCAGCAAGGACACCGCGGCTTCGAGCAGCAGTGCATTGGCCGCGCCGAAGATCAGGAGCGGCACTGCCAGCGGCAGCAACAGCAATGCGGCGAGCGCCCCCGCCCGTGGGAGACCCGCCGTGACGGCCGCGATCGACACCGCCAGTGCGGCCAGCCCCGGCGTCCCAACCGCGAGCGCAATCTCGGTCGCGGCGAGCGACCGCCCATCCATCGCCAGCAGCGCCGATCCCGGAATCGCGGCAATCAGCAGCAAAGGCGCGAAGGTTAGCCAGTGCGCGAGGATCTTGGCCGCGGCGATGCTCTCGTCGGCGAGGCCGTGAAGCACGAGCTGGTCGAGCACGCCATCGGCGCGGTCAGGCTCCACGAGCCGCTCCACTGGAAGCAAAGCGGCGGTCAGGGTCGCGATCCACAACAGGCCAGGCCCGACGCGTGCGAGCAATTGCGCGTCCGGCCCGACCGCGAACGGCATCAGTGCGACGACCAGCAGGAAGAAGGCCAGCGGAATCCACCCTGCGCCGGTCAGGCTTCGGCGCACATCGCGCGCAATGAGCGCGCCGATCATTGGCCAAGTTCCAGCATTCGCCACTCGCCCGGCAATTGCTGGTGCGAGGCGACCAGCACCGCGCCGCCGGTCGCCCGGTGCTGGGCGATCAGGCGCGACAATTGCTCCGCGCCGTCCGCGTCGAGCGCATTCAGCGGCTCGTCGAGCAACCACAGCGGCTTCGCCGACGCTGCAACCCGAGCAAGCGTAGCGCGCTTGGCCTGGCCTGAGGACAGCAGCCGGACGGGCACATCGGCAAGCGGAGCCAGCCCGACCATGGCGAGCGCACCCTCGAGGTCGTGCGCGGCCCAGAACCCGAGCGCGCGCTTCAGCGGCAGCTCGCGGTCGAGCGCGAGATGGTCGTCGGCAAGGCTTGCGGGCGCGGACTCGACGATCCCACGGCTCGCCCGGAGCAGCGTGGCCGCAAGCCGGAGCAAGCTCGACTTGCCGGTCCCGTTAGGGCCCACGACATGCATCGCCTCGCCAGGCTCAACGGTGAAGCTCAGCCCTTCGAACAGCAGCCGCCCGCCGCGATGAAGCGTGACGTCGTCGAACCGCAGCAAGGGGCTCAAGCGACCTGGTCCTCGAGCGCGTGCATGTCCTCGTCGCTCAAGCCGAAATGGTGCCCGACCTCGTGGATCAGGATGTGAGCGACCAGCCGTTCGAGCGTGTCGGTGCCGCCCGCCCATTCGTCCAGGATCGGGCGGCGGAAGAGGCGGATGCGGTCGGGCAGCGTGCCCGACTGGCTGACGCTGCGCTCGGGCAAGGGCACGCCTTCATAGATGCCCGACAGGTCGAACGGATCCTCGATCCCCATCGCCTGGAGGGTCTCGTCGTCGGCGAAGTCTTCGACCAGCAGCACGACATCGCCGAGGCTCTCGGCGAACGGCTCGGGCAGGGCGCCAAGCGCGCCGCGGGCGATCTCCTCGATCTCCTCCGCCGATGGTGGGCTGTCGAACTGCCGCATGGCAGCCGCATAGGGGTTTGCGGCCTTGCGCGGCAAGGTTGCCCCTTTTGCGCCTCACCCTTAAAGCGCGGCCTTCCAGCGAAGATGCGGAGCGGTGGCCGAGTGGTCGAAGGCGCTCGCCTGGAAAGTGAGTATACGGCAAAACCGTATCGAGGGTTCGAATCCCTCCCGCTCCGCCAAATTATGTTCCATCGACGTCCATCACTTGATTTTAAATCAAAGAATATCAGAGAGAAGGGGGTGCCACGCTCCACCGTCGTCCATTGACAGCTACCGACATCCACGCAAAAGTGTGGGGACAAATGTTGGGAGTGATAACATGGGCAAGCTAAATCCAGCTCAAGTGAAGATGCTCAACGCGCCTGGCCGATACATGGACGGCGACGGATTGATGCTGGATGTGAAGCCCAGCGGCACCAAAAGTTGGGTCGTCCGGCTGCAGTCAGGAGGAAAGCGGCGGGACTACGGTTTGGGGTCCTTCAAAGACGTTGGCCTATCCGAGGCGCGCGACTTGGCTCGGGATTATCGTCGCCAATTGCGGCAGGGCGTCGATCCGCTTGCAGCGCGCCAGAAGGCCAAGGGCATTCCAACCTTCGAACAAGCTGCTGAGGCCGTGCACGATGAGCACAAGCATGGCTGGCGTAACGACAAGCATGCGGCGCAATGGCTTGCGACGCTGAAGACTTATGCGTTTCCGTCGATCGGACAGATGTCTGTCGAATCTGTCACCACTGGCCACGTGCGGGACCTGTTGGCTGAAATATGGCTCTTGAAGCCGGAAACGGCGCGCCGGGTTCGCCAGCGCATTGGAACCGTACTCGACTTCGCGCATGGCAAGGGCTGGCGCGAGCCCTTCGTGATGGCCGCAGTAAGCAAGTCGTTGCCACGACAGCCGCGCAAAACCGGCCGCTTCGCCGCAATGCCATATGCAAACGTTCCAGCGTTCCTGGCTCAGCTTAAGGAGCGGGTCAGCGTTGGGCGGCTGGCTTTGGAGGCATTAATACTGACTGCGGCTCGTTCCGGAGAAGTACGTGGCGCGAAATGGAGCGAAATCAACTTCGAGGATCGGACATGGACCGTGCCGGCCGAGCGAATGAAGGCGGGCAAGGTTCATGTCGTCCCCCTTTCAGCGGCCGCAATGGACGTGCTGAACCGCGCCGCGCAGTTGAAGACTGGCGATTCTGACCTCGTGTTCCCTGGTGCGGTGGGGGCGAAGCAGCTCAGCGATATGACGCTCTTGAAGGTGCTTCGCGACATGCAGGTGAGCGCAACAGTGCACGGGTTCCGTTCGGCATTCAGAGATTGGTGCGCCGAGCAAACGTCGGTTCCGAGCGAAGTTGCGGAAGCAGCCTTGGCTCATGCCATTTCCAATAAGGTTGAGGCGGCTTATCGGCGCACCGACTTTCTCGAGAAGCGTCGTAACCTGATGGACGGCTGGGCCGCGTATTGTGCCGGTTCGGGCGCAAACGTCCTCCGACTCATATCCGCCTGATCAAATTCGACAAGAACGTTGGTGATTCTGCTCCGTCGTGCAGGGGCGGAACTCACAACCGCTGCACCGGCGCAAAACCGCCAAAAAAGCGTTTAGCTGGGGATAAACACCCAATGAATACTTTAATCGGGCCGACCCGCTTCGTACTCTCTTGGTTCCGCTCAATCTCGGGCGGACAATCACGGGAGAAGGCGATTGGGTATTAGTAACGTTGAACCGCTGCTTTGCAGCATCCCGCAGGCCGCAGCTGCTTTGAGCGTGTCGCGCTCGAAGGCTTACGAGCTCATTAGCGAGGGCCGTTTGTTGACGGTGAGTATCGGGCGGCGACGGCTGGTCCGCACGGAGAGCATCCGTGCCATCGCGAATGGGGAGGCCGCCTGAATGAACGCGAATATGAAAATGGCCTCCGAAACGGCTGCCACCGCTTCGAAGGCCGATGATGTCACCTCTGGAAAGCTGACCCCTTCTCTTAACCGGAAAGCAGCGGCGGGCGCTAGACCATCATTGCGCGCGGCGGTCGATTTGATGTGCAAGAGCTGCATCTACGATGCTGGGAGTGGGAACGGCGGCTGGCGGGTCCAGGTGCAGGCTTGCTCATCAAGCAACTGCGCTCTTCATTCCGTCCGCCCGCTGCCCGTAAAGGCCATAAATTCGGGCAACGAAATGCGAGGGGGCGTGTTCGAGAGTCCGATAGGGCAGGCGGCGGATTTGGCGTTCGCAGCCGAGAAAGTTGGCTCTAACGACCTCATCTCAGAAGAATGGCGGGCGGCATGAGGGGCCCGGCGTTCGAGATCGTTTACCGCGATAAGCTCTGGCGCGTGTCGGTCGCCACGTTTCGAGGGGAGTCGCGCCTCGCCATCTGGGCGCACTACCAAGTGCGTGCGACCGGAGAATGGAAGCCGTGCGGCGGCAATCGGGAAGCTCCTGGCTGTATCGTTCCGCTCGATCGAGTGGACGAGCTGGCCGAAGCTGTGAACGCCATTGCGACCGAGCTGAAGTTCCAGCGGAGCGGAGCGGTCTAAAGCATTAGGCGGCCGGATTGCTCTGGCTCGGCAGTTACGCGCCCGCGCACGCGTATCTGCGGCGTGGCCTGATTTTACAGGCACGAAACAGGCAGTCCGGCCGCCCTTTTAAGGCTCGAAGTGCGGGCGATCTGTGACGAATCGAAAACTTGCGAATCCCAATGCCCCTGCGAGTCAGGAAATTGGGATCAACCGCCCGTTTAATAACGGCAAAAACTGGCTAACTGGTCGTGCGCGGGCGGTGCCGACGTTTCGCGGTGATGAAAACAGGCAAAACAGCCATCCGCCCCGTGCTGGCATGGACCATGCAATTAAAGAGAAGGTTCTGAGTCCTGCGCTTCCGGCAGTGGTCGACCCCAGTACGTCGCCTAAAATAGGGCCAAATAGAAAGGGAAGGCGCTCGACGGGCCTGCGGTTGAGTGAGGTCCGGAACATCGCCGCTGCCGCTGTTTTTACAGCGCAAGAGCACCGGCCGTTGAACCGACACACTACTATCCACTTCGGTGCCGCTGGAATCGTCGATCCCGTACGGGCGTTGAGGTCGTACATGAAACTGGCCCGAGACTGGCTACGAACTCAAGGCGCTGCCTTTGCGTACGTCTGGGTTCGGGAGTCGGGCGAAGCAAAGGGCGAGCACGCTCATATTCTCATGCACGTCCCCCCGAACCTAATCAGGCAGTTCGCCCGGCGGGAGCGCGGCTGGCGTAAGCGGATCGGCGCTACACCCAGCCCGGGCGCATTCCGTTCAACCCCAGTCGGTCGATCGTACCAACATGCCATCATTGGGACCCAATACGGTCAATCGTATTCAGAGGCCTTGGATGGGATGATCGGCTATCTCGTGAAGGGCGCAGACCCGCGTGCCGTTCAAACTCTTGAACTCACCCGGGTCGAGCCGGGCGGAGAACTTTGGGGAAAGCGCAGCGGAACCAGCGAAAACATAGGCCGGAGCGCGCGAAGCCGTCGAATAAAATAAGCCAAAATATTCATCGGCTGGTGCAGTTTTCAGCCGAGGACCGGGTTTTTTGCGACCATTACGCGCGGGCGGGCGCACGAGGCCCTAGTGTCTGCTTTCGACCCATTGCAGACATTAGCCGTAGCCAGCATCTTCACCGCATGACCCAAGCAGACCCGTTCTCGCCCGAGGCGTTCGACCCGTTCTTCGTTCCTGATCGGACGTCAGAGCCTGTTTCATTCATCGGCGCTGCGATCTTGGCTGCGCCGATCCCAGTCGCACCATTCTTCGTGCCCCTCACCACCGAGAACATTGGCCTTATGTTCGGTGTCGCGCTTTTTGCGGCCCTAGTTTTCTATCGTGGTTTGCGGGCACGAAGGCATCGGTTGTCTCGGATGCAACATGTGGCGAACCTCCAAGCGCGCTTGGTTCGTCAGGGGGAAGACTCCGTGTCGGGCTAATGTCCGCTTTCCACCCATTGCGGACGTTAGCTGATCGCTAGCCAAGCAGCCAACCGCTCGCGCTGGACGCGGGCATACTCGCGATCTTTCTGCCGAACATCGGGGTCGTCTAGGAAATGATAGACCACGTCGTGCGGGAATTCCGGGGCGACTTCTGTGTTCAGTCGAGCGATGGTTGCGAGGCAAAGCTCCTCCACCGTCGCCCACTCAATTTCCGGCTGCTGTTCAGCTGCGAGGATTGCCCGCAAATTCGCTTTCAGTTCGGAACCGGTCATCGCTGCTGCCTATCTGGACGAATGTCTGGTTTCCACCCATTGCGGACGCTAGACCTCGGGTGGCCTAGGCCAAGCGCCCTCCTCGACAGCCGCCACCACATCTCCAACCGTGACAGGGACCATCTTGTCGGCCGGTCCCCATCGCCGCATCGCCCAAACCCAAGCGACGGGTAGGACGGCCGTCAGGGCAACTCCCCAGAGTGTCGATAGTCCTGCAAGGCCCGCCACGGTTCCGCCGATGAGCGCGGCCGGAAGGATGACCAATCCATTCCAGCATGAGAACCCCTCCGGCCCAAAGTATTCGATCCAGTGTTCGTGTAGGTGCGCTAGGTCTGTTCCGAACCGCTCGTGCAAACTGCTGAAGAAATCCACCGCATCGTCGCCATCCATGCCGAGGTCTTGGAGGAGCCGGTCCGAAAGGTGGACCTTCTCGCGGGCGAGGCCACGTTCCTCCGCTACGAGGTCGATGACCTGGCTCTGGAGGTCGTGGCTGGTCATGGGCCTATGCTCGCGCAATCAACCGGCCGTTGGCAATGTCCGCTTTCCACCCAAACTTGCCCTCAGGCTTCGATCCAAGGCAGATCCCGTCGGGCCGATTGTCAGTGGTCGAGGGTGAAATGGACGGTGACGCTTTGAACTGAGCGGACTGCCTTCCCACTAGCGTCAGTCGGTGGAGCAAGGGACAAGTTCGCCATCACCTGCCCACAGGCGATAGGTAGCAACTCCGAAAAGTGACGTTTGGCTGCGCTCTTGTCGAGAGGTGGGTAGTCGACGCAGCTTACTGGATGTCCACGCTCATCGGCGGCGACCTGGAGTTCGAGACCGGCTATCTTGCGGGCACCTTTCGGCAGCCGATTCACCGCCACGTCAATATCGGGAACAGAAGCTTTCAATCCGTCCTCAGGGCTCGGAATAGAGTCCGTAATCGTCCAAAATACTGGCAACCTGAGCACCCCGAAGACGGGGGTGCCGTCGACCCATCTCGCGGGGGCAAGCTTAGCTCGCTTCAATATGATCGCGCACGTGTGGGCGTCGAGCTTAGCGTCGCCGCTGCTGACTTCCGCCTTACAGTTCTGAACGGTTCCGTCAGGGCGTACGGTGGTTCTCGTATACACGACTCTCCGGAGGCTCCCCCCAGCTAGTAGATAGTCGGGAAAATCGTCAGGCGAGAAAAGTTCTCGAACGTCGTGAACGTGTGCGGTCGCGGGAGTAGGAAGGCTCAGCTGAGCCGCAAGAGCTAGCCAGATCATTCCGGAATTGTCGCAGCGGTCAAATCCGATGTCGAGCCGGTGAACGCTAACGACAGCTTTCCACCCATTGCAGACGTGCGTCCAACTGATAGCCTCGGGTGCATGACTGACCAGCCAGACCAAGCCACACGGGATCAGTGGCAAACGCGCCTCTACGAGGCCAGCCACCAGTTTAGTGTCGCGCTGCGAGAGCTGAATGACACGAACCCTTGGCCTCAACAATCAGTGCTCGGACAGGCGATCAATACGCTTGCGACCGAGCTATGGGACCGCTCCTTCTCCTTGACTGAGATTAGGGAAGCATTTGAAGCAGCAGCGGCAGATTTACCTCGCTACGCGGCAGGCCAAGAGGTTCGACCCTAGCGGCAGCTTTCCACCCATTGCAGACGTTAGGCGGTTGATTGCAGCTCCTAACGAGGAGCGAACCATGTACCGACCTTCGCAAGTGATAGTGGGTGCCAAGCTTCCACTCCGGCCAATGCACGTTTGGGCGATCCGCGTACGGCTCCAGATCGAGCGCCGCCTTCGCGACCTGGCGCTGTTCGATATTGCATTGGACAGCAAGCTGAGGGGCTGTGACGTGGTCTCCCTTCGGCTGCCTGACGTTCTCGCTGGCGGGTCTTTCCGCCGGCGCGCCATTGTGATTCAACAGAAGACCGGCCGCCCCGTTCAATTCGAGATCACAGAGCAGGCGCGCCGCTCCCTGGCGGATTGGCTCAAAGTAAGACGAGGCGAGGCCGAGGGATGGCTGTTCCCAAGCCGTATGGTGCCCGGCGCCCATCTCTCAACTCGCCAATACATCCGACTGGTGAAGCAATGGATCGCCAGGATCGGTCTGGAGCCAGCGGACTACGGCACCCACAGTTTGAGGCGCACCAAAGTCTCGATGCTTTACCGCAAGACCGGTAATCTGCGAGCCTGCCAACTGCTGCTCGGCCATACCAAGCTTGAGAGCACAGTTCGTTATCTGGGCGTTGAACTGGACGATGCTCTTCAGCTCTCAGAGGCGCTCGAAATTTGAGCTTCGTCAATCAAACACCCTAGCCAGCCGTTCCCTACTTGTTCCAAGTAGTGCGGTGCGACTCGATGATCTTTCCGACAATGGCGGCCGAGGTTGGCGGCGGCTGGAATCTGAAGAGGTTGCCGCGCTCGCATATCTAGCCATCAGGCTGATCCGAAAAGGCATCCGAACTGACTTGGCTAGTCGGAACGCGGCGAAGGCCGACGAAGCTGCCAGGAGACTCGCTGAGGCTGTTTCGGAGCGGTTGGCAGCATATCCGGTCTTCGGGCCAGCTCGAACTGCCAAGGGGCATTCAGCGGGAGGACGAAACGACAATTCCTGATGGCAAGAATGGGTGGAAAGCAGACGTTGCGGAATGCTAAATCGGCCGAATGCGGGGCTGTCTGCTAATCATCGGCGTGATGGCGCTCATCGCAGCGACGCTGTTCCACTTGCTATACTTTAGCGCTCTTACGTTCGTGAACGGCACCGATACCCCCATTTACGCGCTAACTGTTTCAGATCAGCAGCACACATGGAGCTTGGGCGATTTAGAACCGGGGGACCACGTGAGTTTTCGTGGTCATCTCCAAGGGGAAGGCGGCGCAACCATCGGTTGGGAGTGGAAGTCGCGGAAGTTCGCGGGCGTGGGTTGCTATTACACGGGGATGAGCCCCTCCCGAGGAGCAATCACAATCACCGGACCCAAGCTAGCTTACAGGTGCAGCTGAGGGCGCGTCCGCAATGGGTGGAAAACTGCCATTAGCCCTTGCGGTTGTTTAGAGGCTGCTAACCTTCCTCGATCCTGTTCCAAGAAGCTTCTTCAACTCTCGGCGAAGCGAATCTTTCAAGTGGGCGTCGACGCTGGTGTGACCTTCCTTCGCAAGCTTGGAGCGGAGCTCCTCTAGGGTCTTGCACTGTGGCGCGAGCTGGAAAGCGCGCTCGACTGTACCGACGGTCATCTAAGCGTCTAGCTCCCTCGCTTCCTCGGCGTCGATCTTACGCGTTTCCGCACCAATAGTGGAGGAAATCCACTGCGACAGGAGCTCAGCGACCTTTCCAGCCGGACCTAGGTTCCGGGCCCATGGGTCGTTGGAACTGGCACCATGCATCCAAACACAGCCGCGCTCGTCAGGACCTTCGATGTAGAAGAGCGCCTCTTGCTCAGGTTCGTGATGATCGCTCACAGGGCACCTCGCAGCGAACCCACTAAGGATGCACGACCGAGACTTTCGTGCCCGGTTGGCTGTTGCTCGTCGTGACGGTTGCGCCGAGTTGTTTGGCAAGAGCATCCACGATGCCCGTTCCGAGGCCCGGCGTCCCCTGGCCTTCGCCTGCCGCGATGCCAACGCCGTCGTCCTCAACGTTGAGGGTCCATCCTTCGCCAACCGCGGCATAGTCTACCGTGACCGAGCCGGACTGGTCGGGGTTCGGGAAGGCGTGCTTAAGCGCGTTGATGACCAACTCCGTGACAATCAGTCCGAGGCTGACTGATACGTTGGCGGTCGCCTTACTATCGTCGGCCACCGACGAGAGGGTAATTCGCTCAGCATCCTCGATCATCGAAGCGCCGATGCTGGCGCACAAATCTTTGAGGTACGGTCGAAGCTCAACCTCGTTTTCCGAGGTAACGGCAAGCTGCTTTTGCAGCGTAGCAATCGACATGACCCGATTGTGGGCGCTGTAAAGGTGAGTGCGGGTTTCTTCGGACTGAACTCGGCGGGCGCTCTGCATGAGCACGCTGGCGATGATCTGAAGGCTGTTGGCAACGCGATGCTGCAGTTCCTGAAGCAGCACCTGCTTCTCCTGAACTAGCTCATCCTTCAACTTCGCCGCTAGGCGAGCCGACGTGATATCTGTAACACTCATGGCAAGCAGAGGGTGTTGCTCGCCGCCGATGTCCAAGCGTTGCGCATTTATCGATACGCAGGCTGTTTCGTGCCCGTCACGGACGAGGTTCATTTCATAGGCGTCGACTGCGGCTTTGCTGGCAAGCGTGGCCCGCAGGAGCGAATGGAGCTGGGGAACATCCCACTCACCATTTCCGATGTTGGCGAGCGCAACGCCCTCAATAGAATCCGCATCAATCGCGAACACGCTGCAGAATGACGCGCTGGCACTGATGACCACGAACTTGTCGTCAAGCACGAGCAGCGGTGTTTGGGATGAGGCTATCAACGCCAGCGCGAGGTTCGCGGCGGATTCGGGGAGTAGGGGCGTAATAAGTTCCATGGCCAAGGCCTTCGGAGACCGGGATCGTCGCGGGACTGCGAGTTGCTCGGCAGAAACGCCGAGCATCGGACTAGTCAAAAACGACCAAGTCAAAAACGCGGAGAGGCCACCATACGCTTCTTTCCCAGGAATCTTGCATCAATTCGCCCTTACGTGCGGGCTGCGTTCGCGGAGAAGGTGCGGCTAGTGCGCACTTTTAGTGTCGGCCTCGGTTATTAGAGCTGAGATTGCGGTGAGTAGCTGTGCGCCAGCGAAGGGTTTCTGAACGATGACACTATTCGGCACCCCTTGAGCCGGCCAATCGGCGGCGCTGTCGCCCGTCATATAGACAATTGGCAAGTCGGCTCTCAGCTCGCGCGCACGCCTAGCGATGTCCCAACCACCTTTCTCCCCCGGCAGACGAATGTCTGTGACTAGGCCGGCCAGATCGGCGCCGCGGCTTTCTAGTATCTTAAGTGCCTCCGAGCTTTGTTGTGCAAGCAGGACAACGAAGCCGCCCGCCTCCAAAGCGTCTTGAGCGAGCAACATTACAAGCGGCTCGTCTTCGACGAGCAAAATGGTGGGTTCTGGCATTTGCCAATTTCAGGTAGCCGCAGCGGCATCGTCGCGCGGAACAAAGGACTAGCAGTCCCCGAGTGAATACTCCAGCGGAACGTCGGCTTCGCGACAAAAAGTCATTACCGTCCGCCATGGGTTCGTCCACAGGGGCCTTTAGCAGGCGCGGCGACATCTGTTCCAATCGCCGTCCGCCTGCAGTGTCGGCTGGCAAACTATCAATTAGGCCTTCGGAAGCGTAACAAAGCTCATCGCCGACGAGAACTACAGCGAGTCGGTGCACGAGAGACAAATGAGAGCTCCCCGCTGCGCAGGAGAGTTTTCATGTCACCAAACGAACGAGAATATTACCGCAATCGCGCGAAGATCGAGCGTCGGTTAGCGAACGCTGCAACCAACCCTCACGCAGCCGAAATCCACACGAAACTTGCCTCGCTTTACGAAGGCCTAGTCCAGCTTGAGGAAGCGCACCCGCCCGCGAGCCTGAGCGTGGTGCGATAGGATCCCTTAAGCTCCTTCAGGCTTAGCTGTATCGGCCTCTAGCCGCTGAATATCGGCCTCACCCTCCTGGGCCATTTTAAGCAAGGCCTCGGTTGTTCTGGGATCATTGATATATTGTGCGAGCCGTCTGCACTGAGCGACGCGGGCGCGCATGTTCGCGATTACAGAGGCCTTATCCATCCGCCGATAATTCACTCGAGGGCAGCCCAGTTCCTAAAGGGCATTCTGCGCTCGGTGGTGATGTCTGCAATGGGTCGAACCTGGACGGCAAGTTTGGGGCTCCTGGCCCACCTAAGTCATGAACCACGCGATCACCGCGATGGCTGCCGCCAAGCCGCTGAGGCCTAATGCAAGGACAATAAGCCTCGAGGCCCACGTAGCTCGTTGACTTACAGGCTTGCCGCCCTCGTTCTCCACCAGATCGTTTTTTGGTCTCCGCGCAATTCGAAGCCAGGCACCGACGGCGACCATCAGAACTAGCCCCGCAATAATGGCAATGACAAAGCTTAGCTCACGCACTCTCAAGCCTATGAGGCATCGGAGCCCACCTATCAAACTCTCTGGTTAGCCGTTCAGGCCTCCGACGTGACCGCTAATGGCAGCTTTGGGTCGAACTCGGTCACGACAAGTTTCGGTGGAAAGCGGACAGTCGCTCAAGATTGGCCTGAAGAACGGACCTATTCTGCGTGTTCGCCTCTGTCTCTAAGTACTTGCCGTGCAACGCTCGGATTGCTGAGCGTTTTCTCGGCAAGTTTTTGACGAAGTTCGTTGGATGAGAGGCGGTCATGCCTCTTGTAGACCATCTCGTATTCGTGGGGCAGCAACTTACCAACCATGCTGCCATCTTAGACCTGTCGCGAACGTCTACAATGGGTGGAAAGCTGCCATTTGCAACTATAGGCTGAAGGCATGGCCAGCGTCGGGGAAAAGTCTGAGAGGCGGCGAAAGTGGCAGCTGTGGCTGCACAGGGTCGGTTACTTCACAACTGCGCTAGTTGCCGCCGAGCTCCTTTTGATCGGGTACGCGCTCACAGCCAGTTGGCTGCAGACACGGCAATTTCGCGCGGGCAGGATGGAGTATAGCCGAACGCAGGAGCGGTCGCTCCAGGCTGGCGACATTGTCCAGACAAGCGCCGTCTACCTCTTGAGACAACTCCCTTCATCGGACGCTCTTAATGGTGACGGCGTGCGATTTGCTGTGATGCCGTCATTCAATCGATCGCATTTCGCCGTCGCCATCTTCATGCCCAAACCCAATGCGGCGGAGGCGGAAGGCGTTTTGAGGCGCTTTGACTGGCAGAACGATTACGCTCCATTGGGTGAGCGCCAGTTTCACATTCCTGCATCAGCATATCGCTCATTGGTGACGAAGCTGGATAAGCTGACCGCTGGGTACTCGGGCGATCCGGGAACGATGCTTGATGGCACTCCCACCGCATTCGAAAGAGTGCGTGGGCGACGGGTCACGTCTGGCATTGGAAACGGCGATCACTACGATCGGGTCGCGGGGCTGCTTTGGGACTATATGCGACAGTTCGCTCCTGGCGATGATTTGCCGAAACGGGCCGACTGGGAGCCATCTACCAAATAGGACCTCGTGTCTGCTTTGGGTCGAAAGCTGCCGTTACGAGCAACCCGTAAATTCGCGCACGCAAGCTCGCATTGTGGGGATGGGTGTGGGGACGCCTGTAAGTTAATCCGAAAAATATGAATTAAATCAAGTATATCATGCCGCACAGCAGGCGGACTCCCGCTCCGCCATCACCCGAAGGTGAACGAAAACGCCTCCACGCCAGGATCGAGGAACTCGATCGTAAAGGTGCGGTCCTGGATCGGGCCCGCCTGCCGCACCAGTTGGTAGAGCCGTTGCTCGGTCACGACACCGCTTCCATCGGCCTTGGTGTCGACGCCGGCGTTGGCGCCCGGCGCCTTGCCGTCGATTGTCACGCGGTAACGCACCGGCCTGTTGAGCCCGGACCCTAGCACGAGGTGCAGGTCGCGGGCGTGGAAGCGGAAGCTGATCTTCGTATTCGGCGCGAGTGAGAGCGCGCTTTGCCGCGCAACCTGCCAGCGGCCCTCGAGCGTCCACTCGTTGAGCTTGAGCGGCGCGCCTGCATAGGTCTTGATGCTGTCGCGCACTTGCCCGCCCGGCGACAGGAAGCGATCCGCGCGGCCGTAGCCGATATAGGTCTCTGGTGACTGGATTTCGCCGCGCGCGGCGGCGGCCTGCGCGCCGCTGGCCTCGACATTGCTCATGCTCCCGGCAGGCGCGTGACCGGCTTCGGCCAGCAGTTGCCGGATCACCCGCTCCGACATCGCATATTCGCCCTCGCCGAAATGGTGGTAGCGGATGCGTCCCTGGGCATCGACGAAGTAGTGCGCCGGCCAGTAATTGTTCTTGAGCGCGTTCCACAGGACATAGCGATTATCGAGGGCGACCGGATAGGTGACACCGAGATCCTTGATCGCCTTGGCGACGTTGGCGGGCTCGCGCTCGAACGCGAATTCCGGCGCGTGGACGCCGATCACGACCAGCCCGTCTTTGCGATACTTTTCGGCCCACGCCTTCACATAGGGCAGGGAGCGCAGGCAGTTGATGCAGCTGTAGGTCCAGAAGTCGATGATCACGACCTTGCCCTTCAATTGCTCGGTCGTGAGCGGGGGCGAGTTGAACCAAGGGCCGAGCCCGTCGAGCGACGGCAGCGTCCCTTCGACCGGCAGGATGAGTTCGCCCATCTTGCCCGTGCGGGCGCTGGTCTGATCCATCGCGTTGCTGACGCCGAGCTTGCGGGCCAGCCCGGATTCAAGGCTCGATGTTTGCGCGCTCGACAGCTTGGACAGAAAGCGCGTGTCCACACCGAATGCGATCGCGCCGACGCCAATCAGGACGAGTACGCCGAGGGCCTGGCGAATGCGCTCGCTCGCGCCCATCGACTTTTTCATCCGCGCGAAGACCTTGCCGCCGACCAGCAACGCGAGGGCGAGCGAAGTCGCCGCGCCGAGCGCGTAAGCGAGCAGCAGGAAGGTCGTGCCGGCGCTCGCGCCCTGGATCGCAGCAGCGGTGAAGATGATCCCGAGGATCGGGCCGGCGCAGGGCGCCCACAACAGCCCGGTGGCGACGCCGAGAACGGCGGACGACCACACGCTTTCCTTCTCGCCGGGCTGGCGTTCGGTTAGTCGCGAGCCGAGCGCGACCAGGGGCCGCGTCATGCGGTCTGAGATACTCGGGAAGACGAGCGCGATCCCGAACAAGGCGAGCAGGATGAGCGCGGCCCAACGCCCGATCGCATTGGCGCGGATCGCCCAGCCGCCGCCAACTGCCGCGAGCGTCGCGACGATCGCGAACGTCGCGGCCATGCCGGCGAGCAAGGGCAGGGTGCTTCGCGCGAAGCTGCGGTCCGCCCGCGCGAACACGAACGGCAGCACCGGCAGGATGCACGGGCTCAAGATGGTGAGGATGCCGCCGAGATAGGCGAGCAGGATGATCAGCATCAGGCGGTCCGCCCGGGCGCGAAGGTCATCGCCAGGCCGTTCATGCAATAGCGAAGGCCGGTCGGCTTGGGCCCGTCGTCGAAGACATGGCCGAGATGCCCGCCGCAGCGGCTGCACAACACCTCGGTCCGCTCCGTGAACAGGCTGCGGTCGGCCTTGGTCACCACTGCTCCGGGCAGCGGCCGGTAGAAGCTCGGCCAGCCGGTGTGGCTGTCGAACTTGGTCGTGGAGCTGAACAGCTTTTGCGCGCAGCCCGCGCAGGCGAAGACGCCGGCGCGATGCTCGGAATTGAGCGGGCTCGAATAGGCATATTCGGTGCCGGCCTCGCGCAGGATGTGGAAACGCTGCGGGCCGAGCTGGCGCCGCCAGTCGGCCGGCGATTTGCTCACCCGGAATTGGCCCGAAGCGGAGGCGTCGGTGCCTCCGAATGCGATTGCCGCGACAGCACTGCATCCGAGCAGCGCGAGCAGCTCACGGCGCGAGGGGTGGCTAGCAGCCTTGCTCATCACGAATGTCCTTTGGGGGATGGATACCCCAAGTTCGAAGGACAGCGCTAATCGGTTACAGCCGCCCCACGTTCGTCAGGCGACGATGCGCAGCTTCCCACGCTTGCCCGGCGCGGCGTAGCAGACGACGCCCAGCTCGGCCTGGAGCCGCGCCAGCTCCTGCTCCTTCGCCTCGCGCGATTGCTCGGCGTAGCGCTTCTCGATCTCTGCCTCTTCCTCGGTCTGTGCGCGGAAGTAAGTGACGGTGATTCGGTGGCCGAACACTTCGTCACCGCGAAGCCTGAGCTCGGCATCGGCCGCCTCAGGCAGGCTGTCGCGCAGCTCGGCCAGCTTTTCGATCAGCTCGTCGAGGGACAGATGGTCCGCGATGTCGACGAATTCCTTGACGCGTCTACTCATGTTGACCCTCCCCGGTCCCCGGGGCGTTGAAATAACGTTGGCGCGATTCTCCGCGCAACTTGGTTGTGAAATTTATCCCCAGAGAAATTGCGCTCAACTGAATCGCTTTGACATCCGAGGGACAGGAAATGGCATCGGAAACCGTCTCGTTGACTGCCGGCAAGTTGCGGCTGGAGCTGAGCCCTGCGGTCGGCGGGGCTATCTCGGCGTTCGAGTGGAGCGACGGTCGGGCCTCGCGGCCCATCCTGCGCCAATGTGCGGGACCGCTCGAACAGGTGCTCGACGCGTGCAGCTTCCCGCTCGTGCCCTACGTCAACCGCATCCGCGGCGGCTCCTTCGCCTTTGGCGGACGCGAGGTTCGCGTGCGGCCGAACATGGCCGGCGACCCGAGCCCGCTGCACGGCCAGGGCTGGCTCAATCCGTGGACCGTGGACCGCGACGATGAGCGTGAGGCGAGCCTGACCTTTCGGCACGAGGCCGGTGAATGGCCTTGGGCCTATGAGGCGCGGCAGCATTTCACCCTCGACGAGACCGGGCTGCGAATCCGGATCGAATGCCGCAACACGAGTGACGAACCGATGCCGTGCGGGCTCGGCCAGCACCCTTATTTCCCGTGCAGCGCCCAGACCCGGATCGACACCGACGTGACCGACGTGTGGACGATCGACGAGCATGTCTTGCCGGTCGAGAAAGTACCGGCGACCGGCCGCTATGACCTCAGCGACCGGCTGGTTTGCGGCCAAGGCCTTGATCATGGCTTCGGCGGCTGGGGCGGGGAGGCGCGGTTGAGCGATCCCGAATGGCCCTATTCGTTGCGGCTATCCTCGCCGGATGCCCGGTTCTTCCAGCTCTATTCGCCGAGCGAAGGCGGCATCTTCGTCGCCGAGCCGGTCAGCCACGCCAATGCCGCGCTCAACGCGCCGGAGGGGCAATGGCCGGAACTGGGGATGCGGGTGCTGGAGCCGGGCGAGGAGATGGCGCTCGACATGCGGCTGGAAGTGATTCCGCGCCAAGGTTGAAGATGCGGGAAGCGGCTTATATAGCCCCCCGCTCCTGAGCCGTTCCCGGAGACGTGGGTGAGTGGCTGAAACCAGCGGTTTGCTAAACCGCCGTACGGGGATTTCCCGTACCGAGGGTTCGAATCCCTCCGTCTCCGCCACATTGCCTGCCGCGAAAAGCGCCGCCACCTTACGCGCGTGAACAGGCGAAGCTTCACTATCGACGACGTGGCCAAGGAGGCCGGAGTAGCGCGGGTCACCGTGTCGCGCGTGCTCAACAACGTGCAGAATGTCCGTCCCGAAACGCGCGAGCGCGTGCGCCGCGCAGTCGAGGCTCTGGGCTATTCCGTGAACCGCCAGGCACGCGCGCTGGCGAGTGGGTCGGGCACGCAGATCATGCTGATCCACGCCCACAACCCGGAGCGAGAGCCGAACAGCTTCTATAATGCCGGGCTCGAGCTCGGCGCGCTGCGCGCCTGCTCCTCGCTTGGATTTGACCTCGTCACACGCGCGATCGACCCGGCCGGCGAAAATCCGTCACGCCTGCTGGCCTCGATCCTCGAGCATGAGCGCCCCGCCGGGATCGTGGTCTCGCCGCCGATGTCGGACGATCTTGAGCTTGCCGCCTGCGCCCAGCGGGCGGGGGTCCGGATCGTGGCCATCTCGGCGGGCGAGGATGCCCGTTCGATCGTCTCGGGCGTGGGCATCGATGACCGGGCCGCTGGGCGAACCATCGGCCGTCATTTGATCTCGCTTGGGCACCGCCGGCTCGGCTTCGTCAAAGGCCCGCCCGATCACCAGTCGGCCGGGCTACGCTACGACGGATTTCTCGATGCGTTGGGTGAGGCTGGGCTCGACGACGAACCATGGACCGCGACGGGCGACTTCACCTTCCATTCGGGGGTCAAGGCAGCGGAACGCCTCCTTCGCGAGCAGGGGTCGGTGACGGCGCTGGCCTGCGCCAACGACGACATGGCGGCCGGCGCAATGCTGGCGCTTCACCGCGCGGGTCTGGAGATTCCATCGGCGATGTCAGTCACCGGCTTCGACGATACCCCGATGTCTGAAGTCGTGTGGCCGCCGCTGACCACCGTCCGGCAGCCGATCAAGTTGCTTGCCGAGCGTGCCGTGCACTTGCTGTTCGAGATGGACTCCGCGCCGCATTACGAATGCGCGGCGCATGAACTTGTTGTTCGAGAATCCACAGCCGGGCCGAATAAGTTTCGCGCCGCTTGACAGAGGCTTGGCTTTGAAGCACCAAAATGGAAGCGCTTCCATTTAGGGTGTGGAGGCGGGCCATGAATGCTCGGTGCTGAAGTGGCGAACAGGGGAGAGAATCGTTGATCCATTCGCTGCGCTCGCGCCGTGCGTTATTGCTCGCCGGAGGTTGCTGCTCGTCCTTGCTGGCCGCGGCGGCGCTGCCGTCGGAAGCATTGGCGCAGACGACGGATCCGAATCAGCTTCCGCCGCCGGTAACCACCGCCACGACTCCCGCACCGGGCGATCCTAACGCCCCGCAGCCCTCGACTGCGCCTGGCCCGGATACGTCAACGAACAACGATACCGGCCAGGGAGCGATCGTCGTCACCGGCATTCGCGGCGGCATTCGCAGCTCGATCAACATCAAGCGCAAGGAAGAGAGTATCGTCGAAGCGATCAGCGCTGAGGACATCGGCAAGCTTCCCGATGTCTCCGTTGCTGAATCGATTGCCCGTCTGCCGGGCCTCGCCGCCCAGCGCGTCGCGGGCCGCGCGCAGATCGTCTCGGTGCGCGGTTTTTCGCCCGACTTCACGACGGTTCTTTTGAACGGTCGCCAGCAAGCGAGCTCCGGCGTCAACCGCGGCGTGGAATTCGACCAGTATCCGTCAGAGCTATTGGGCTCGGTGGTGGTCTACAAATCGCCCGACGCGAGCATCGCGGGCATGGGCCTTGCGGGCACGGTCGACCTGCGCACGGTTCGTCCGATCTCCTTTGGCAAGCAGGCCATCGCCCTCAACCTTCGCGGGGAGTACGACCAGGGCGGCGGGCGCAATCACGAGCTGTCCAAATATGGCTGGCGCGGCAGCGCGAGCTACATCGATCAGAACGAAGACGGCACGCTTGGCTGGGCAATCGGCTACGCGCACCTCGACGCGCCGAGCCACACCAACCGGACGCAGAACTGGTTCTACGACAATTACGCCGGCCTGCTGCCCGACGGCACGCCGTACATCCTTTCAGGCGCGGAAATCTTCGCCAAGAACCGGCGCGAGATTCGCGATGGCGTGATGGGCACGGTGGAATGGCAGCCGAGCGACCGCGTCCACTCCCTGGTCGACCTCTATTACTCACGCTTCAAGCAGCACGAAGTGAGCCGCGGCGCACAATGGTTCGCCGACGCGTGGGTCGACGGTGTCACCTACGATAATCTGCAAACTCAAAATATCGACGGCCACGATTATGCGGTCAGCGGCACGGCCCACAACATCATCCCGATCCTGCGCAACGACGACAACCGGCGGACCGACAAACTGTTCTCTGCCGGCTGGAACACAGACTGGCAGATGTTCGAGCGCACGCACCTGATCGGCGACCTCTCCTATTCGTCGAACAAGCGTGACGAAACCTATATCGAAACCTACGGCGGTTACGGCGTCGGTCCGTCGGAGTCGCATACGGCCTTCGACAGCTATAATTTCGAAATTCCGCGCAACGACTTCCCACAATTCACGGGCTTCGGGCTCGATTATGCGGACGCCAACAATGTCTCACTGGGCGATCGGGCGCCGTGGGGCGGCTGGGGCCATGACGGTCTTTCGAAGTCGCCGCACGTCAAGGAAACGGTGACCGCGGCCGACGGGACGATCAAGCAAGAGCTTGGCGGCTTCTTTACCAGCCTCGAGGCGGGCCTGAACTACACCCACCGCCACAAAGACAAGACGGTCGATGAGTTCGACCTGATGCTCAAGAACAACCGCGACCAAACGTTGGTCAGCTCCGAATTCCTGGGCGATCCCACGTCGCTCGGATTCGCTGGGTTCGGCGACGTTCTTGGGGTCGATATCGCCGACGCGCTGGACACCTATTACGATCAGGTGGTCCTCCTTAACTCGGACCATTACGACAAGTCGTGGGACATCAAGGAAGACATCCTTACCTTCAAGGCGAAGGCCAATATCGAATCCGGCGACCTCCACGGCAACGTCGGTGTCCAGGTGGTCCAGCAGAAGCAGAAATCGTCGGGCCTACGGATCAATGGCTTGGACGGCCCGCTTCAGCTCAGCGACGTGTCGGTCACCAAGAAATATACCGACTTCTTGCCTAGCCTGAACCTTTCCTACGACCTCGATCAGCATAACAAGTTGCGCTTCGCGGCAGCCAAAGTCATGGCCCGGCCGCGCATGGACGACATGCGCGCCAACCTGGTGCCGGGCTTCAACGGATCGATCTGCGCCGGCACTCCGCCATGTACTCCAGGACAGGTCGTCCATCCTTGGTCGGCCAGCGGCGGCAATCCCAACCTCAAGCCATGGCGCGCCAAGGAGCTCGACGTCGCCTACGAATGGTATGGTGACAAGGCGACATATTTCAGCGTCAACGCATTTTACATGCACGTTGACAGCTACATTTATAACCAGCTCATCCCGGGCGACTTCTCGGCCTTCCCGCTGCCGCCGTCGGCGTCAGGCATCCCGAGCAACGTGGTCATCAGCCCGATCGGCACCATCAATGCACCGGCCAACGGCCAGGGCGGTAAAGTGTATGGCGTTGAAGTCAGTGGCGCGGTCGATTTCGGCAGCTTCGCCAAGTGGCTGGATGGCTTCGGCGCGATCGGAAGCGTGTCCTATAGCAAGTCGAAGCTCAAAACCGAGGCGGCGACCCAGCTTGACCAGCTGCCGGGCTTCTCGAAGTGGGTCTACAACGCTACCGGCTATTACGAGAAGAACGGCTTCCAGGCGCGTGCGAGCTATCGTTACCGCTCGAAGTTCAAGGGCGAAGTGGTCGGACTGTTCACCAATCCGGACTTCCCCTTCATCCTGGCCGACAAGCAGCTTGACGCGCAGGTCGGGTACACCTTCCCGAAGGGCACCAAGTTCGAGAACCTTGGCGTCCTCCTCCAGGTGAACAACCTGCTGAATTCACCCTACCGGACGACGATGGTGGTCAACGGTACCCAGTTCCTCAACGTGTACGAGGAATGGGGAAGCCAGTGGCTGCTTGGCGTGAATTACAAGTTCTAGGACTGCTCAAATGCTGGCTTTGATTAAGGACGTGGGCGCCCGCCCACGAGTGATCCTTGGCGTCCTCGCCACCCTGCTCGCGTCGTGCCAGACTCCTCAGGCGCTATGGCCTCGCGCCGTCCCGCCTGTCGTGGCGTCCGACGCGGCGATCGACGCCAGGGCGCGCGCCATCGTCGCCGGCATGACGCTTGAGCAAAAGGTCGGGCAGATCACCCAGGCCGACATTCGCTCGGTCACGCCCGACGAGGTCCGCAAATATTATCTCGGCTCGATCCTCAATGGCGGCGGCGCATGGCCGGGCATGAACATGCACGCGAGCGTTGCTGACTGGTTGAAGCTGTCGGACAATTATTATCGAGCGTCGATGTCGACGGACATGGCGGTCAAGGTCCCGGTGCTGTGGGGCACGGACGCCGTCCATGGCCATAACAATGTCTACGGCGCCACGCTCTTCCCGCATAATATCGGGCTTGGTGCTGCGCATGATCCCGCTTTGATGACGCGGATCGGCCGCGCCACGGCCGAGCAGGTGCGCGCCACCGGTATTACCTGGGCGTTCGCCCCGACCCTCGCTGTGGTTCAGAACCCGCGCTGGGGCCGGACCTACGAAAGTTACAGCTCCGATCCGGCCGAAGTCCGCGCTTATGGCGAGGCAATGGTCAGCGGGCTCCAGGGGCAGCTCGGCTCGCCTACGTCGGTCCTGGCCACCGCCAAGCATTGGCTCGGCGACGGCGGCACCTGGCACGGCGTCGACCAGGGCGAAACGAGGACCAGCGAGGCTGATCTCTACCGGACCCATGGTGCGGGCTATTACGGCGCGCTTGCCGCCAACGTGCAGACGGTGATGGTCAGCTATTCAAGCTTCACAGACACCGCCACCGGCCGCGCTTGGGGCAAGATGCACGGGAACGGCTATCTCAACACGGACGTGCTGCGTGGCCGCCTGGGCTTCGACGGACTCGTCGTCAGCGACTGGAACGGCATCGGCCAGGTCCCCGGATGCACCAACTGGCATTGCCCGCAGGCAATCAACGGCGGGATCGATCTCGCCATGGTCCCGGACGACTGGAAGAAGTTCATCGCGGCGACAATCGAAGACGTTCAGGCCGGACGAATCCCGATGAGCCGGCTCGACGAGGCGGCGACGCGGATCATTAAGGTCAAGCTGCGCAGCGGTCTGTTCGATGCGTCGCCTGCTGCTGGTCCGCACCCTGACGCAGGCGTCATGTCATCGCCGGCCGTTCGCGACCTTGCACGCGAGGCGGTGCGCAAATCGCTCGTCCTCCTGAAAAACGATGGAGCCGCGCTGCCGCTGAAGCGCGGACGGATCCTGGTCGTCGGCAAGGGCGCCGACAGCCTGCCGATGCAGACCGGTGGGTGGTCGCTCACCTGGCAGGGCGACAACACCAAGACGTCCGATTACCCCAACGCCGACACGGTGCTGGCTGCCCTGCGCAAATCGCTTGGCAATGACGCGGTCGATTACAGCGCCGACGGCGCTGGCGTCGACATGAGCCGCTACAGCGGCGTGGTCATGGTCGCGGCCGAGGAGCCTTACGCGGAAACCGCGGGTGACGTCGTGTTCCCGGCGTCGCTGCGCCACACCGGTCGGTATCCTGAAGACCTCGCTGCGCTCAGCCGCGTGAGCGGTAAGGGAGTCCCGGTCGTCACGCTGCTCTTCTCTGGCAGGCCGGTGTCAGCCAACGACCTGATCAACCGCTCGGATGCATTTGTCGTGGCCTGGTTGCCGGGTACCGAGGGGCTGGGAATCGCCGACATGTTGCTGGGCGCCCAGGACTTCACCGGCCGCTTATCGTTCGACTGGCCAGCTGGCGACTGCCTGCCGCAGCAAGGCGGATATCAGTTCCGCCGCGGCTATGGGATGTCCTTGTCGAAGCCCTTGCGCGTGGGCCCACTGCCTGAATCCGCGCCAACCGTGGCTTGCCCCGCCGAAAGCCGTTAATCCGGCCGTTATGAAGAAGATTCTGATCGTTGGCGGCGGCACTGCGGGCTGGATGACCGCGGCGCTGTTCGGCAAGCTGTTCCAGGGCCTCTACGACATCGAGCTCATCGAGAGCGAAGCGATCGGCACCGTCGGCGTCGGCGAAGCCACCATTCCTGCGATCAAGAAATACAATGAGCTGGTGCAGCTCGACGAAGTCGAGTTCATGAAGCGCACCCAGGGGACGTTCAAGCTCGGCATCCAGTTCGTCGACTGGCTTCGTCAAGGCCACGATTATGTTCACGGGTTCGGAGTCATTGGACAGGATTGGGAATGGCTCCGCTGCCACCATTATTGGTTAAGTGCTAACCAGCGCGGCCGCGCCCGTGACTTCGCCGATTTTTCGATCAACACCGCCGCGGCGCTCGCCAACAAGTTCATGCACGCCCGGCCGGACATGTCGGAATCGCCGATCAGCCATATCGCTTACGCGTTTCATTTCGATGCCTCGCTCTATGCCAAATACCTCCGCAGCCTCGCCGAGATGCACGGGGTCAAGCGCACCGAAGGCAAGATCGTCAATGTCCAGCAGCATAAGAACGGCGACATTGCGTCCGTGACCATCGAAGGCGACCGCAAGGTCGAAGCCGACTTTTTCATCGACTGCTCGGGCTTCCGCGGCCTCTTGATCGAGCAGACGCTGAAGACCGGCTATGACGATTGGTCGCGTTGGCTGCCGTGCGACCGAGCGATGGCGGTGCCGTGCGCGCGGACAACGCCGTTGACGCCTTATACTCGCTCGACTGCAAAGGAGCCGGGCTGGCAATGGCGCATCCCGCTCCAGCACCGCACCGGCAACGGGCTCGTCTACTCGAGCCAGCATATCGACGACGATGCGGCGGAGAAGCTGCTCCTAAGCGGCCTCGACGGCGAGCAGCTCGCCAACCCCAACCGCCTCCGGTTCACCAGCGGCAAGCGCAAGAAGATGTGGAATCGCAACTGCGTCGCGCTTGGCCTTGCCGCGGGCTTCCTGGAGCCGCTTGAATCGACCAGCATCCACCTTGTCCAGTCTGCCGCCATCCGTCTCGTCAGGCTGTTCCCCGACGCTTCCACCGACCAGGCAACGATCGACGAATTCAACCGCCAGTCGGATTTCGAGTGGGAACGGACCCGCGACTTCATCGTGCTTCACTACTGGGCCAACCAGCGCGACGGCGACTTCTGGAAATATTGCCGGGAGATGGAGCTTCCCGCGACCTTGCAGCGCAAGATCGACCTGTGGCGCAATAACGGCCGCATCTTCCGCGAGGACGAGGAATTGTTCAGCGAGGAGAGTTGGATCCAGGTGTTCCTTGGCCAAGGCGTGGTCCCGAACAGCTGCGATCCGCTCGTTGCGATCAAGAGCAACGCGCAGATCGAGCAATTCCTCGGCAATATCGCCGCGACGATCGACCGCTGCGTCGAAGTGATGCCGACGCATGACGAATATGTCGCGCGCTACTGTCGGGCGGAGGAGATCGCTTGAGGCGCCTTGCGGCCGCGATCGCCGCCGTCGCGCTGACCGGTTGCGCGACTCTTCCGGCACCTCAACCGTCATCGGCGCAGACATGGCTGACGACGGCTGACGAAACGCAGAAGCTCGCGTCCCAGCCGGCGCTGACTCCGCTCGGCCCGGCGACCGGCGACGAAACCATCGCGATCGACAGCTCGAAGCGCTTTCAGCGGATGCACGGCTTCGGCGCGGCGATGACCGACGCGTCGGCAATCCTCTTTTCCGGCCTGCCGGAGGGCAAGCGCCGCGCAATCATGGCCGAGCTGTTCGGGCGCGCGAATGATGGATTGGGCCTGTCGTTCACGCGCCTGACCGTCGGCGCGTCGGACTTCTCG
This sequence comes from Sphingomonas sp. SP3, assembly GCF_058514305.1. Classification (NCBI taxonomy): domain Bacteria; kingdom Pseudomonadati; phylum Pseudomonadota; class Alphaproteobacteria; order Sphingomonadales; family Sphingomonadaceae; genus Sphingomonas; species Sphingomonas sp. SP3. Next base: position 1,773,971 of record NZ_JBZSOE010000001.1, read on the forward strand.
CCGACCCATTATAGCTATGACGACACGCCCGGGAATGCGCCGGACCCGGAGCTTAAATATTTCTCGATTCAGCCGGCCCGCCAATATGTCCTGCCGCGCGTGCGCGACGCGCTAGCGATCAATCCCGAGCTCAAGGTGATGATTAGCCCGTGGAGCGCGCCGGCGTGGATGAAGACCACGCGCAGCCTGATCCAGGGTCAGTTGCAGCCGCAATATTATCCTGCCTTTGCCAGCTATCTCGCGCGGACCGTCGAGGCGTTCGGCGCGGAAGGCGTGCCGGTGTCGATGCTGACCATCCAGAACGAGCCGGACTTTGAGCCCGACAGCTATCCGGGGATGCGGGTCAATTCGCCCGATCGTGCGAAGATCATTGGCGGTTTCGTCGGGCCGGCGTTGCGCGCGCGCGGCCTCAAGACGCAGATCCTCGATTACGATCACAACTGGGACAATCCGGAGATGCCGTGGACCGTGCTCTCGGACCCCGTCGCCCGGCGCTACGTCTCGGGCGTCGCCTGGCATTGCTACGAAGGCGACGTGCCGGCGCAAAGCCAGATCCACGACGCTTTCCCGGACAAGGATACGTGGTTCACTGAATGCTCGGGCGGTGACTGGTCGCCCAAATATGCCGAAGTGCTCGGCTGGATGACCGACAAGCTGATCATCGGCGGCGCCAACAACTGGTCGCGCGGGGTGCTGCTGTGGAACCTCGCGCTCGACCCGGCGCACGGCCCGCACAAAGGCGGCTGCGGCGATTGCCGCGGGGTGGTCACCATCGATCCAGCGACCGGTGCGATCACCCGCAATGTCGAATATTACATTCTCGGCCACGCCAGCCGGTTCGTACTTCCGGGAGCCTATCGCGTCGGCACGACCAAGCGCGATGACGGGGTGGAAGCCGCGGCCTTCATCAACCCCGACGGCAGCCGGGTCGCGATCCTCCATCGCGACAAGGGCGATGGGCCGGTGACCATTGCCCTCGATCGCACGCGTTACGCCGTGCCGTTGCCGGCCGGCGCGGTCGCAACGGTCCGCTGGAGCAGGTGAACGCGGCAGCGCAGGACAGCCGGCGTACAGCGCTGGCGCTCGCCGCGGTCACAACCTTGTTCTTCGCCTGGGGCTTCATCACCTCGAACAACGACCCCCTCATCGTGACCCTGCGGGCGGCCTTCAGCCTCAATTACACCGAAGCGCTCCTGACCCAGATCGTGTCCTTTCTCGCGAACGGATTGCTATCCCTGCCCGCCGCCTGGCTGTGCAGCCGGATAGGCTCGGTCGACACCATTCTCGGGTCGCTCGCACTGATGATGCTCGGCTGCCTCGCGGTCGTGCTCAGCACCGACGCGAGCGGCTTCGCGCCAATCCTTGCCGCATTGTTCGTGCTTGCGGCTGGGTTCACCGGCTTGCAGGTCGCGGCCAACCCGCTTGCCGCCGATCTAGGGCCGCCAGAGCGGAGTCATTTCCGTCTGAACTTCGCGCAGGCCTTCAACTCGCTTGGCGTCGTCCTCGGCGTGCATTTTGGCTCGCTCGTCATGCTCGGGGATCTGGCACCCGAGGCGAAAGCACCGGCGCGAAACGCGATCCTCGCCTCGGTCGACCGCGCTTATCTGATCATGGCGGGATTGCTGTGCGCGCTGCTCGTGCTGTTCGCCATGCTGCACAAATTCCTGTCCAGCGTCGCGCCCGACCAGCTCCGCCCGGCGCCGACCGGAATGTTCGAGGCGCTGCGTTCGCGTTGGGCGGTGTTCGGTGCGCTCGCGATCGCGCTCTACGTCGGCGCGGAGGTGTCGATCGGGAGCATCATGATCAACTTCCTCAACCAGCGCCAGGTGCTCGGCGTGCCGTTCGAAACGGCGGGCGGGTACCTCGCCAACTTCTATTGGGGCGGAGCGCTGTGCGGCCGGCTGGTCGGGACCGTTCTCTTGACTAGGATGCGCGCCGATCGGCTGCTCGCGGCGTGCGGAATGATTGCTTCAGCGTTGTGCTTGACAGTCCTGTTCGGCCGCGGCCCGTTGATCGGCTACGCCGCGCTCGCCATCGGTTTTTTCAATTCGATCATGTTTCCGACCATTTTCACCCTGACGCTGGAGCGCAGCGGCGTTTCGCAAAGCGCGACCTCCGGCCTGCTTAGCGCGGCTATCCTCGGCGGCGCGGTGCTGCCCCTTGCTGTGGGCGCGATCGCCGACCGCTTCGGCCTTAGCGCCGCCTTCGGCATCCCGCTGATCGGCTACGTATTTATCGGAATATTCGCGCTGGCGGCGCGCGAGGTTCGCGGCAAAGGTGCGATCCTGCCCGTGCAGGAACCGCCGTTTCCATGATTATTGCTTTCGCCCTTGCAGCCGCCTCGCCGTTCACGGTCACCAACTCGACCTATGCCGGCCCGGTGCGGCGGCCGGCCGGCATGCGCCTCGTCTTCCGCGACGAGTTCAGCGGCCGAACACTCAACCTTGCGAAGTGGCGTTACGAGACCGAGCGTAACAAGCGCGGCTGGTTCAACAAGGAACGGCAATATTATTCGGCCGGACGTTGGAAGAACATTCACGTGTCCAAAGGCCGCCTCGTAATGTCCGCGTACAAGGAACGGCTTGATCCGAAGCGCTATCCCGACTGGGGCGGCCAGGATTACACGTCGGCGCGGATCAAGTCGCGGCAGGCCTGGACTTACGGCTTCTATGAAATCCGCGCGAAGCTCCCCTGTGCTGCGGGAACCTGGCCGGCGATCTGGATGCTCCGCAAGCCGCTCAAGAAATGGCCCGACGACGGTGAGATCGACATCATGGAGCAGGTCGGCGCGGAGCCGAACCTGATCTACTCGACCTTGCACACCAAGGCCTACAACCACACGATAGGGACGCAGAAGAGCGCGCAACGCCTCGTGCCATCAAGCTGCGACACCTATCACCGCTATCAGCTCGATTGGCGGCCTGGCTCCATCACCATCGGGGTCGATGGCCGCGGCATTCTTCGCCTCCGCCGCCAGCGCACGGGCACCAAGGCCGAGTGGCCGTTCAACCGGCCGTTCGACCTGATCCTCAACCTCGCGATCGGCGGCGACTGGGCGAGCCAGAAAGGGATCGACGATGCTGCGCTGCCGCAGCGGCTGATGATTGACTATGTACGGATCTGGCAGGCCCCGCCGAGGGCCAGGAAGCGCGACAGATGGAAGACATCGAACAGAAGCTCGCTGAGCTAAAAACGAAGTTCCTAGCGCTCGGACTACAGCGCGCCGATGCGCTGGAGGCGGCGCTTGCCGCCGGCGACCGCGACGAGGTCAAGGCGATCGCTCACGGCATTTCGGGCACTGCCGGCATGTTCGGCCTAACCGACATCGGCCGGAGCGCCGCACGGCTGGAGGCGATCATCTTCGAAGGCGGCGATCCGCAAGACCAGGCGCAAAGCCTGGTCGCCGCGCTCCGGCAGCTCGGTGACAGTTAGAAGAGGAAGCTGGTCGCGATCGCCCCGTAAGCGCCGGCCTTGCGCGCCGACTGGTCGCGAATGCCGGCGGACAATTGGATCTGTGCGTCCTTCTGGAACTGGGTTCCAACGAACACGCCCGCACCTCGCGCCTTATATTTGGGGTCGCCCTGAAGGGAGCCCTCGACGCCAATCCTCGTTTGGGACTTGGAATCGATGAAGGGACCAACATCGGCCTTCACCAGGTAGGCGCCATCGCGGATGCCGACCGATCCGAGATAGGTCAGCCGCCACTTGGGATCGAAGTTGAAAGCGCCGTCGATCTGCGTGCCCACATCCCAGCGGCTGCCATCGCGCTTGTTGTCGGGGTCGTTGGGCGACAGCGATGTGTGCGTCAGGCGCGGGCCGGCGGAGATGTTCGACCAGCCCCAGTCGCCCGAGAATTGATAGACCAGTGCCGCTTCGCCGCCGATATATTTGCCGTGGATCCGGACGCCGGTGCCGGTGTCGTAGCGATAGTTTCCGCCGATCAGCGTACCTCGCACCGCAAGCCCGTGGCCGAGCCTTGCACCCGGCACTGCGACGACAAGTCCGGCATAACCGTTGGTCCCTTGGCCGAGCGATCCGCCCGCATATCCGACGCCATGATAGTCCTGCGCGTTGGCCGTGGCGGAGACGGAGCTAAGCGACATCGCCGCCAGCAATTTTGTCAGTTTCAACGGACTGCCTCCCTTTCGCCGCCCAACCCTTCGACGACGCCCGAGTTGCGCATAGCGCAAAATTCATAACAAAGGAGCGTTACGCAAGATGGCAGCGAGCGATATCTCTCTCCGGATCCTGGTCGTCGAGGACGATGAGATCGCGGCTGAGTTCCTTGCGCTCAAGCTCGCCCAGCTCGGCTGCACGGTGGAGACCGCCGCCGACGGCGAAGCCGGTCTTGCGCGATTGTCGGAAGCGCGGTTCGACGTGCTCGTCACCGACTGGATGATGCCGCGGATGGATGGGATCGAGCTCGTCCGCCGGGCCCGCGCGCTCGTCGACCACTACCTCCATGTGCTGCTCCTCACCGCTCCGGGCGAGGAGCGGACGATGGAAACAGCGCTGGAGGTCGGCGCCGACGACTTCCTCTACAAGCCGATCACGCCGGTCCAGCTGCAAATCGCGGTGGCGACCGCGCGCCGCGTCCTCGGTCTTCAGCGCCGCCTTGAGGACCGCAATCGGGAGCTCGCCGAGACCTACAATCAGCTGAAGGCGGACGTCGAAGCGGCGGCCGACATGCAGCGCAGCCTGATCCCTCGTGACGGTGTCACCGGCGCTCTCCGGCACGCTGCATTCCTCCAGCCCTCGATCGACATGGGCGGTGACAGTTTTGGCGTCGCGAAGGTCGCTGGCGGGACTTTCTTCTTTGCGATCGACGTGTCGGGCCATGGCGTTCCCGCGGCGCTCAACAGCTTCGCAATGCACCAGCGGCTGATGGAGCTGGCGACCGGGGGCGCCGGGCTTGAGGCCATTGCGGCGACGGTCAATCGCGAGCTCTTCAGCCAGCCCAACGACTCCTATCTCACCGCGCTGATGGGCCTGGTGCGCGAGGGCGGCTCGATGGAGCTGCTGCGCGCGGGTCATCCGCCGCCCTTGCTCATCGGGCACGGCGGCTCGTGCGGCAAGCTTGAGGATGGGGGCCTGCCGCTCGGCATGTTCGACAATGTCGGCTTCAAGCCGGTCGAGATTGCGTTTGGCGCGGGCGATCGCCTGGTCTGCTACAGCGACGGCGTGATGGAGAGCGGCATGGACGAGATGGGCTTCCATGATTTCTGCCGCGCTTCAGCCGGTTCGACGATCGATAAATTCGTTGCAACGGTACAGTCTGAGCTTGCGACGCGGCGCCGGGGACATGCGCCAGACGACGACATTTCCGTGTTAGCGATCGAACGAGTTTCGGGAGGCGATGAACAGTGACGAGCATTGAAGGTGACGGTGAATTGGCGGTGGTCCGGATCGGTGCGGACCGCCTCGATGCGGCAGTAACACCCGCATTCAAGTCGGCGCTGGATGAACAACTGCCGGCGGAGACCCGCCAGGTCATCCTCGACGCGAGCGGTGTCGGTTTCGTCGATTCGACCGGGCTCGGCGCGATCGTGGGATTGATGAAGCGCCTGCCGGAAGGTGGAACGTTGGTCGTCGCATCGGCACAGCAGCCGCTTCGCCGGCTGCTCCAGGTCACTGGCCTCGACGGGCTTTTCCAGCAGTTTGATAACGTCGAGGAAGCGCGGGCCGCCCTTGGCCGCTGACGATCGCTCGACCGTGATCGATGCGGACCTTGAGCAGATCCGCTCGCTCGCGTCATTCGTGCGGGATCGCGCCATCGCCGCCGGCCTGTCCGACGAGGCGCTGGCCGATCTCGAGCTCGCGGTGGTCGAGGCAGCCAACAATATCGTGCTCCACGGCTATGCAGGCGATCGCGGAAGCATCCGTGCGACCGCGGGTCTCACCGAAAACGAATTCATGGTCGAGCTGAGCGACGACGCGATCGCGCTGCCCGATCCCTTGTTCGGCGATGATCCGCTGCCCGCGCTGACGGCGGAAAGCGGGCGTGGCCTCGCGATCATCGCGGCTTGCGTCGATCGGGTCGCTTACCGGCGCGAAGGCGGCCGCAACTATCTCACCTTGTTCAAGGCGCGATAACTTCGCAGCTCGCGGCCTGGCCGCGAAGCTCGGCACAGGCTTGCTGCGCCTTGGTCGTATCCGGGAAAGTGGCGAGGATTCGCGGTTGCTGCATGGCGGCGTTGTGCCGCGAATTGGGATTGTTCGGATCCTGGGATTCGGCCCACAGGATGAAAGCCGCCGCGGCAAGCAGACCGGCGATGAAAATGAAGTGGCTGCGCCCTTTGATGATGTTGCTCTTGAAGCTCACTGGGCATTCTCCGGTTTCCAGAAGGCCGCTCGGATCATCAGCGACATTGCGGCGATATTGTTGATTCCCCAAAGCGTGTTCGCGAGCACGCCTTCCATCGTGTAATGCGCGGCCCCGCGCGACAATTGGAAGATGCCGTACGCGATTGCGAGCAGCGTCCCCACAGCGATCACCGTCTGCGGCCACACGATGTAGAGGAAATTCCCTTCCTGTCGCTGCTTCGGGGTCACGTGAAACTTGATCGGCTTGCCGCGGAGCACAGTCCACAGCGCCTGGAGCGACAGCGGAAACGAGGCGAGGAAGCTGATCTTGCTCTTATATCCGCTGTACCCCCAGAAACCGAACAGCATCGACAGTTCGACCGCGATCAGCACGGGAATGAGGTGGATAAAGAAGTCGGCGGTGTAGGCCGAAACCGGCGGGATCGAGGTCGCCAGGTAGATGATCGGTGAAACCAGGAACATCACATTCCAGATTGCGCCGAGGTACGACCAGAAGGTGCTGAGGTACATCAGCCGCTGCCCGAACGAGAGGCCCGGCTCCGTGACCGGATTGTCGTGCAGCATGATGTCCAGGCTTCCGCCCGCATATTTGAAGCGCTGGATCGTCCAGGTAAGCAGGTCCTGCGGTGACAGCATCCGCGATTCGACATGCGGGTGCATCACGCTTTTCCACCGGCGCGTGCGGTCCTGTTGGAGCACGATCGACGTGTAGATGTCTTCTGAGACGTGGAACTTGTACGGCGTCAGTTCCTCTTCGCGCGCGGCTTCCCACAGGCGAAGCGCGGCCGCCTCCGGATTATCGGTGCGGCGCCGGATGCGCTCGAGCAGCGAGCGCTTCTCCGACGACGCGCGCTTGATCGCCTCCCCGAACGCGCGGAGCGCGACGAACATCACCGCTTCGCGACGGTGGATCGAGCCCGCGCCGCAGCAAAAAGCTGCATTCGCCCGGTTTCGCCGGCGAAGGATCACCTGGTAGAAAATCGACGCGTCGTTGTTGAACGGGTCGGCGCGCACCTGAATCTTGCCGAACACGGCCTCGACCGCTTTCGCCGCCCACCGGCCCGGTCGCCCCACCGCCTTTTCCCAACTGTCGGGCAGGCGCTCGCCGGGCGGCAAGTCGTAGAACCATTGCGGTGTCTGGACGAACGCGACCTCGGGGTCGCGGAAATATCCGAGCGTGTGCTCGATCATCTGCGGGAAGAGGCGCGTGTCGGCGTCGCAGATGACGATGAAATCGCCGTGCGTCAGCTCCATCCCGTTGCGCAAATTCCCGGCCTTGAAGCCGATATTATTGTCGCGCGTGATGTAGTTGACGCCTTCCTCTTCCGCGACCGCACGCATGGTCGCGCGCCGTCCGTCGTCGAGGACATGGACCTGGAAGCTGACGCCGGGCGGCGCGACCGCCGCCTTGGCATCCTTGATCGATAGCCGGACGAGTTCCTCGTCCTCGCTGTAGGTCGTCAGGAAGATGTCGATCGTGATCCCGCGGTCAGGATCGGGCGCGTTCGGATCGCAATCGCCGATCCGCGTCGGAAGCGCATGGCGCGTCGGATCGTCGATCCCCCACAAATTATAGAAGAAAAGGATCAGGCCGAAGTAGGCGCAGGTCTCGCCGACCGCGAGCGGGATCGCGAACCACAAGGCGTCGTAATTGAGCGAGCTCGTCCAGCGCCAGGCAATGTACCAGCCGCCGAGCACGATCGAGATGGTGGCGAAGAATTGCCACAATGCCATCACCAGCGCGGTGGGATTTACAGGCGCGCCCGGACGCCGATTCTCGAACTTTTCGAAGTAGAACGGCGACGTGCTCACGAAATCGACACAGCCCTCTGTTCAGCCCGGTCTAATCGCTTAAACAGGTTAGTATCGACTGCAAGGTGCACGATTTTGGACCGGATCGTCTTCACTCCGCCAGCGATCTCAACTCGACGCCCCGCGTGACGGCAGCCAGGGGGCCCATCTTCGACACGGTCATGGGGCGGCGCATCCTCGCCGTGGCTGCGGCAGTGATGCTCGTACTGCTGGTCGTCATCCAGGTCAGTTCGGTGCGGGAAAGCCGCAATCTTCGGATCCAGCTCGATCAGACCTACCAGCACCGCATCTTGCTCGATCGCCTGCTATCGCTTCATCAGGACGTCGAAACCGGCCAGCGCGGCTTTACGATCACAGGCAATCCGGATTTCCTCCAGCCCTATTTGAGAGCGCTGCCGCAGATCGCATCGACCTTCGCGGCGGTGGATCGGTCGTCTGCGAACACGGGCGAGGGGAGCGATCTTGCCGCGCTGAAGCAGCTGAGCGCTGAGAAAATCGCGGTTTCCGAAAACGTGATCGCGGCGCGCCGTTCCGGCTCCGGTTCCGGAGCGGCGAGGCTGGTGGCGTCGGGCCGCGGCAAGCGGATCATGGATCGCTTTCGCGACGAGATCACGCGCCTTCGCAAAATCGACGATGCCCGTCAGCAGCGCCTCGTTTTGTCTTACTCGTCGTCCAATTTCCGTACCCAGTTGTGGACCGCGATCCTGCAGCTGCTGCTCGTGGGGCTGCTCCTCCTCGCCTTCGTGGCCTATGTCGCCAACCTGTCACGGCTGCGGCGGCTCAGCGCCATCGCTCAGGACGTCAGCAACCGGCAGGTGGCGATCTTCAACGCCGCGGGCGACGCCATGATGGTCGTCGACCAGGCAGGCTGCGTAGAAAGCCTCAACCCGGCCGCCGAAAAGCTTTTCCAGCTCGATGCCGGGGCACTGATCGGGAAGAGCGTCACCGAGATGTTCGAGGGCGGGACCCTTTATATAGAGGGCTTCAATGAGCGCCGGCAGAAGCGGCGCAACGGCGGCGCGTTCAGCAACCTCGTCGGTATCCGCGGCGACGATTCGCGCTTCGAGGCTGAGATCGCGACCAGCACCGTGACCCTCGCCGAGGGCGCGCGGACCCTGCTGCTGGTGCGTGACGCGACCGAACGCAACCGGATCGAGCGGATGAAGAACGAATTCGTATCGACCGTCAGCCACGAACTGCGCACGCCGCTCACGTCAATCCGTGGCGCCTTGTCGCTGCTCGACCATGCGATCGGCAAGGCGATGGACGCCAAGCCACTCCAGCTGCTCAAGATCGCCAAATCAAATTCGGAGCGGCTCAGCCTGCTCGTCGATGACATCCTCGACATCGAGAAGATCGGCAGCGGCAAGTTCGAGCTCGACCTACATGAAACCGATATGCGCGAGGTCGTCGAGCGAGCCGAGGAGCAAAATCGGACATATGCCGCGGATCGGAACGTGCGGCTGATCGTCACCTCGCAGCCTGAGCCGCTGATGGTTGTCGCCGACGAGAGCCGCCTCATCCAGGCGCTGACCAACCTCATTTCGAATGCAGCCAAATTCTCGCCCAAGGCCGGGGTCGTCAGCATCATCGTCGAGCGAATGGACAAGGCGGCGCGCATCAGCGTTGCCGATCAGGGGCCGGGTATTCCTGTCGAATTCCGGTCGCGCATTTTCGACCGTTTCGCGCAGGCGGCGGGCCACGAGAGCCGCCGCGCCGGGACCGGCCTCGGCCTCGCCATTGCCAAGGCCATCATCGAACAGCACAAGGGCAGCATCGAATATGAAACCGCGCTCGGCCGGGGCACGCGTTTCTGGATCGACCTCCCGCTTGCAGGAAAAACCAGGTGATGACTGATCAGCGCCGACGCATCGTCCTGGTCGAGGACGACGACGACATCGCGACCCTCGCGACCATGGCGCTGCAGGATATTGGCGGGTTCGAGGTTACGCGTTTCTCATCGGGCGAGGAGGCGCTTGCCGGGGTCGACAAGGCTAAGCCCGACGTCTTCATCCTCGACTTCTCGATGCCCGGCATGACCGGAGGGGACCTTCTGAAAGAGCTGAAGGCGCGTCCCCAAACCGCGAATGTTCCCGCGATCTTCATGACCGCGAGCGTGATGCCGTCGCACGTCGCCGAGCTCCGCAAGCTCGGCGCGATCGACGTGTTCAAGAAGCCGTTCGACCCGATGACGCTCAGTGACCAGCTTCGCGCGACGCTCGCCAAGGCGGGCTGCTAACCGCTGAGCGCATAAGAAAAGGGCGCCGCGGTTTCCCGCAGCGCCCTTCTTTCGCCTCCCCTGGCTTACCAGAAGAAGCTGTAGATCACGTCCACGACCTGGCCGCTCCACATGTCGACGAGGATCGCGTCGTCATAGTAGCGGACCCAGCGTGTGCCCGGCGGCGCGTAGGGCAGGCGATACTGCCACGGATCGTTGATCCAGTAGCGGCTGCCGTAATAGCTCGGCCATAGGCGCCACCCGATCTGGTAGGGATTGTAGCCCCAGCCGAACGGATCGAAGTAGAAGCCGAGGTGGAACAGCGACCGGTGATGGCGCCGGTGATTGTGCCAATCGTACCTGCTGTTGTTGCGCCAGCTGGTGCTCCACTGCGGCGCGGCCGTAGGGCGAACCGCCGCGGGCGGCGGCGGCTGGGTGCCAGCGCGCGGAACGTTGCTCACCACCGGCGTGCCGCCGCGATGGACGCGCGGAAGATCCCGGTTCGCCTGCCGGGTTTGCCGGTCGTCGCGAATCTGGTCGACGACCTGCTGGCGCTGGTCGAGCCGCTGCTGGCGAGCCGCATCGGCCGAGTCGCGCCGCGCGTCGCGGGCGTCGTTGCGATCCTGCAGGCGGGCCTGCCGGTCGAACTGCTGCTGCTGTTGCTGCTGCGGGACCTGGACCTGCCGCTCGGGACGCTCGGGACGGGCAGCCGCCTGCCGCTCGGCATTGTTGTTCGACCGCTCCTCGCGGGTCTGCTGCCGTGCCTGCTGGCGCTCTTCGCGGGCCTGGGCTCGCTCCTCGCGCTGCTGCTGGCGGTCGGTGTCGTCATTGGGCTGCGCAAACGCCGGGCTCGCCGCGGCGCCTGCCAGCAAAACGGATATCAGGAACTTACGCATGACAGTGACCTTTCAAGTTCATTACCCGGTCAAATGCGCCTGATCTGCTGACACGAAGCTTAACCGTTTCGGCGCCGTATATTCATGTTTGTAAGTTAGCCGACGGTGTTGGTTCTTGGCCCGGTCTCGATTGCGCCGCGCGGCGGATCGCCTTGCGAATGCGCGCGTACGCGCCGCAACGGCAAATGTTGGGCAGCGCGTTGACCTGTTCGTCGCTGGGGTTCGGGGTCGAATCGAGCAAAGCGGCAATCGCCATGATGAACCCCGGTTCGCAATAGCCGCACATGGTGACCTGCTCGGCGAGCCACGCCTGCTGCACCGGATGGCGTCCGCCGAGCCCCTCGATCGTCGTGACCCGCGCGCCCTCGAGGTCCTTGAGCGCAACCGCACAGCTCAGGGTCGCTCGGCCGTCGACGATGACGGTGCACGCGCCGCAATCCTTGCTGTCGCAGCCATATTTGGTGCCCGTCAGGTTCGACGCATCGCGCAGCGCCCACAGCAGCGGCATTTCGGGGTCGAGCTTATACTCAAGCGGCTCGCCGTTGACGGTCATCCTTGCCATTCGGCAAGGCTAGCGCGCCGCCCGCTGCGCTGCCAAGGGGAGCTTATGGCTCGGGTCCGCACAAATGCTGGCTATGACATTGGCTATGCCGAATCGGGCGGCGGCGAGAAGATGCCGATCGTCTTCCTCCACGGCGTCGGCTCGGACAAATCGGTGTGGCGCCCGCAGCTCGATCATTTCGGGCAGGAGCGGCGCACGATCGCCTTCGATTATCCAGGCTACGGCGACAGCGACCCCGCACCCGAAGGCACGACGCGCGACGATTATGCCGGGGCGATTGTCTCGGCGCTTGGCGCGCTCGGCGTATCGAAAGCGCATATCTGTGGCCTGTCGCTCGGCGGCGTCGTCGCGATCGCCATCCACCATGCCGCGCCCGACCTGTGCGCCTCGCTGATCCTCGCCGACACCTTCGCGTCGCACCCGGATGGGCAGGCGATTTACGACCGCTCGATCGCCGCCAGCGAACAGATGCGCATGCTGGCCGAGGGCCGCGTCGATGTTCTGCTCGCCCAACCTGCCGATCCGGCGGTTCGGCTCGACGTTATCGAAACCATGGCGCGGATCAACCCAGCGGCGTTCCGCATCGGGGCGGAGGCGGTGTGGCTCGCGGACCAGGCCGAGCGCGCCGACGCGATCCGAGTGCGGACGCTCGTCGTGTGCGGGACCGAGGACAAGGTCACGCCGCCGGCGCTGTCGACCTCGCTGACGCGGATGATCCCCGGCGCGCATTACGAGCCGATCGAGGGCGCGGGGCACATCTCCAATCTCGAGCGGGCGGACACGTTCAACACGATTGTCGGCGCCTTCATCCGCGGGGTGGATTCGCACAGCTGACGAACGCGGTGCAATTAACGCGCGATTTCCTTGCTCATGAAAATGCTGACGTCCCGAAATGTCTCGGGGATCGCATAATAAGCCTCGCACCGCACGAAACCCGCCCCTTCGTACAATCGCATTGCGCCCTGCATGAAACGGGTCGTTTCAAGGCACATGCGCGAATAGCCCGCAACCACCGCTCTTTCGACGAGCGAAGAGACCATCATCTGACCTAGCCCCGTCCCCCGAAATGTGGGCCGCACGTAGAGTCGCTTCAGCTCGCATGTTCCTGGAGTCATTTCGCGGTAGCCGATGCACGCGGCCGGGATCGAGTCTGCCGAAGCAAGCAACGTCATTGCCGGTAATTCATGTCCAACGGGATAGTAGAATTCCGCCATTTCATCCGCCGAAATACCGAGCTTTCGTGTTTCAGCGATGTCCCATGCGGCGAGCTCGGCGGCGAGCTCTGCCGCACTCGCAAAATCCTGCTCGCTCTCGCACTGCTTGATGGTGAACATCGGTTGGCGTGGCTTTCCCGCTCGGGTCCGCTAGGGTTAGACGTTGCCAGGGGGAAAAACCATGCAGCGATTAACCCAAGTTCCGCTCGGGATGCGGATCCTGGCGGGCGTCTTGGTGGGAATCGCACTCGGCCTTTTCCTCCCAAAGCCAGGAGCCGCGGCGTGGGCAGACGCTCTCGCAACATCAGGCCAGGTCGCCGGGCAATTGTGGCTTGCGTCCTTGCAAATGACTGTCCTGCCCCTCGTCTTCGCGTTGCTGACGACGGGCCTCGCCCGGGCTGGCTCCGGCGCCGGCGGAGGAGGCACTGCAAAACGCGCGGTTCTGGTTTTCGCCGTCCTCTATGCTCTCGGCTTGCTGACCGGCATCGTCCTCAATGTCTTGCTGCTCAAGCTGTGGCCGGTCTCTGACGCAGCGCTGGCGGCGTTTCAGAACGTCCGTTCGGCGTCGACAGATGTCAAAGCCCCGCTGGTCGGCGATGTCGTCTTGGGAATCGTCCCGCCGAACGTTTTCGCGGCCTTGGCTGCAGGCGCGGTTCTGCCGGTCGTTGTTTTCGCGGTCCTGTTCGGCCTCGCGATGACGCGGACCGATGAGCCACGGCGCAGGAGCATCATGAAGCTCATCGATACGATCGCAGATATCATGTTCACGATTGTCGGTTGGGTTCTCCTTCTGGCACCGCTCGGTGTGCTTGGCCTGGCGATGGGCACCGCTCACAGAACCGGCGTTGGAATGCTCTGGGGCTTGGGGGGCTATCTGCGCCACATGGTCACTGTCCTCCTTGTGATGCTCGCCCTCGCCTATCCGGTGGCCGTATTTTGGGGCCGGATCGGCCTTGGTCGGTTTTCAGCGCGCGTATTGCCAAGCCAGATGGTCGCGCTCGGGACGCAAAGCAGCGTGGCGTCGCTGCCCGTGATGTTGAAGTCCGCCGACGCGCTTGGTGTTTCCAAGGAGACCGCCAATGTAACCTTGCCGCTGGCCGTTTCGGTGTTCCGGTTTGTCGGACCGCCTCTGACCCTCACATATGCGGTTTACGCTGCGGCGATGGCGGGCGTCCCGCCATCGCTAACCTTGGTGGTTTTTTGCGCGGCTATTTCGATGTTGATGGAGTTCGCCGCGGTCGGGCTTCCCAATCAGGTCAGTCTTTTTGCGGTTGCCGCCCCCGCGTTCGCCGCCGTGGGCGCGCCTCTAGGGCTTCTGCCCGTGTTCCTGTCGGTCGATGTGATCCCTGACGCGCTCGCAACCACCGGGATCGTCAGCATGGACGTTGCTGCAACGACCGCAGTGAACCGAATGCACACTGCCGCTCGCGATAAGCCGCGCGTCCGCACGAAGCCGGGTGCGCTTTCAGCGCGCGCCTGATTCCATCTGTCCTACAGCCGCGCTGCTGTGCCATGTTACTGCTATGCGACTGGCAGCGCCCGGAACTGATCTCCCAATAGCTGCTCGAAACGCAGCGACTCCCGCGCGCGCGCGTAGAGGCGTGTGCTTCGTGTACTTTGGCGGCCCGTCGGCATGAAAATCGCCTGCGTCGGAGGCGGGCCCGCAGGCCTGTATTTCGCGATCTCGATGAAGCTTCGCGACCCGGCCCACGAGGTCGAGGTGTTTGAGCGCAACGCGCCCGGCGTTACCTTCGGCTGGGGCGTGGTCTTCTCCGACCAGACGGTCCAGAACATCAGCCGGAACGACCCGGTCTCGGCCAAGACCATCACCGATGAGCTCGCACACTGGGACGACATCGACGTCCATATCCACGGGGCAACCATCACCTCGGGCGGCCACGGCTTTATCGGCATCGGCCGCAAGCGCCTGCTCGAGATTCTGCAGGATCGTGCGCGCGAGCTCGGCGTGGTTCTTCATTTCGAGGCGGAGTGCGATCCGGCCGATCAAAGGTGGAAGAACTACGACCTGGTCATCGCCTCAGACGGCCTCAACTCGCGCTTTCGCAACGCGAACCCCGAAGCGTTCGGGGTCGACACCGACATCCGCAAGAACAAGTTCATCTGGCTCGGTACGAGCAAGGCGTTTGAGGCCTTCACCTTCGCGTTCGAAGAGACCGAGCATGGCTGGATCTGGGCGCACGCCTATCGCTTCGCGCCCGACTGCTCGACCTTCATCGTCGAATGTTCGGAGGAAACCTGGCGCGCGTTCGGCTTCGATCGAATCGAGCAGTCGGAAACGATCGCGATCTGCGAGCAACTGTTCGCCAAATATCTTGACGGCCATTCACTGATTTCGAACGCGGCGCACCTGCGCGGCTCGGCCGCCTGGCTCAACTTCCCGCGAATCAAGTGCGAGCGCTGGGCGAGCGGCAGTGTGATCCTCCTGGGCGACGCCGCCCACACCGCGCATTTCTCGATCGGCTCGGGGACCAAGCTCGCGCTCGAGGACGCGATCAAGCTAGCCGAGGTGTTGAACCGCCCCGGCCTCAGCCTCGAAGCCGCGCTCGACGAATATCAGGCCGAGCGGAACCTGGAGGTGCTGAAGCTCCAGAACAGCGCGCGCAATTCGACCGAATGGTTCGAGACGCTCGACCGCTACCTCCATTTCGAACCGCTGCAATTCGCTTATTCACTGCTCACGCGAAGCCAGCGCATCAGCCACGAAAATCTCCGGCTGCGTGACCGCGAATGGCTCGAGACGGTCGAGCGCTGGTTCTGGAAGCGCGCCACCAACGGCAAGTCGAACAAGACCGCGCCGCCGATGTTCGCGCCGCTGAAGCTCCGTGAGATGCAGGTCGAGAACCGCATCACCGTCTCGCCGATGGCGATGTATTCGGCGGTCGACGGCACGCCGAACGACTTCCACCTCGTCCACCTCGGCGAGCGCGCGCTCGGCGGCGCGGGGCTCGTTTTCACCGAGATGACCTGCGTTTCGCCGGAGGCGCGGATCAGCCCCGGCTGCACGGGCATGTGGAACGACGAGCATGTCGCCGCGTGGAAGAAGATCGTCGATTTCTGCCATGCTAATTCGAAGGCCAAGATCTGCCTCCAACTCGGCCATTCCGGCGCCAAGGGCTCGACCAAGCTAGGCTGGGAAGGAAATGACGTTCCGCTGGACGACGGTAACTGGCCGGTGATGTCGGCCAGCGATGTGCCCTGGTCGCCAGTAAACCAGGCGCCCACTCCCATGACCCGCGCGGACATGGAAGCGGTCCGCGACCAGTTCGTCGCGGCGACGCGGATGGCAATCGTCTGCGGGTTCGACATGGTCGAGCTTCACGCCGCGCATGGCTATTTGCTCTCCAGCTTCGTCACGCCGCTGCAGAACAAGCGTACCGACGAATATGGCGGCAGCCTCGAGAATCGCCTGCGCTACCCGCTCGAAGTCTTCGCCGCGATGCGCGCGGCCTGGCCCAAGGACAGGCCGATGTCGGTGCGCATTTCAGCCAATGATTGGGCGGGCGAGGATGGCATCACGCCCGGGGACGCCGTGCTGATTGGCGAAGCCTTTGCGCGCGAAGGTGCCGACCTGATCGATGTTTCGGCCGGGCAGACCTGGGCCGACCAACAGCCGGTCTATGGGCGCATGTTCCAGACGCCGTTCAGCGACCGCATTCGCAACGAAGGGCGACTCGCGACGATGGCCGTCGGCAACATCTACGAGCCCGACCATGCGAATTCGATTCTCGCTGCGGGCCGGGCCGACCTGGTCGCGTTGGCCCGGCCGCATCTCGTCGATCCGATGTGGACGCTGCGCGCCGCGGCGCAGTTCGACTACCGCGACATCTACATTCCACCGCAATATCTGAATGGAATGAGCCAGCTCGCGCGCAACCTGAAGCGCGAAGCGGAAGCCGCTGCGGCGCTCCGCGTTTAGAGGATCACCGGGTCGACGAACGCGCCGCCGCATTCGCCGCCGCGTACCCAGCGGATCACCGCGGCAACGGCGGGCAGTTTGTCGACCTTCAGCGTCACGCGCGACCCGACTTCGAGGCCGGTATCGCAACGGAGGCGAAAACCCATCGCCGACAGGTTGACGATTTGCGCCTCGAACGCATGGCCCTCGCAATCCACCTGGACGTCATAAGTGACGTCCGTTCGCGCCGGCCGGATTTCGCTGCCTTCCAATCGTCCTTCGAATTTCATGCCCTGGTCCCACTCTTTCACAGGACGCGCGAAAGCACACCGTTACGGCGGCCGCTCGTCAGATTTGATGGGATGGCGTCCACTCCATCCGCATCGGTTCCACATTGCTTGAATTTGCCCGGGATTAATTAATCAGCCGTCCAACAAAGGAGGTTGCCGCGTGGTTTACCTTGTTGTCACTGCCCAAGCGCTTCGGCGATCAGCTTGCGGCTGTTGTCGATCCCGTACAGGGCGATGAAACTGCCCATGCGCGGTCCCTGGCTCGACCCGAGCAGGGTTTCGTAGAGCGCCTGGAACCAGCCGCGCAGGCTCTCGAACGGATGGCGCTTGCCGACTTCGAACACCTGCGTTTGGATGTCTTCCGCCGACGCATCCGCCGGAAGCTTGGCGAGCTCCGCATCGAGATCGCGCAGCGCTTCCGCTTCCATCTCCGTGGGTGCGCGGCGCTTCAGCGTCGGCACGACGAAATCTCGCGCATAATTGACCGCAAGGCCGATCAGCGCGTCGAGCTCTTCATCCTTCTCGGGCGACGTATCCGGCGCGTAGCGCTGCACGAACTTCCAGGCGATGTCCTTGTCCTGCACGCCTGGCAGCGAGACGAGGTTGAGTAGCAGGCCATAGGTCAGCGGCAGCTCGCCCGCGGGGACGTCGCCGCCATGGATGTGATGCGCCGGGTTACCGAGCTTCTGCTCGATCGGCTGGCCGGGGTAATTGCCGCGGAACTGGTGATATTCGTCGACCGCGCGCGGCACGAGGCCGAGATGGAGGTTCTTCGCCTTCTTGGGCTCGCGGTAAAGATAGAAGGCTAGGCTGTTGTCGGAGCCGTAGGTCAGCCAGTCTTCGATGCCGAGGCCGTTGCCCTTCGACTTGGATATTTTCTCGCCCTTCTCGTCCAAGAACATCTCGTAGATCAGGCCTTCTGGCTTGCGGCCGCCGAGCACCGCCGCGATCCGTCCGGACTGGACGCCGCTATCGGTCAGGTCCTTCCCGTACATTTCATAGTCGACGCCAAGCGCGACCCAACGCATCGCCCAGTCGACCTTCCACTGGCACTTGGACTGGCCGCCGAGCGCCGATTGCTCGACCCGGCCGCCGTCCTCGTCGGTGAACGAGATCATTCCCGCGTCGGCATCGACGACTTCGACCGGCACCTGGAGGACGCGGCCCGAAGTGGGCGATACCGGCAGGATCGGCGAATAGGTCTGGCGCCTTTCCTCACGCAGCGTCGGCAGCATGATGTCGAGGATTTCGCCCCAGCGGCGCAGCACGTTGCGGATCGCATCGTCAAATCCACCCGAATTGTAGCGGTCCGACGCCGACACGAACTCGTAATCGAAGCCGTACTGGTCGAGGAAGCGGCGCAGCATGGCATTGTTGTGGCCCGCGAAACTTTCTTCACCAGTGCCGAAGGGATTGGGAATCCGGCTCAGCGGTTCGCCGAGATGCTTGGCCAGCATTTCCTGGTTGGGGACGTTGTCCGGGACCTTACGCAGGCCGTCCATGTCGTCGCTGAAGGCAATCAGCCTCGTCGGGTTGCCGGTCAGCTCTTCATAGGCCCGGCGGACCATGGTCGAGCGCAGCACTTCGGTGAAGGTGCCGATGTGCGGTAGGCCTGAGGGGCCGTAGCCAGTCTCGAAGATCATCGGACCGCCACCCGGCTTGCCATCCGGCCAGCGCTTCAGGAGCTTGCGCGCCTCCTCATAGGGCCAGGCCTTGGACGTCAGTGCTGCGGATCGGAGGTCGGTCATTTAGCAGGGCTCCTAGCGAAGGGGCGGCTGCGCTGCTAGCCGACAGGGGTGATGCGGCCGATCGCCGAACATGGACCGATGGATCGGGCGAGCTTCGAGCGCGAGATCGTCCCCAAGGGCGAGCCCGCGGTATTTCGCGGACTGGTCGATGACTGGCCGCCCGTCCGGGCCGCCAAGGACGGCGCCGAAGAGCTCGCTGGGATGCTTCGGTTTGCCGCGAATGATGAGCCGTTCCAGGCATGGATCGCCCCGCCAGAGGTCGAAGGCCGGTTCAACTACAACGCCGATTACAGCGGCTTCAATTTCGAGCGGCGGCTGGCGACGGTCGACCAGCTGTTGGAGTTGCTGCTGAACGAGCGCGGTGCCGAGAAGCCGCGTTCGATGTACGCCGGCGGGATTCCAATCCGTAAGCATTTGCCGGAGCTTGTTCCGAACATCCCCGTGCCGATGCTGGATATGACTCGGGAAACGATCATCTCCCTGTGGCTTGGCAACCGGACCCACACCGCGACCCACTGGGACCAGTCGTCGAACCTTGCCTGCGTCGTAGCCGGCCGCCGGCGGTTGACCCTGTTCCCGCCGGATCAGCTCAAGAATCTGTATGTCGGGCCGCTAGAATTCACACTCGCCGGCCAGCCGATCAGCACGGTCGACATCGACGCGCCCGACCTGGGCGCCCACCCTCGCTTCGCCGAGGCGTTGAACGAGGCGCGGCGGGCGGAACTCGGCCCGGGCGATGCAATCTATATGCCCGCCATGTGGTGGCACGATGTCCTGTCGCTCGAGGATTTCGGATGCCTGATCAATTTCTGGTGGCATGAAAGCGAAGTGCCGCAGCTGTCGCCGCTCGAGGCACTCTGCCATTCCGTGATAGCCCTGAAGCATTTGCCTCCGAACGAGCGGGCGGCATGGCGCGCGCACTTCGATCATTACGTCTTTGGCGAGCACGGTGACCCGGCCGCCCATCTTCCCGCACAGGCGCGGGGCATCCTCGGCGCCCGCACCCCGGATCTTGTTGAGCGCGTGAAAAAGCTGCTGATCAAAGCTCTTAGCTGACGATTTCGCGTTCCATTTTCGTTCCGCTCTGGCTTAAGGTCCGGCGATGCCCTCGCTGACCCTTCCGACGTTGCATGCGACCCACGCGGGAATCTGGCTGGCTAGCGGCGATGGGGAGGTTCGCGAGGCCACGCGAGGGGAGGCGATCGCACGTGCCGCGGAAACGCCGCACATCCTCCTTAACGCGCCATTGGTGGGCCAAAGGCTCGGTTATCCCGAGTTGAGCGGCCTCGATCTACTCGAGTTATTCGCGTTTCTCCATCCAGCCCGATTCGCGGTGCCGACGGTGGCCGGGTTGTGCAGAGCGCTGGCTTTGGCCCCGCCCGCGGCGGAAATCGATGCCGCCGGGCGCCTGCGCGAGATCGCAGAGCGCCTGCTGGCTGTGTTGGGCGATGGCGAATGGGGCGAGCGCGAAGGCGCATGGACGTCGAACGCGACCTTGCACCGCTTGGGCTGGGGTTGGGCGAGCCTGGTCGGCGCGCGGCTTGAGCGGCCGGAGCGGGGCGAGCGCATGCTGTTTTCCCGCCTGCAACAATGGGAGGAAGGCGGCGAACGGCCGCCTCCGCGAACGGTGCTCGTCGACCCGGCAGACGCGAGAACCACGCTTGACCGGCTGACCGGTCGGGTCGAGCCCCGCGAGGGCCAAAAGGCGATGGCGGAAGCCGTCACCCAGGTCTTCCATCCGAAGCCCGCAAAGGCCGTCCCCAACCTGCTGCTTGCGGAAGCCGGGACCGGGATTGGCAAGACGCTCGCCTACCTCGCGCCGGCATCGCTCTGGGCCGACCAGTCGGGCGGAACCGTCTGGGTTTCCACCTTTACCAAGGCGCTCCAGCGGCAGCTCGATGCGGAAGGGCCAAAGCTGTTTGCCGACCCGCAAGAGCGCGCCCGACGGATCGTCGTTCGCAAGGGACGCGAAAACTATCTGTGTCTGCTCAATCTTGAGGATGCGCTGCAGGGCGCATTCGCCGGGCGCGCCGCGATATTGGCCCAGTTGGTCGGGCGCTGGGCGGCGTACACTAAGGATGGCGACATGGTCGGCGGAGATCTCCCCGGCTGGCTGCCGAGCCTGTTCCGGAGAGCCGGTGCAGCCGCGCTCAGCGACCGTCGCGGCGAGTGCGTCTACGCGGGTTGTCCCCATTACAGGCGCTGCTTCATCGAGCGCGCCGAGCGAGCGAGCCGGGATGCCGATATTGTCATCGCCAATCACGCGCTCGTGATGGTCAATGCCGCCCGCGCCCGCGAAGATGCGCCCGGCCGGATCCTGTTCGACGAGGGCCATCACCTGTTTGACGCGGCCGATTCGACCTTTGCCGTCGCGTTCGGCGGGCAAGAAGCGATCGAGATGCGGCGCTGGATCGTCGGGCCCGAGGGCCGATCGCGCGGCCGCCGGCGCGGTCTCGCCGCGCGCCTCATGGATGTTGCGTCCTACGACGAAGAAGGCGCCTTTGCGCTCGACGCGGCGGTCGAGGCGGCGAAAGCACTTCCGTCGGACGGCTGGCTGCAGCGGCTGGTCGAAGGATCGCCCTTCGGGCCGGTCGAAGCCTTGCTCGCAGAGGTTCGGGGCACCGTCTACGCGCGGGCCAAGGCGCAGGAAGCCGGCTACGGGCTTGAGACCGAGCTTGCCGAGCCCGACGGCGCATTGGTGTCTTCCGCCGCAGCCGCCGCTGAGATTCTGGAAAGCCTGCACAAGCCGCTCTCAGCGCTCGCGCGCCGGCTCGAGGCGGTTCTCGAGGACGCGCCGGACTGGCTCGATTCGCAGGCTCGGGCGCGGGTCGAAGGCGCGATTCGCGGGCTGACCTGGCGGCGCGAAACGCTCGCTGCATGGATCGCATTGCTTGGAAGGATAGGCGGCGAGGCGGACCCCGAATTCGTCGACTGGCTTGCGGTCGATCGGATCGACGGGCGCGAATATGACATCGCCATTCATCGTCGCTGGCTGGACCCGACCAAACCGCTGGCAGGTGTGGTGATGGCGCCCGCGGATGGCGTGCTCGTGACCTCCGCGACCCTACGCGGCGGTGAGGAATGGCCTGCGGCCGAGGAGCGCACCGGAGCTCTCCATGTGCCGGGAGCGGTCCGGCATTTCGAAGCAGAAAGCCCGTTTGATTACGCTTCTTGCTCGGAGGTGCTGATCGTCACCGATGTCAAGCAAGGCGACATTGCCTCGCTTGCGGGGGGCTATGCGCGCCTGATCGAAGCCGCCCGCGGCGGTACGCTGGGGCTATTCACTGCGATCCAGCGGCTGAAGTCGGTTCATGCCCGGATTGCGGACCGGCTTGCGCGGGAGGGCTTGCCGCTGCTCGCGCAGCATGTCGATCCGATCGATGCGGGCACCTTGGTGGATATCTTCAGGGATGATCCGCGCGCCTCGCTGCTCGGCACCGACGCGCTTCGCGACGGAGTCGACGTGCCTGGCGAATCGTTGCGGCTGGTCGTGATGGAGCGGGTACCGTGGCCCCGGCCGACCGTGCTTCACGCAGCCCGGCGCATGGCCGGTGGCGGCAGCGCCTACGACGACCGCGTGGTCCGCGCCCGCCTAGCACAGGCGTTCGGCCGGCTGATCCGGCGGCAGGGCGATTGCGGAACCTTCGTGATCATGTCGGCGGCCATGCCGACGCGGCTTTTGAAAGCTTTTCCATCCGGCGTTCCGATCCACCGCGTCCCGCTCGACGTCGCAATCCAGCGCGTTCAGGACCGCTCAGCTGTGTCGGGAAGTGGCGAACTAAGGGTCGATGGCGTCAGCGAGACGGTTGCGCAGGCTGATTAGCCGGAAGACATCGACGGAAGGCGGCTGCGGCTCCGGCATTTCGGCCATCACGGGCGACGGACTAGCCACCTCATGGACCGCGTGCGCGACTACTACGGTCTGCGCTTCCTTGTCGCGCAATAGCTTCTGGACGCCCCGGACCGTATAGCCTTCCTGGTCGAGCAGGCGGTGGATCCGACGCGCGAGGTCCACGTCGGCGGGGCGATAATATCGGCGATTGCCGGCCCGCTGCATCGGTTTGAGCTGCGGAAAGCGCGTTTCCCAATAGCGAAGGATATGCTGGGCAACGCCCAACTCCTCCGACAATTCACCGATCGTCTTTAGCGCGCCCGGGTCTTTGTCTCCGGCCGCCACTCCGGGTTCAGCCCTTTGCGATCCGGTCGCGCATGATTTGGCTGGCGCGGAAGGTCATCACGCGCCGCGGAGCGATCGGCACTTCGATACCGGTCTTGGGATTGCGCCCGACCCGCTGGCCCTTGTCGCGAAGGATGAAGGTGCCGAAGCCCGAGATCTTCACGTTTTGGCCGACGGACAGCGCATGGCACATGTGATGGAGCACGCGCTCGACCACGCCCGCCGACTCCGCGCGTGACAGGCCGAGCCTGCGGTGGACAACGTCGGCGAGGTCCGCCCGCGTCAGTGTCCCGTTTGCGTCAGCGTCACTGTTGAGCCGCGCGATGCCGAGGTCGGCCATGATATTCTCCCGCCCTTAAAACGACGTGCCCCCGTCGATTCAATTACACTTTCGTAACGGAATTCGGGCTTGTCGGCAATTCGACAATCGCCGGATATTCCAATTTTTTCAATACCTGAGCGCAGCTGCGCCCCAAGTAAATCCTCCACCCATCGCTTCCAGCACGACAATGTCGCCGCGCTTGATCCGGCCATCCTTGACCGCCGTGTCGAACGCCAGAGGCACCGATGCTGCCGAAGTGTTCGCGTGCTGGTCGACCGTGACGACCACCTTTTCGGCAGGAAGCCCCAATTTCCGCGCGGTCGCATCAAGGATTCTGGCGTTGGCCTGATGCGGGACAACCCAATCGACCTCTGCCGACGTGAGCCCCGCGGCGTCGAGCACTTCATTCAGGACTTCAGCAAGATTGACGACCGCATGGCGGAAGACCTCGCGGCCCTTCATCCGGACCTTGCCGACCGTCCCGGTGGTCGATGGCCCGCCGTCTACAAACAGCAGGTCGTTGTGGCGCCCATCGGCGTGAAGCTTCGTCGCCAGGATTCCGCTTTCGGTTTCTTCCGCGCCGAGCACCAGTGCGCCGGCGCCGTCGCCGAACAAGACGCAAGTCGCGCGGTCTTCCCAATCAAGGATGCGGCTGAAAGTCTCCGCACCGATCACGAGCGCCTTCTTTGCATTCCCGCCGCGCAACATCGAATCGGCAACGGACAGTGCGTAAAGGAACCCCGTGCACACCGCGTGCACATCGAAGGCAACGCAATCCTTGATGCCAAGCGCGGCCTGGACCTTCGTCGCCGAGGAGGGGAAGGTCTGGTCGGGGGTAGCGGTGGCCAGCACGATCAGGTCGATGTCGGTCGCATCGACGCCGGCATGTTCCAGTGCCCTGCGCGACGCTTCAGTCGCGAGCGTCGCGGTGGTCTCACCGTCGCCAGCCACGTAGCGGCTGCGGATGCCCGTACGCTCGACGATCCATTCGTCAGACGTGTCGACAGTGCGCGCGAGTTCCTCGTTCGTGACCTTTCGCGCGGGCAGCGCGCTGCCGGCGCCAAGAACGACGGAACGCAGGCTCACTGCGCCGCCTCGTTAGCAAAGGCATGCGCGCGGAAATTGTCGAGATCGTCGCCGATCTTTCGTGTGATTCCGTGCCGAACCATGCTCGCGGCGACGTGAATGGCGTTGGCGACACCCTTGGCGTTGGCGCTGCCGTGGCTTTTCACCACCAGCCCGTTCAAGCCGAGGAAGACGGCGCCATTGTGATTGTTCGGGTCAAGATGGACCTTGAGCAGGTTGAGCGCCGGTTTGGACAAAGCAAATCCGGCCTTCGACCGAAGCGAGCTCTTGAACGCGCGCCGAAGCAGGTCGGTGACGAAACGGGCCGTACCTTCTGCGGTCTTCAGCGCGATATTCCCGGAGAAGCCGTCGGTGACCACCACATCGACCGCGCCGCGCGACAGCTGGTCGCCTTCGGTGAACCCGTCGAAGCGGAACGGCAGGTAATCAGCCTCGCGCAGAAGCGCGGCCGCATCCTTGAGCTCGTCGGTACCCTTCAGTTCCTCGGTCCCAATGTTGAGGAGCTTCACGCGTGGCTCCCTGATTCCGAGAACCGTGCGTGAGTAAGCCGCGCCCATCACCGCGAACTGGACCAAATTCTGTGCATCGCACTCGGTGTTCGCGCCCAGATCGAGCATGATCATGTCCGTATCGCCAAGCGTCGGGAGCAACGCGGCCAGCGCGGGCCGGTCGATCCCGGGCATCGTGCGCAGGGCGAGCTTGGACATGGCCATCAGGGCGCCGGTGTTGCCGCCCGACAACGCGGCATCGGCGCGACCTTCCTTCACCGCATTGATCGCCATGCCCATCGACGTAGTCCGCGCCCGGCGGATCGCCTGGCTCGGCTTCTCGCTCGAGGCAATCGCCTCGGGAGAGTGAACGATGCTGAGGTGCGAACGCAGGTTCACGTGGCCATCGAGCTCGGCTCGAACCCGCTCTTCATCACCATAGAAGGTGAAGCGCAGCGACGGATCCTTGCGCAACGCGCGCGAAGCGCCCGCAATCATGGCGACAGGGCCGGTGTCGCCCCCCATTGCGTCGATCGCGATGCGTGGGCCCTCGTCCACTGTGAGGGCTTTCGACTTAGGACTCGGTCGAGACGATTTCGCGGCCGTTATAATGACCGCAAGCCGCGCACATGTTGTGCGGCAGCTTAAGCTCTCCGCAATTCGGGCATTCCTGGAACTTGGTCGGCGTCAGCGCATGATGGCTGCGGCGCATGTTCCGCTTCGACGGCGAGGTTTTTCTCTTCGGGACAGCCATTGCGGCACCTTTAAAATCAATAAAAATTGCGACGATCTGCGCCTCATCTCACGGGGCTTCCCCCACGGGCGGCGGCTGGATCGTCGCGAACAGCGGCTCCTATAGCGAAGTGAGCCGCTGTTGCAAGTCAGGCTGCTAGCACCGCGTCACCGACCAGCGGGTTGGTCTGGCGCTCGTGGCCGAAGGTCGACATCGGCCCGTGACCCGGCACGAAGGCCGTATCGTCGCCCATTGGCCATAGCCGGCTGGTGATGGAGGTAACCAACTGCTGATGATCCCCGCGCGGGAAGTCCCAGCGGCCGATCGAGCCCTTGAACAGCACGTCCCCGACCAAAGCCAACTTCGATTCCGCGTGGTGGAAGACGATATGGCCGGGCGTGTGGCCGGGGCAGTGACGGACGTCGAAGGTAAGCTCACCCACAGTGACTTGGTCGCCGTCTTCGAGCCACCGGTCGGGATCGAACGGGCGCCCGGCGATGCCGTATTTAGGTCCTTCGCTGCCGAGCTTTTCGATCCAGAACAGGTCGTCCTCGTGCGGCCCTTCGATCGGCACGCCCAGCTCCTCGGCCAGGATACCGGCCTGGCCGCAATGGTCGATGTGGCCATGCGTCAACAGGATCTTCTCGATCGTGACGCCCGCTTGCTCCGCGGCAGCCTTCAGCCGCGGGAGGTCGCCGCCTGGATCGACGAAAGCGCCGCGCATGGTCGCAGTGCACCACAGCAATGTGCAATTCTGCTGGAGCGGTGTCACCGGGATGATCGCGGCCCGCAGCGGTTGATCGGTCATCCGGCGGGCGCTTCGTCGACCGGCGACATGGCGGCAGGCTCATCCTTCATCGAGGCCGACACGGCCTCGGCCTGGCGAAGAGCGCGAAGCACATTGCCGCCCGCGAGCTTGGCGAGATTCTGGTCGCTCCAGCCGCGCCGGATCAGCTCGGCGAATAGGCTGGGATAGTCTTCGACGCCGCTGAGGCCCTCGACGGTGTCGTCGATACCGTCGAGATCACCGCCGATACCCACGTGGTCGTACCCCGCGATCTTCGCAATATGCTCGATATTGTCAGCGACCGTAGCGATCGTCACGACCGGATGGGGATGTGCTGCAACCCACGCCTTAACGCCAGCCTCGACCTCGGCCGTGCTGTTGCGGTGAAAGGACTTGAGCCGAGCCTCCTCGGCGTCCTTCTCCGCGCCCCATTTCCACATAGCGTCGGAGATGAAGTTGGGGACGAAGTTGACCATCACTACGCCGCCATTCGCGGACAGCAACTGGAGCACATCGTCGGGGACGTTGCGAGGGTGGTCGACCAGCGCCCGGGCCGACGAGTGTGAGAAGATCACCGGCGCGCGGCTCGCGGCGATCGCGTCCTTCATCGTGGCCGGCGACACGTGGCTGAGGTCGACCAGCATGCCGATGCGGTTCATCTCATGCACCACCTGGACGCCGAAAGGATTTAGCCCGTCATATTTGGGGTCGTCGGTCGCGCTGTCGGCCCATTCGGTAGTCTGGTTATGACTTAGGGTCATGTAGCGCGCGCCGAGGTTGTAGAATTGCCGAAGCGCAGCCAGCGAACCGCCGATCTGCCGCCCGCCCTCAATCCCCATCATGGAGGCAATGCGTCCAGCTTTGTGTATGCGCACCACGTCGTTGGCTGTGCGCGCGAGCTCCAGGTCTTTGGGATAAGCGTCGATCATTCGGCGGATAGTGTCGATTTCCTCGATCGTCTCGCGGATCGCTGCGTCGCCTGTGATCGCACCGTTGATGTAGACCGACCAGAACTGCCCGCCGACGCGGCCCTGATGGAGCCGCGCCATATCCGTCATCAGAGGATGCGGCTGGCGCTGGTCGGTGCCGCTGGCAAGGCCGCTGATATCGCGTTTGTAATTCTCGGCAAGCTGCTCGGCGATATCGTTGTGGCCGTCGATTAGCGGCGTTTGCTTGAGGATACGGTCGATCCTGGTCTGGACCTTCGGATCGATCGGCTGGGCGGAAGACGCGGCGGGCACGATGGCGAGCATGGCAGCGGCGATGAGCGAGTTCTTCATGGTCATGTGCATTGGTGTAGGAACCGGCGCGTCTGGGTGCAATCGAGGGCTTGCCCTTCGTCGAATAGCCGACAATGAATAGAAGCAATGGCCGATCTTGAAGAGACGATGCGCTTCGACCCCGAAGAGGGAATTTCCAACCTCGACGAACATCTCGATCGGCTGAAAGCGGCCGCGGAAGCGCAGGGCTTTCGGTTTGACCGTCACGCAGCGCGCAATGAGCTTCAGGCCGCGACCTTTGGCAAGCGCAGAGCTGCCACCGCGCGCCTGCTCCTGTCGGCGACCGGCGCGATGGCGATCGAGGTTCGCGGCGGCGACTAAGCGGCCAGCGGAAAACGCAGCAGGCGGTCCGATACCGGGACCAGCGCGGCGGCATTGGTGCCGACCGAACGGATGATCTCCGGGTGATGGGCGTCGAGCCCGCCGGTCAGCGATCCGAACGCGGGCATGATGACCTTCGAGGACGAAACTACGAAGCACCGCCGGGAGACGCGGCGGCCGCGCACGCTAACTCTGAGCTTGGGGTGATAGTGGCCCGACATTTCCGGTTGGGTCTCGCCCGGCACGGCCTCGTGGCGAAGGATGATCCCGCCAACTTCGGCCTCATCTGCGATCCGCCCGCCGCAATGGTCGGCGAACCCGGGATCGTGGTTGCCGACGATCCAAGTCCAGTCGATGCGTCCCGTCAGCTCCTTGAGCAGGGCGCGCGCATTGACGGGCAGCCGGTCGCAACCGAAGCGGTCGTGAAAGCTGTCACCCAGACAATAGAGACTTGAAGCGCCTGTCTCCGCGATGACCGCGGCCAGTGCGCTGAGCGTCGCGTGTGAATCATAGGGTGGCAGGAACTGGCCCAGCCGCGCGAACCAGCTTGCCTTTTCGAGGTGAAGGTCGGCGACCAGCAGCGCCCCACGATCGCGCCAGAACAGCGCGCCGCCGGCCGCCGCGAAGAATGTTTCGCCTGCGAACGAAAAGGGAACCATGGGCCAGCTGTAACGCCGGCCCAAAGGTCAGGCTAGACGATTATTCGTAGTCGCCGCCCGACGGGGTCGGACGCGGCGGGGCGGCCGCGGTCAGGCGCAGCGCCTCGGCGGCATCGCTCAGCGACGCCAGCTCTTCGGTCTCGTCTTCCTCGTCGACGCGAACCTTCTGCAGGTTGGTGACGACGGCTTCCTCGAGCTCCTTGGGCTTCACCATCACTTCGGCGATCTCGCGCAGGGCGACGACCGGGTTCTTATCGCGGTCGCGATCGATGGTGAGGTCCGCGCCGCCCGAAATCTGGCGCGCACGCTGAGCCGCGAGCAGGACGAGATCGAACCTGTTCGGGATCTTATCTACGCAATCTTCAACCGTAACGCGCGCCATTGATCGCTCCGCAAAGCCATTCTGTTTCAAGAATGTGGGATTTCAGGAAGGCCGGCGCAATAGCTTGCAGGGCCGCGAAAAGTCAAGGAAAGCAGACCCGATGGCGGATCATCCCGCAGAGCCGGTCACTCACCCGCCGATCACCGCGGAGATCGCCGGCAATCGCCTGACCGTCATCGAAACGGGCGAAGCCCGGCTCGACGCGCTCCTCGGGCTTATCGGGGGCGCCCGGCAAAGCTTCAGAATGCTGATGTACATGTTCAACCCCGACCATGCGGGAAGCGCGGTCCACGACGCCTTGCTCGCGGCGGCCCGGCGCGGGGTGGAGGTCAAGCTGCTGGTAGACGGCTTCGGGTCAGATGCCCCGCCCAAATTTTTTGCTGACCTCGCCGAAGTCGGAGGCGAATATTGCGTATTCAACCCAAGCTACGGGCGGCGCTACCTGCTCCGCAATCACCAGAAATTGGTCACCGCGGACGACCAGGTTGCGATCCTCGGCGGCGCAAACATCGATGAGACCTACCTGACTGACACCGGCGCCCAGCATTGGCGCGACCTGTGGGTGCTGATCGAGGGTCCGGAGGTGGCGATGGCCAGCCGTTATTTCGACATGATCTTCCGCTGGTCCAAGCGCAAAGGGGCGCGGCTGAGTTCGCTGCGCCGGATGGTCGGCGAATATAGCGAATGGCAGGGCTTGCTGCAGTGGAAGTTCAGCGGCCCGATGAGCATGCGCAATAGTTGGTGGCGAAGCATTGGCCGCGACATGAACCGGGCCAAGCGGCTCGACATGATCTTTGCTTATTTTGCGCCGCCCGGCGCCATGCTCCGCCGCATCGGCCGGGTCGGCAGGCGCGGCGAGGCGCGTGTCGTCACGGCCGCCAAGTCCGACAATAATGCGACGATCGCGGCGGCTCGGCACAGCTACAGCCGGCTGCTCCGCCGCAATGTGAAGATCTATGAATATCAGCCGGCCAAGCTGCATACCAAGATGGCGATCGTGGACGACATTGTGCACATCGGCTCATCCAACTTCGATTACCGTAGCTTCTACATCAACCTTGAGGTGATGTTGCGAATCAAGGACGCGGGCTTTGCTGACGCCATGCGGAAATATTTTGAGCGTGAGCTCGAGGACTGCAGGTGGATTTCACCGGCGTTGCACAAGCGGCGTGCGAACGCGTGGCGGAGGGTGAAGTGGGCGATATCCCACTTCCTTGTCAACGTGATGGACTACACCGTAACCCGGCGGCTCAATTTCCGCGTCTAGGCCTTGGGTTCGCCCTTATAGGCCCAAAACAAGGTGGCCGGTGGGACGTTGACCCATTCGAACCCGCGCTTGATCGGCGCGAAGTGCGGCTTGATGAAATCGAGCACCTTGGGGCTGAACTGGTAGACCAGGAACGCACCGCCCGGCCGAATCACTTTAGCCGTCGCTTCGGCGATGGCGTCCCCTACGCCTGGTGGTAGTGTCGAAAAAGGCAGGCCCGACAGGACGTAATCGGCTGAGCCGAGGCCGCGCTCGAGCAAGATTTGCTCGACGTCGGCTGCCGATCCCGTAACCGCGAGCAGGCGCGGATCGTCGATCGATTCTTTCAGATAGCGGGTGAAGTCGGCGTTGGTGTCGATCGTCACCAGGGTCGCATCGTCGCCCAGTTTATCGAGCAGGGGCCGGGTAAAGGTGCCCACGCCGGGACCGTATTCGACGAACACCTTCGTCGTGGCCCAATCGACCGGCCCGAGCATCTTCTCGATCAGCACCTTGCTCGACGGAATGATCGAGCCGACCATCACCGGGTTCTTCAAAAAGCCGCGAAGGAACTGCCATTGCGGGCTCTTCGAGCGGCGGTCGCGACGGCGCTGAAGTCGGCGGGAACCTTTCAGCGTGCGCGCGGGTGAAGTCGACATGGAAGCTCCAGTAACGGCGAAGGGGCGGAGCGTTGGCAAATGCACCGCCCGTTGGCAAGGTTCCGAACGACGAGCGGAATGCGCTTCGCGCTATTCCTTTCCGCCTGCCTTGGGCCGAAGCATTCCCGGCAGAACGAAACCGATCCCGCCCATCGGCCGCGTCGCCTCACTCTTCAGCGTTTCCTGGATGCGATCATATTCCTCGAGCATCTCGGTGGTGACGGAGGCGCGTGTTTCGCCAAGCGCCACCTCGAAGTCTTCCATCGTGACCTTGCCGGCGTCGAGCCCGCGGCGAAGCGCCGTGAGGCCGGCACGACGCGTTAAGTCTTCAAGGTCGGCGCCGGTAAAGCGCTCGGTGCGCTGCGCGATCTTTTCGAGGTCGACATCGTCGGCCAGCGGCATGTTCCGGGTGTGGATCGCAAGGATCCGTCGCCGCCCGGCGGTGTCGGGTGTGCCGACATAGATCAGCTCATCGAAGCGCCCGGGCCGAAGAAGCGCCGGGTCGATCAGGGTCGGGCGGTTGGTAGCGCCGATCACGACGACATTCTGCAGTTCCTCGAGCCCGTCCATTTCCGACAGGATCGTGTTGACCACGCGCTCCGTCACCTGCGGCTCCCCCAAGCCGCCGCCGCGCGCGGGTACCAGGCTGTCGAGCTCATCGATGAAGATGATCGTCGGCGCGACCTGGCGGGCGCGATTGAACAGCCGCGCGATCTGCTGCTCGCTCTCCCCATACCATTTGCTGAGCAGGTCCGAGGACTTGGTCGCGATGAAATTGGCTTCGGACTCGCGCGCCGCGGCCTTGGCCAGCAAGGTCTTGCCGGTGCCCGGAGGACCGTACAGCAGGAAGCCCTTGGCTGGCCGGATGCCGAGCCTCCGGAACGCCTCGGGGTGCTTTAGAGGTAGCTCGACGCCTTCCTTGAGGCGATCGCGCGCCGCATCCAGGCCACCGATGTCGTCCCAGGTGATGGTCGGCGCTTCGACCATCACTTCGCGCATGGCGGAAGGCTGGACCCGCTTCAGGGCATTCTCGAAGTCCTTGAGCTCGACCGTGAGCGCATCGAGAATTTCTGGCGGAATCACATCCTCGCTGAGGTCGAGCTTCGGCATGATTCGGCGCACCGCCTCGAGTGCCGCCTCGCGGCACAGCGCTGCGATGTCGGCGCCTACGAAGCCGTAGGTTCGGCGCGCCAGATCATCGAGGTTAACGTCCTGCGCAAGCGGCATGCCGCGGGTGTGGATGCCGAGCACTTCGCGGCGGCCCGGCTGGTCGGGAACGCCGACCACGATCTCGCGGTCGAACCGGCCCGGACGGCGGAGCGCCTCATCGATCGCCTCGGGGCGATTGGTCGCGGCGATGACCACGGTGTTCTGCCGTGGCTCCATCCCGTCGAGCAGGGTGAGCAGCTGGGCGACCAGGCGTTTTTCAGCCTCGCCCGTTACCTGGCCACGTTTGGGCGCGATCGAATCGATCTCGTCGATGAAGATGATCGACGGGGCCGCCTGCGCGGCCTGCTCGAAGATTTCGCGCAGCCTCCGCTCGCTCTCGCCATAAGCCGAGCCCATGATCTCGGGGCCGGCGATGTGGAAGAAGTTCGCCGAGCTTTCGTTCGCGACCGCGCGCGCAAGCAAGGTCTTCCCGGTGCCGGGCGGGCCGTGAAGAAGCACGCCCTTGGGCGGGTCGACGCCGAGCCGTTGGAATAGCTCCGGGTGGCGAAGCGGCAGCTCAACCATCTCGCGCAGGGCGTCGATCGTATCGCGCATGCCGCCGAGATCGTCATAGGTGACGTCGGCGCGGCGTTCGCCTTCCTTGGCGCTATATTCGGGCAGGAGCTCGACTGCGGTCTTGGCATCGATGTGGACGATGCCCTTGGGCGCCGTCGAAACCACCACGAGCTTCAGTTCCTGGAGCGCGAAGGCCGGCGCATTGAGCATCTGGCGGATGTGCTCGGGCATGTCCGCGTTGACGCGCTGGTGGCCAGCGGTCGCGACGGTGTCGCCCTCGACCAGCGGCCGCCCGGCAAAGGTGCGCTTCAGCGCATCGGCGGACCCCTGGAGCCGGATGTTGGGCTGCGCCGGGGCGAACACGACGCGGGTAGCCGCCTTTGAGGTCGCCTTCCTGACTTCGACAAAGTCCGCCGAGCCGACGCCGGCGTTGGCGCGCTGAAGCCCGTCCAGCCGAATGATGTCGATCCCGGCATCCTCGCCATAAGGACGGATCGCGCGAGCGGCAGTGGTTCGCTTGCCGGTGATTTCGATGACGTCGCCCTCACTGAGGCCGAGCGCTTCCATCAGTGCTTCGGGGAGGCGGGCAAGGCCGCGGCCGCTGTCGGCCGGCGGCAGGCTCGCCACCTGCACCTTGCGCGACTTCGCGCGATCGATCGTGTCGGTCTCAGCCATTCTGGGTCCTTGCTCCCGCTTCTTGCCGCTTCAAACTGGTGCGCAATCCTTCTGGTTCAATATTTGATGGCACCTGCGATCTTGCGAACGATCGAGCGCGGGGCGAACCGCCCGCTGTTCGCCGTCAGCTTGTTCATCCATCCCGGAACAATCACGGCCTTGTTCCTGTCGAGGCCATCGAGGCCTGCTTTGACCACCGCGGGTGATTCCATCGCGACGCGGTCGAACAGGCCATTGCCGCCGAAGCCGGCAACATCGCCAAACTCGGTCCGGGTCGGCCCGGGGCAGAGGCAGCTGACCTTGATCCCGTGCGGCTTCAGTTCCTCGTGCAGCGCCTCGGACAGCGACAGCACAAAGGCCTTAGTCGCGAAATAGACCGCCATCTTCGGTCCCGGCTGGAAAGCGGCGGTCGAGGCCACGTTGAGGATCGCGCCCGACCTCCGCTTGATCATCTGGGGCGCGACCGCGCGACACAGGTCCGTCAGCGTCGCGACGTTGAGGTCGATCATCTGGCGCTCACGCTGGGCGTCGAGCTCGGCGAACTTGCCGATCAGACCGAAGCCAGCGTTGTTGATCAGCATATCGACGGTCTCACCGTTCTTCTCGATATCCGCCATCAACTTTGCCGCGGCGCCGGCCTTGGAAAGGTCCAGCGCCACGGCACGCGCCTTGCCCAGCTCCTTGGCCAACTCCTCGAGCCGCTCCTTGCGCCGAGCGACCAGCACCAGGCGATGTCCGCGCTCGGCCAGCGCCTTCGCGAACTCGACTCCGAGCCCGGCGGACGCGCCGGTGATGAGCGCGACTTTCTTCAAGCTCAGGAAACCGTCGCCTTGACGATCTTGCCCGGTTCGCGCGGCGGTTCGCCGACCGGGAGGGCATCGACATATTCCATGCCGCTCTCGACCTGCCCCCAGACCGTATATTGGCCATCGAGGAAGCCAGCGTCGCCAAAGCAGATGAAGAACTGGCTGTTGGCGCTGTCCGGGTTGGGCGTGCGCGCCATCGATGCCGTTCCACGCACATGCGGCTCCCGGCTGAACTCGGCCTTGAGGTCAGGCAGGTCGGATCCGCTCGTGCCGGTCCCGCTCGGATCGCCGCCCTGCGCCATGAAGCCTGGAATCACGCGGTGGAACACGACGCCATCGTAAAAGCCGCTGTTGGCGAGTTCGGTGATGCGCTGAACGTGACCCGGCGCAAGGTCAGGGCGAAGCTTGATGACGACGTCGCCACCACTCGAAAGGCTAAGGGTCAGGCGGTCGTCGGCCATCATTCACTCCATCGGACAAAGGGTAGAAAGTGCGCGATTTAGGAGCCTAACAGTGGTTGCGCCAGAGCGGCCCCGACCATAGGAGGGCGCGACCGGGTCCAAACGAGAGGGAAGCGCGAATGAGCGAGAGCGAGCACATCGCCGCCGCGCCCCCGGTCGAATCCGATGCGATCGACGATGAGGACCAGCTTCGTCCCGAGTTCGTCGAAAAGGTCCTCGACGCGGTTGACGAAGGGGACGACGAGACCGCGCGCAAGCTGGTCGCGCCGCTGCATCCTGCCGACGTCGCCGACCTGATCGAGGCCGCGGCGCGCGACGAGCGCGAAGGGCTGGTCAAGGCGCTCGCCGGAATCGTCGACGCCGACGTGCTCGCGGAAATGAACGACTTCGTCCGCGAAGGCCTGCTCGACGAGATGGAGCCGCAGCAGGTCGCGGACATCGCGGGCCAGCTCGATACGGACGATGCGGTCGCGCTGATCGAGGACCTCGATCGTGACGAGCAGCAGGCGGTCCTCCAGCGCATGGAACCCGACGACCGCGCCGCGGTCGAGGAAGCGCTCAGCTATCCGGAGGAATCCGCCGGTCGCCTGATGCAGCGCGAGCTGTGCGCGGTGCCCGAGCATTGGAAGGTCGGCGAGGTGATCGATTACCTGCGCTCGACCGACGATTTGCCCACCGACTTCTGGGAAGTGTTCGTGGTCAACGCATCGCACCACCCGGTCGGCACGTGCAAATTGTCGACCATCCTGCGCATGCCGCGCAGTACCCCGGTGACCGAGATCATGGCGCGCGAGCAGACCCTGATCCCGGTCGACATGGACCAGGAAGACGTCGCGCTTCGCTTCCAGAAATACGCGTTGGTGTCTGCCGCTGTCGTCGACGACGAGGAGCGGCTGGTCGGCATGATAACCGTCGATGACGTGGTCCACATCATCCAGGAAGAAGCGGGCGAGGACGTCCTGCTGCTCGCCGGCGTCGGCGACGAAGGCGACATCAACGAACCCGTGCGCCTGACCGTCCGCCGGCGTTTGTTTTGGCTCGTCATCAATCTTGGGACGGCGATCGTCGCCGCCAGCGTGGTCAGCCTGTTTCAGGGCGAGATCGGGAAATACGCGGTTCTCGCCGTGCTCATGCCGATCGTTGCGGGGATGGGCGGCAATGCCGGTACGCAGACGTTGGCCGTCGCCGTTCGCGCGCTGGCCACCAACCAGCTGACCGAATCGAATACGTTGCGCGCATTTGGCCGCGAACTGACCATCGCGCTTGCGAACGGAATCTCGCTTGGGGTTCTGATCGGTGCGGGCGTGGCCCTGATCTTCCATAACCCGCTGCTCGGCGCGGTCATGGGGGCGGCCATGGTGATCAACAACCTCGCCGCCGGCCTGGGCGGGATCCTGGTCCCCGTAACCCTCGACCGCTTCCGCATCGACCCCGCGGTGTCGTCCGCGGTGTTCGTGACGACGATCACCGACGTGACCGGGTTCTTCAGCTTTCTCGGGCTCGCCTCACTGGTCGGGCTCGGCCGCTAAGCGCTTGAAACGGCTGCGCAAGCGCGCCAGATCGGTGCCATGCCGCTTCACCTGACCAAGGTCGCTTACAGCTGCGCGAGCCTCGAGACCCTTGAGCGTCGAGTCGAGCGCTGGTCCGAGAATGGCGAGCTTCGAGTGCCCACCCGAATGCGCCCCAAGCGCGCGGACGAATGTATCGGCGGCAAGCTCCACTACATCCTGAAGCATCGCATCGTTGCTCGGGTGGAAATCCTCCGCTTCGAGGAGCGGCGCGATGGCCGGATCGACATCGTTTGCTCCAACCAGCTGGAACTGGTCTCGCCGGTGCCCAGGCGCGCGCACCAGGGTTGGCGCTACCTCGAGGATAAGGACGCGCCGACCGGCGATGAGGACGGCACCGGCCTCGGAACGCTCCCGACGCGGCTCTACGGCAAGCTTGCGTCGCTCGCCCTCGTTTAGGTCGCCTTGCCGACGGTCGGGCGCTTGATTATCGCGGCACCAACAACTCAGCAGGAGCAAGCTCATGTCCATCGTCAACGTTTCCACGGCAATTGACACGAAGGTCGCCGAGCGCGCGATGCTGAAGCACCCGTTTTACCAAGCGTGGACCGAGGGCCGCCTGCCGCTCGACACGCTCCGCGCTTATGCCCGCCAATACTTCCATCATGTCGAGGCCTTTCCGCGGGCGGTGAGCGCGGTGCACTCGGCGTGCCCCGATCGCGACGGGCGCCGAATGCTCGCGGAAAACCTGGCTGAGGAAGAGGGCATCGAAGCGGGCAAGCAGGACCATGCAAGCCTGTGGCTGATGTTCGCCTGCGGTCTCGGAGAGAATGAAGCCGAGGTTCGCGGTCAACAGCTCAATGCCGAGACCCAGGCGCTGATCGACACGTTTCGTAAGCTCTCACGCCAGTCTTACGCGGCGGGTCTTGGCGCGCTTTACGCGTATGAAAGCCAGTTCCCGGGCGTCGCATCGGCCAAGATCGAAGGGCTCGTCGACCGCTACGGGATCAGCGACGAGGAGACGCTGCGGTTCTTCCGCGTCCACGAAACTGCCGACGTCGAGCACAGCTCGGTCTGCCGGGCGTTGCTCGATCAGCTGCCGGCCAAGGAGAAGGCTGAAGCGGTTACTGCGGGCGAGGAGCTCGCCGCCGCGCTGTGGAACTTCCTGTCCGGCGTCGAAGCCCGCGAGAGGGTGAACTAAGCTATTTGCAGCCGCTGACGCTGGCCGATCCGTTCGCCCGCAGGGTGCAGGCGGGCCGACCGCCAAGCGTAATCGACACCGGCCCGTTGGCGTCCACCGTGGCGGTGTTCGTCGCGTTGGCCTTGATCGTCGCTGCGCCTTCGGCGCCGATGGTTGCGTCCTTGGAGGACAGCCCGGATGCGTCGAGGCTGGAAATCCCGCGCACGATTGCCGTCACTTTGTCGCTGCGCCCGGCAAGAACCGCGCTCGAGGTGCCGACGACACTGACGTTCAGTTGATCGACATCGACCCGGCTGACGCCGATCGATCCCGAACCCTGGGTTGAAAGATCGAAGGACAGGCCTTCGATCCGGTTGATCGCCAATGTCCCGGCGCCGCTCAGCCAGGCCGACCGCAAGTCGTGCGTTCCGATGCTAATCTCTACCGGCCCACTGTCCTGTCCGGGATAGCCGCCCCACGACGACAAATTGCCATGAACGACGAGGGTATCGCCCCGCACATCGATCGCGATCCGATCCAGGGCGGCGGCCGAGCCCGACGCACGGGCATAAGGAGCGACGCCGGTCGTCAGGACGACCTTATAGGGTCCCTCGATCCGAACCTTCTCGAAGCTGGTGATACCGAAATTGCGATTGGCCGCTCCCACTGGGGCGGCGATCGAGAGAAGCAGGGCGGCGGTTAGGAAGGTGCGCATCTGCTCACCTTCCTACCTCATGGTTAAGGCCGGTTTAAGAGCAGCTGACGTTGCCCGAACCGGCCTTGCTTACGGTGCACTTGGCGCCGCCACTCACATTGACGTTGCCGGAACCCATGATGTCGACCGCGGCGGTGGAGGTCGCGTTGGCCTTCACGCTTCCCGATCCGGCGATGCTGACCTTCGCCTGTGTGGCACTGACGCCCGCGGCATCGATGCCGCCCGAGCCCGCGATTTCATACTCGGCGACCTCCGCTTTGCCGGTGCCGGTTTTGATCCCGCCGGAGCCGCCAATGGACAGCTTCAGCGATTTCACCTCGGTGGTGTCGAGCTGCAGGCCGCCCGAGCCCGCGATGGTCCCCTCGAACGAATCACCGGCCACCTTGTCGACCTTGATTCCGCCCGATCCGGCGATGGTCGCCCCGCTAAGCTCGGGGACGGTGACGATGAATTTCGCCTTGCCGTTGTGATGCCAGCCCATGTTGAACCAGCTGTTATGCTCTTCGGGGTGGATCGAGAGTGTGTCGCCCTTCACTTCGACCACCGTCCGTTCGAGCAGCTTTTCAGATCCGTTGGCGGCGACGGTCGGGTTGGCGCCGGTGCGGACCTCGACGTCGTAAGGACCGGCCACTTCGATCTGCTTGAAGGAACCGACCTGATAGTTGCGGGCCACGGTCGGTCCGGCTCCCTCACGATTGCCATGGCTGCACGCGGTCAACACCGCGGCGAGCGCGCCGATGCCGACGGTTGCTAGGATCTTGCGCATGGTTCCTCCTGTCATACTGTATTAGCTGAGCAATACAGATAGAGATCTAGTGCGGCAAGTTAAAAAAAAGGGCGCCCGGAGGCGCCCTTTCGAACTGCATTAGCGTGGAAGCTTATGCGGGTTCCTTGGTCTTGTGATGGATCGTCGCAGCCTTGTTCAGGATGTCGAGGATCTTGGCGAGCGCCGACTTCTCGTCGGTCTGCTCCATGGCGCCAAGCTCGCGCGCCAGGCGCGACGAGGCGGCTTCGAAAATCTGGCGCTCCGAATAGCTCTGCTCGGGCGCATCGTCCGGGCGGAACAGGTCGCGGGTCACTTCGGCGATCGAGGTGAGGTCGCCCGAGTTGATCTTCGCTTCATATTCCTGAGCGCGGCGCGACCACATGGTGCGCTTGACCTTGGGCTTACCCTTCAGCGTCTCGAGCGCGTCCTTCATCGTCTTGTCGGACGAAAGCTTGCGCATGCCGACCGAGTCCGCCTTGTTCACCGGCACGCGGAGGGTCATCTTCTCTTTCTCGAAGCGAAGGACATAAAGGTCCAGGCGGGTGCCGGCGATTTCGGTGCTTTGAAGCTCAACGACGCGGCCCACACCATGCTTGGGGTAAACAACATAATCGCCAACGTCGAAGCTAAGCGCCTTACTAGCCATTGCTAACCTTTCCAGTTGCGGCAGCGGAGCGGACACATTTACGTCGTCCCCCAAAACGACCAGCGGTCGTGGCTCCATGCCTATTTCGTGGCTTCCTTAGAAGTTAAGGCCGCAGCTGAATCGCTGACGGCCCCTCATGTGACAGTTGTATAACAGAACTTACTTCAAATTGCGAGTCCGAGTTGGACCGGCTCGCTCTGCTCTTCTTCGGATAGATTATGAAGGCCGAGGCCGAGCAGTCGGATTCCCTTGGGAAGCGGGTGGAGGGCCGAGAGCAAACTTTGCCCTGTGGCAATAAATGCCGGCAAATCCGGCACCGGCGCCGTGAAGCTCTTCGACCGCGTGATAATGGTGAAATCTGCGTACTTCACCTTTAGCGTCACGGTTCTTCCCGCGACGTCCGCGCGCCTGATTCGGTCCCAGGCATAGCCGGCCACGCGCTCCAGCTCGGCCGCTAGGCGGTCCGGATCGCGCAAATCCTCATCAAAGGTCCGCTCGGCGCTCACCGACTTGTATGGCCGATCAGGCCTCACCTCGCGCTCGTCGATCCCCCGGCAAATACGCCAGTACCACTCGGCCGAGCTCCCGAACTTCGCCTGGAGTGCGGGAATGCTCCACTCCCGAAGGTCGGCCCCGGTGTGGATGCCGAGCCGCTCCATCTTGCGCGCCGTCACCGGCCCGACGCCATGGAAACGGGCAACCGGCAACGAGGCGACGAAGTCGGGCCCTTTCTCCGGCGTGATCACGCACAATCCGTCGGGTTTTCGATGGTCGGAGGCGAGCTTGGCGATGAACTTGCAGTAGCTGACGCCGGCCGACGCGGTGAGCTGGCACTCCTCGCGGATCCGCCTCCTGATGTCCTCGGCGATCGCCCGCGCGCTGCCGAGGTCAAGGCGGTCTTCGGTGACGTCGAGATAGGCTTCGTCCAGGCTCAGCGGCTCGACGAGGTCGGTATAGCTGAAGAAGATTTGTCGGATTTGTTGGCTGACGGCGCGGTAGACGTCGAACCGCGGCTTGACGAATATAAGTTCAGGACAGCGTCGCTTGGCCGTGACGGAAGGGAGGGCCGAGCGCACCCCGAATGGCCGCGCTTCATAACTCGCTGCGGTGACGACCCCGCGGTGCCCGCCGCCGACCGCGACCGGCTTGCCCCGAAGGCTCGGATCGTCGCGCTGCTCCACCGACGCGTAGAATGCGTCCATGTCGACATGGATGATCTTGCGGGTGGGGCGGTCGGCGCTTTGCATCACGAGCCGGTTCTGATTAAGGCCCGCGGCCATGAACATCCACGAATATCAGGCGAAAGAATTGCTCGCCAAGTATGGCGTCCCGGTCCCCGCGGGCCATGCGGCGATGAGCGTCGAGGAAGCGGTCGAGGCAGCCAAGCAGCTTCCCGGGCCGCTTTGGGTCGTGAAGGCGCAGATCCACGCCGGCGGCCGCGGCAAGGGCAAGTTCAAGGAACTGGGCGAGGGCGCCAAGGGCGGTGTTCGGCTGGCTCATTCGATCGACGAAGTCCGCGAGAATGCGGCGGAGATGCTCGGCAAGACCCTGGTGACGGTCCAGACGGGGCCGCATGGCAAACAGGTCCAGCGGCTTTACATCACCGACGGCGTCGACATCGCCAAGGAATTCTACCTGGCCTTGCTGGTCGACCGTGAGACCGGCCGCATCGCCATCGTCGCCTCGACCGAGGGCGGCATGGACATCGAGGCAGTCGCGCACGACACGCCCGAGAAGATCCAGACCATCACGATCGATCCCGCCACCGGGCTGATGCCGCATCATGGCCGCGAAGTCGCCGCTGCGCTGGGCCTATCGGGCGACCTCGCCAAGCAGGCAAGCAAGGTCCTCGCCAAGCTGTACGATGCCTTCATCGGCACCGACGCGTCGCAGATCGAGATCAACCCCCTGGCCGTGACTGACAAGGGTCAGGTGATGGTCCTCGATGCCAAGGTCGGCTTCGACAACAACGCCGAGTTCCGCCATCCGGATCTCGAGGAGCTTCGCGACCTCACCGAGGAAAATCCCGCGGAGATCGAGGCGTCCAACTACGACCTCGCCTACATCAAGCTCGACGGGAACATCGGCTGCATGGTGAACGGCGCCGGCCTTGCCATGGCAACGATGGACATCATCAAGCTGGAAGGCGGCGAACCGGCCAACTTCCTCGATGTCGGTGGCGGCGCGAACAAGGAAAAGGTCACCGCGGCGTTCAAGATCATCTTGTCCGACCCGTCGGTGAAGGGCATCCTCGTGAACATCTTCGGCGGAATCATGCGCTGCGACATCATCGCCGATGGCATTGTCGCCGCCGCGCGCGAGGTGCAGCTAAGCGTGCCGCTGGTCGTCCGCCTCGAAGGCACCAACGTCCAGCAGGGCAAGGACATCCTCGCCAATTCGGGCCTGCCAATCATCGCCGCCAACGACCTTGGCGACGCCGCAAAGAAGATCGTTGGCGAAGTGCACGCCACCGTCGCCGCTTAATCCTGGAGTGATGCAATGAAGCTGCTGGTCGCCGTCAAGCGGGTGATCGATTACAACGTGAAGCCGCGGGTCAAGATGGACGGCTCCGGGGTCGATCTCGCCAACGTCAAAATGTCGATGAACCCGTTCGACGAGATCGCGGTCGAGGAAGCCATTCGCCTCAAGGAAAAGGGCGTCGCGACGGAGATCGTCGCGGTGTCGATCGGGCCGGCCAAGGCGCAAGAGACGCTTCGCACTGCGCTTGCGATGGGCGCCGACCGGGCGATCCTGGTCCAGACCGAGGAAGAGGTCGAGCCGCTCGCCGTTGCCAAGATCCTCGCCAAGATTGCGGAACAGGAGCAGCCGCAACTGGTCGTGCTCGGCAAGCAGGCGATCGACGACGACAACAACGCCACGGGGCAGATGCTCGCGGCGCTTCTGGACTGGCCGCAGGGCACTTTCGCCTCGAAGGTCGAGGTCGCTGGCGAGGCTACCGTAACCCGCGAAGTCGACGGCGGTTTGGAGACGGTGAAGCTCAAGCTCCCGGCAGTGGTCACGACCGACCTTCGCCTCAATGAACCGCGCTACGCCTCGCTTCCGAACATCATGAAGGCCAAGTCGAAGCCGCTCGAGACCAAGTCGCCCGGCGATTACGGCGTCGATGTCGCGCGCCGGCTTGAAACGCTGAAGGTCGTCGAGCCGGCGAAGCGCCAGGCTGGCATCAAGGTCGGATCGGTCGACGAGCTGGTCGATCGCCTCAAAGGTCTGGGGATTGCGAAATGAGTGTGCTCGTTCTCGTTGAACATGACGGTAAGGCGATCAAGGACGCGACCCTCGCGACCGTGACGGCCGCGGCCCAGCTCGGCGAAGTCCATGCCCTGGTTGCTGGCAGCGATGAGGTCGCGCAGGCGGCGGCGAAAATCGCCGGTGTGGCGAAGGTTCATGTCGCAAGCTCGCCGTCGCTCGACCACCAGCTTCCCGAAGCGGTCGCGCCTATAGTGGCGAAGCTGATGGAGGGTCATGACGCGTTCGTCGCGCCGGCGACCACCACCGGCAAGAATATCGCGCCGCGCGTCGCCGCGCTGCTCGATGTCATGCAAATCAGCGACATCCTGTCGGTCGAGGACGCCGACACGTTCACCCGGCCGATCTACGCCGGGAATGCGATTGCGACGGTGAAATCCAAGGACAAGAAAAAGGTCATCACGGTTCGTGCGACCGCGTTCGAAAAGGCGGCGCGCGACGGCGGCAGCGGCTCGGTCGAGAAGATCGACGCGGCCGGCGATCCTGGCAGCAGCAGCTTCGTTGGGCTTGAGGCTTCCGAGAGCGCGCGTCCTGAGCTCACCAGCGCCAAAGTCATCGTCTCGGGCGGCCGGGCGTTCGGCAGCTCCGACCAGTTCCATTCGCTTCTTGACCCGCTTGCCGACAAGCTCGGCGCCGCCGTCGGCGCAAGCCGCGCCGCGGTCGACGCGGGCTATGCTCCCAACGATTACCAGGTCGGCCAGACGGGCAAGATCGTTGCTCCCGAAGTCTATGTCGCGATCGGCATCTCGGGAGCGATCCAGCACCTCGCCGGAATGAAGGATTCGAAGGTCATCGTCGCGATCAACAAGGACGAGGAAGCGCCGATCTTTCAGGTCGCGGACATCGGCCTGGTCGGCGACCTGTTCAAGATCGTCCCGGAGCTGACCGAAAAGCTCTAGGCTGGACGCTGAGTTGAACCGAGCATAGCTTCTCCGGGCTCGGGTTCGGAGGTGCCATGCGTACGAACTCAATCATTGGGCTTTTAGCGGCGACCCCTCTGCTTGTCGGCGCGGCGGAGCC
Source organism: Sphingomonas sp. SP3 (assembly GCF_058514305.1). NCBI lineage: Bacteria > Pseudomonadati > Pseudomonadota > Alphaproteobacteria > Sphingomonadales > Sphingomonadaceae > Sphingomonas > Sphingomonas sp. SP3. The sequence goes on from NZ_JBZSOE010000001.1 coordinate 1,817,860, forward strand.
GCTGCGGCTGGGAGCGACAAGCCCTTGGGTGCTCGACTATGCGGCCGACAGCTGCAAGCTGAGCAGGCAGTTCGGGACAGATAAAAATATTACCGTGCTTCAATTCGAAAGCACGGCGCCCGGCGAGCTGAGCATGCTTGTCATCGGCAAATCCGTTCGGACCACGTTTGGAGCAGTTCCCGCCAAATTCCTGCCGTTGCAGGACAAGGGAATCATGGGGGAGCCTCAAACAGCCACGGACAACCAACCGGCCGTCCTTTGGACACAGATGTTCTTGTTGCCGCTGTCGTTTCTTGAACGGCTCGGCGACAAAGCCTCAGCTCAGAAGCTGGACCCGGCCATCCGGCCGCCTGCAACCAACCCTGATGACCGCGCCGCAGAACGTGCCACTCGGCAGGCATTTGTCCAGGCCGTGAAGGAAGTAGAGATCGATGTTCGCCGCAATCGTCCCCTGATCCTCGAGACCGGTTCGCTTGGGGAGGCGATCAAGATGTTCGACAAATGCAGCCGGGATTCGCTCCGGGACTGGGGAGTTGACCCCGACGTTGAAGATCAGATCGTACGACCAGTGTGGGCGCCGAACCCACATAGCTGGTTCTCGGCGAGCGACTACCCGCTCAAAATGGGGCGGAACGGAGAGGAATCCGAGGTCAGGGTTCGCCTGCTGGTTGATAGCGCCGGCAACGCTACCAAATGCACCAGTCTCAGCCATTATGATGAGCCGATCTTCAACACGACCGTGTGCGACATCTTCATGAAACGGGCGAAGTTTGAGCCGGCGGAGCTCGCGGACGGAACGAAGGTTCCCAGCTATTACATCAACACCATAGTCTTTCAGCTGCCCCGGTAGCTCATAGCCAGCCTACTAGGCGATGGAACGCATCCTGCTTCAAAGCGCTTCGCACGCTGGGAGAATTGGGAGTCGGCTGTGATGCGTTCAACGAAGGTGGCCCTCGTGACCGGGGGTGCCGGATTTATTGGCTCGCACCTATGCGATCGGTTGCTCGGCGAGGGCGGCCGGGTGATTTGTCTCGACAATTTTCAGACCGGGCGGATCGAAAACGTTCGTCACAATCGCCAGAGCCGGCGCTTCGAACTGGTCGAACATGACGTGATCGACGACCTGCCGCATTGGCTGCGCGGATCGGGCCTGACGCATATCTATCACCTCGCCAGCGCGGCCTCGCCGCCGCATTACCAGGCCGATCCCGAGCATACGATGCTGACCAACGTGGTCGGTACGCGCAATGCTTTACGCCTGGCCGAGGCGACCGGCGCACGCCTGCTGCTGACATCGACGAGCGAGGTCTATGGCGACCCGGAGGTTCATCCGCAGGCCGAGGATTATCGAGGCTCGGTCAACTGCACCGGTCCCCGGGCTTGCTACGACGAGGGCAAGCGCGCCGCCGAAGCGCTCGCGTTCGACTTCCTCCGCCTTGGCCGTGCCGATGTCCGCGTCGCGCGCATCTTCAACACCTACGGGCCGCGTATGCGTTGCGACGACGGCCGGGTCGTGTCCAACGTGATCTGCCAGGCGCTCTCGGGCCAAGACATCACGATCTACGGCGACGGCACGCAGACCCGCTGTTTCGGCTATGTCGACGATACTGTCGAAGGCCTGCTGCGGCTGATGGACAGCGACAGCGCCGCCGGCCTGCCGGTTAACCTGGGTGACCCGCAAGAAATGACGGTGCGCGAGCTGGCGGTGATGATCGTCGGTCTGTCGGGCGCCCGCGCAAGCATCGTCGAGCAACCGTTGCCCGAAGACGATCCACGCCGCCGCAGGCCCGACATCAGCCGCGCAATCGAGTTGCTCGACTGGCAGCCGAAAATGCCGCTGGAGGAGGGCCTCAAAACCACGATCGACTATTTTCGCGCCGAGCTCGCAGCGGGCGTCCGGACGGAAGAGCTGGTCGTCGCCGCAGAATGAAGAGGAATGGTGCCCAGGGACGGGATCGAACCGCCGACACCGTGATTTTCAGTCACGTGCTCTACCAACTGAGCTACCTGGGCGCGCTTGGCAGAGGGCGAAGCCCTCGCGGCGAACGGCTCCCCTAATCGTCGCCCTCGCCGCTGTCCACCCTGTCGGGCGCGGCGGCTGGACCGGGAATGCGATAGCCTTCGCCGAGCCATTTCAGGAGGTCGCGGTCCTTGCACCGCGGGCCGCAGAACGGCGCATTGTCCGCATGCTCTGGCTTGCCGCAGATCGGGCAGCTTTTGTCAGATCGGTTCGGCATATCCACCGGACATGGGAATGGCGGGATCGGCCCGCAACCCGACCGCGCCGCCAACCTGGCGCGCCAACGCCTCGGTCCACTCGCGTTTTCGTTCGAGCACCGCAATCACGGCAGGATGTGTGGCCAGGCGCAGTGCGCCCGGCCCCTCGGCCGCGGCCCGTCGCAGCAGCGCGCGCGCTTCGAACGCAGCACGATCCTGCGCCAACTCGATGAGCGACGCGCGTTGGCGCGGCCGCACGATCTGGATGAAGCCGAAGCCGTTTACGGCCGTGCGCTCGAAAGGCTGCGGTAGGAGCCCGTCGACCGCAGCTGCTGCGCCTTGGCGACCGTCCTTGCCACTTGTAGGCAGGTCGATGCCGATCGAGCCATTAATGTCGAGACGGCGGATCGCCTTGGCCGCTTCGGCCGCGCCGAGGACCGCAAGCTCGTCGGGCGCCAGGAATCCGTCGACGTCGATCAGGGTCATTGCAGGCGTGGCGGAGATGCGAAGCTCACCGCCGGCGAAGGTGATGGCGCCGGTCCTCGCTTCGTCGATCAGATCATCCCAACCCTCGATCCGGCCTTCACGCGCACCGAGGCGCTCGGCCAGCGGCGCGAGGTCGACCGGTGCCTTGTCCGTCACTCGCCCAAGCGGCCGTTTCCATGGTTCACCACCCGGAATGGCCTCACGCGTTACTTCGACTGCCAAGGTTGCACCCTGGGTCGATCCCCCCGCGCCGCGCGGCAAAAGATATTCGGTCCCACCCTCACTGACAGCGATTGCATTGCGACCGTTGGTGCCGGTGTTGACCAGCCGCACCGCCCTCACGGTTCCAGCGGGCCGCACGCGATCGAGCTCGATTCGTGCTTCGATGATCTCGCCGCCTTCCACCAGCGCGGCGCGGGTTTCGCCAATCCCGCGCTCGATGAGCCATTCAGGCGATGTCATACCCAGCGCTCTTCAGCAGCACCCGAGTTTCGGCAAGCGGCAGTCCGACGACGTTGGAATAGCTGCCGGCAATATGGCGCACGTAGACCTCGCCATAGCCCTGGAGCGCATAGCCGCCCGCCTTGCCCCGCCATTCACCATGGCTCGCGTAATAGTCGATCTCTTCGTCGCTCAGGCGCTTCATCGCGATCATCGTCTCAACGATCCGTTCGCGGATTCCGCCGCCCGGAATCGCGAGGGCCACCCCGGTGAGCACGCGGTGCCGCCGACCCGACAGCAATCTCATGCAGGCGCGCAAGGTCGCCTCATCCTCGACCTTGGGGAGGATTCGGCGGCCGACAGCGACGACCGTATCGGCGCCAAGCACCAGCGCGTCGGGTTCTCTGGCCGCCACGGCTTGCGCCTTCTCGCGAGCGAGCCGCATCGCATGGTCGCTTGGGCGCTCCCCCCTCGGCACGCTTTCATCGACATCGGCAGGGAGCACGGCGTCCGGCGTGACGCCAATGCGGGCAAGCAGGTCGAGACGGCGCGGGCTCGCCGAGGCGAGGATCAGCCGCATAATACTGGATTAGCCCGTATAGCCGGGCGGGCCTCCGCGGCCGGGCATGAAGCGGTAGGTGATGCGGCCCTTGGTCAAATCATAGGGCGTCAGTTCGACCAGCACTTCGTCGCCGGTGAGGACGCGAATGCGGTTCTTGCGCATCTTGCCTGCGGTATGGCCGAGGATCTCATGGCCGTTCTCGAGCTCGACGCGGAACATCGCATTCGGCAGCAGCTCGACCACCCGTCCGCGCATCTCGAGCAATTCTTCTTTGGCCAAAAGTCTCTCTTCCTCGTGTCAAAAAGTCGCGGAGCCTTACTCTGCGCTCCCGTAAAATGGAAGGCGGGGGCAATTAGATCGTGAGGATGGTCGATCCGGTCGTCTTGCGCGCCTGGAGCTGGCGATGAGCTTCGGCCGCGTCCTTGAGCGCGAACCGCTGCTGGACCTCGATCCTGACCTTGCCCTTGGCAACGACCTCGAACAGCTCTTTCGCGCTGTTCTCGAGCTGCTCGCGCGACGCGACGTAATGGAAGAGCGTCGGCCGGGTGAGGTAGAGCGAACCCTTCTGCGACAGCACCAGTGGCGAAAAGGGCTCGACCGGCCCTGAAGCATTGCCGAAGCTGACCATCAGCCCGCGAACCTTCAGGCAATCCAATGAGCGCATGAACGTATCGCGGCCGACGGAATCATAGACCACCGGCAGCTTCTCGCCGCCGGTGATGCGGTCGACCTCGGCAACGAAGTCCTGCTTGGAATAGACGATCGGATGCGCGCAGCCGTGAGCCTTTGCGAGCTCCGCCTTCTCCTCGGTCCCGACAGTGCCGATCACCGTCGCGCCGAGCGCTGCGGCCCACTGGCACATGATGAGGCCGACGCCGCCAGCGGCGGCATGGACCAGGATCGTATCGCCCTTGGCGACCGGGAAGACGGAGCGGAGCAGCATCTGCGCGGTCATGCCCTGAAGCATCATCGCCGCGGCCTGCTCGGTCGAGATATCCTTGGGAAGCTTCACCACCCGATCGGCGTCGATCAGCCGCTCCTCCGCATAACCGCCGATCGGCCCGGCATACGCGACGCGGTCGCCTTTTTTGACGTTGGTCACGCCCTCGCCGACCGCCTCAACCACGCCTGCGCCCTCGGTGCCGGGCGTGAAGGGCAGGGGCTGCGGGTAAAGTCCCGTGCGGTGGTAGACATCGATGAAATTGAGGCCGGCGGCTTCCTGGCGAAGCCTGATCTGGCCGGGACCGGGATCGCCGACTTCGACTTCTTCCCACTGGAGAACATCGGGCCCGCCGACTTTATGGACTCTGATTGCGTGTGGCATGGGGGCGCTTCAAGCCGCTTGAGCGGCAAAAGAAAAGCCCCGCGCCGATTGAAATCGACACGGGGCTTCCCTTTTCAGCTTATGAGGCGATTTAGCGGGCTGCTCCTCCCGCCAGCGCCGCGAGCAGCAGCAGCGCGACGATGTTGGTGATCTTGATCATCGGATTGACGGCCGGGCCGGCGGTGTCCTTGTAGGGGTCACCGACGGTGTCGCCGGTCACGGCAGCCTTGTGGGCTTCCGATCCCTTGCCGCCGTAATTGCCGTCTTCGATATACTTCTTGGCATTGTCCCATGCGCCGCCGCCCGAGGTCATCGAGATGGCAACGAACAGTCCGGACACGATCACGCCGAGGAGCAGCGCGCCGAGGGCGGCAAAGCCCGACGCCTGACCAGCCACCAGGGTGATCAGGTAATAGACGGCGATCGGCGCCAGCACCGGCAACAGCGACGGGATGATCATTTCCTTGATCGCCGCGCGGGTGACGAGGTCGACCGTCCGGCCGTAGTTCGGGCGGACCTTGCCTTCCATGATTCCGGGGTTGTCGCGGAACTGCGCACGGACGTCCTCGACCACCGATCCGGCGGCGCGGCCGACTGCCGTCATGCCGAAGGCGCCGAAGCTGTACGGCAGCAACGCGCCGATCAGCAGGCCGACGATCACGTACGGGTTGGAGAGCGAGAAATCGACCGCCACATCGGGGAAGAATTGGCGAAGATCGGTGGTGTAGGCGCCAAACAGCACCAGGGCGGCGAGCGCGGCCGAGCCGATCGCATAACCCTTGGTCACCGCCTTGGTAGTGTTGCCGACCGCGTCGAGGGCGTCGGTGCGCGCGCGAACGTCCTCCTCAAGCCCCGCCATTTCGGCGATGCCGCCCGCGTTGTCGGTAACCGGACCGTAGGCATCGAGCGCAACGACCATGCCGGCCATCGCGAGCATCGAGGTCGCACCGAAAGCGACGCCGATGACGCCGGCGAGCTGGTACGCTGCGATGACCGCAATCACGATCACGATCGTCGGCAGCGCCGTCGATTCAAGGCTGATTGCAAGGCCCTGGATGACGTTGGTGCCATGACCGGTCTGCGACGCTCGCGCGATGCTCTGGACCGGGCGGTAGTTGGTGCCGGTGTAATATTCGGTGATCCACACCAGCAGACCGGTAAGGCCGAGGCCAATCAGCATGCAGTAGAACAACTTCATGCCGGTCAGCTGGATCTGGGCATCGCCGACGCCGGGAATCGTCGCGAGGACGGCATTCATGTCGCCGAGCACATACTGGGTCACTGGGTAAGCGAGGATCGCGCCAAGAACGGCCGAGGTCCAGAAGCCCTTGTAGAGCGCGCCCATGATCGTGCCCTTGCCGAGCCGCACCATGTAAGTGCCGATCACGGAAGTCACGATGCACACGCCGCCGATGATGAGCGGAAGGCTCATCAGCTTCATCAGCATGTCGCTGCCTTCGCCGGTGACTGTCAGCGCGACCGACACCATGGTGACGCCGAGCGTCACGACGTAAGTCTCGAACAAGTCGGCCGCCATACCGGCGCAATCGCCGACATTGTCACCGACGTTATCGGCGATCGTCGCGGGATTGCGTGGGTCGTCTTCAGGAATTCCGGCCTCGACCTTGCCGACCAGGTCGGCGCCGACGTCGGCGGCCTTGGTGAAGATGCCGCCGCCGAGACGGGCGAAGATCGAAATGAGCGAAGCGCCGAACGCCAGCGCGACGAGCGCATCGACGACGACGCGGTCATTGGCCGCATGGCCCGCGATCGCGGTCAGGTAGTAGAAGAACACGGAGATCGCGAGCAGCCCGAGGCCAGCGACGAGCATTCCGGTGATCGCCCCCGAGCGGAACGCCATGGTCAGGCCGCCCTGAAGCGAGGTCCGGGCCGCTTCCGCTGTGCGAACATTGGCCTTCACCGACACATTCATTCCGACGAAGCCGGTCGCTCCCGACAGCAGGGCGCCGATCAGGAAGCCGATCGCGGAAACGGGCCCGAGGAAATAATACACCAGGGCCACGACGACCACGCCGACGATGGCGATGGTCCGGTACTGGCGGGCGAGATAAGCCTGCGCGCCTTCCTGGACGGCGCTGGCGATGTCCCGCATCCGCTCATTGCCGGCGGGCGCCTTCAGCACCTGCGCGGTCGTGATGATTCCATAAAGGACGGCAATCAGGCCGCAGATAATGGCGATAATAAGCAGGTTCATGGGTTTTCGCGCTTCCCTGTTCTTATGGCGAAAGGGCGCTGCCCCAGAACGGGTGGCGGCCCCTAAAATCGGCGGCTGTTTAGGGGCGCTTGGCGCGGCTTGCAACCGCGCGAATTGAACGGCTCAGCGAAGCAGTAGAGCGACGACCATGCCCGAAGCGAGCCCGCTAAGGCCGATCAGCCATTGGCGGATCGGATAGTGGCCGATGCTGATCGCTCTTATGCTCAAAACCCAGTCTCTCCGGCAATTCAACCGGAAGGCCTCCGCTGACCACCCCGATGCGCGGCGCGCCGGCAAGAAGCCGTCCTATCCGCGCAATCGTCGTCCCTTGAGGTAAAGAAAGTGTTGCCGGATCGAGCTCCGTAGGAAGCGCGGCAAGGAGCGCGTAATCGTCACCTGCGGTGGCCGCGTACATCCGCGCTTCGAGATCGCCCCCGCGGCTTTCAATGAATCCGTCGGACAGCGGCAGAGCGTCGAAGTTGATCTCGGCCACACAACCACTCGCTTCGGCCATGCGCTGAGCGTCGAGCAGCAATCCATCGGAAACGTCCATCATTGCGTGCGCGTGCGGAGCTATCAGCTCTCCGGCGCCAAGCTGGGGGATCGGTCGCCTGTATATGTCGACCAGCACGCTCGCGGCCTTGGCATCGGCACGAAGCTGGTCGAGGCCGGCGGCCGAATCGCCAAGCGTACCGACCACCCACAGCGCGTCGCCCGCACGGCCGCCGGCGCGCTCGGGCGTGTGAGCGCCGGCCCGCCCGATCGCAGTCATCCCAAGCACGCGGGGGGCGCCGGCTGGGAGCGACACGGTGTCCCCGCCAATCAACGGCAAGGTGTAGCTTTCGCAGGCCGCTTCGACGCCGCTCAGGAACCTTTCCTCCCAGGCGCCGTCGCCGGAAATGGTCAGCGACAGAAGCGCGCCCGTGGGGCTGGCGCCTTTGGCGGCGAGGTCGGAAAGATTCACCGCAACCAGTTTCCAGCCGACGCTGGCAGGCGGATCGAAGGGCAAGAAGTGGACACCCTCTACAATGGTGTCGTGGGTGATCACGAGGCTATCGAGCACCGCGACGTCGTCGAGCAGGCCGCGGGCTTCGGGCGCGCTGGCCATCCGCCGTAACCGTTCGATTACCTCGCGCTCGTTCAGGCGCGAACCTCCTTCGCGATCGCGTCCAGCAGGCCGTTCACAAAGCCGCTTTCGCTCTTGTCGTAGAAGGCGTGCGCGACATCGACATACTCGGAAATCACCGAGCCAACCGGCACGTCCGCGCGAGCCACCAATTCGTAGGCGCCAGCGCGCAAGATCGCCCGCATCGGCCGGTCGAGGCGCTCGAGGCTCCAGCCCGCTGCGAGGCGGTTGCTGATCAGGGCGTCGATCTCTTCGCGCCGCGCTTCAGCGCCGGTCACTATATCGTCGAAGAAGTCGCGCTCGGCCTCGTGATAGCGCTCGTCCTCGATCGTGGCCCCCAGCCGGTGGTCGTGAAACTCCTTGAGCAGGCGCTGGACGGGCGTGCCCTCCATCTCCTGCTGGTAAAGCGCCTGGACCGCGGCGAGGCGCGCGGCGGAACGAAAACGGGAACGGGCCTGGGTCATGCCGCGGACCCACTAGCGCGAGTATGCCGTGAGCGTAACCCTCAGGGATAGCTGACGGTGATGGGCTTCTCCGGAAGCGGGATGAACTCCTGGTCGTCGCCCGGGACGAGCGGAAAGCGCATCGCCTTCCAGTCTTCCTTCGCCTGGTTGATCCGGTCGCGCGACGAGGAAACGAAGTTCCAGAATACGTGGCGGCGCGTCGCGAAAGCTCCGCCTCCGAGCAGCATCAGTCGTCCGCCGGCCTCGCTGGACAGGCGCGCGGCATGTCCCGGTTTCAGTACGTACAGGGTGTAAAGTTCGAGCGGGTCGCCATCGAGCTCGGCCGCTCCACCAACCAGCATGACCCCGCGCTCGTCCGCGTCCGCATCGACCGGGATTGATCCGCCGGGGTCCATCTCGATGTCAGCATAAATGGTCGGTGAATGTTGGGGCGTCGCGGCCGTCGCGCCCCACAATGTTCCCATCAGCACCCGGGCACGTGCCCCGCCGCCTTCGACGATAGGAAGCTGATCGGATGGAACATGATCGAAGGCGGGCGCGATTTCTTCGCGGCCGTCGGGAAGGGCAAGCCAGGTCTGCATCCCATAGAGGCTTGGGCCATCGGGCCGAAGCGATTGGGGAGACCGTTCGGAATGAACGATACCGCTGCCCGCGGTCATCAGGTTGATTGCGCCAGGCTCGATCACGGCATGCGATCCGATGCTGTCGCGATGCTCGATCGCGCCCTCGAACAGGTAAGTGACGGTGGCGAGGTTGATGTGCGGGTGCGGGCGCACGTCCATCCCCTGACCGGTAGGGAGGCGAGCCGGCCCAAACTCATCGACGAAGATGAACGGACCGACCATCGTGCGTTCCCTCGCCGGCAGGGTTCGGCGAACTTTGAACGCCCCGAGATCGTGAGTGACCGGAGCGACCGTAATATCCACGCTTGAATTCATACCCGGCCTTTAGCCCTGCCTCGGGCCTGTTGAAAGCGAGACACACTTCGCTGCTTATTCCAGCGGCTTAACAATCGTTCATCTGGCCTTCAGCCTTTTGGCAGTTTAGGCAAGTTGTTCCCGGGGGTTTGATTTGGGTGCGGAATCGGTCGCATCCTCTCCCGACAGTCACCGCTTTAGCTCCGCCGGGCTCGGACCTGCGGCAGGGCGCGAAGCGCACGCTTGAATCGAGTGGCTCCGCCACTCCAAAGGGGTTTGAATTTTTATGCGCGTGTTTCTTGCTTCGACGGGTCTGGGCGTAGTCCTCGCGCTAACGGCTGCTCCGGCCAACGCGGAGACAGTGATCAGCACGGCGGTAACGACCCCTCAGACGACCGGCGTGTCAGGCGATATCCGCATCAGCAACACCGGATCGATCAAGCTACCCGGCAGCGGCATCGCCGTTACCATCAACAGCAACAATTACGTCAAGAACGAAGGCACGATCGCGTTCAATAACGCGAACGATTCGACCGGGATTCTCGCCAACACCAATCTGACCGGCGACATCACCAACACTGGCACGATCAGCCTGCTCGAAGATTACACGCCGACCGATAGCGACAGTGACGGCGACTTGGACGGAACCTTTGCGCAAGGTTCGAACCGCTTCGGCATCCACGTTCTTAGCGGTGGTACCTACACCGGCAACATCCTCAATACCGGCACTATCACCATCGAGGGCAATCAATCGGCGGCGATCGCGATCGATAGCCCGCTCACCGGCTCGTTGAGCGCGGGCGGAACGATCAATGTTGTGGGTAACGACAGCGTTGGAATCCGGACCGGCGCGGTCAGTGGCGACGTTCGCGTCACCGGTGGATCTATCAGCGTCCTCGGCGGGAACTCGGTTGGCGTATCGATCGGCGGCGACGTTGGCGGCGCGGTTGTTTTACAAGGCGCCATCAGCACGACCGGCTACCGCACCACCACCCCTCTCGACACGTCGAAGCTCGACGCCGACGACCTTCTCCAAGGGGGTTCGGCGGTCGTTATCAGCGGCAATGTCGCTCACGGCGTGCTGTTCGACCTCAAGCCGACGGCCAGCGGCAGCAACACCGACGTCGACGGCGACGGCATCCCGGACGCGCAGGAAGGTTCGTCTGCGATCACGACCTACGGAAAGGCGCCAGCAGTCGTTATTGGTTCCGCCACGCAGGATATCGCGATCGGAGCGGTCCCCTCATCAAACCTCAATAGTGGCGTCGTAAACCGCGGGACGATTTCCGCATTCGGCGTTTACGACGGCATCGGCTCGACCGCGGTTTCGGTCGGCGGGCTCGGTCATGCAGTGACTCTCGCTAACGGCCTCACCAATTTCGGGACGATCACCGCCAAGTCGGGCAGTGCCGATGCAACGGCAATCCATATCGCCGTGGGCACTACATCGCCGCTATTGGTGAACGCGGGAACCATCATCGCCGACGGGGCGGGGGTAGACGGGACCTCGGCGCAGGCCATCTCGATCGATACGGGCGCCAACGTCCAGCAGATCCTCAACTATGGCACCATTGCCGCGACCCGTGAGGGTGAAGGTGGCACCGCCTTCGCCATTGTCGATCGTTCGGGCACGGTGAACACCATCGTCAATCAGGGCGTTATCGGGGTGAGCAACGCTGCCAGCGTTGGCGAGGACGCCACCGCGATCGACGTCCGCAACAACACCACTGGCGTCCTCCTGTGGCAGGGCGTGCCCGGCTCGGGCACCCCGGCAATCGAGGGCAATGTTTACCTCGGCTCCGGCAATGACCTGCTCAGGATCGACGCCGGTCATTTGTTCGGCAACGTCGATTTCGGCGGCGGCACCGACACGGTCCAACTGAACGGCACTTCGGTGCTTCGCGGGTTGCTTCTCCACACGGATGGAGTTGGCGTCACGATCGGCACGGGCGCACTGCTCGACGCGACGAACCTCGGCGTCGTCAACCTGGCGTCACTGACCGCGGCCGACGGATCCAATCTTGGTGTGACAATCGCCAGGGATGGCTTCACGTCTTACAATGTCACTGGCGCTGCCTCGTTCGGCACGGACAGCAAGATCCTCGTGACGCTCGACACCGTCGGCCACGCGACCGGAACCTATCAAATCCTCAATGCTGGCACGCTGACTGGAAGCGCCAACCTTACCGACACGATCGTCACCTTGCCGTTCCTGTTCAACAGTCATCTCACGACTGACGACGCGACGGGCAAGGTGCTTCTCGACGTCGAGCTCAAGGACGCCGGTGAGCTACAGCTCAACCGCTCGGAAACCGCAATCATCGACGCCGCGCTTCAGGCGGCGGACATCGATCGCCCGCTCCGCGCTCTGTTTCTGTCGACTGACAATGCCGCCGACCTCAAGAACACGCTCCAGCAGTTGATGCCCGAGCATGCCGGCGGCGTGTTCGAGACCGCGACCAAGGGCTCGCGCCTCGCGGCCGGCGTGCTCAACGATCCAAAGCCGCTCGGCGGGTTGTGGATGCAGCAGGTCGCCTGGGGCTCCACCAAATCGATCGGCGATACTGCCGCCTATGATCTCGAAGGTTGGGGCGCGACGGCGGGCTACGATATCGGGCTCGGCGCCCTCGGCCGGGTCGGCCTGACCGCCGCCTACCTGTACGGCAAGGATGGCAAGGACGCGAACGAGCTGATCAGCAATCACTATGAAGGCGGTCTATACTGGCGGAAGAGCGTCGGGCCGTTCAACGCCTGGGCGCGCGGCACGGTCGGCACGATCGACTTCAGCAGCACCCGTAACTTCACCGGCAGCACCACGCTCGGCAACTTCACCCGCAGCGCGGACGCCAAGTGGAAGGGCACGCTCTACGCAGCGACCGGCGGTCTTTCCTACGAAGCGCGCATGGGCCGGCTGACGATCCGTCCGAACGCCCGCGTCGAATACTACAAGCTCAACGAAAAGGGCTACACGGAGACCGGCGGCGGCGACGGCTTCGACCTCACCGTGCTCGGTCGCAAGAGTAGCGAGAGTGCGGCGTCGGGCATGCTCACCTTCGGTTACGACCTCATGGGCCTGGAGCCGGATTCGACCTGGATGCGCGTCGAGGCCGAGGTTGGTTACCGCGCTATCTTGGGCGGCTCGATCGGCCACACCAGCGCCTCGTTCAAGGACGGCGACCCGTTCACGCTCTACCCGGAAAAGCGCAAGAGCGGATTGAACGGCGCGGCGCGCCTTCTCGCCGGCGGTCAGACCATGTCGGTGGTTGGCGAAGTCGACGCCGAGGAGCAGCGCGACAAGGCGTCGCTCGGTGCCCGTCTCGGCGTGAACTTCGCGCTCTAAGCGAAACCCGGGGCGGCGCGGCGCGCCGCCCTCATTCTCCCGGCGCGGACGCTCTGATTGAAAGCGCGTGAACGCGCTCGCGCATCAGGTCACCGAGCGCCGCATAGACCAGCCGCTGGCGCTCGACGCGGCTCTTGCCGGCGAAGGTCGCGCTCACGATTGTCAGGCTGAAATGGCTCTCGCCGGCAGGGTTGTAGCCGCCATGGCCGCGATGAGCCTCGCTGTCGTCATTGAGCTCGATCCGCGTCGGCGAAAGCGATGAATTGAGCCGGCGCAGCATTTCGGCCGCGACCGGTCCGGTTTCAGGAGCGTTCATTGCCCTTATATAGAGGGGTTCAATGGCGTCGAAACAAGCAAGAATGCACGGACGGGTGGAGGGCGCGCAGGCGAATTGCGCCGTCCCGGGATGCGCCGCGCCCGGCGAATTCAAGGCGCCGCTGCAGCCCGCGAACTTCGATGGCCCTGGCGCCTGGCGCTTCCTCTGCCTGGACCATGTCCGCGAGCACAATGCCCGGTACAACTTCTTCGACGGGATGAGCCCCGACGAGATCCAGGACGCGCAGGGGCCGCTCGCCGGCTGGGAGCGCCCGAGCCGCAAGTTTGCGGCTAACGGCGCCGATCCGCCCCCCGCGTGGAGCGACTTCGCCGACCCACTCGACGCGATCTCGGGGCGGTTCGGGCGCAGGCGCGACCCTGCCTCGACCTCGCGGTTCAGCAAGAATGAGCGCCGGGCGCTGTCCGTGCTCGGGCTTGGCGAGGACGCCGACCGCAACCAGCTGCGCAAGCGCTATTCCGGCCTGGTTCGCCGCTATCACCCGGACAAGAACGGCGGCGATCGCAGCCATGAGGGGCGTCTCGGCGAAGTCATCGAAGCCTATCAGCTCCTGCGGAAGTCCGCGGCCTTCGCTTAATCCCGGTCGGGTGCGCCGAGCGGGAAATAGTGGCGATAGGGACGGCCCTCGTCCACGGCCCGGGCAACGATCGGGTGGGCGAGCAGGCGCTCGCGATAGGCTTTGAGCCGCGGCCGCGCGTTGCCAATTTCTTCGACCCAGTCGGCATAGAATAAAGACGGAGCCGCGGCGCAGTCGGCCATCGTGAACGTGTCGCCGACAGCCCAGGTCTCGCCCAGATATTGCTCGAGCCAATCGTAGGCGACATGAAGCCGCTCGCGCGCCTTCTGCTCGCCGTAGGCATCGGCCTGGCCTTCCGGCCGAAGCTTGTTGGCGACCGGATTGTTCATGTTGGTCATGACGTACAGGTCGAAGAAGCGGTCGAAGAACCGCACCCGCAGCCCTTCGTCACCGTCGGGGATCCAGCGGTTCGGCCCCGGATGATGCTCCTGCAGATATTCGATGATGATCGACGTCTCGAACAGCGCGCGATCGCCATCGACGATCAGCGGAAACAGCCCGAACGGCGAATGCCGCTTCAGTTCGGCCGCATTGTCCGGATCCTCCACCATTCGATAGTCGAATGGCGTTTCATTGGCCCACAGGGCGATCAGGACTTTTTGCGTGTAGGACGAGAAGGGGTGGCCGAAGAATTGGATCGTCACCAGCTGCCCTCCGCGATTGCTTTCTGCCGTTTTTGCTCGGTCGCGTTGGCTTCAACCGGCGGGCTCGATCCCACCGCGACCCCCAGCTCGGGCACGAAGCTCGCAACCGCGGTGCCCTTCGACGTCATCCGGCCGCTTTCAAGCCGCAAGGTCGCGGACGGAGTACCGGCGGCGAACAGGCGCTTCCCCTTTCCGAGCACAAGCGGGTAGGTCAGCACCGTTAGTCGGTCGAGCATGCCGCGCTCGAGGAGCCCAGGGTACAGCGTGCTGCTGCCCCAAATCTGCAGGTCTGGTCCCTCGCTGGCCCGGATCGCGGCAAGCTCGTCGAAGCCCGACACCCGGCGGCTGTTCGCCCATTCCAGCGGGGCGTCGGAATGGGTCATCACGAACTTTTCGGCCGCGTTGAAATCCTTCGCAATCTTGCCATTCTCGTCATCGCTCTCCTGGTAGGGCCAGTAAGAAGAGAAGATGTCGTACGTCCGCCGGCCGAGGAGGAGCGCGTAGGGCGGGTGCAGACTCCCGCCGATCGCCTCGCCCGCCTCCTCGTCGCGGAAGCCGAACTGCCAGCCGCCGAGGTCGAACCCGTCGGTCGGATCCTCGCTAGGGCCGCCGGGCGCCTGCATGACGCCGTCGAGGGTCTGGAATACCGTGCCGACGATCCTACGCATCGGCGGTTTCCCCGGCGATCGCAGCCTCAATCCTCGCAACGTCGATCTTGCCCATGTTCATCATCGCTTCGAACACGCGCTTGGCGACCGCGGGGTCAGGGTTGGTGTTGCCCTCCAGGAGGACGCGCGGCGTGATCTGCCACGAAAACCCCCAGCGGTCCTTGCACCAGCCGCACGCACTCTCCTCGCCGCCGTTTTGAGTGATGGCGTTCCAGTAGCGGTCGGTCTCCTGCTGATCTTCCGTCACCACCATGAAGCTGACGGCTTCGTTCGGCTTGAAATTGGGTCCGCCGTTGAGGCCGACGAACGCGCGATCGAGGACGGTGAATTCCACGGTCAACTCGTCGCCCTGCTGGCCGTCGGGGAAATCGCCTGGCGCTCGCATCGCGTCGCCGACATGGCTGTCGGGAAACACCGACGCATAGAATTCAGCGGCCTTGCGCGCCTCGCCTTTGTCGAACCACAGGCAGGTGGTGAGCTTGTTGGTCATGCTTGCCTCCTTACTTGCGCGGGCCGACGAGGCCGAACGCTGCGCCCTGAGGGTCCATCGCGTTGAGCGCATATTCGCCGCCGGGAATTTGATTGGGGCCGTTGGTAATTGTGCCGCCGCCGGATTTTACGGCCTCGATCGCCCGGTCGATGTCGTCGACGCCGATATAATAAGACCACATGCTGACCGGGATTTGCTCCGGCTTGCGCATCACTGCGCCGATGCCGACGCCATTGGCCTGCATGAACTTGTAATCGCCCATTTCGCCCATCGGCATCGCGCCTTCCTGCGTCCAGCCGAACTGGTTGCGATAGAAGTCGATGGCGCCATCCTGGTCGGTGGTCGAAAGTTCGTTCCAGCGAATGTGCTGCGGCTGGTCGACCGAGAAGACGTCACTTTGGGCGTTGGGATCGCCGGCCGGCGGGATCGGCTTCATGATGTAGAAGGGCGCGCCGGAAGGGTCGGCGACCATCGCGATACGGCCGACATTGTCGATGTCGGTCGCGGGCATCAGGGTCTTGCCGCCCGCCTGCTCAATCGAGCCGATCGCCGTATCGACATCGTCGACGCCGATGTAGCCGAGCCAGGTCGGGCGGGCGCCGTGCTGCTTCATCTCGTCCGTGAGGGTCAGCACGCCGCCAGCGAAGCCGCCGTCGCTTCGGCCGATCATTCGATAGCCTTGGTATTCCGCCACGGGCTCGCCGAAGTTCCAGCCCACGACCTTGTCGTAAAAGGCCTTCGACGCTTCGGCGTCAGGGGTCATCAGCTCGTACCAGACATGGTGGCCGCGGGGGGATTTGCCGCCCTCGTCGTTGGCGGCCTGCGGTGCGTCGCGAACGTCGCTCATCGTCAATCTCCTTGGTTGGTCGATTAGGTTCAGGCGTCGGCCGTCGCGGGCGCCGTGGCGGTGTCGAGGATCTTCTCGAACCCGCCCCAGAACATCCGCTTGCCATCGAACGGTATGTCGCCTTGAGGCTGCATTCGCTCGTCCTTCATGATCTTTTCCCAGGCCTGGTCGCGGGTCTGCTTGTCCGGCCATTCGATCAGCGAGAAGACGACGCTTTCGCCGTCCTCCGCCTTCACGGCGCGATAGAAGTCGGTGACCTTGCCGTGCTGGACGTCGTCGGCAAATGCTTCGACCAGCCGGGTCGCGCCATATTCGCGGAAATACTTCGCATTCTTCGCGGCGAGATCGCGATACGCACCGCGCTTGGCGGTCGGGACGGGAACGACCCAACCATCGACATAGCCCCCGCCGGCTTCTCCTTCTTCGACGATGGCGTCGAAGCCGCCCATGATCATCCGCTTGCCGTCGAATGGCATGTTCTTGCCCATCTCTTCCATGCGCGGATCGCTCATGAATTTCTGGTTGGCAGCGTCGCGTTCCTGCCGCGAGGGATATTCGAACCAGGAGAAGACGATCTTCTCCTCGGGCTTGGCGTCGACCGCCTTGCGGAAGTCGGTGAGCTTGCCTTCAGGCAGGTCGCTGTCCCAGCTTTCGACCATCCGTCGCGCGCCGACTTCCTGGACCAGCGGTGCGAAGTCGGTCGCGTGCTTCTTGTAGGCGTCCCGGTTCTGCTCGGGCACGGGGACGATGAATCCTTCGAAATAGGTCATGCTGCGACTCCTTCTGGGGGTTGGTGTTCGCGGAACGTGGCGATCTGATCGGCCAGCGCTCTCTGGAATGCGGGCCGCGAGGTCCCGCGCTCGACCAGCGCGGCCAAATTGGCGTGCTCGTTCAAAAGTTCGGGCCCAAGGCCGCGCAGCGCGTCGACCATCATCAGGTCACCGACGGTGAAGCGATCGCCCTCAAGCCAGGTCTTGTCGCCGAGCCATTGCGACAGTCGGGCGAGGCGGCCTTCGACGAGTTGGACGACTGCCGGCCGGCGCTCTTTGCCCCAGGCGGCGTCGGGGTTGAACACGTCGATGGCGGCAAGCTGGCCCGTCTGCGGTTCGATGCTGTTGAGGGCTGCGATGACCCAGGCGATGGCGCGCATCCGGCCCACCGTATCGCGGGGCAGCAGGCGCTCATCCTTCTCGCCAATGTGAATCAGGATCGCGCCGGACTCGAACAGGCACAGCTCGCCTTCCTTGTAGACCGGCACCTGGTTGAACGGCTGGTCCTGGCAATAATCGCTCGGCCGGTCCGACGGGCCACCAATCAGGCGCACGCGATACTCCGCTCCGATTTCCTCGAGGGCCCAGCGCGCGCGTAAGTCGCGAACGAACCCTTCAGCGAACGGCGGCACCCATTTGAACGCCGTGATTTCAATGGCGGCATTGGGATTGATCGGCATTTCGCCCTCCTACTGCCCGATTGCTACGCGGCTGCGGATTCTTCGACCGGATGCGCGCCCTTCGCGGCGAACTCCGGGTCCATCCACATCGGCGCCCATTGATGGCCGTCGAGGTCTTCGAAGTCGCGGCCATACATCGGCCCGCCCTTCGTCTGGTCTTCTTGCGAGACGTCGATCTGTCCACCGGCTGCGCCCGCAGCCTCGGTGATCTTGTCGACTTCGGCCGGGCTCTCGCAGGAAATGCAGAGCAATACCTGACTTCTGGCGTGCGCGTCGGCAATCGGCTTGCGGGTGAACGTTGCATAAAAGGGGTGAGTGAGCAGCATCACCGCGATCGTGTCGCTGAGCACCATCATGGCGGCCGCGTCATTGGTGAACTTGGGCTCGTTCCTGAAGCCGATCGCTTCATAGAAACGCGTGGACTGTTCCAGGTCCGCGACGGGCAGGTTCACGAAAATCATGCGGGACATTTTTTCTCTCCTCCGACTCGATTCGCTTGCCTTTTGGACTCTGAAGTCCTAAATTGCAACTGTGCAGTTAGAAAAAGTAACTAAGACTCGCAAAAGCGATGAGAAAAGGCGTTACGAAGATGCCTGCGGACTGGCGCACGCGCTCGACCTGATCGGCGAGCGCTGGGCGATGCTGGTGCTCCGCGAACTCGCTTATGGACCGCGCCGCTTTTCCGAGCTGCGGTCCGATCTTCAGGGGATCAGCGCCAACGTCCTCACGCAGCGCCTGACGGAGCTCGAGGCGCGCGGCCTGGTGCGGAAGGTCAAACTGCCGCCGCCGGCGTCGGTGCAGGTCTATCAGGCGACCGAATGGGGCTTGGAAGCGGTGCCGATGATTGCCTCGCTCGGCCGCTGGGCAGCGCGCAGCCCAGCGCACGACCCCACGCTGCCGATGAGTCACGTGTCGATCATCATGTCCTTCCAGACCTTGATTTCTCCAGCGCTCGCCGAAGGCATCGACGAGCGGGTCGGCTTTCGCCTGGGTGACGCCGACTATGTCGTCCACGTTCACGACGGCCGGCTGGACGTCATGCGGGCCGATATCGAGAACACACGTGCGACCTTCATCGGCTCGCCGACCGAGATTGCCGCGGTCGTCCATGGCGGCGCGCCGTTCGACACGATCAAGGTCGAGGGCGACCTCGAGTTCGCCGGGCGCTTTGCTAAATTGTTTCCGCTGCCGCCCAAGGTCGATGCAAGTTGAGGCGCGCGGCGGCATCGCCTAAGGCCCCCGCCATGACCGATCTATCCAACGTCCAGCCGGAAAGCCGCGCCGAGACCTTGATGGCGACCCCCGACAAGATCGCGAAGGTGCGCGAGCTGTTCGGAGTCGACAGCGACATGGAAGTGCCCGCGTTCAGCGAGGCCGACGAGCGCGTCCCCGATCTCGACCCGACCTACGTGTTCGATCCCGACACGACGATGGCGATTTGCGCGGGTTTCTCGAAGAACCGCCGCGTGATGGTCCAAGGCTACCACGGCACGGGCAAGTCGACCCACATCGAGCAGGTTGCCGCACGGCTGAACTGGCCGCTCATCCGCATCAATCTCGACGCGCACATCAGCCGTATCGACCTTGTCGGCCGCGACGCCATCGTGCTTCGCGACGGGCAGCAGGTGACCGAGTTCCGCGAGGGCCTGCTTCCGTGGGCGCTCCAGCATCCGGTCGCGCTCGTATTCGACGAATATGACGCCGGTCGGCCCGACGTGATGTTCGTGATCCAGCGCGTGCTCGAGGCAGAGGGCAAGCTCACCTTGCTCGACCAAAACCGGGTGATCCGCCCGAACCCCTGGTTCCGGCTGTTCGCGACCACCAACACTGTCGGCCTCGGCGACACGACCGGCCTCTACCACGGGACCCAGGCGATCAATCAGGGGCAGATGGACCGTTGGAACATCGTCACCACGCTCAACTACCTGCCCGCCGAGGTTGAGGCGCAGATCGTGCTGGCGAAGTCGGGCGAATATGATGAGCCGGGCGGCAAGGCGATCGTCACCAAGATGATCAAGGTCGCCGAGCTCAGCCGCCAGGGTTTCATGAACGGCGATATCTCGACCGTGATGAGCCCGCGCACGGTGATTAGCTGGGCGCAGAACGCGCACATCTTCGGCGACGTCGGTTATGCCTTCCGCGTGTCGTTCCTCAACAAGTGCGACGAAGCGGAGCGGGGGCTGATCGCGGAATATTACCAGCGCGTGTTCGGCGAGGACCTGCCCGAAAGCGTCGTCGGCAAATCCGCATAAGAAAAGGGCGCCGCTCCATGGGAGCGACGCCCTTAGCTCTCATCGTCCGCGCTTAGGCGTGGAAGATATAGTCACCAGCATTCACGACATTCGCCGAATTGATGAACATATCGGCGGTCCCGTCATGGTTGATGTCGACCTGCACCTGGTGAGTGGTCGCGTTGTAACTCACGTCCGCCGCGCCGACGCCCGAAAGCCCGGACAAGTCGATCTTGTCCGCGCCGGTTTGGAAGTCGGTAACCGTGTCGGTTGAGCCATTGTTGGCGAACACGAACGTGTCAGCGCCTGCGCCGCCGGTCAGAACGTCGGTGCCGCCCTGGCCGTCGAGACGGTTGTTAGCGTCATTGCCGACGAGCAGGTCGTTGCCCTGGCCACCCACGGCATTTTCAATCGTCACGCCATAAGCGATGGCGAAATTCTCGTAATTGACCGTCCCGATTCCGCCGACCCCGGTGTCGCTTTGGATCGCGTTCGCGTTGTCCGCCTTGGTCCCGGCAAGCCAGCCGAGGCTGATCGCGCCGAGCTGCGCGTCGGTATAACCGGCGGCGTGTAGGTCTGTACCGAGTTGCAGGTAGGCGTTGTAGACCGCCGCGCCGAGCTGAGCCTGAGTCATCGTAACATCGCCGATCGAGCTGAACTCGCCGGCATTGAGGTTGAGGTATTGCGATGAATGGAAGCCCGACAAGTCGATCGTGTCGTTGGAGCCTCCGGCGTCATAGACCGCGTAGAACGGCAGTGGGTTCTTCGTGAAATCGAAGAGGTCGTTGCCCGCGTTCGAATGGAAGCCGTAGGTCGTGTCGCCTGCGCGCGTCGTCGGATCAGCACCGTAGGTTTGCTGGATCGCAAAGATGTCGTGCAGCATCGGGCCCTGCGGACTGTTGTCGTAGAAGACACCGCCCGAGTAGCGCCAGTCGATCGGCGCTCCGCCCGTGTTCCAGGCGCCAAAGTACGACATAATCGTATATTCTTGGCTGTCCTGGAAATATTGCGCGTCACCCGCATAGGTGATCGGGTCCGGCTGGCCGTCGCCGTCATTATCGTCGCTATAGTTATAGTCGCCTGGGTGAGACAGGCCGAGCGAGTGGCCCAATTCGTGGATCAGGGTCGTATTGCCGTACTGGCCGAACCCGAAGTCCCCGTTTGACGAATTGACGCTCGGCGTCGCGGTCCAGACATCGCTGCTTGCACGATGATAATTGTGGTCGCCACCCGGATAGTAGGTCCACGCCTGGGCCGGGCCAGTGGTCGTGTTCGCGAACAAGATCGTCGCCTTGTTCTGCGCCCAGCCTTTTTCGTCCACGTTACCGACGTTCACGAACGTCTGCGGGATCAGATCGTCCCACAGCTGGATCGCTGCGATCGCCGCGGCCTTTTGCGCAGCGCTAAACTGCGAGTAGCCCTGGCCCTCACCATTGTGCGGATTATTGTTGATCCCGAGCGCATGGTTGCCGGTGTAGAAACCGTAGGTGAAAACCGCATTCGGATCGGTGCTCAGCGTCAGGCCCGAAGACAGATGGCTGTAGACGCTGTTGCTGCCAGTCAGTGGGAGGATCGGCTTCCCGCCGATGGAAAAGCCGGCATAGGGATCAACGTTAATCGAAACTCCGGTTCCGGCAATCGCGCCATGAACCCCCGACTCCGGTCCTTCTCGAACGCTGGTCTGTGAAGATACGCCAGCCTGTGCAGATTGTGTGTTCTTAGCCAACTCGCCCTCCGATACTCTCTTACAAGTGCCCTGATTGTCGACGCGCGCGAATCTCTCCCCGCGGCCGGCTCAGATTAACGAACGGTAATGTTCGAGAGAGACGAGTCAATCACAAAGTAACTCTTTGTTAGCCTTAATTTTTTCGGCGCATGGATCTGGCTCAAATCGGGATTCTTTCCTCTGCGGCCACCCCTCGCTACAGCCACGCACGATGGCCGATCGAAACGCCACTGACGAATTCCGCCGCGCCCTGGCCGGGGCTTCACGGGCGATCGCCCGGGATCCGGAAGTCGACGTGATCTTCGCCACCGACGTCGCTCCACCTTCAGGCAAGACCGCACGCGTGCCGTCACCCGGGCCCGCGCTCGACGCCAGGCTGGTCGCTGAAGCGCGCGGCGCCGCGGATGCGCTCGCGCTCCGCCTTCGCTACCATGACGCCGGGCTCCATTCGCGCGTCGCTCCCGCCGACATCGATGCCCGCGCTGTGTTCGACGCGCTGGAGACTGCGCGGGTCGAGGCGCTGGGTGCGCGGTCCATGAGCGGGGTGAAGGGGAATCTCGCGAAGCTGACGGACGCGCGCGTACGCGCTGATGCCATCGTCCGTGCGCGGACCGCCGAAGAGGTGCCGCTGGCGACTGCCGTCGGTCTCATTGCGCGCGAGAGGTTGACCGGTGAGGCGCCGCCCCAGTCCGCGATTGCCGGCCTCAAGCTGATTGCTCCGTGGATCGAGGAGAAGGCTGCGGCCGAGCTCGACGCGCTTGCGCTCACGCTGGATGACCAGGCGAGTTTCGCCAAGCTTTCCCGCCGGTTGCTCGAAGACCTTGATCTCGCGGCCGCTGAGGATCTTGCGGAAGAGAATCCGGAAGAGGGGGGCGACGACGAGGAAGGCGAGCAGGGTGGCACCGAAGATTCGTCAGACGAAGGCGACGAGGGTACCCCGTCGTCGGGCGACGTCGACGTTCGCGGCGAAGAAGAAGATTCCGATTCTTCCGACGAAGGTTCGACCGAAGAGATGGAAGCCGGGGACGACGATAGCGTCGCCGGCGATGACCTCAGCGAAAGCCTGTTTGCCTCGCCCGGTCGGCGCAACTGGGATCTTTCGCCCGAGACCGATTACAAGGCTTTCACCACCCGTTTCGACGAAATCGTCGAGTCCGAGGAGCTGTGCGACGAGGAAGAGCTCGGCCGTTTGCGTGCTTACCTCGATCTGCAGATGAGCGGTCTTCAGAATGTCGTGACGCGGCTCGCCAACCGCCTCCAGCGGCGCCTTCTCGCGCAGCAGGCGCGCAGCTGGGATTTCGACCAGGAAGAGGGGCTGCTGGACGCGGCGCGGCTCGCCCGCGTCGTGGTCAATCCGCGCCACGCTTTGTCGTTCAAGATCGAGCGCGATACGGAATTCAAGGACACCGTAGTGTCCGTCCTGATCGACAATAGCGGCTCGATGCGCGGACGTCCTATCGCGATTGCCGCGATCTGCGCCGATATCCTAACGCGAACGCTCGAGCGCTGCGGGGTCCAGACCGAGGTGCTGGGGTTTACGACGCGTGGCTGGAAAGGCGGACAGAGCCGCGAGGCGTGGCTCGCCGCCGGGCGGCCGCCCAGTCCGGGCCGCCTCAACGACCTCCGCCACATCATCTACAAGCGCGCGGACGAACCTTACCGCCACGCGCGCCGGAACCTCGGGCTGATGATGCGCGAGGGGCTGCTAAAGGAGAATATCGACGGCGAGGCACTGCTGTGGGCGCACAATCGCTTGATCATGCGCCCGGAAGAGCGCCGCATATTGATGGTGATCTCCGATGGCGCGCCGGTCGATGATTCGACCGCGTCCGCCAACGGCGGTTCCTATCTCGAGCGCCACCTCCGCCAGGTCATCGAGTGGATCGAGCGCCGCTCGACGGTCGAGTTGATTGCGATCGGGATCGGCCACGACGTGACGCGCTATTACGAACGAGCGGTGACCATCATGGACGCCGACCAGCTCGCCGGCGCGATGGTCGATCAACTGGCCAGGTTGTTCGATAACCCCGGATAAAAATTGGGCCCGGCGCGGTTACGCGCACCGGGCCCCCCTCGTTACGCGACGCGAGGGAACTTGTCTGTTTCCAGACGCGACGGGGAAAAAGGGGGAAACCCCGCCGGATGACGAGGCTTATGACCGATTCGCGGCCAATGGATGCTGAACGCGGCTTGCAGCCTGCGTTCAGGAAAATCTGTTGAAAGTCAGTCGGTTAGACGACTCAGGAAGCGGGCTGTTCAGCCGCCTTCTTAGCAATCTCGCGTTTCAGCTTGCGCACCTTCGGCGACAGCTTGTCGTCGTTGGTCTTGAGCAGCCAGTTGTCGAGGCCGCCGACATGCTCGACCGAGCGCAGGCCATGCGTCGACACGCGCAGCTTCACGCTCTGCCCGAGCGCGTCCGAGATCAAAGTGACGTTCTGCAGGTTCGGCAGGAACGTGCGCTTCGTCTTGTTATTGGCGTGGGAAACATTGTTGCCCACCTGCCGGCCCTTGCCGGTCAGCTCGCAAACCCGCGACATGGTATCTATCCTGATTTTTGGTACGAGCCTCTCAAGAGGCCCGAAGAGCGCCGCCCGTTAGCCGGTCGAGGCGCACTCGTCAACGCCGACGCGCTCCGTTAGGGCAACCGGATACGGCTGTCTGCGTTCTGTCAAAAACGCACGGGGAAATGAAACAATGCGCTCGATAATCCTGATTCTCGTCGTCATCATCCTCTTGGTCATTGCCGCCATCGCTACCGGTTTTCTCGACATCAACCAGATCCGCGGGGCGCAGGCACCTCAGGTTTCGGCGACCCACAATGGGATCGTGGCCAAAGGCGGCCAAGCGCCCGCCTTCGACGTCCAGACGGGCTCGGTAACCGTGGGGGCCAAAGAGACGACGGTGAAGGTGCCCGCGCTCGAAGTGCAAAAGCCGGGTAACGAAGTGCAGCCGGTCACCAACAACGCCCAATAGCTGACAGCGGAGGGTAGCTCGGCTACCCGCGCGGCCATGGCATTTCCGCTACCCGTCCCGATGCGCCGCGCCCTTGAGCTTGCGCGTGAAGCGGCCGAGGTCGGCGAAGTGCCGGTCGGCGCGGTCGTTACGATCGACGACGAGGTCGTCGCGGAGTCTCGCAATGCAATGCGGGGATCGAACGACCCCACCGCCCATGCCGAAATGGAGGCGATCCGGGCTGCGGCCGAGAAGCTCGGCACTTCCCGCCTCGATCAATGCACCTTGTGGGTGACGCTGGAGCCATGCGCGATGTGCGCGGCCGCCGTGTCGGTCGCGAGGATCAAGGAGCTCCGCTTCGCCGCCGAAGATCCGAAGGGGGGCGGCGTCGTCCACGGCCCCCGAATCTTCTCGCAGCCGACCTGCCATCACCGGCCGGATGTGCTGGGTGGGATCGGTGACGCTGAGGCTTCCGAAATGCTTCGGACGTTTTTCGCCGAGCGGCGTTAGCCGCGATAGGGAACCAGCCGGATCTCGACACGCCGATTGCCCGCCTTCTTTGTTTCCGTGTCATCCGGAACGTAGAGCGGGGCGCTCTCGCCATATCCACGCGATGCAATCCGCGCTTTGGAGACGCCGTGACCGGCCAAATAGGTCGCAACCGCGGCGGCGCGCTTTTCCGATAGGGACTGGTTCGCCTGTGGGGTACCGGTCGTGTCAGTGTGCGCAAGCACGTCGACGAATGTCTGGTTCCGGGTTTTCACGGTCCGGGCGATCTCGAGCAAGGTCGCATCGAACTGGGGCTTCACCGCCGCGCTGCCGGCGTCAAAGGTGAGCGCCGCTGGTATGCGTATGACAATCCCATTGCCGACCTGAAGGACATCGAGCCCGATGCCCGCGGTCTGACGGCGAAGCTCACCGTCGAGATCGGCCATGTACGACGGAACGAGCGCCGGATTGATCGGCCGGATCTTGGCGGCGCGCATCTTCGCCGCTCGCGGCCGCGAGCCTCCGATTACATCGCCCGAGAGGTATGGCGCGCTGACGCCAAGCGGCGTGAAGGCCGCCGGGATGATGGGAGGCGGAGCAGTCTGGCAGCTTGCCAGCGCTATGAAGGAGCTTGCGGAAATCAGTGCAAGGGCGCGGCGGGAAAGCAGCATTGAAAAGCTCCGGGAGGGGCGTGAAAAGCCGATAACCGGCGCATAGCAGCGATAGTTCCGCGCGTGAATCGACGGGGTAGTTTGACGCGCGACTTGTGAACGGGTCACGGCGAAGGCTACACTCGTCCAACTGCGCCTATGAGCGATCATTTAACACCCATCCCCTGGCTCGACGTCCTCCTCATCCTTGCCCTGGTTGCCCTCAACGGCGTCCTGGCGATGAGCGAGCTGGCGATCGTGTCGTCGCGTGAGGCGCGCCTCAAGGCGATAGCGAAGGGCGGCAGCCGCGGCGCGCAATGCGCGATCAAGCTGGCGGCGGACCCCGGCCGGTTCCTGGCGACGGTGCAGACCGGCATCACTTTGATCGCGATTTTCGCTGGCGCCTTCTCCGGCGAGAAGCTCGGCGATCCGGCCGCCCAACGTTTCCAGGCCCTTGGCCTCGATCCGGACACAGCCCACACGGTCGGCTTCGCGGTCGTCATCTTCCTCACCACTTACGTTTCGCTGGTCATCGGCGAGATCGTTCCCAAGCAGATTGCGCTTCGCTCGCCCGAACCGATTGCGGTGGTGATGGCGCGGCCGATGCGCTGGCTGGCGGTGGTGACGGCGCCGTTCGTCTGGCTGCTCGATCGTTCCAGCGCCCTGATCTTCAAGCTGCTTGGGCTCGATCGTGAATCGAAGAACCAGGTGACGGCGGAAGAGCTTCATCTGGTCGTCGCCGAGGCGCAAACCGCAGGCGTCCTCGAGGAGGACGAGCGGGCGATGATCTCCGGGATCGTCCGTCTCGCCGACAGGCCAGTGCGCGAGGTCATGACCCCGCGAACCGAAATCGACTGGATCGACGTCCATGCGACGCCCGAGGAGATCCGAGAGACGTTGCTCGAAACGCAGCATACCCGGCTGCCGGTCGCCGACGGCTCGATCGAGAATATCGTAGGTGTAATTCAGCTGCGCGACGTGCTCGCCGCGACGCTCAAGCGCCGCCCGCTCGACCTCAGCAAATTATGTCGGACCGCGCCCGTTATCCCGGATTTGATGGATGCGATGGACGCGCTCGTCGTGCTGCGCAGCGCCGATGTGCCGCTGGCGCTGGTTCACGATGAATATGGCCATCTTGACGGCATCGTGACGCCCGGGAGCATCCTCGCTGCCCTGGCCGGAACGTTCGCCCACGATGTCGAGCAAGGGGAGGAGCCGCCGATCCTTGAACGCGACGATGGCAGCTGGCTCGTGTCCGGCGCGGCCAGCGCCGACGTGCTCAGCGACCGGATCGGCGTGCACATGTCCAACGTCCGCGACTTCTCGACCGTGGCCGGCTTCGCCTTGTCGGTGCTAAAGCATTTGCCGGAAACGGGAGAAAAATTCCGCCACGACGGCTGGTTGTTCGAGATCGTCGACATGGACGGCCGCAAGATCGACAAGCTCATCGTCACGCGCGCGAAGAAGAAGGCGGCTCAGCCGCCGGCAGAGCCCGAGAGCTAGAGCTTACCGAACCTTTGTTCGAACCCGTCGATGTCGTTGCGCGCCAGATAATCGGCCTGTTCCGAAATCCGGTCGCGGCTGATCCGGCCGCGGAACGCACCCAATTGATCGTCGAGCCGCTCGATTTCGGTCGGGCTCAAGCCGGCGAGCTGCTCGAAGCGGAAGAAGCCGAGCGCATTTAGCGCATCCTCGAACTTCGGGCCCACCCCCTTGATCATGCACAGCTCATCGCCGGCCTTGCCGCCGCCATCCAGTTTCTTACGCACCGGCGCGCCGAGGATTTCGCCGGTGACGTCGCTCGTGGCAGCTGCCGCCTCGCCAGCGATGCCGCGGCCCTCCGGCGGGCGCGAGTGGACCATGTGCGGGCGCGTTGGCGCGCTGTCAGTCAGCTTCACCCGCTGCTTCGGACGAAGCAACACAAACGCCAGGCCCAGCGCCACGACGACGATGATGAGCCACCAATATTCGCGAATGAGATCCATTGAATTCACCAAGTCCATTGTGCGTTGTAGCGACGCCGAAGCTCGATCAGATAGGCGACGAGAAGGCCCAAAAGGAAGCCTAGGATTGCGGCGCCCGCAGCCTCGGCGATCAGCGGCGGTCCGCCTACCTTGTTGTTCCAGCGGACGTGGCTAACGCCCGGCACGGTTTCCTCGATCCGTACGAGCTCGCTGCGTTGATAATCGTCGAGGCTCGCCGGCCCTGAAAGGACTAGAGTGCGGGTCAGGGGGGCACGATGGAGATGGCCGGTGACGTTCGGCATCTCCCACGAATCGAGCGACATTCGCATATTGCGCTCGACTTCCGTTGCCAGGCGATCTGCCGCGCCGAGTGGCCCGTGCCACAGCAGGGCGGCGGCAACCGCTGCTAGCGCGCCCGCGCTGATCGCCTTCGCCCGTTTTTCATTCCGGCGAAATCCGGCCAGGCCAGCGATCATTCCGATGATCAGTCCGCCCACGAACAAGGGCCAGAAGTAATTCCAGAAAGTGTTCACGCATTTTCTCGCGCAAGTTCGCGCCAGCCGATGTCGCGGCGGTGGAAGCCGTCGGCAAAGTCGATCTGGTCGACCGCGCGATAGGCGCGGGCCCGCGCATTGGCGAAGCTTTCGGCAACCGCTGTCACGGCGAGCACGCGGCCGCCTTTCGCAACCAGATTGTCTCCACTCAACGCCGTTCCGGCGTGAAAGACAGTGACCCCTTCGACCTGCTCGGCGGCTTCGATCGCGCGGATGGCGCCCCCGCTGGCCGGCGTTCCGGGATAGCCGCGCGCCGCAACGATCACCGTCATCGAATGCTTGGATACGAGCGCAGGGCGGGCAATTTCTGCCAGCCGGCCAGTCGCAACTGCCAACAGCAGCTCAGCGAAGTCGCCTTCGATGAGGGGCATGATCGCCTCGCATTCGGGATCGCCGAAGCGCACGTTATATTCGATAAGCTTTGGCCCTTCGGCGGTCAGCATCAGCCCGGCGTACAGGACTCCGTTGAACGGCGTCCCGGCAGTTGCCATCGCTTCGGCCGTTGGGCGGACGATCTCGTCCATCGCGCGCTGTTCGAGCTCAGCCGTAAGCACCGGCGCGGGTGCATAGGCACCCATTCCGCCCGTGTTGGGCCCGGTGTCGCCCTCCCCGACGCGCTTATGGTCCTGCGCGGACGCGAGCGCGACCGCGATGCCGCCATCGACAAGCGCGAACAGGCTCGCTTCTTCGCCTTCCAGGAATTCCTCGATGACCATTGGCCCGTCGCCGGCGGCGTCGATCGCAGCCTCGGCTTCTTGGCGTGTCATCGCCACGGTGACACCCTTGCCGGCCGCCAGGCCGTCCGCCTTGATCACTACCGGAATGCCAAATTGACTGAGCGCGACCCTTGCGTCAGCCGCCTGATCGATCCGCACGTAATTTGCGGTGGGAATCCCGTTCGCCTGGCACAGGTCTTTGGTGAAGCCCTTGGACCCTTCGAGCTGAGCCGCCGCAGCGCTTGGTCCGAAGACAGGAATGCCGGCCGCGCGCACGGCATCGGCAACGCCGGCCACGAGCGGCGCTTCGGGGCCCACTACGACGAGGTCGATCGCGTTTTCCTTTGCGAGCGCCACCACCGCGGCTGGATCGCACGGATCGATGGCGGCGGTTTCCGCCCAGCGCGCGATGCCGGGATTGCCGGGTGCGGCGATCAGCCGATCGCAGCTTGGCGATTGCCTAAGCCGCCAGGCGAGCGCATCCTCGCGGCCGCCCGACCCTAAGAGCAATATATTCATGGACCTTCCCGAAGACACGAGAGCCGGCCTGTTAGCGGAGGTCGCCCCCGGCGACAATTCGCCGCCGCTCAGCGTGACCGAGCTTTCGGGAGCGCTCAAGCGCACCGTCGAAAACGCATTCGGCCAGGTTCGCGTGCGTGGGGAAATCTCGGGGTTCAAGCGGCACAGCTCGGGCCACTGCTACTTCACCCTCAAGGACGAAAACGCCTGCATCGATGCGGTGATCTGGCGCGCCAGCGCTGGCACGCTCGCGTTTCGGCCTGAAGACGGCGCCGAAGTCATCGTCACCGGCAAGCTGACCACCTATCCCGGCCGGTCCAAATATCAGATCGTCGTCGATCGGATGGAGCTGGCCGGCGAGGGGGCTCTGCTGGCCCTGCTCGAGCGCCGTCGCAAGGCACTGGCGGCGGAAGGCCTGTTCGATGCATCGCGCAAGCGCCGGCTGCCGTTCCTTCCACAAGTGATTGGGGTTGTGACATCGCCCACCGGGGCCGTGATCCGCGACATCATCCATCGGCTGGAAGACCGCTGCCCAACACGGGTGATCGTCTGGCCGGTGCCGGTTCAAGGCGAGGGAGCAGCGGGAAAGATTGCGGAGGCCATCCGCGCATTCCCATCGCTCGATCCTCGGCCCGACCTGCTGATCGTCGCGCGCGGCGGTGGTTCAATCGAGGACCTGTGGCCGTTCAACGAAGAGGAGGTTGTCCGGGCCGCTGCCGAATCGCCGATTCCGCTCATTTCCGCCGTTGGGCATGAGACGGACACGACGTTGATCGACCATGCGGCAGACCTTCGCGCGCCAACCCCGACTGCCGCGGCCGAGCTCGCCGTTCCCGTCCGCGCCGACCTCTTCGCTAAGCTCATCGAACTCGCCCATCGCGCGCAGCATTGCCTCGCGCGGCGAGCAGACCGATGCAGCGAACGATTCGAGGAGGTTGGGAGCCGGCTACCGCGCTCGCTTGGCGCGCGTACCGCGACCGCTCGCGGCGATCTCAACCTGGTCGCGGGGCGGCTTAGGCGAGAATTGGTCGACCAGCGCATTGCCCGCCTTGGCGAAAGACTGTCGGCCTTATGGTCGATGGCGGAGCTGGCCCATCCCGACCGCCCCCTGACCCGCGGCTTTGCGCGAGTCACCGATCGCGGCGGCAAGACCTTGATTCGTGCGCGCGACGCGCGCGTGGCGCAGCGGCTGACCCTTCACTTCGGCGACGGTGCGGTAGATGCAGAGGTCGAAGAGACGGGCAAGCGCACCCCGCCGGTTGAGAGCAAGCCCCGTAAATCCTACATCGCGGCGCAGCCGGGGCTGTTCGACGCCCCCGAGGAGTGATGGAATGTTGATGACCGGCGCAGGGAAGCGCGCACGTATCCATTATATGGCTGGAACGTTCCGCTTGCTGGCGGATGGCGATCACGTCGTGTGCGCCGTGACGGGAAGCGCCATTCCTATCCATGAGCTTCGCTACTGGAGCGTCGAACGCCAGGAGGCTTATATAGACGCCGCTGCCAGCCTGAAGGCTGAACTAAAAGCCGGGGGCGGGCACTAACTCGCTGGTCCGGCGGACTGAGCCACCAGCTGCTTCTGCAGCTGACTCCGCAATCTTAAGCGATAATCCTCAAATAGCTGAATTTGCGTAATAATTTGTGTACCCGATAGGCAGGGTCGACAAAAAGTCGTCTTAACGGCTGCTGTTGCAAATTTGATACATGGCCGAGACAACTTGCGTCGGGAAGCCGACCCAGCGTTGCCAGCCGCTCTTCGCTTCACTTATCAGCCGGTCAGTTCGGCAAGGTTACGTTGCCGTTCCACGGCGGCCGTGCCTTGGGCTCGGCTTGTGAAGGGGAATTATTTTTATGAAGCTCGATTTCCGTCAGCGCTTGCTTGCCTCGACGCTGCTCGCGACGGCCGGTCTCATTGCGAACCCGGCCTATGCGCAAGACTCCTCGCAATCGACCGTCCCTGATCAGAATCAGGCGACCAATCCGGGCGCAGCGCCGCCCGCTGGTCCGGTCGAAGCGACTCCGACGCCGACGGTTTCGTCGAGTGGCGAAGCAGTTCAGCAGGCCAATGACATCATCGTCACCGGCACTCGTATTCCGCAGCCGAACCTCGAATCGGCCGCACCGGTCACCGTGCTGTCCAACCAGGACATCAAGCTTTCGGGTACGACCCGCATCGACGAAGCGCTGAACCAGCTGCCGTCGGCGAGCGCCGTCCAGAGCTCGGGCCTTCCGAACCCGTCTTCGGGCACCGCGGAAATCGATCTTCGCTACCTCGGCTCGAAGCGTACGTTGACCCTGGTCAACGGTCGCCGCCTCGCTCCGGGTGACCCCAACGGAACGACTCAGGCGGGTGACATCAACATCATCCCGGCCTCGATGCTGAAGCGCGTCGAAGTCCTGACCGGCGGCGCATCGTCAGTGTACGGTGCGGACGCGGTCGCGGGCGTCGTCAACTTCATCATGGACACTGACTTCGACGGCCTTCGTCTCGACGGCCAGATTTCGGGCTACCAGCATGACAACGACTGCCCGAGCATCGGCGGCGGCGACACCGTTTGCGACGAGCTCGATCGGCAGATCAACACACTGCACCGCGTCGGATACGACTATCCGAAGGGCAGCGGCTGGGACGGCAAGAACATCGACCTGACCGCGTCCTTTGGAGCGGGCTTCGACGATGGTCGTGGCCATGTCATGGGCTACTTCGGCTACCGCAAGCAGAACGCGATCTACCAGGGTCAGCGCGATTATTCGGCTTGTACGCTGAACGTCGGTGGCGGGCTGGGCTCGGGTCCGGGCGTGGCCTGCGGCGGTTCGGCCTTCTCGGCGGAAGGCAACTTCCTTCTGTTCGATAACGGTACGTCGACTTTCTACACGCGCACTGCTGGTGGCAACATCACGAACGGCGCGACCCGCTACAATTACGCACCGCTCAACCACTGGATCCGTCCGGACGAGCGCTATGTCGGTGGCGTGTTCGCGAACTACGAGATCATGCCGCAGATCAAGCCGTATCTCGAGTTCATGTTCCTCGACGACAAGACGGTCGCCCAGATCGCCCCGTCGGGTAACTTCGGCAACACCTACACGATCAACTGCGACAACCCGTTCATGAACGATGCGACGCGGGCGATCGTGTGCGACGGTGAGAACCTGATCAACGGCTTCGTTGGCAGCTTCCCGCTCGCTGCGGGTGCTGGCTACAACCCGAACCCGGGCAATGCGCCGCTGACGTTCTTCGATGCCCGCGGCAACACCTATCAGCAGGGCTTCTTCCAGATCTTCAAGCGCAACGTCGAAGGCGGCCCGCGTCAGAACAATCTGAAGCACACCACCTATCGCGGCGTGATTGGTACGCGCGGTGACCTGACCAACGCCTTCTCGTACGACGCTTACTATCAGTACGGGCGCACGAACTATACGCAGGTCTACAAGAACGAGTTCTCGGCTCGCCGCCTTGCCAATTCGGTCAACGTCGTGAACGTCGATCCGGGTACCGGCCTGGTCGTTCCGGTCGGAACTCCGGGCGCCGTGATCGAATGCCGCTCGGTGCTCGATGGAAGCGACCCGAACTGCGTTCCCTACAACTACTTTGGCACTCCGACCCAGGCGGCCGTCGATTACGTCAACGTTTATGGCGTGATTCAGGGCGAGTCGTCTGAGCAGATCGCCGACGTCAACTTCACCGGCGCGCTCGGCGAGCTCGGTGTCCAGACGCCGTGGGCGAATGACGGTGTCGGGATCAACGCCGGTTGGGAATGGCGTCGTGAAGCGCTTTACCTGAACCCGGACACGGAATTCCAGACCGGTGACCTCACCGGCCAGGGCGCTCCGACGGTGCCGGTCAGCGGCAACTTCCACGTCAACGAGCTGTTCGGCGAAATCCAGATCCCGATCGTCCAGCACAACTTCATCGACGACCTCAGCCTTTCGGCCGGTTATCGTAAGTCCTGGTACAAGCTGAGCAACGATCGGACCTACGACACTGACACCTACAAGCTGTCGGCTGAATTCGCTCCGATTGCCGATGTCCGGTTCCGCGGTTCGTACAACCGTGCGTCGCGCGCGCCGAACACTCAGGAACTGTTCGCGCCGAACATCGTCGCGCTCGACGGTGCGACCGATCCGTGCGGCGGCCGCACCATCCTCGCCACCGACTATGGTTGTATTGCGCAGGGTCTCGCGGTTGGTGCGAAGACGCCGCTGAACCCGTCGGAACAGTATAACGGCCTGCTGGGCGGTAACGAAGACCTGGTTCCGGAGAAGGCGACGACGAAGACCGTCGGCGTCGTGCTCCAGCCGCGCTTCCTGCCGCGCTTCGCGTTCACGGTCGATTACTGGAACATCAAGCTGACCGGCGCGATCCAGGGCTTCGGTGCCGACACGATCCTTCAGGATTGTATCGACAAGACCACTGCGAGCAGCGTTGCTCCGTCGTGCGGCCTGATCCATCGCGATACGGCCGGTTCGATCTGGCTGACCCCACAGGGTTATGTCGTCGATACGCCGACCAACATCGGACGCATCAAGACGGACGGCTTCGACTTCAACGGGTCGTATTCGCGTCGTCTGGGCGGTCTCGGCCAGCTCTCGCTGAGCTTCCTCGGCACCTGGCTGAAGCACTACAAGGTCAACAACGGCATCGCCCCGACCTACGACTGCGCCGGTTTCTACGGCACGGTCTGCTCGGGCGCGACGGTGGCGAGCTCTTCGGCGATGCCGAAGTGGCGGCACAAGGCGCGTGCTACGCTCCAACTGCCGTTTGGCCTGGGCGTGTCGGTTAACTGGCGTCACGTGGGCAAGGTTGCCTTCGAAACGACCAGCGACGATGCGGCTCTCTCGGGCGGTGGCACCACGCAGCTCAACGCTCACGTCAAGGCACAGAACTACTTCGATCTGGCCGCGACCTACACGTTGTTCGACATGGTCAACCTGCGCGCGGGTGTGAACAACATCTTCGATCGCAACCCGCCGATCATCCCGACCGGCAGCGGTTCGTGCCCGAGCGCATCGTGCGCCGGCAACACCTATCCGCAGACCTGGGACTTCCTGGGCCGGTTCCTGTACGCTGGTGCGACGGTCGACTTCAAACACAAGCCGACCCCGATCGCTCCGCCGCCTGTAATCGTTCCGCCGCCGCCGCCTCCGGCTGCTCCGGCGACGATTACTTGCCCGGATGGTCTGGTGATCCTGGCCAACCAGGCTTGCCCGACGCTTCCGCCTCCGCCTCCGCCGCCGGCTCCGGCGCCTGAGCGTGGTCTGTAAGCGATCGAGCTAGGCTAAAGATTGGGGCGGCGGACTTCGGTCCGTCGCCCCTTCTTTTATTCCGGCCTACCGGCTTTGCTGCCGACTAGTCTAAAGCACCGGCATGTCATCTCAGACTTCGATCGATAACCGTACCGCGGACGTCATTCGCTCGGCATTGGCGCTTGCCCAGGCCGGGCGCATCAAGGAAGCGCGTGAAATAGCGGAGCGCGGCCTGGGTGAGTGCGCTGACGCGGGCCCATTGCATGCCTTGATCGGTGCTCTCCTTTGCGCCTCTAGTGATTTTGAGCCGGCGATCCCTCATTTGAAGGCGGCGCACACCGCGCGCGCTGAAGACCCCGTCGTACTTCGCAACCTGGCGACGGCGCTCGCGAAATGCGAGCGCTACGATGAGCTGAGCGCAGTGCTGACCGACGATGTTACCGTTTCAGACCGTAGCGGCGCGCTTCGGAGACTGCGCGGCTTTGCCCGCCAGATGACCGCCGATTTTGCCGGCGCGATCAAGGATTTCCAGCCAATCGTGGAGCAGCATCCCGAGGATTGGGAGACCTGGAACAACCTCGGCAACGCCCGGATCGACGCTGGCGATGCGACTGGCGGAATCGCCGCCCTGCGGCGCGCGGCGGAGCTCAATCCGTTGAGCGCGCCCGGCCGCCTAAATCTCGCCCGATCGCTTCGCGATTCCGGAGACCTAGATGCAGCCGAGGCAGAGCTTCGATCCATGGCCGCCGATTTCCCGTCGGACGCGGTCCCTCTCACGGACCTGTTCCAGATCCTTCGGGATCAGGGGCGTGAAGAAGCGGAGGACGTTCTTGCGGCTGCGTTGGGCCGGGATCCCCGAAACCTGGAGCTACACTTGGCTCTTGGGAGCTATCGGGTCGAGGCGCAGAAATTCCCGGCCGCCGGGGTGAGCTATCGCACTGCGCTCGGCCTCGACCCTGCAAGCGGTGAAGCTTATTTCGGCCTGGCCACGGTGCTCGAGCACGATCGCCCCGACGATCTCGCTCAATTGGCGCGCGACGCCGCAACCGCGGGGATCGATGACGACCGGCTCAGCCTCGTGCGGGCCTTTGCTGCGCGCCGGGCCAAAGAGTTTCAAGCGGGACTTGCCGCCCTCGCTCGGGTCCCCGAGGATTTCGAGCCCGCCATTCGCTGGCATCTTGCCGGCCAAATGCTTGATTCACTTGGTCGATATGACGAAGCCTTTGCCGCATTCACGCGGATGAACGAGGCGCATGCGGCCGATCCCAGCGAGCCCCTTCGCCGAGCCGCCGAGGTTCGTGAAAACCTATGTGAACAGCTTCGCCAAACGTCCAAGGAATGGAAGGACGCCTGGGCCTCGCCTCCTGTAGCGAGCGAACGTCCTGCTCCGGTTTTCCTGGCCGGCTTCCCGCGCTCGGGGACCACGCTTCTCGATACCATGCTTCTAGGTCATCCGGCCGTCGAGGTGATGGAGGAGCCGCCGATCTTCCGCCAGCTCGATGCCGAATTCGGCGGGTTCGACACGCTTGCGGACATGAGCGAAGACAGCATCCGACAGGCGCAGCGGCGCTATTTCGAACTTGCCGCCAATCAAACGGAGCTGCGGGATGGGTCGCTGCTGATCGACAAGTCACCGCTTTATCTGCAGCGCGTTCCGCAAATTCGCCGGCTGTTTCCGGATGCGCGTTTCATTCTCGCGCTTCGGCATCCGGCCGATGTCTTGCTCAGCTGCTTTATCTCCAATTTCCGGCTCAACTCGTCGATGTCGAACTTCCTGCTGCTCGACACCGCCGCGGCTTTCTATGACCTCTCGTTCAACATGTGGGAACGGGCGCTCAGCCTGTTCGACGTCGACGTTCACGCGGTCGTATACGAACGAATGATCGAGGACCCGGAGACGGCGCTTCGGCCGGTAGTTGAAGGCCTCGGCCTCGAATGGAAGCCTGAAATCCTCGATCACCAGAAAACCGCGGAGACGCGCGGAGTGATCACTACCGCCAGCTATGCCCAGGTGACCGAGCCGCTGTATCAAGGATCAGCGGGACGCTGGCAGCACTACCGCAAGCATCTCGAACCAGTTCTTCCGATCCTCCGTCCATGGGCCGAGAAATTCGGGTACGAGATCTGAGATGACAAGCGGCGCAAATCTGGTCGCCGAGGCCGATCGGGCCGCTGCTTCGGGTGATCTTCAGCGTGCGGAAGCGCTGCTGAGTGAAGCTGCCGAGACTGAAGCAAACGACTCGAGCCTGTTTCTCAAGCTGGCCGGTGTTCAGCGGGCGACCGGGCAACCGGACCTGGCGCTCGCGAGCGTGCATCGCGCTCTAGCGCTAGATCCTCGCGATTTTACGGCGCTCCTGATGCGGGCGAGCCTGCTGGACCGTTTGGACCATGCGGAAGCGCCCGAGGCATGGGCGCACGCCATCGCACAGAAGCCGGACGGCGAATTGCCGGCAGGCCTGCTGCAAGTCATTGCGCAGGGCGAGCAGCGGGTTGCCGCGTGGCAAGGGCAAAGGAGCGATAAGCTACGCGCTGCGATGGCAAAGGCAGAAGCATCGGTCGATGAAGACACGCGCCGGCGGTTTGACCGGTTCCGCGATAATATCCTGAGAAAGAAGCGCGCTTATCACAGCGAGCCGACCCATTTTCACTATCCGGCACTGGCGGAGCATGAATTCCATCCGCGGTGCTCCTTCCCGTGGATCGACCAGCTGGAAGCTGCAACCGATGAAATTACCGCTGAATTTGAGGCGGTTATGACTGCTGAGCGGGCCGAGGTCGTACCATATATTCAGTATCCCGATCACCAGCCGCTCGATCAATGGCGTGCGCTCAATCAGAGCCGCGACTGGACCGCGATCCATCTGTTGCAGAACGGCGAACGCGTAGATGCGAATGCCCGCCACTGCCCGAGGACCTTGGAGATACTTGCGTCATGTGACCAACCGCAGGTCCGCGGTGCGTCGCCCAATGCGATGTTTTCGCTGCTCGCGCCCAACACGGCCATCCCTGCCCATGTCGGCGTGAACAACGCGCGCCTGGTCTGCCACCTGCCGTTGATCGTTCCCGAAGGTTGCTGGTTCAGGGTCGGCGGCGAAACGCGATACTGGCGACGGGGAGAAGCCTTCGTGTTCGACGATACGATCGAGCACGAAGCGATGAACCCCAGCGACGAGCTTCGCGTCGTGCTTATCTTCGACGTGTGGCGGCCTGACCTCCAGCCGATCGAACGACAGGCGATCGCAGCCGCGATCGAGGCGGAGACACCCGGTCAGGAAGCGGGGCTTTAAGATCGTGGCCACAATCGATTCCGAACGGCTTCAAGACCTCGCGCGCGACGCGCTTGCGAAAGGTACGGAAGAAGCCGCGTTGCTCGAGCTCGCGCCCGCTGCCGAAGCTGCACGCAGCGCCCGCCTGTGGCAGTTCACAGG
Source organism: Sphingomonas sp. SP3 (assembly GCF_058514305.1). NCBI lineage: Bacteria > Pseudomonadati > Pseudomonadota > Alphaproteobacteria > Sphingomonadales > Sphingomonadaceae > Sphingomonas > Sphingomonas sp. SP3. Next base: position 1,856,438 of record NZ_JBZSOE010000001.1, read on the forward strand.
CCTTCTGCAGCGCTCTCTCGATCGGCACGCCGACGCACTTCGTTCCTTCAGCGCCGCGGCCCGGCTGGCGCCCGACGATGTGAGCATTGCTCAAGGCCTGGCGCGGGTGGGGCTAGAGGCTGGTGTCGACGCGGTGCCGCTGTTCGAACGGGCTCTTCAACTCGACCCGTCTAGCGGCAGCTCTTTGCTCGGCCTGGTTGCGTCTAAGTTCTCAACCGGCAGGGGCGCGGAAGCCGAAGCACAGCTCGACCTTGTGGTCGGGCGATCCCCAACCTGGATTGATGGACACGTTCAGCTTGGCCAGCTCCGATCGATGCTCGGGAGGCCGGAGCAAGCGACCCTGTCGATCGAGCGCGCACTTTTCGACAGGCCGGGCGACGAAGCCCTGTGGACCGCATTGCTCAACCTTACTTTGGCCGGGGGTGACTTCGCCTCATTGGATGAAAAGGTCGCCCGCGCCCGCTCCGCTCGTCTGCTCGAAGCGACCATCATGCCGTTCGAGGCGGTGGCGGCGACCGAGCTCGGCGAGATAGACCGCGCCGATCGCCTGTTTGAAGCGCTCGGTCAGAATGCGCGAGGCGCGATGGCCGTGTGGCACGTCCGCCACCTCCTCCGCGCGGAACGTATCGAACAAGCACTCGCGCTGATCGATCGCGAACTCGAAGGCGAGCGCTCGGCCGATTTGTGGCCCTATGCATCGATCGCGTGGCGCCTTGCTGGCGATCCTCGCTCGGATTGGCTCGAAGCAGGCGGCAAATTAGTTTCGACGTTCGACCTTACTGCCCAATTGCCCCCGCTTGATCGCCTTTCCGATGTTCTTCGTTCGCTTCACGTGGCCTCGGGCCAGTATCTCGATCAGTCCGTGCGGGGCGGAACCCAAACCGACGGCCCGTTGCTCAGCAGAATAGAGCCGGAGATCCAAAGGCTCCGAACGGCAATCGTCGGTGCAGTTGAGGATTATCGCGCGAATTTGCCGGCGATTGATCCGAAGCATCCGACGCTCAGCCGACGGCGCGATGCGCGGATACGCTTTTCGGGCAGCTGGTCGGTTCGCTTGCGCACCGAGGGCCATCATGTCGCGCATGTCCACCCGCAGGGCTGGATCAGTTCCGCCTTTTACGCAGCGTTGCCGGAAGGGACGAAGGGAGACCTCCCGAACCCTGGCTGGCTGAAGCTTGGGGAGCCGCCCACGGCCCTTGGCCTCAGACTAGGAGAAACGCAGCTGGTGGAACCCGAAGTCGGGCGCCTGGTGCTGTTTCCCTCCTGGATGTGGCACGGCACGGTTCCGTTCGCGGCGGGGGAGCGCTTGACCGCGGCGTTCGATGTTCGGCAGCCGAGCTGAACGGCCCACTCGTCGAATTTGCCTCAGTGGGTAATCCTGACTGAAGTAGTAGATTCCGGTTAAAAGTGGCGTATTAAGTCGATGCTGTCGCGGCGGTTGCTGCAAGCAAGAGCAGACTAGTAATCGGAGCACTGATTATGTCCCGTTACTCCATCACCTCCGTAGCAATCACAGCACTTATTCTTTCGGCGACGGCCTCTGCTGAGCCTTCGACGCCAACAAGGGCCGAGCCATCGCCTGAAGAACAAGCGCAGATCGACATTATCGCAAAGAAGCTCTGCACCAAGGAGCCCGTGGTCGGCACTCGAATTCCCGTAAGGCACCGGTGCGATACGCCGAAGGAATTGGCAGCCTATCACAAGCAGGCGCGAGAACTTTATCAGACCTACACACAGCGCCCATGTATGGTGGGGGTTGGGACGGGCGAGAACGACCACGTCATGTCCTGCTGATCCCTCCGGAATTTTGCCAAATCGCAGAAGCGTTTAACTTATATCGCGGATTGTTTATTGGGAGTCGCAGGCGGCCGCCTTGGTTGAGGAGCATCGAACGTGAAGACCAGCGTGAAGATCGCAGTTGCAATTGTTTCCGGGTTTAGTTTCGCGATTCCCGCGACGGCGCAAAGCTCGGCGCCTGCGGCTCCTGCGCAGACCGCAAAGCCGGCCGATCCGATGAGCGAGGTCGTTTGCCAGAAACAGGAAGTGGTCGGGAGCCGCCTGGCGACGCGCCGGGTTTGCATGACTCGCCAGCAATGGCTGGAGCAGCGCACGATGGATCGCCAGGACGTCGAGCATTCCCAGATTCACCCTGACGTTCAAAAACCCGGCGGCTGAGTCGGCGACCGTTCGTCGAACGGCAATTTCATTCAAATCCGGCTTCGCTTATTACGCTGCTGCGGCCCGTACTGCTTACCATGGAGGTGAGTATGAAAGGCATTCTGGTTCTTGCGGCTGGCTTAGGCCTCGCCGTTAGCTCTTCCGCGACTGCGCAAAACGGCCGCGAAGCCAACGAGCAAAAGGTTCAGTCCCGCCAGGACCCCGGCGAGATCATCTGCGAGCGCGTCAAGGTGGTCGGCAGCCGCCTGATCTCCAAGAAAGTCTGCATGACCCGCCTTCAGTGGCGCGAGCAGCGTCAGGATGACCGCGTGTTTACCGAGCAGGTTCAGGGCACGCTAAATCTGCGCGACGGCACCTGAAGCTTACTCCGCCGCTTCGCGCAGCTCCTCGTCGGGTTTCAGCACTAGCGCGCCGTCCCCTTCATCGACATGCACGACCGATCCGTCGGGAATCTCACCCGCCAGAATTTTATCTGCCAGTGGGTCCTGCAGATACTTCTGCACCGCGCGCTTCAGTGGCCGAGCGCCGTAGACCGGATCATAGCCGACGCGGCCAAGCCACGCCCGCGCCGCGTCGGTCAGGTCAAGCCTGATCTTGCGGTCATCGAGCAGCTTCTGCAGCCGCTCCACCTGGATATCGACGATCGGTCCCATGTGACCCGCGCTCAGGCGGTGGAACAGGATGATTTCGTCGAGCCGGTTCAGGAACTCGGGGCGGAAATGCCCGCGCACCACTTCCATCACCTGCGGCTCGACCTTCGCGACGTCCTCGTCCTCACCCAGTGAGGCGAGATACTGGCTGCCGAGGTTCGAGGTCAGGATGATGATCGTGTTGGTGAAGTCTACCGTTCGGCCTTGCCCGTCGGTCAGGCGGCCGTCGTCGAGCACCTGCAGAAGTACGTTGAACACGTCGCCGTGCGCTTTCTCGACCTCGTCGAACAGCACGACCTGATAGGGCCGGCGGCGGACCGCTTCGGTCAGCACGCCGCCTTCCTCGTAACCGACGTAGCCAGGCGGTGCGCCGATCAGCCGCGCGACCGCGTGCTTCTCCATGAACTCGCTCATGTCGATGCGGACCATCGCGCTCGAATCGTCGAACAGGAACTCGGCTAGCGCCTTGGTGAGCTCGGTCTTGCCGACGCCGGTGGGTCCAAGGAACAGGAACGAGCCCAAGGGCCGATTCGGGTCCTGCAAACCCGCGCGGGCACGCCGCACGGCCGCCGACACGGCCTTAACCGCATCCTCCTGGCCGATGACCCGCGCGCCGATCGCGGATTCCATCGCGAGCAGCTTTTCGCGCTCGCCCTCCATCATCCGCTCGACCGGAATCCCGGTCCAGCGGCTGACGACACCGGCGATATCCTGGTCGGTCACTTCCTCGCGCAGCATCGCGCCCTTTGAAGCGACCTGCGCGTCGCCGAGCTGCTTCTCGAGTTCGGGGATACGGCCGTATTGGAGTTCGCCTGCCTTCGCGAGATCGCCACTGCGCTGCGCCTGTTCAAGCTCCAGCCGCGCAGCGTCGAGCTGCTCCTTGATCTTCGCTTCGCCGGCGATCTTTTCTTTCTCGGACTGCCAGCGCTGGGTCAGCTCGGCCGAATGCTGCTCGAGGTTGGCGAGTTCGTCTTCGAGCTTCGTCAGCCGGTCCTTGGACGCCTTGTCCTGCTCCTTTTTCAGGGCTTCGCGCTCGATCTTCAGCTGGATGATGCGCCGGTCGAGATTCTCGATCTCCTCGGGCTTGGACTCGACCTCCATGCGGATGCGACTCGCAGCCTCGTCCATCAGGTCGATCGCCTTGTCTGGAAGGAATCGGTCGGTGATGTAGCGGTTGCTGAGCATCGCCGCGGCGACGATCGCCGCGTCGGTGATGCGGACGCCGTGGTGAAGTTCGTATTTCTCCTTGAGGCCGCGCAGGATCGAGATGGTGTCGGGCACCGTTGGCTCACCCACGAACACCGGCTGGAAGCGCCGCTCGAGCGCCGCGTCCTTCTCGATATATTTGCGATATTCATCGAGCGTGGTCGCACCGATGCAGTGAAGCTCGCCGCGCGCCAGCGCTGGCTTCAGCAGATTGCCGGCGTCCATCGCGCCCTCGGCTTTGCCAGCGCCAACCAGCGTGTGCATTTCGTCGATAAACAGGATGATGTCGCCCGCGGCCTGGCGCACCTCGTCGAGCACGCCTTTCAGGCGTTCCTCGAAATCGCCGCGGTATTTCGCGCCGGCGATCAGCGACCCCATGTCGAGCGCGAGCAAGCGCCGGTCCTTGATCCCGTCGGGGACGTCGCCATTGGCAATGCGCAGCGCGAGGCCTTCGGCGATCGCGGTCTTGCCGACGCCCGGCTCCCCGATCAGCACCGGGTTGTTCTTCGTGCGCCGCGCCAGGACCTGGATGGTGCGGCGGATTTCCTCGTCCCGGCCGATGACTGGATCGAGCTTGCCCTCGCGCGCTGCCTCGGTCAGGTCGCGCGCATATTTCTTCAGCGCGTCGTAGCGGTCTTCGGCCCCTTGCGTGTCCGCGGTTCGCCCGCCGCGCAGCTTGTCGATCGCGGCATTTAGCTTCTGCGGCGTGAGGCCGGCCTTGGCGAGCGCGCCGCCGACGTCGCTGTTTTTGGCCAGCGCCATCGCCAGGAGGATTCGCTCGACAGTGACGAAGCTGTCGCCGGCCTTTTTCGCGATCTCGGCCGCCTGGTCGAGGATGCGGATGGTGTCGCCGTCGATGCCGGGGGCCTGGGTCGCGCCGCTGCCGGTGACCGACGGGAGCTTGCCGACCAGTGCATCGACTTCGCGCTGCGCGGCCTTGGCGTCACCGCCGGATGCATTGATCAGCCCGGCCGCCATGCCCTGCTCGTCGTCGAGCAGCGCCTTCAGGAGGTGCGCGGGCGAGATCCGCTGGTGATGCTCACGAACGGCGATCGTCTGCGCGGCCTGGAGAAACCCGCGGGCGCGATCGGTCAGCTTTTCCAAATCCATTCCGTACCCCTAAACCCTGTTGCGACCATATGGTGTGGCATATGGGCAACACAAGGCGTTAGCGGTCGGCCTTGGGCTCCTGCTTGGCAAACCTGTCCCCGAAATAGTCGCCTTTGTACCAGCGAGGCGGGTCCGTATCGTCGGCGAGCTTCCGCGCGATCAGGTAATTGACCAGCGCGAACTTGGCCGCCGCGCCCCAGTTGAACTGCTGCTTCATATCGTCGCTGACCCGGTGATAGTGATTGGCCAGGAAATCCTCGGTCGCTTTTGCGCCCGGACCGCCCGGTCCAAGATCGAGCGAGACCGCCGGAACGCCCGCTTTGACGAACGAATAATGGTCGCTCCTGACGAAGCTGACCTGCTCGGGCGCGGGGTCGGGGACCAGCTTTATGCCCTGGCTGGCAATGGCATCGGCGACGGCCTTCCCGACCGTCGAATGCTCGGCCCCGTAAGCGACCATGTCCTGAAAATCATAGGTGACGATCGGCATGTCGAGGTTGACCGCTGCCACCACTTTGCCCGGCGCGGCGACCGGATGCATTGCCAGATATTCGGAGCCGAGCAGTCCTTCTTCTTCGCCGGTCAGTGCGACGAAGATGATTGAGCGTTTGGGCACCGTTCCGCTTTCGACAAAGGCGCGCGCGGCCTCCAGCATCGTCGCGATGCCCATCGCATTGTCCATCGCGCCATTGGCAATGGAGTCGCCATTCTCGGGCTTGATTCGGCCGATGTGGTCGAGGTGCGCGCTAATCACGATATATTCGTTCTTAAGCTTGGGGTCGCTGCCCGGAAGGACGCCGATCACATTGGGGCTATGGATCCGCTTGGTTAGGCTGTGCCGCTCGACGCGGATCTTCTGGTTGAGCGCGAACCCCTTGGGCCGGGCGCCGTCCTGTCCCGTCGCGGCAAGAAGCGATGACAGCGGAGTGGGTGAGCCGGCGAAAAGCTTCGCGGCGGCCTTGGCGCCGAGGTAGCCGGTGATCGGTAGGTTGGGGCCGGGATAGTTGGGCTTCCCGTCCGCCCCGATCCATTTCACGTCCTTCTCGTTCGCGCGGTCGGCGATCGACTGCCACGGCGCGATCGACTGAAGGACGGGCGTGACCACCTGGAGCAGGCCGATCGCGCCATGTTCCTTGGCCATGCGCGCCTTTTGCGACTGGAGGTGCGCTCCGATCTCGCTCGGTGCGCCCTTGGGATAGCCCCAGAGCGCGATCACGATCTTCCCGCGAACGTCCAGCCCGTCGTAATCGCGGGAGCCGATTTCGGGGGCGTCCATCCCGTAACCGACGAACACCGTGTCGGCATCCACGCGCTGATGGGGGAAAGCGCTGTTGGGGTAGAGGCTGACGTCTTCGCCATTCGCGAACAACTGGCCGCCGATGGTCACGCCGGACAGAGCGCCAGGTTTGCGATCCGCTTCGGCGAAGGGGATGTCCTGGTACCAGCTGCCGTGGTTGCCCGGCTGGAGTCCGAGGGCGGCGAAGCGGGCGGCAACGAAACGCGCCGCGGTCTCGTGGCCGGAACTCCCGGTGTAGCGGCCCTCGAGCTTGTCGTCGGCGAGGAACGTGACGTCGGACTTGATCCGGTCGCCGGAAAATTGCGGATCGGCGGTTTGGCGCGATGCGCCGCACGCGCTCAGCGTGGCTGCCGCCAAAGCGACAGCCAGGAAATAGCCCTTCATCAATTCCTCCCGGTATTTTTCTTATGTGGCCAGAAGCCGGGCGGACCGTTCAGGGCCAACCTCTATTCGGCAAACCTCGTCAATTTTTCGGCGTTGAGGCCGGAGGGTTCGACGAGGGTAGGGGCGCGGCCTGCGGTGGAGAGACCGGGGGCGGCGTCGCGGTCGGAGTCGCCGGCTGAGCGGGCAGCGGCTGGCCGACATTGGCGACATCCTCAGGATGGATGATCGGTGGGCATAGCGCCGCCACTGCCGGGTCCATGTTCCAGCGACGATATTTGGTGCTGTCGATGTGAAATCGAAGGTAGGCGTAGAAGCCAAGGCCCGTGCTGTAGCCTGCGCCATGCTCCGAATGAGCGACGCACAATGCTCTCATCAGCTGCTCGCGCGTAATCGGCCGCAACGGAACCATGTCGATTGCTGAATAGGTTTTGTGCGCGCTTTCCGGCGCGCCGCCGGCGCATTGGTTGAGGCTCGGGTTGCGATACCCTGAAACGGGCTCGACCGGGCCCACGGCCGGGATCACGTAATCGTTGATATAGCGCAGCGTCTGGATGATGTGCGGCCATTCGCTGGTCGGCGGAATCTCGAACGGCTCCGCGCCGCATTCCTTCCACGATGTCGCCGTTCGGAACAGCTCCCACGTGGGAACGATGCCGCTCACCCGCGACGCGGTCAGGTAATCGTTGAACTGCTTCACTTGCGCCGCCCGCCAAGGTGCGGCGAGATACCACGACCGATACCCCGGTTCATCCTGGCCAACGGTGATGTACGGCGCGGCCGGATCGTAAGGCGCTGGCGCCCCGACCTGCGCGGCTGCGGGAACGGCGAGAAAGATCAGTGCTGCGAGGAACTTGCGCATTGGCTCACCATAGCTGGGCATGGCGGCTTGAAAAGCGGTGAACGCCCGCCCACTGTCGCGCCTATGTCTCAGCCCATCGACGTCGATCTCCCGCACAACCTCGGCAAGGACGAAGCGCGGCGCCGGATCGCCAACAACGTCCACAAGCTTTCGGAGCATATTCCGGGCGGGGCGCAGGTTCAGTCAGGCTGGGCCGGCGATCAGCTTAACCTTGAGATTGCGGCCATGGGCCAAGCGGTTACGGCGACGATCGACGTGGCGGAAACCAACGTCCATTTGCGCGTGCTTCTACCGGGCATGCTCGGCATGTTCGCCGGGGTGATCCAGGGCGCACTGCAGAAAAAGGGTGACGTCCTGCTCGAGGATCATACCAAGCCGTAAAGGGGGAAGGGCATGCGCCATTTCGCGGTCATCGGGTCTGGGCCCGCGGGCTTCTACACCGCCGAAGCGCTCGAGAAGGCGTATGGCGATAAGGCCCGCGTGGACATCCTCGACCGTTACCCGGTCCCCTACGGCCTCATCCGCTTCGGTGTCGCCCCCGACCACCAAAGCCTGAAGGCGGTCAGCAAGCGCTACGACAAGGTCGTCGAAAGCGCCGGGGTCGACTTCATCGGCAACGTCACCGTCGGCCGCGATGTGTCGGTCGCCGAGCTGCTCAACCTCTACGACGCCGTCATTCTCGCGGTCGGCGCTCCGCACGACCGCAAGCTCGGCATTCCGGGAGAGGACTTGCCCGGTGTTGTTGGCTCTGCCGAATTTGTGGGCTGGTACAACGGCCATCCCGATTTTGCCGATCTCGACCCGCCCCTGTCGGGCAGCCACGCCGCGGTGATCGGTAACGGCAATGTCGCGCTCGATTGTGCGCGCATCCTTTCGAAGACGCGCGGTGAGTTCGAAGGCTCGGACATCGTCAATCACGCCCTCGACGCGCTCGACCGGTCTGCCATTCGCACCGTGACGATTCTTGGCCGCCGCGGCCCGCATCAGATCGCGATGACGCCCAAGGAACTGGGCGAGCTCGGCCATCTCGAGGCTTCCTCGCCGGTGGTGGACGCGGCGGACTTCCCGCCGCTCGAAGCCGACGACGCGCTTGAGCCCGGTCATCGCAAGTCGATCACCATCCTGCGCGGCTTTGCCGATACTCCGCCCGATGCTGCAAAGCCCAAGCGCATGGTCTTCGATTTCTTCGCCAAGCCCGTTCGGATCGAAGGGGATGGCAAGGCGGAAAAGATCATCGTCGAACGGACCGAGCTCGACGAGAAGAGCGGCGCTCGAGGCACCGGCGAGACCTACGAGGTGCCCGCGTCCCTGGTGATCAGCGCGATTGGCTACTCGACGTCGCCAATTCCCGATGTGCCGTTCGACGGCGGCAAGTTTGTCAACGAAGGCGGCCGGATCAGCGACCGGCTTTATGCGGTCGGCTGGGCGCGGCGCGGCCCGAGCGGCACGATCGGCACCAATCGTCCCGACGGCTATGAAGTCGCCGACTTGATTGCTGCCGACATGCCGGCGGGGAGTGGCGGCGACGGCGCGGGGGCAGCCGGGCTCAAGAAACTGCTGGAGGCCCGCGGCGTGATGCCCACCGACTATAACGACTGGCGCAAGATCGAGGAAACCGAGACTTCAAACGCCCGTCCCGGCTCGCCGCGCGAGAAGTTTGTCCGCATCGAACACTTGCTTGGGACCTTGGGTCGTTAGGCCGCTTGCTCTTTCGCCAACCCCCTTCTATCTAGCCGCGGCCTTGGCTCCCGCCCGCGACCTTTGGTCGCTCATGCGGGTTCCGGTCGGGGAGTAGCTCAGCCTGGTAGAGCACTGTCTTCGGGAGGCAGGGGCCGGAGGTTCGAATCCTCTCTCCCCGACCACTTCGTCTTGCGTGGCCTGACCGAAGGTTAGTGACCACTATTTTAACGCAATTCCCTTAGCGTTTGGGCCATGGCTGAGCTCGGCACACGCCTGCTGAAGCGCGGCGCGGCGCCCTTGGCGTGCGCGCTTGCTTCGCTTTGGGCGGCGCCAGCTCAGGCAGAAAGCGATCTCAGACTCTTCACCCCCGACACGCTTGAGCTGAGCGGTGATGTTCGCGTCGTGCTCGCGGACGGCGAAGAGAGCTGGATCGACGGCAGTTTCGGCAAGCTGCGCTCGAGCGGTAACAGGGATCGTGATTTTCACCTCAAGCCACAGCTCGGCAACGTCAATCTCATCTGGCAGCCGCAATTCACCTGGTCGCTTTCCGCGACCGTCGTCGGCACCCTCCAGGGTGGCGAGAAGACCGAAGCCGGCCTCAGCCAAGCCTATTTGAGCTTCCGGCCGATGCGGTCCGATAAGCTCGCGCTTTCGGCCCGCGCCGGCCTGATGTGGCCACCGATCAGCCTCGAGCACGAAGGCGCCGACTGGCACGTGAAGGACTCGATCACGCCATCGGCGATCAACAGCTGGGTGGGTGAGGAAGTCCGACCGGTCGCGGCGGAAGGCACGGTTGCGGCGACCTTTGGCGAGCACAAACTACGTGCCACGGCCGCGCTGATGGTCGCAAATGACACCGCCGGAACATTGTTGACGTTCCGCGGCTGGGCGCTTCACGACCGCGTGACGCTCGCCTTTCGCCGCCAGCCGTTGCCGCCGCTCGAAGCGGAATATCTCGACTATCAGGCGCCCTTTACCCATCCCTTGCTCGACGTTCACAGCGGCTTTGCGAACCGCCCTGGCTATTACGCGAAATTAAGCTGGCAACCGCCAGTCCCCGTTCGGATCGACCTATTCCGCTACGACAATCGCGCCAATCCCGAGGATGTGAACGCCGACGTCGAATGGGGCTGGCGCACCCGCTTCAACCAGGTCGCGGCAGTCGCCGAGCTGGGCGGTGGCGCCGAGCTTAAGGCTCAGGCCATGGAGGGTCACACCAAGATGGGCTTTCCTGAACCCAAGCGGCGCTGGGTCGATGCCCGCTTTCGCTCGGCTTTCGTGCTCGTTTCGAGGCCATTCGGCCCGTTCGGAATTGCCGCTCGCGCCGAGGCCTTCGAGGTCCGCAATCATGGCGGGATCTGGGACCGCGAATATGACGATACCGGCTGGTCGGCGATGATTGCGGCCAAGCGCGAATGGGGGGCCGTTACCGGCCTCGTCGAGTTGCTCCACGTCTCCAGCCGGCGGGACGATCGGGCGCTTGTCGGGCTCGATCCCCGTCAGCGCCAGACCCAACTTCAGGCCGAAGTACGAACGCGCTGGTAACCACGCTCGCATAGCAGGCCGTTACCCACTTCCGTTTAATCTTGCGCGCATGGTGCGTGGACCGATTCTTTTTGCGGCGGGTTTGGGCCTCGCCGCACCGATCGCTGCAGCCCCGCTCGCCGTACGCGTCGTCGACGCTTCCGGGCGGCCGGTGCGCGACGCCGTGGTCACTCTCTATCCTGCCGGCAACGCCGCTCGCCCGATGCGTTCGAGCGGCCATTACGTCGTCTCGCAGAAGAACATCCAGTTTCACCCGTTCGTGTCGATAGTGCCAGTCGGCGCCGACGTGTCCTTTCCCAATCTCGATCCGACCAAGCACCACGTCTATTCCTTCTCGCCGGCCAAGCGCTTCGAGCTGAAGCTGTTCGCCAAGGACCAATCGCGCACCGTCCACTTCGACAAGCCCGGCGTGATTGCGCTCGGCTGCAATATTCACGACCAGATGAGCGCCTTCATCCTGGTCACGAGCAGTGCCTGGACCGCCCGAACCAATGCGCAGGGCATGGCCGTCTTGGCCGATGCGCCCAACGCGCCCGGGCGCCTTACCGTTTGGCACCCCTATCTCCGCGCTCCGGGTGGGGTGATCCAGCAGGCAGTCGGACCGGCCCAGCGCAGTGCCAGCTTCTCGGTGAAGCTGCGCCCGCCGCCGGCGATGCCGGCAATGGACTATTAATGGCGATGCGGTCGTTCCGCTCGCTCAGCGCTCGACTGACGGTCCAGTTCGCGCTGCTGTTTGCGGCTGCGATGCTGGTCGTGTCGGCGGCGCTGTCGACTTTCATTGCCGGCTCCGCCTCGCGCGAAGTCGTGGGTCAGCTCCAGTCGAGCGGCGCGGTCTACGACCGCCTGTGGCAGCAGCGCTCGCGCGAGCTTGAGAATGCAGCCCAGCTATTGTCCCGCGATTTCGGCTTTCGCGAGGCGGTGGCGACCGGCGATCGGGCGACGATGCAGTCGGCGCTGACCAACGCGGCCCAGCGGCTGAAGGTGCGCAGCGCCTTCATCGTCACCGCTGACGGGCGTGCCACGACGATCGATCCCTCGATCCGGCTCGATACCGCCGGTCCCTTGTGGGAAGCGCTTGACGAAGGACGATTGAACGGCGTCGCGGTGCTCGACGGCCGCCCGCGCCAGCTGGTGGCGGCGCCGGTGATGGCACCGACCCTGATCGGCTGGGTGGTGTTTGCGGCGGACCTCGACGCACGCGAATTGCGGGGGCTCGAAGGTCTGTCGGCAATACCGCTCCACGCGGCGGTCCTCGCTCAGAACAAGGACCGCTGGGCCGAGGCCGCGGGCAGCATGTCGCTGCTCAGCAGCGATGCTGCCTCGCTCGCGGAAAGCCATGTCGGGGGCGGCACGGCCTTTGAAATGCGCGTCGCGGGCACCGAATCGATCGCGCTCGCCAAGCCATTGCCGACCTTCTCGGGCAAGGATCGCGCCATCCTTCTCCTCGCCTACCCGAAGGCCGAAGCGCTCGCCGATGCCCGCAAGCTTCAACTTGCCCTCGGCGTCATGACGCTGCTGGGGCTGATCATGGTTGCGTTCGCGACGTGGAAGGCGGCGGGGCGCATCACCCAGCCCCTGGCGCGCCTCGACGAAGCGGCCGGCCGCCTCGCGTCGGGCGAGCATGTGCAGGTCCGGGTGCGCGGCAATGATGAGCTTGCCCGGCTCGCGACCAGCTTCAATGAAATGGTCGGCAAGATCTCGGAGCGTGAGCAGCGGATCACGCAGCTCGCGTTCAACGACGTCCTCACCGGCCTTCCCAACCGCAGCATGTTCCAGCGCCAGCTCGAGCAGGCCTTTCGCTCGCTCGAGGATGGCGACGGCATGTTCGCGCTCCATTGCCTCGACCTCGACCAATTCAAGGTGATCAACGACACGCTTGGCCATCCGGCCGGCGACACTTTGCTGATTGAGGCCGGCAAGCGTGTGCAGCATGCCGCGCGTGGCCACTTTGTCGCGCGGCTTGGCGGCGACGAATTCGTCGTCCTGCAGACGGTCGGTGGCGATCGCAACTCGATCGACAAGCTCGGCCGCAAGATTCTCGAGGAAATGGCGCGGCCGCTGGTTATCGACGGCAATGAATTCGCGCCGTCGACCAGCATCGGCATTGCCATTGCCACGCAGGACGGCGGCGATGGCGAAACCTTGCTGCGGAACGCCGACCTTGCGCTCTATCGTGCCAAGGAAGCAGGTCGGGGCACGTTCGCCTTCTTCGAGGAAAGCCTCAACGAGCGCGCGCAACAGCGCCGCCAGCTGGAAACAGACCTCCGCCTCGCGGTCGAGCGCAATGAGTTTGAGCTACTCTATCAGCCACTGTTCGACCTGAAGGACAATCGCATCTGCTCGTTCGAAGCACTGATCCGCTGGAACCACCCTACACGGGGCCAGATTTCACCGGCCGACTTCATCCCGATCGCGGAGGATACCGGGCTCATCGTACCGATCGGTACCTGGGTTCTGCGCGAAGCCTGTCGCCAGGCGGCCGGCTGGCCCGCGCATGTGCGCATCGCGGTCAACGTCTCTGCGGTGCAATTCCACCGCGGCAATCTCAACGAAACCATCCTGCTTGCCCTTGCCGACAGCGGGCTCGCGCCCGGCCGGCTCGAGATCGAAATCACCGAATCGATCTTCCTTGAAGGCGGTGAGGCAACCTTGCGGCTGCTCCACTCGCTGCGCTCGCTTGGGATCCGCGTTGCGCTAGACGATTTCGGGACCGGCTATTCGTCCCTCAGCTATCTGCAAAGCTTCCCCTTCGACAAACTGAAGATCGACCGCAGCTTCATCCAGAACCTGCTTACTCGTGAAGGTGCGAGCGCCATCGTTCGCGCCATCACCGAGCTGGCGCACGCACTGAACATCGAAACGACCGCGGAAGGCGTCGAGGAAACCGCCCAGCTGATGGAGCTTCGCGCCCACGGTTGCTCGTCGGTTCAGGGCTTCCTGTTCGCCGAACCGTTGACCGCCGCCGACGTCGACCGCCTGTTCAAGGAGGACGCCGGCGCTATCCAGAACGTCGCGTGACCTACCAGCCGGTGATGACCTCCGGGCACGGGTTGGACGACGCGTCCATCTGGTGAAGCATCGATGCCATTTGCGCTGAATAGGCGTCGGCTTCTTCCTGGCTCGATACGCTCCGCTTCATCGCCACCGCGGCGCACGCGGTGAAAGCCTGCACGTTGTTGGGATCGGACCCGATGCGGTCGCTATACTCTCCCGCGAGCTTTTCCCATTTCTCGCTGTCGGCGACGTCCGCCGACGTTGCGCCGGCAGCGCTGCCCAGCAGGCTCAATCGTGTCGGAGGATTATCGCTTCCGGGCTTGAATGCCTCGATCGTCCGGTCGTCGATGACGCGGATGCCGTAAGTGATATCATTGTTGGGGTTGGTGAATTGGTAGGTGCCGTCGCCTTGCTTCTCGTAAGGCGACGTCTTGTTGGGCTCGACCACGACTAGCGTGTCACCGTCCATTTTGACGTCGATGCTGTATCCGCTCGCAACATCAACATAGGTCCCGCCGACCTCGGCGTACGCGGGAACCGATAGGCTAAGCGCCGCGGCGCCGATCGACAGATACGCAAACGCGCACGCAATACTCTTCTTGTTCAACTGAACCCTCCCCCAAAATACTGATTTGATTGATTAACGGGCGCAAATTAATGCGCAACCGCCGATTTCATCCGCGGTCGATGATGTCCGCGTTGAGCTCCGAAATCCTTGTCGTTCCGGTCAGCGCCATGGCGACCCGCATCTCTGCTTCGACCAGCTTCAGCATATGGGCGACGCCGGCCCGGCCCGCGCCTGCGAGCGCATAGGCCCAGGCCCGGCCGAGCAGCACGAAGTCGGCGCCGAGCGCCAGCATCCGCACCACGTCCAGCCCCGAGCGCACGCCGCCATCGGCAAGTACCTTGAGCTTGCCTTCGACCGCCTCGGCCACGCGCGGCAGTGCGCGGGCGCTCGACAGCGCTCCATCGAGCTGGCGGCCGCCATGGTTGGAAACGACGATGCCGTCGGCCCCGCTGCTGGCCGCCGCGCGCGCATCGTCGGGATCGAGTATGCCTTTGATCGCTAGCGGGCCGCCCCATTGCGACTTCACCCATTCGACGTCCTTCCAGGTGACGCTCGCGTCGAAGTTCCGGCTGACCCATCCCATCAGGTCGGCGAGCACCGCCCCCGATCCGAGCAGCGGCTCAAGATTGCCCATGGTCAGCGGCTGTCCATGAACGGCGACGTCCCATGCCCATCCCGGTCGCTGCATCACCTGCAACGTCCTGCTTCCCGGCCCGCGCATCGATCCGGATAAGCCCGCGCGATAATCGCGGTAGCGTGTCCCGGGCACGGCGAGGTCCACGGTCAGCAACAGCGCGCCACAGCCTGCCTCCTTCGCGCGCGCGATCATGTCGCTGACGAAACCGCGGTCCTTGACGATGTACAGCTGGAACCACAGCGGCGCCGCCCTCGCGACCTCGCCGATCGAGCAGGCGCTCAGCGTCGACAGCGCAAACGGCACGCCGGCCGCATGGGCCGCCTTCGCGGCTTGGCATTCCCCGCGGCGAGCATAAAGGCCGGACAGCCCGACCGGTCCCAATCCGACCGGCATGGCCCAGCTTTTGCCGAACAATTCGGTCGACAGGTCGATGTCGGAAACATCGCGCAACACGCGTTGCTTAAGCGCGATCGCCTGCAGGTCCTCGACGTTCCGCTGGAGCGTCACTTCGTCGTACGACCCGCCGTCTAGATACTCGAACAGGAAGTGCGGCAGCCGCGCCTTCGCTAGCGCGCGATAGTCGCCGACGCTGGCTGGCCGCCGCCGCAACCTAGCTCGCGAAGCTCGGGTCCAGCCGGTACGCTTTCCGCTTCAGCGCCGGCCAAGCGAGCAGGTTCGCGGCCATCGGCAAGCCGATCGCGCCTTGCTGCGCCGTAAGCTCGGGCGAACCTTGAGGGGGATGGCTGACCTTGTCGCCGGCCGAAAGAGCCATCACCTGCGCCTGGCACGCGCGCTCGAGATAATAGAGCCGGATGAAGCATTCGCCGACATTTTGCCCGACCGCGAGGGTGCCGTGGTTGCGCAGGATCATCGCATGCTTTTCGCCGAGGTCGGCGACCAGCCGCTCGCGCTCGTCGAGGTCGACCGCGACGCCCTCATAATCGTGGAAGGCGACGTCGCCCCTGATCAGCATGGCCGTCTGGGTCAGCGGGAGCAGCCCCTCATCATGCGCCGCAACCGCCTGTCCGGCGGGGGTGTGAAGATGCATCACGGCGTGCGCGTCGTCGCGCGCCATGTGCAGCGCCGAATGGATGATGAATCCGGCGGGGTTGGTGATGAAGGGGGTCGGTTCGACGGGATTGCCGTTCGCATCGACCTTGACCAGCGACGAAGCGGTCACTTCCTCGAACATCAAATTATAGGGGTTGAGCAGGAAATGATGCTCCGGCCCAGGGATGCGCGCCGACAGGTGCGTGAAGATCAGGTCGTCCCAGCCATAGTGCGCGACCATTCGGTAAGCGCAGGCGAGGTCGACGCGGATCGCCCATTCCACGTCGCTGACCTTGCCTTCGAGCGATGGAATATCCACCGATTCCAATGGCTTTAGGTCACTCATTCCGCGGTTGATGCTGTCCACTCTGTTCATTGCGCACCCTCTTGGCGGTCCGGATGGGCCGCAGCGAATGCCTCGATCTTGTTGGCGTTTTCGTCCGCGCGCAACAGTGTCGGATAATCGTCGAGCGGCACATTGAAGCGCCGCGCATTATAAAGCTGCGGCACCAGGCAGACATCCGCCGCCGTGGGGTTATCGCCAAACAGGAACGTTCCTGACCGCGCTTTGGCCTGGGCCTCCAGGGCCGGCAGGCCAACGCTGATCCAGTGTGCGTACCAAGCGTCGACCTGCTCCTGCGAATGGCCAAGCTCGTTCTTGAGATATTTGAGCACCCGTAAATTGTTGAGCGGATGAATGTCGCAGGCGATGGACAGCGACATCGCGACGACATGGGCGCGTTCCGGCGCCATCGCCGGAATCAGAGGCCGGTTCGGAAAGCGCATATCCAGGTAATTGAGGATCGCCAGACTCTGGGCGAGTTGATGCCCGTCGATCTCAAGCATCGGGACCAAGCCGAATGGATTAATCGCTCGGTAGGCGGCCGAGTTTTGCTCGTCCGCCCGAAGTTCGATCTGACGGGTCTCGTAGTCGACGCCCTTCAACTTGAGCGCGATGCGCACGCGGTAGCAGGCGGACGAGCGCCAATAATCGTAGAAGACCGGTCGAGCCATGTCGGCTTGCTTACACTTGGGACAGGAAGGGCGCTATCACTTCGGGCGGCACGCGGATCGGCCGGCCAGCCGCCTTGTCGATGATCGCCCATTGCGTTTTGGCTCGCACGCAGACTTTTCCGTCGGCGCCGACAAACTCCATGTGGCGGTCGAACCGGGCGCCCTGCGGCGCCTCGCCAACCCACGTGCGGCCCGTGATTTGGTCGCCCTCGTGGGCAGCGCGCAGATAATCGATCTCATTCCGCACCACGACCCAGTAATAGGCGTTTTTGTGCGCCGGATCGGCGACACTGTCCCAATGCGCGACCGCGACCTGCTGGATCCATTGCACCCAGATCGCATTGTTGACGTGGCCGAGCTCGTCGATGTGCTCGGGCCCGGCGGTCAACGCCATCTCAAAGACGGGGCGGTCGGTCATTCGATTTCGGTCAGCATGAACGCGTAGGTTTCCGCGACCTCGTGCAGGCGGTCCCAGCGGCCAGACTTCCCGCCATGGCCGGCACCCGTGTTGATCTTCAGCAGCAGAAGGTTGTCATCGGTTTTATAGTCCCGGAGCTTCGCCGCCCACTTGGCCGGCTCCCAATAAGTGACTCGCGGGTCGGTCAGGCCGCCGGTGATCAGCATGGGGGGATAGGCCTGCTTTTTGACATTGTCGTAGGGCGAATAGCTTCGGATCAGCTCGAACACTGCCTTGTCGGTGATCGGATTGCCCCATTCCGGCCATTCGCCAGGCGTGAGCGGCAGCGTGTCGTCCAGCATCGTGTTCAGCACGTCGACGAAGGGAACATCCGCGACCACGGCGCCCCACAAGTCGGGATCGCTGTTTGCGACCGCGCCCATCAGCTCGCCGCCGGCCGACCCGCCGTTGATCGCGATCCTGCCCGGCCTTGTGAACTTCTCCGCGACCAGCCCTTTCGCAACGTCGACAAAGTCGTTGAACGTGTTGGTCCGCTTGTTGAGCTTGCCGTCGAGGAACCACTGGTGGCCGAGGTCGTCGCCGCCGCGGATGTGGGCGACTGCGCAGGCCCAGCTGCGGTCGAGCAGGCTGATCCGGTTGGAGTTGAACGAAGGCGGGATCGCGATTCCGTAGGCGCCGTAGGCGTAGAGGAAGAGCTTGCCCTGGCCGTCCTTCTCGAAGCCCTTCTTGTAGACGATCGAGACCGGCACCTTTGCCCCGTCGCGCGTGGTCACCGTCAGGCGCTCGGTTGCATATTGCGAAGCATCGTACCCTGATGGGATTTCTTGGACTTTCAGGACCTCAAGCGCGCCGGTATCGGGGTGGTAGTCGTAGGTCGTCGTCGGCGTGACCATCGACGAATAGCCGAGGCGATAGGCGGCCGGCGCGAATTCGGGATTGCCGTGGAAGAAGGCCGAGTAGCTCGCTTCATCGAACGGGATGCGCGTCTCTTCGCCGCCGTAAGTGCGCAGGATCAGCTGGTCGAGCCCGTTGACCCGGCTGCTGATCGCGAGATGATCGCGATAGGATGAGATTCCGGTGAGGTAGGTCTGTGCCGAGCCAGCAATGACCGTGCGCCACTCGCCGGGCGACGCCGGCTCCGCTTCGGCGAGGCGGAAGTTCACATGATCGTCGTTGGTGTGGATCCACAGTTTCCCGTGCGCGGCGTCAACATGATATTCGCGGTTCACCTTCCGCGGTGAGATCGTCGTCAGCGGCTGGGTTGGGTCGGCGGAAGGGACGAACCGGACCTCATTCGTCGCGTTGTCGCCGGTCGATACGAAGATCGTGCTGTCGTCCTTCGACTTGTAGACGCCGACGCTGAAACCGAGCTCCTCGGTCTCCTCGTACAGCGTGACCGACTCTTCCGGCGCTTGTCCCAACCGGTGATATTGAGCGCGGTAGCTGCGCCACTGGTCGTTGACCTCAGTGTAGACGATTCCGGCGCTGTCGCTGGCCCACACCGGCTGGCCGATCCCGACCGTGGTGACCGTCTCGATATCCTTGCCGCTGGCGAGGTCGCGAATGCGCAGCTCGAACCGCTCCGAGCCGTCATAGTCGGCCAATGTCGCCGCGAGTTTCCCGTCGGGACTGACTTCCAGCGCGCCGAGCCGGAAGTATTCGCGGCCCTCGGCTTCGGCCGGCTCGTCGAAAATGATCTGGTCGTCGCCGCCCGCGACCGGCTTTCGGTACCAGGTCCGATACTGTGCGCCCGGCTTGAACGCCCACCAGTAGAGCCAGTCGTGGTCGCGGATCGGGACCGAGCTGTCGTCTTCCTTGATCCGCCCCTTCATCTCCTCGAACAATTCGTCGAGCAGCGGTTGATGCTTCCCCTTCCACGCCCCGAAATAGGCGTTCTCCGCCTTGAGGTACGAAAGAACGTCGGGGTCATCGACTTCGGGATATTTGGGATCGCGCAGCCAGTGCCATGGGTCGTCGATCGTCACCCCATGCCGCTCATAACTGTACGGGCGTTGCTCGGCGGTCGGCGGGGCGGGAAACTCGACGGGTTTATCCATGGCGATAGCTCTTAGCGCCGCAGGCGAGGACGGGAAGGGTCGAGACGCACCCCCCTCTCAGGATTGCCCAAGGTCGCTCAGAAGGTCCGTGAACCACGGTAGCGATGTATCGAATGCCTTGCCGCCCCTGATACGCTCGAATTCGATTGCACGCAGCTCGTCGCCCCGCTCTTCGTCCTGGCCGACCACGCCGGATTCACCCCTTAGCGCCGCGCCCACCGCGTAGCTGGTGCAGGCCCGGATCAGCGCGAGGTCGGCCTCATTCGCGGGCGCGGAGCGAGCGAAATAACCGCTTTTCTGGACCAGCACCTTCTCGGCGCCCAACTCGTCGGCGAAGCGCTTGGCGAACCACTGGCCCGGGTTGATCTTGTCGAGCCGCACATGGCCGAATGGGTCGCGCGGCACATCCTCGCCCGCCTCTTCCATGGCGGCGACGATTTCGTGAACCCCTGCGCCCTCGGAGATGAACAGGTTCACGCCGCCCTGATCGTCCATAATTTTGCGCAGCCGGTCGGCTTCCTCAGCGATGTTGAATGGCCGCTCTGGCACGTAAACTCCGTGGACGTCCCAGCGCGCGGCCGAATTCTCCAGCCACTCGGCGAACGAAGCATCGCGAACCCATTGGTGGTGGGCGAGCGCAGTTGCGGCGGTCAGCCATCCGCAGTTCCGGCCCATTACCTCATGGACCACGAGCATTCGCGGATTCGAGGAGCATTCGGCGATGATGTTGCGCGCATAGAGAGCGCCTTGCTCAGCCGCGCTCCACGCTCCGAGCGTCTGCCGAATTGGAATGACGTCATTGTCGATCGTCTTCGGCAGGCCGACGACGGTCAGGTGGTAGCCGTGGCTGTCGAGGTACGCCGCAAGATCGGCGGCGGTCCCGTTGGTATCGTCGCCGCCAATCGTGTGAAGCACATCGACGTCGTCGCGCTGGAGTTGCTCGGCCGCCATCTGGAGCGGATCCTCGCCGGGCTGGACCAGCCCTTGCTTCACGCAATCCTCAACGTTGGTGAGCCGGACCCGGCTATTACCAATGGGGCTTCCCCCGAAGGCATGCAGCCGGCGCGCGTTGGCTCGCACCTTGTCATTCACTTCGACCGACTTGCCGGTGAGAAGGCCAGCGTAGCCGTTGAGATATGCGATGATGCGGACGTCCGGCGCGACTTCGGTGTAACGCTCGATCAGCCCTCCGACAGCGGCGGACAGGCATGGCGCCAGCCCCCCGGCCGTGAGCATCGCAACCGTCTTGACGGTCACGGCGCGCTCTCGGCGGTCGATGGCGGTCTATCCATGTTCAAGCTCTTAGCGCCGCTGCCGCGCACGAAAAGGGTGAAGCTTGACGGGCCGTGGCCGCTCTGCGTGAATCGGCAGCATGTCGAGCGACGACATTCGGCAGCAGCTGGCGGAGGCGCAGCGCGCGCTTCAGGCAGGCCTCGCCGACAAGGCGAGGACGCATTTCGAGGCCGTGCTGGCGATCGATGGCGAGGAGGCGACGGCTCGCAATTGGCTTGGTGCCGATGCCCTGTCGCGGGCAGATCCGGCAACTGCGGCGGAGCATTTCGAGATTGCCTGCAACCGTGAGCCGCAGGAGCGGTCGCACTGGATCAACCTTGCGACGGCCTATCGACAGCTTGGCAACGGCGCCCAGGAGCGAAGGGCGCTCGATGGTGCGCTGTCCATCGACCAGACTGACCTGCTGGCCCTGATCCGATTGGCCGAGCTTCACGAGCGGCTTGACGAAAAATCCGCCGCGGCAGAGCGCTGGGCCGCGGTAATTGCCATCGGCTCGAACATTCGCGATCCTTCGGCGGAATTCGCCGACATCCTCGCCCATGCGAACCGGTATGTGCGGCAGCAGCACCAGCAACGGGTCGACGCCGTCGACGCCGCGCTGGCCGATGATCTCGCCACGGCCAGCACCCGCGACCGCCGGCGCATGCAGGTCGCCGCCGATGCCTGGTTCGGCAAGCGACCGATCTACGCCAACCACTGCGAAGGGCTTCACTACCCGTTCCTGCCGGCCGACGAATATTTCGATCGGGACCTGTTCCCGTGGCTCGCAGAACTCGAAGCCGCCACCGCTACGATCGTCGCTGAGCTGGAGGCGATCCTGGCCGACCCGGCCGCCGAGCTTACGCCCTACATTTCGCTGCCGCCTGGCGTTCCGGCCAGCAAATGGTCCGCGCTCGACAAATCGCTCGACTGGGGCGCCTTTCACTTGTGGAAGGAGGGCGAACGCTTTGACGAAGCGTGTGAGCGCGCACCGCGGACCGCAGCGCTAGTAGAATCGCTGCCGATCTGCAGGATCGAGGGCCGCGCGCCGAACATCTTCTTCTCCATCCTGAAGGCTGGCGGCCACATCCCTGCGCATACGGGCGTCACCAACGTCCGCAGCGTCGTTCACCTGCCCTTGGTTGTTCCTGACGGTTGCGACTTTCGGGTCGGCGGGGAAACCCGGCGCTGGGTCGAAGGCCAGGCCTTCGCGTTCGACGACACTATTGAACATGAAGCATGGAATCGCAGCGATCGCGACCGCGCGGTGCTGATCGTCGACGCTTGGAATCCCTATCTTAGCGAACAGGAGCGGGCGATGATCTGCCGGTTTTACGAGGTTGCGGATGCTCGGCGCGGCTAGGACCCTTTAAGAACTGCGGCGGTTGGACTAGCTGACAGGCAAGGAGTTAGCCCATGTCCAGTTACGCCGATCGCCTGAAGGCCCTTCGCGAACAATTGAAAGCCGACAAGCTCGACGGCTTCGTCGTTCCGCTGACCGACGAGCATATGAGCGAATATGTCGGGAGCTACGCCCAGCGCCTTGCCTGGCTGACGGGCTTCCAGGGATCGGCCGGCTCGGCGGTGGTGCTTCCGGAGCAAGCCGCGATCTTCGTCGACGGGCGCTACACGCTTCAGGTGCGCCAGCAGGTCAGCGCCGATCAATGGAGCTACCAATCGGTGCCCGAGACGAGCACGACCGACTGGCTCAAGGAACATGCGCCGGAAGGCGCGCGGATCGGCTACGACCCGTGGCTGCACACCCGCGATTGGGTCAAGAAGGCCAAGGAAGCCCTCGCCAGCCGTGGCGCCGAGCTGGTCGCGGTCGACAAGAATCCGATCGATGAGATTTGGAAGGATCGGCCCGAGGCGTCGAAGGCGCATCTCGTCGTTCAGTCGGACGAGCATGCCGGCAAGTCGGCGGCGGAGAAGCGCACCGAGATCGGCGATTGGCTGGCCAAGCAGCATGCCGATGCGGCGGTGCTGTCAGCGCTCGATTCGATTGCCTGGGCCTTCAACATCCGCGGACAGGACGTGACCCACACGCCGGTCGCGCTGGCTTATGCCTTGGTTCATGCCGACGGCACGGCCGATCTTTTCGTCGCCTCGGAGAAAATTGGTCCGGACGTCCGTCAGCATTTGGGCAACGGCGTTCGTCTGCATGAGCGGTCGGAATTCGAAGGCGCGCTGGCCGAGTACAAGGGCAAGACGGTCGTGGTCGATCCCGAGCGCGCCGTCGCCGCAATCTTCGAAGCGCTGGAGAAAGCCGGGGCGAAGGTTGTGCCGATGCGCGACCCAACCATCCTTCCCAAGGCCATCAAGAATCCAGCGGAGATCGCAGGACAAAGGTCGGCCCAGGCGCGCGACGGCGCGGTCATTTCCCGATTCCTCCACTGGATCGACCAGGAAGCGCCCAAGGGCGACGTCGACGAGCTCAAGGCCTCGGACCATCTCGAGGCTTTGCGCCGCGAGAATCCCGAGCTTCGCGACCTGTCGTTCGACAGCATTTCCGGTGCGGGACCCAATGGTGCGATCGTCCATTACAAGTCGAGCGAGAAGACCAACCGCAAGCTCGAAAAGGGCACGCTCTACCTGATCGATTCAGGCGGCCAATACGTCGACGGAACCACGGACATTACCCGAACCGTGCCGATCGGCGAGCCGACCGAAGAGATGCGTGACCGCTTCACCCGCGTGCTTAAGGGCCACATCGCGATTGCAACCGCCGTCTTCCCCAAGGGCACGCGCGGGTCACAGCTCGACAGTTTTGCCCGGCGGCCGCTGTGGGAAGCGGGGCTCGATTACGCTCACGGCACCGGCCACGGCGTCGGCAGCTTCCTGTCGGTCCACGAAGGGCCACAGCGTATTTCGCCGGTCGGAAGTTCGCAGTCGGGCGGCGACGAGCCGCTTCAGGTCGGGATGATTCTCTCCAACGAGCCCGGTTACTACAAGACGGGCGAGTACGGGATCCGGATCGAGAACCTCGTGCTCGTCGTCGAGCGACAGATCGAGGGCGCGGAGAAGGACATGCTCGGCTTCGAGACCTTGACCTTTGCGCCGATCGACCGGCGGTTGATCGAGGTCACGATGCTCGAACCGGAAGAGCTGATCTGGCTCAACTGCTATCACGCCCACGTGCTGGCGAAGATCGGACCGCAATTGAAAGGCGCCGATCTCGAGTGGCTCCAGGCGGCGTGCGCGCCGATCGAGGCCTGACAATGAAAGGGAAGTCGCTTTACGACTTTCCGATCCACCTCGGGCTCGGCGCGAAGGCGATCGCCGAACCACAATTCACCGGCCCCGAATGGTACGAGGCCTACGTCGAGCGCCACGACGACGACATGGACGAGGGCCGCCTCGTCAGCCTGTTCCGCTTCGAGGAAAGCTGGACGAGCTGGGAAATGCATCCCGCAGGCGATGAAGTGGTGTGCTGCCTTCAGGGGCAAATGACGCTTCACCAGGAACTGCCCAACGGCTCAAGCGCCACCTTCGAGCTGGGTCCGGGCGATTATGCGGTGAACCCGCCAGGCGCGTGGCACACGGCCGATACAGATGGGCCGGTGGTTGCCCTATTCATCACCGTCGGGAAGGACACCACTCACCGGCCGCGTTAGCTTGCGCGCCTGCGCCTTGCGCTTTCGGAGGTTTTCGCGAAGCGCTGCCGCTAGGCGCTCGTCGCGTTCCTTGTCTTTGTCAGTCATATCGGCCAGATGGCGTCCGCGCCTTTGACCCGCAAGCCGGGTTGACGGGCGTCGGGCCCGCCTTCATAGGCGCGCCACTCCGAAAAAGTGCTGCCGTAGCTCAGTGGTAGAGCGCATCCTTGGTAAGGCTGAGGTCGTGAGTTCAATCCTCACCGGCAGCACCATTTTCCCATTAATGATCCGCATTAATCCCGAAATGGGCAAATTGTCATATTTCAAAAGTTTACGGATAGGCGCCCCCTGACTACCATAGCCGAGTCGGGGCTGTGCTCAGTCGGCCCGTCGTGGGGGTGTTTGAAACGGGGATTTTCGCATAGCGTCGCCGGCTCGGGGGGCTGAAAGCTAGGCACTTCCAACGTTTTAATTCGCTGAAACCCAACAGACGGGTTGTGCTCGATTGAGCGGCGTATTGCCAGTCACGACGCGGGGCGGGGGTGTCGTGTAATGGTTGGAGACTCAGAGTCTGTTCGCCTGGCGCTCGTTGCCAGGTTCGTTAATCGGTTCGCCGACCGCTTCGATCCAGCGGGCGTAACCGCGAAGCAGCGGCTCGCCGCGGCCACCGAGCTCGACCGCCTTATCCTGCTGTTCAGCGGTCAGTCTGACGAGCTTCAGAACGCACTTGTCGGCCTTCGCAATCGGCTCTGCACACCGTCCCCCAATTGTGCGATCGCCGCTCGCTCCCGTTCAACGCATCGCGGGCTGTCGCTACTCCTAAGGCTGCTTCCACCGCTGGCGACCGCGGGCGCATTTGCAGCGGCAACCATCGCCACCCCGGCGATGGCCGCGATTCCCGTGTATACGGTCGGAAGCTCGATCGTTTATCCGGAGACGGGCGCGACCGAGACTGTCTCGCAACTCCTCGACAATTATGCGGTCGTGACCTCGGCAGGGCATTGGATCCTGCTCGCGCAGACGGTTGGCGACACCTACACGGTCACCGACCAGTCGACCGTTCCAGCGACGCTGACGACGTATCAGGTGACGGCCGTCACCACGACTTCCGGGCGGGTGACGGGGGTTACCGTCAAGAACCTGACCACCAACGCCACCTCGACTATTGCAACGTACAGCAATTACACTGGGCCGCCCCCGGCCGGCGGCGGCACTGGGTCCGGAACTACCTACGCCACGCCGACAACGCCTGGCACGGCGTACATCGACATTCGCAGCGGCGGCGACGGCGGCGATGGCCGCGATGGCGGCGGCGTCTGCTTTGGCATCTTGGGCTGCATCGAATATTCGCCGGGCGACGGCGGCGCCGGTGGAACCGCCGCGCCCTTCACAGACACAATCGCCCTGTCGTGGGGCGCCATTAACCTGAGCGGAGACAACAAGCCGGGCATCGTCGTCGTCAGCAAGGGCGGGGACGGCGGGGACGGCGGCACCGGCTATGGCAATATCGCGCCGGCTCATGGCGGCGATGGCGGCGATGGCGGCACTGTCACCGCGATCAACCAAACCTCCGTCACGACCAACGGGCTCAACAGCTTCGGCATGCTGGTGCAGAGCGCTGGCGGACGCTCGGGCTCGGGCGGCAATTGCTACGTGGCGTGCAGCGGCGGCGGTCCTGGCGTACCCGGCGACGGCGGCAGCGCGACCGGCATCAACCAGAACCAGATCACGACCGGCGGGAACGGCTCGGTCGGGCTGCTAGTCCAGAGCACTGGCGGCAACTCAGGCACCGGCGGGTCGAGCTACGGCATCGTCGGCGACGGCGGCAGTGGCGGCTACGGCGGCAATGGCGGTGACGCGCATGCTGAAAATGACGGGTCCATCCATACCACGGGCGACTGGGCGTTCGGCGTCCAGGCGCAGTCGATTGGCGGCATTGGCGGCAATAGCGGCTCTGCCGGCGGTATCGTCGCGTTCACCGGGAGCGGCGGCGGTGGCGGCCATGGCGGATTCGCCTGGGCCGAACTGGGCTCGACCAGCTCCACGATAACCGAAGGCAATTGGGCGCATGGCGTGCTCGTCCAGTCGATCGGCGGGGGTGGTGGCTCGACCGGCTCAACTGGCGGCGTTGCCTCGTTCGGCGGCAGCGGCGGCGACGGCGGCTACGCCGGGAACGTGCAGGTCGACGCGGCGGCCGGCGCCTATATCGAAACCAAGGGCATCGGCGCCTACGGCATTTACGCCCAGTCGATCGGCGGCACTGGCGGTACTGCGGGCGGGACCGGCGGCGTTTTCACGATGGGCGGCTCGGGCGGCTCCGGCAAGGCCGGCGGCAGCGTCACGGTGAACAGCTCGGCGACCATCGTCACACATGAGCAGGACGCGCGCGGTATTGTCGCACAGTCGGTCGGCGGCGGCGGCGGTAGCGCGAACACCTCGGGCGGTCTCGTTACACTAGGCGGCAGCGGCGGCAGCGGCGGCGACGGCGGCATCGTTACTGTGACGCTCGGCGCGGCGAGCGACATCACGACATCGGGTAGCGGCGCTGACGGCGTTGTCGCTCAATCCATCGGCGGCGGCGGCGGATCCGGAGCCTCGGCGGTCGGCATCGTCGCGCTCGGCGGCAAGGGTAGCACCGGGGGCATCGGCAAGCTGGTTACGGTCAACAATGCCGGCGATATCACGACCGGCGGCCGGCTGGCCCGAGGCATCTACGGACAATCGGTCGGCGGCGGCGGCGGCAGCGGCGGCGATGGCGGTGGCTTGGTCTCGATCGGCGGATCGTCGAGCACTGGCGGCAACGGCGGCAACGTCATCATCGGCAACACTGGTATCATCCGGACAACGGGCGCCTTCAGCCAAGGCATTTACGCCCAGTCGATTGGCGGCGGTGGGGGCAGCGGCGGTGACGCCGGCGGCCTCGCGGCGATCGGTGGTTCGGGCTCGGGCGGCGGTATCGGCGGCAGCGTTACCGTCACCAATGGCGGTACCGTTTCGACCGCCGGCAATATGTCGTCAGCCATCCAGGCTGAATCAATCGGCGGCGGCGGCGGCGACGGCGGATCCTCCGGCGGCGCGTTCCTGACGATTGGCGGCAGTGGTGGCGCTGGCAATAATGGCGGCACGGTCACCGCGAATATTTCGGGTGGCATGCAGACTACCGGCGACGATTCTCACGGCTTGTTCGCGCAGTCGGTTGGTGGCGGCGGCGGCAATGGCGGGTCGTCGACGTCGGTCAGCCTATTCGCGGGCGTCTCGCTCGGCGGCAGCGGAAGTTCAGGCGGCAAAGGCGGCGACGTCACGGTCAATTTCACGAGCGTGAATTCGGTATTGCCGCAGATCATCACCACCGGCGACCGGTCGCGCGGCATTTTCGCGCAGTCGGTTGGCGGCGGCGGGGGCACCGGCGGCTTTGCGGTTCAGGCCTCTGCAGGCGCCTTCGGATCGGCCAGCATCGCGCTTGGCGGCAGCGGCGGCGCCGGGAGCCAGGGCGGCACCGTCACGGTCAACGGCGATGTCTCGATCCTGACTACCGGTGACTTCTCCGAAGGGTTATTTGCACAGAGCGTTGGAGGCGGTGGCGGCGCGGGCGGAGCCTCGGTCGCGGCATCTGCATCGGGCGGCCTCGGTTTCAGCGGTTCCTTCTCGATGAGCCTCGGCGGATCGGGCGGAAGCGGGGGAATTGGCGGTACCGTCAACGTCGATTCCGGTGGCAGCATCGAGACTCAGGGATCCTACTCGACCGGCTTCATCGCGCAGTCGGTTGGCGGCGGCGGCGGCAAGGGTGGCATGAGCGTCAGTGTCGCGGCAGCGGCCAGCGATAGCGTGGCCGTCACAGCTGCGGTCGGAATCGGCGGCGACGGCGGCAACGGCGGCATGGGCGGCACCGTCGATGCCACCTTTGATGGCAACATCCTCACCGGTGGCGACGATCGCCTAGGGACCGATGCCGCTGGCTTCATTGCCCAGTCAATTGGCGGCGGCGGTGGCACCGGGGGCTTCAACATTTCCGGCACTCTCGGCCTGTCGGGCGGGGCCAGCATCGGCGGCGCGGTCGGCCTTGGCGGCAAAGGCGGCCTTGGCGGCGCCGGTGGGCAAGTAACCGGTGAAGTCGGCGGCAACATCCAAACCGGCGGCGACCGCTCAACCGGCATGCTGGTTCAGTCGGTTGGCGGCGGCGGCGGGTCGGGCGGCTATAACGTCAGCGGCAACATCCAGGCGTCGGGCGGATTTGCAGGCGGCGTCGCAGTCGGCCTCGGCGGCGCAGGTGGCGGCGCGGGCGGTGGTGGTGTGGTCACCGGCACGGCCGACGGCACCGTCCTCACCTATGGCGATCAGTCTGACGGCGTCGTGATCCAGTCGGTCGGCGGCGGCGGCGGATCGGGCGGATTCAACGTTAGTGGCAACCTCGCGTTCGGCGGTAGCGCCGGGCTCGGCGTTTCCGTCGGCCTTGGCGGCTCCGGCGGCACGGGCGGTGCGGGCAATACGGTCACTGGCGATGTCTACGACAGCGTCGAAACATGGGGCGACCAGTCGCGCGGCATTCTCGTCCAATCCGCCGGCGGCGGTGGCGGCGCAGGCGCGTTCAACATCAGCGGAAATCTGACTGTCGGCGGGGTTGCCAGCGGTTCGATCGGTGTTGGCCTTGGCGGCTCGGGCGGAAGCGGCGGCGGGGCCAATTGGGTCGACGCCAGCGCTGAATCGGTTACGACGCACGGCGACCAGTCGGCTGGCTTCATCGCGCAATCGGTCGGCGGCGGCGGGGGCGCAGGCGGCTTCAACGTCACCGGCGGCTTGAGCTTCGGCGGCACCGCTGCAGGCAATATCGGCGTCGGTCTCGGCGGTTCAGGCGGCACCGGCGGATCCGCGCTGTGGGTTGATTCTGAGCTCACTGGCATCGCCAGGACCTACGGCAACGAATCCGCCGCAATCATCGCCCAGAGCGTCGGCGGCGGCGGCGGCTCGGGCGGCTTCAACATCAGTGGATCGCTGACTGCAGCCGGAACCGGCGCGGTCGGGATCAACGTCGGTATCGGCGGCGCGGGCGGTGGCGGCGGAACCGCCGATGCAGTCGACCTGGACGTCATCGGTAGCGCACACACCGAAGGCGACGACAGCGATGCGATCCTCGCTCAGTCCGTCGGCGGCGGCGGCGGCGCGGGCGCGTTCAACGTCTCGGGTGGGATCTCTCTCTCCGGCGCGGGCGCTGGCAATATCGGCGTCGGCATCGGCGGTGCTGGCGGGACCGGCGGCATTTCCGGCGCCGTTACGGTCAACGTCAACAAGAACATCCTTGGCCTCGACGAGGATACCGTTGCGGCAACGACCAAGGGCGATCGCTCGCGCGGCATTGTCGCTCAGTCGCTTGCGGGCGGCGGCGGCTCCGGCGGATTCAACGTTACTGGGAACATTGCCCTCGCGAGCGCTGGCGCTGGCGGCGTCAATGTCGGCATTGGCGGCTCCGGAGGTACGGGCGGGAAGGCCAGCACGGTCACCGTCAATGTGAAGGGCTACACCGCGACCGAAGGCGACGGAAGCGATGGAATTCTCGCTCAGTCGATCGGCGGCGGTGGCGGCGCGGGCGGCTTCAACGTCACCGGCGGCCTCAATGTCGGCGGAGTCGGCGCGGCCTCGGTCGGTGTCGGGATTGGCGGTTCGGGCGGCCTCGGCGGCGCGGCCGACCAGGTCACGGTCGACGTCAATGACGGCTATTCCGCAACCAACGACCAGCTGGTTGCAGCGTCGACCTTGGGCGACGATTCGCGGGGCATTGTCGCTCAATCGCTGGGCGGCGGCGGCGGCGCGGGCGGCTTCAACGTCACCGCGTCGATTACCGCGGGCGGAACGGGCGCTGGCGGTGTCAATGTTGGTATCGGCGGGTCGGGCGGCGGCGGCGGCGCGGCCGGCATCGTCGACGTCGGAATCACCGGCGCGACGCTGACCGAGGGCAAGGGCAGTGATGCCATTCTTGCCCAGTCGATCGGCGGCGGCGGTGGCGCGGGCGGCTTCAACGTCTCCGGCGGCCTCGCCCTGGCGGGCGCAGGCGCCGGCACGGTCAATGTCGGCATCGGTGGATCGGGCGGCTCAGGCGGCTCGGGCGAAGCCGTGACTCTCGATATCAACAAGGCAGTGACGACGCCGACCGCGGCGCTGGTCGCCGCCTCCACCAAGGGCGATGATTCCCGCGGCATTGTTGCGCAGTCGCTGGGCGGCGGCGGCGGTTCGGGCGGCTTCAACGTCACCGCCGCGATCAACGCGGCCGGCACGGGCGCGGGCGGCGCCAATGTCGGCATCGGCGGTTCGGGCGGAAGTGGCGGCGCCGGCAAATCGGTGACGGTCGACATCACCGGTTCAACCTACACTGAAGGCAACGATAGCGACGGCATCCTCATCCAATCCGTCGGCGGCGGCGGTGGTGCGGGCGGCTTCAACGTTGGCGCGGGAATCTCCGCTGGCGGCACGGGCGCGGGCAGCGTCAACGTCGGCATCGGCGGTTCTGGCGGCAGCGGCGGTATCTCCGGCATCGTCATCGCGGACGTCAACAAGCGTACCGCGATGGACGAAACGCTGGTTGCGGCCAGCACGCTTGGTGATGGGTCGCGCGGCATCGTCGCGCAGTCCCTCGGCGGCGGTGGCGGCTCAGGCGGATTCAACGTCACCGGTTCGATCAACGCGGCCGGGACGGGCGCTGGCGGCGTCAATGTCGGCATCGGCGGTTCGGGCGGCGGCGGCGGACAATCGGAAACGGTGACCCTGAAGGTCAGGGGCATGACCTCCACCGAAGGTAGCGACAGCGACGCGGTCCTTGCCCAATCGATCGGCGGCGGCGGCGGTGCCGGCGGCTTCAACGTGACGGCGGGGATTGATCTTGCGGGCGCGGGCGCCGGCTCGGTCAATGTTGGCGTCGGCGGTTCAGGCGGCCTCGGCGGCCGCGGCGAGGACGTCACTCTCGACATCAATGATGGCTATTCGGCAACCAACACGCTGCTGACTGCGGCGACCACCACGGGCGACAATTCGCGCGGCGTTGTTGCCCAGTCGCTGGGCGGCGGCGGCGGTTCTGGCGGCTTCAACGTCACCGGTTCCATTTCCGCGGCCGGCACCGGCGGCGGGGCGGTCAACGTTGGCATCGGCGGCTCTGGCGGCGGTGGCGGGCAGGCGGGCATCGTCGATGTCGGCATCACCGGCGCAACCTACACGCAAGGCAAGAGCAGCGACGCGGTGCTCGCCCAGTCGATCGGCGGCGGCGGCGGCGCGGGCGGTTTCAACGTCTCGGCTGGAATTGCAGTTGGCGGGACGGGCGCGGGCACGGTCAATGTCGGCGTCGGCGGTTCCGGCGGCACCGGCGGAGACGGCGAGGCCGTCACGCTCGACCTCAATCGCGGCGTGACGAGCCCGACCGGTGACCTGGTCGCTGCATCGACGATGGGTGATGAATCGCGCGGAATCGTTGCTCAGTCCCTGGGCGGCGGTGGTGGCTCGGGCGGCTTCAACGTCGCCGCGGGAATCAACGCGGCCGGGACGGGCGCTGGCGGCGCCAATGTCGGGATTGGCGGATCCGGCGGCGGTGGCGGCGTTGGCAAGGCGGTGACCGTCAATGTCACCGGGTCGACCTATACCGAGGGCGACGATAGCGACGGCATCCTGATCCAGTCGGTCGGGGGCGGCGGCGGCGCGGGCGGCTTCAACGTCGGCGCAGGGATTTCGGTCGCCGGAACTGGCGCTGGAAGCCTCAATGTCGGCGTCGGCGGTTCGGGCGGCAGTGGTGGCGTTTCGGGCGTGGTTATTGCGGACGTCAACACCCGCACGGCGATGGATGAGTTTTTGATCGCCTCGTCGACGCTCGGCGACAATTCGCGGGGCATCGTCGCGCAATCGCTGGGCGGCGGCGGCGGCTCGGGCGGATTCAACGTTACTGGCGCGATCAACGGCGCCGGCACTGGCGCAGGCGGAGTCAATGTTGGCGTCGGTGGCTCCGGCGGAAACGGCGGACAGTCGGAAGCGGTGACTCTGACGATCAGGGGCGCGACCTCCACCGAGGGCGACAACAGCGATGGCGTGCTTGCCCAATCGATCGGTGGCGGCGGGGGCGCAGGCGGCTTCAACGTCACTGCCGGGATCGACATCGGGGGCACGGGTGCCGGTTCGGTCAACGTCGGTGTCGGCGGGTCGGGCGGCCTTGGCGGCAGGTCCGAGAACGTCACCCTCGACATCAATGATGGCTATACGGCGACCAACGCGCTGCTGGTCGCGGCGACCACCAGTGGGGACAATTCGCGCGGCATCGTCGCCCAGTCGCTGGGCGGCGGCGGCGGCGCCGGCGGCTTCAACGTCACGGGCTCGATCCAAGGCGCCGGAACCGGCGCTGGCGGCGTAAACGTCGGGGTTGGCGGCTCGGGCGGCGGCGGCGGGCAGGCCGGCGTGGTCAATGTCGGCGTCAGCGGCGCGACTTACACGCAGGGCAACAACAGCGACGGCGTGCTCGCCCAGTCAGTGGGCGGCGGCGGCGGCGCCGGCGGCTTCAACGTGACGGCGGGGATCGCGCTTGCGGGCAAGGGTGCTGGGACGGTCAATGTCGGCGTTGGCGGATCGGGCGGGCTCGGTGGCGATGCCGACGATGTCACGGTCGAAATCAATCGGGCCGTAACGGCGCCGACGGATCTGCTCGTTGCGGCCTACACCTTGGGTGACGAATCGCGCGGCGTGGTCGCGCAGTCGCTCGGAGGCGGCGGCGGCGCGGGTGGCTTCAACGTCACCGGTTCGATCAATGGCGCCGGCACCGGCTCTGGCGGCGTTGCGGTCGGCGTAGGCGGTTCGGGTGGCGGCGGCGGCAATGCCTTCGACGTGATCGCCGATATTACCGGCGTGACCTATACCGGAGGCGACGACAGCGATGGCATCCTCGCCCAATCGATCGGCGGCGGCGGTGGCGTTGGGGGCTTTAACGTTACGGCCGGGGTCAGCCTTGCCGGCAAGGGCGCCGGAACGGTCGGCGTCGGCGTCGGCGGCAGCGGCGGAAACGGCGGATATTCGGGTGAGGTTACGCTCGATGTCCAGCAGCGCACCGACGACAGCGCGGACACGCTCTATTCGGCGATCACTCGCGGCGACAATTCTCGCGGTATCGTTGCCCAGTCGCTGGGTGGCGGCGGCGGTGCTGGAGGCTTCAACATCACCGGCCTGCTGTCTGCGGCCAGCGAAGGCGCGGGGAATCTAGGCGTTGGCGTTGGCGGCGGCGGCGGCGATGGCGGTTACGCGCTCGGCGTTACCGCACACGTCAACGGCGACATCGACACCACCGGCAATGAATCAGGTGCGCTCCTGCTGCAGTCGGTGGGCGGCGGTGGCGGTGCTGGCGGCTTCAACGTCACCGGCGGAATTGCCCTGTCGAAGAAGCTCGCCGGCAACATCATGGTCGGCGTTGGCGGCTTCGGCGGCGACGGCGGCTATGCTTCAGACGTCGACGGCACGCTGACCGGCGATATCATTACGCGCGGCGACGGCTCGTTCGGCGCTGCGATGCAAAGCCTTGGTGGGGGCGGCGGCGCGGGTGGCTTCAACGTCACGGGCGGCATTTCGATTTCCATGGGCGATACCGGCGCGGGCACGCTCGGCGTTGGCATCGGCGGCTTCGGCGGCGATGGCGGCGACGCCGGAAAGGTTACCGGCTCGATCACCGGCAATATCACGACCGTCGGCGACGATGCGTACGGCGCGCTGATGCAGTCGGCCGGCGGCGGCGGCGGCTCTGGCGGCTTCAACGTGACCGGCGGCATTTCGGCCAGCCGCAGCACCACCGGTTCGCTCGGCTTCGGTCTTGGCGGTTTCGGCGGCGGCGGCGGCGATGCAGACGAAGTCGACGGGACCATCGATGGCGACGTCACGACATTCGGCGACAACAGCTACGGCGCGATGCTGCAAAGCGTCGGCGGAGCGGGCGGTAACGGCGCGTTCAACGTAACCGGCAACGTCTCCTTCACGCCCAGCGACGATACGTCGGTAGCGGTCTCGGTCGGCGTTGGCGGCTTCGGCGGCGGCGCCGGCAAGGCCGAAAAGGTCACCGGCGATATCACCGGAACTTACATCACCCAGGGCAAGCAGTCCGCGGGCGTCATCGCCCAGTCGCTTGGCGGCGGCGGCGGCAACGGCGGACTGAACATTTCCGGCGCGCTCGCGATCGGCACAGGCACCGCGGGCACCGGGACAGTCGGCATCGGCGGCTTCGGCGGCGACGGTGGCGATGCCGGTGAAGTCATCTTCACACGCACCGGCGACACCTTCACAAGCGGCGCGGAATCGGACGGCATTGTCGTGCAAAGCCTCGGCGGTGGCGGTGGCCACGGGGGGATCGACGTCACAGCCGGCATTTCCTTCACGACGGCCGGCGACGCGGCCAGCCTCGGCTTCGGGCTTGGCGGTTTCGGCGGCGGCGGCGGCATCGGCCAGAACGTCACCGCGACCATCACCGGTAACGTGCTTGCTTCGGGGCTGACGTCCGACATCCGCACGCCCGAGGAAACCGTAACCCCCTTCCCGGACCTGTTTCCGGACATCTCCTTCACCAACCCGGCCTACCGGACACGCGACGGCGGCTCAAACGGCGTCATCATCCAGTCGATCGGCGGCGGTGGCGGCGCAGGCGGGATGAACGTCAGCGGCCAGATTTCGATCACCGGATCGAGCGACAACAAGTCGCGCGTCGCTGCGCTTGGCGTTGGCGGGTTTGGCGGCGACGGCGGCGATGCGGGCGTTGTGATCGCCGACATCGGCGCGCCGGTTGGCTCGACCGATCGGGTCCAGGTCCAGGGCATTGGCGACGACAAGGTCGCGGTCGCGATCCAGTCGATCGGCGGCGGCGGCGGCCAGGGCGGGATTAATGTCTCGGGCGGCATTTCGACCTCGGGCCAGCTGGTCATGGGCGTTGGCGGGTTCGGCGGCGACGGCGGCCTTGGGCGCAGTGTTACGGGCACGGTCGATGCAGATCTGTTCGCGTCGGGCAATCGGTCGACCGGCTTACTCGCGCAGTCGGTTGGCGGCGGCGGCGGCGCCGGCGGCATCAACGTCTCGGGCGGCATTGAGGCGACCAAGACCGGCACCGAGCCTTCTGTCGTCTTTGGCGTCGGAGGGTTTGGCGGCGCCGGCAACACGGCCGACGACGTCACCATCACGCAGCACGGCCAGGTCATGGTCGACGGTGCGGAAGCGCACGGCATCCTCGTCCAGTCGGTCGGCGGTGGCGGCGGCTTGGGCGGCCTCAGCGTTGCGGCTTCGGTCAATACTGGCACCGGTCCCGCGAAGACTGATGGCTTGGCGATTGCCGGCGGGCTTGGCGGCAAGGGCGGCACCGGCGCGGACGCCGGCGATGTCAGCCTCACCAGCAATGGCAATGTCTTTGTCAACACGGTCATCAGCGTCGATCCGGACACCAACGCCGTCACCTACTCTGGTGTCGAGTTCGCCAGGAACGCGCCCGGCGTGGTCGCTCAGTCGATCGGCGGCGGCGGTGGCGCGGGCGGCATGAACGTCACCGGCGCGATTGCTCCCAAGGGCAGCCCGATCGCCATCGGAGTCGGCGGCACTGGCGGTGTCGGCGGCGACGCCGGCGACGTGACGGTTGTTCGCGGCTACACCGACGTCGCCGGGGTTGAAACCGAGACTCCTGGCCTCATCACCACGTTCGGCGACGGATCGACTGGCCTCGAGGCGCAGTCGATCGGCGGTGGTGGCGGAGATGCCGGCATGAACTTCGTCTTCGCAGCGACGCTGCAGGGCGAAGAAAGCGACAATGTCGCGGGGATTTTCGCAATCGGCGGTGACGGCTCGGCGGCGGGCGACGGCGGCATCGTCGACGTTCGCCACAACGGAGACATCCTGACCGATGGCGACGCCAGCGCGGGCATCCTTGCGCAATCGCTCGCGGGCGGCGGCGGCAACGCCAACTTCAACGTCGGCCTCGGCCTTGTGCGCAACGCGACTGCGCTGACGGTCGCGGTCGGCGGCGGCAGCGGAGATGGCGGCACCGCGGGCAACGTCACCGTCGACCACGACGGCTTCATCGAAACCCACGGCGACGGATCGAACGGCATCACGGCGCAGTCGCTCGCTGGTGGCGGTGGCAACGCGGCGCTCAACATGGCGCCGGCCCTGCTGGCCAAGAACAAGCTTCAGATCGGTATCGGCCGCGAAGGCGGCGCGGGCGGTCTTGGCGGCAACGTCGAGGTCACCACGGACGGCACGATCGTCACGAAGGGCATGGATTCGCTTGGCATCCTGGCCCAGTCGACCGGCGGTGCCGGCGGCACCAGCGGCTCCATCGCAATTTCCGGGTCGGGACGCAGCGGCACGGGCAGCGACGCCAAGAGCTTCGGCGGTTCGTTCGCGCTCGGCCTTGAAGGCGGCGCCGGCGGCAAGTCGGGCACGGTCAGCGTCTACAACCACGCCGACATCAGCACGGAAGGCGACCGCTCGAAGGGCATCGTCGCCCAGTCGATCGGCGGCGAAGGCGGCATGGGCGGCGGCGTCACCAACATCATCTTCCAGGA
The DNA here is from genome assembly GCF_058514305.1 of Sphingomonas sp. SP3. Classification (NCBI taxonomy): domain Bacteria; kingdom Pseudomonadati; phylum Pseudomonadota; class Alphaproteobacteria; order Sphingomonadales; family Sphingomonadaceae; genus Sphingomonas; species Sphingomonas sp. SP3. Next base: position 1,893,492 of record NZ_JBZSOE010000001.1, read on the forward strand.
CGCTGGCTCGCTCGCCATGGCGATCGGCGGGGCCGGCGGCACTGGAGCGATCTCGGACCTCGTCACGGTCACCAACGATGCACTGATCCTGACCAAGGGCACAGAAGCGGACGGCATCCTCGCCCAGTCCCTCGGCGGCGGCGGCGGTGCCGGCGGCCAGGCGATGACGCTCGACCTCGAGCTGCGCGGCTCAAGCAGCGACAAAGCCTCGACGACCGTCACTGTTGCGGTCGGCGGCAAGGGCGGCGGCGGCGCCGTCTCCGGCGATGTGGACGTCACTAATACCGGTACGATCGCCACCAGCGGCGACCGTTCCTACGGCATTCGCGCTCAGGCCATCGGCGGCGGTGGCGGTGTCGGCGGCGCAGTCGTCGGTGCTCACATCCAGGGCAACGGCACGGACAGCTCGCTCGACATCAACGTCGGCGGCGCGGGCGGCACCGGCAACACCGCCGGTGACGTCGACGTCCTGAACGAAGGCCTGATCTACACGACCGGCATCGATTCGGCTGGCATCAGCGCCAACTCTATCGGCGGCGGCGGCGGCGACGCCGGCGTGATCATGGATCTCGCGATTGGCGCCGGGGGTGGCCAGTCCAATTCCCTTCGCGCCGTGTTCAACATCGGCGGCAATGGCGGCAGCGGCGGTACCGGCGGCGATGTCACCGTCACCAACCGCCCGACCACAGCGCTCAACAGCGGCACGATCGTTACCGAAGGCGCGGGCGCCTACGGCATCTTCGCGCAATCGCTCGGCGGCGGCGGCGGCAACAGCTCGTCGATCCTTTCACTGACTGTCGTCACGGGAAGCAAGGACAACGGCACGTTCGGCTTCAATTTCGGCGCTATCGGCGGCGACGGAAATACCGGCGGCACTGTCACCGTCGACAATAGCGGTCTCATCCAGACGGCGGGCGAGGGCGCCCACGGCATCTTCGCGCAGTCGATCGGCGGCGGCGGCGGCAATGGCGGCCTCGTGCTCGCCGCCAACCTCAACATTAGCGCTCCGACCAATGCTCCGCTGATCGCGATCGGCGGTGTCGGCGGCGACGGCGGAGACGGCGGCAATGTCACCGTCACCAACAGCGGCCAAATCCTGACTACCGGCGCGAATGCTGACGGTATCCTGGCGCAGTCGATCGGTGGCGGCGGCGGCAATTCGTCGATGGGCTTCGGCCTTACCGGCGAGCCCTACACGTTGGTTATCGGCAACGCCTTGTCGGCGATCGTCGGAGCGACCGGCGGCGGCAGTGGCGGTACCGGCGGCAACGTCACTGTGAACCACACCGGCGACATTACCGTGCTCGGCGCGGGTTCGCAGGCAATCGTCGCCGAAAGCATTAACGGCGGCGGCGGGACGATCAACCTGTCGTTCAACGGCATCACCACGCTTCCGGGCTTCGCTTATGGCGGCAGCACCGACCCGGCGGCGCCGCCCGATCCGTTGGTGATCGCACGCGCCGGCGCTGACGGCTCAACGGACATGAATAGCGGCAAGGTGACCGTGAACTCCAGCGGTACCATCGGCGCGGGCGGCGACCATGGTGCCGGCATCAGCTTCCAGGCCATCGGCGGCGGTGGCGGCACGATCGTGCTGCACAGCGACGTCGTGACCCTCGATGATCCCGACTACACCGATCCGCAACTTCCGCTGGCGTTCTCGGGAACGCTCGGCGGAATCGACGGCGACAACAACAATGGCGGTGATCTGGAGAGCGAACACGACGGGCAGATTCTGACCGACGGCACCGACACGACCGGCATTCGCTTGCAGACCATCGGCGGCGGCGGCGGTGTCCTGATCGTCGACGCAACGACCGAAGATCCGACCGAGTTCGGCGGGGTCAACGCGATTCTCGGCGGGACCGATACCGGCAATTCGGCCGGCGGCAACATCATCCATAACCAAAGCGGCTTCGTTGGGACGGCGGGCAATTTCTCGCCCGGCGCAATCATCCAATCCATTGGCGGCGGCGGCGGTTCTGCGCAGATCTTTGTCGGATCGGCCGCGACCACTGCGGCCTCAACGGCGGCGGCGATGCCGGCAATCACGAGCAAAGCTGGCCTGCTGTCCTCGACAGTGAGCCCGCTATCCGTTCCTCCAACCCCGACAAGCGCAACCCTGGGCGCGAACGGCGGCACCGGAAACGATGGCGGCACGATCGGCACGAGCTTCACCGGCGGCTTCATGACCGGAGGCAGCCACAGCCCGGGCCTAGTCGTTCAATCCATCGGCGCAGGCGGCGGCCAGGTGTTGTTCCAGGGCGTCGACTCCCCGAACATCACTCTTGGCGGCAACTCCGGAGCGACCGGGTCGGGCGAGAACGTCAGTGTCCTCAATGGCGGCAGCGTCTACACCGAGGGCCAGGGCTCGCACGGCGTGCTCCTTCAGTCGATTGGCGGCGGCGGCGGCGCGGTATTCGGTGACTTCACCTCGCCGGTCGTCACGCTCAGCGACGATAACAGCGGTGACGCCGGCAACGTCGATTATCGACAGGAAGGTGACATCGTCACGCTTGGCGACGGCGCCCTCGGCATCATCGCGCAGAGCATTGGCGGCGGCGGCGGCTTCGTCGACGGCACATTCGCCGGCACTGCAGGCGGCGCTGGCGCCGCGGGCTCGGTTTCGCTGGACATCGACGGGACCATTTACACCGCCGGCGATCGCTCGATCGCGGTCTTCATGCAATCGGTCGGAGACGGCAGCGGCGGCATCATCGATTACAATCAATCGGGCGACATCATCACCTGGGGCGACGGAGCGATCGGCCTGCTCATGCAAAGCTTCGGCGGCGCTGGGGGCAATCCCTTCGCCGGAATCTTTGCGGCCGATGCGGGGACCGGAACTGCCGGACCGTTGTCGTTCCACATGGATGGGTCGATCTTCACCGCGGGCACGGATGCTTATGGCGCGCTGATCCAGTCGATCGGCGGCGGCGATTCCGGGGCCCTCGATTATCACCAGTCCGGCGACGTCGTGACGCAGGGTGACGGAGCCGTTGGAATCATCGCGCAGAGTCTTGCGGGCGGCGGCGGGTACGCGGCTGATACCTTCGGCAATGACGGCGGTACGGGTGACGCCGGCTCGATCGCGCTCAAGCTAAATGGCTCGGTCCAGACCAAGGGCGAGGACGCTTATGGCGTGCTGCTGCAGAGCGTCGGCGGCGGAAACGGCGGCGACATCGATTACACCCAGAAGGGCGACGTCACGACCTACGGCGCCGGCGCCATCGGGATCATTGCGCAGAGCCTGGGCGGCGGCGGCGGCTTCGCTGACGGTACATTCGGCAATGCCGGTGGAGCTGGCGACGCCGGCTCGATTGCGTTCGACCTGACGGGCTCCGTCTCGACTCAGGGTACGGGCGCTTATGGCATCCTGATGCAGACGATCGGCGGCGGCGATGCCGGCTCCATAGATTACTCGCAGACGGGCGACATCCTCGTATCCGGCGCCAATTCGTTTGGCATCGTGGCGCAAAGCCTCGGCGGCGGCGGAAGCTTTGACGGCTCGTCCATCTCTGGCTTTGCAGCGGCGGCAGCTGCGGCGAAGACCGCGGCATTCGCACCTCTTGCGATCACTGCGACCGGCACCGGCGGGCCGATCACGCTCGACATCACGGGTTCGGTCCTGGCACCCGGCGCCAATTCGATCGCGGTCTATGCGGAAAGCAACGGCCCGGGTGGCGGTGGCAACATCACCATCAACAGCGATGGCGATATTCGCGGCGGCAGCGGATCCGGCGTCGGCGTGAAGATTGTCGGCGGCGTCGACAACACGATCACCACCACCGGGACGATTTCGGCTGTGTCCGGCACCGCCATCGAAGCCGGCGATGGAAACGATCATATCGTCAACAACGGTGCAATCATCGGAAACGTGTACCTCGGTGGCGGCAACAACAGCCTCGTCAACGGGCCGGGTGCACTCTTCACATCGATCGACACCATCGATCTTGGGCCGGATGGCGTGTTTACCAACGAGGGCGATATGCACCTCGGCCTGTCGGCGCCGCGTTTCCCGATCGACCTGGCGGCCGGCGAAACCTGGGGTTCGGGCGGCGGCAGCGCCAGCGCGAGCGCGCAGGCTGCCCAAGCTGCAGAGGCGGCCATGAGCCTCAATTTCGGCACCGGCGTGATCAGCCACCTCACGATCAATGGCTCGTTCGTCCAGACAGACACCGGCCACGACTGGTTCGACATTGCGTTCGGGCCTTATGAGTCCGACCTTGTCACCGTCACGGGCGATGCGACGGTGGCCGGCACTGCCGACATCACGCTCATCTGGCTCGAAAATGCAGATCCGATACCGCTCTTTGCGACGGGCGGTGTCGGCGTCGACAACGGGCTAGTAATCCCGGACACGATCGCGCTCGACTATCATGTGCTTGCCGGGGACGAGGGCATCCAGCTCGCGTTCGACAGCGATTTCGGCCAAGCGTTCCTCAACCCCAACGAGCAATCCCTCGGCCATTACATGGACCGCGCGCTGCTTGCGGGTGGCGCCTCGGGCATTGGCCGTCTGATGGCCTTGCTGGGCAACCTGACCGCAGGCGAAGAAGGGATTTACGCCGAAATCTTCGACGAGCTCGACCCCGAAGCGCTGCTTGCTCCGTCGGTCACCCAATTCGTCGCCGCGCGTGAATTCGGCCAGCAGTTGTTTGGTTGCCATCGCGTGTCCACGACCGCCGACCGCACCTGCATGTGGGGACAGATCGGCACGCACAGCATCAAGCGCAACGGCGACCGCGGCGACCTGTCGTTCAAGCAGAACGGCGGGGCACAATTGCGCGGCGGGCTCGAGCAGCCGCTCGGCAGCGGTTTCGGCCTTGCAGCCGCTATTGGCTACGACGCGCTGGCCGATCTTCGTTTCAACAGCGGCCAGGCTAAGTCCGACGGGAACGGGCTCCATGGCGGCATCGGCCTGCGCAAGCTATTCGGGCCGGGCGACGCGGGCTCGATTTCGATCACCGCCAGCGCCGGTCGTCAGAAGAACGATGCGAAGCGCAACCAGAACATCTTTGTCGCCGGCGTCGGCCGCTCCAACTACAAAACGAGCTACGAGCAGCTGGCTGGCAACGTCGGCTACAGCTTCGACCTCGGCAAACTCTTTGTCCGCCCCGAGGTCGACGGATCGATCATTTGGCTGAAGCAACACGGCTTCACCGAAGACGGCCTCGCTGGCCTCGGCGTAACGGCGCCAAGCGACACCAACCGCATCGAAACCGTGTCGCCGCATCTGACCTTCGGCATGAACATCACGCCAACCGCACGGTTCTCCCTGACCGGTGGCGGCGTGTTCCATGACCGGGGCTCGATCACTCATCCGTTCCGGCTCATCGGCAGCGATCAAACGACCGATCCGGCGCTGATGTCGACGCGCTTCGACAAGAGCTCATTCCTTGCCGGTGCCAATCTTGAGGTGGTCGGTAACGAGCGGATGAAGATCGACGCCAACTATCGCGGCGAGTTCGGCAAATCGGTCACTTCGCACACCGCCAATATCGACGTGAGGTTTGTCTTCTGAGGCTGCCGCGCCGCGATTGACGGGCCGAGCGGGTGCCGTCATTCGCCGGTGATGCGCTTCTTTTCGGACAATGCGGCGGTCGCCCATCCCAAAGTGATGGAAGCGATCGCCGCTTCCAACCACGTCGATACCGCGTACGACGGCGACGCTCTCAGCAAGCGGCTGGACGGCGTCCTCTCGAACCTGTTTGAGACTGAAGTTCGCGCATTCTGGGTTACGACTGGCACCGCGGCCAATTGCATTGCCCTTGGCGCCCTCTGCCCGCCCTACCGCGCAATCCTGTGCCACAAGGACGCGCATATCGAGGTCGATGAAGCGGGGGCTCCGGGCTTCTTTACCGGCGGCGCCAAGCTCGTGCTACTCGATGGAGCCGGCGCAAAGATCGACGCCGAAACGGTGTGCGCTGCTTGCGAACGCATCCGCCCCGACGTCCACCAGGTTCAGCCAGCCGCCATCTCGATCACCAACGCGACCGAATATGGCCTGGTCTATCGCGCGGATGAGGTTGCCGCATTGGGCGACGTCGCGAAAGCCAAAGGTCTCGCCTTCCATATGGACGGCGCTCGCTTCGCCAATGCGCTGGCGACAACCGGCGAAAGCGCGGCGGACGTGACCTGGCGCGCCGGGGTCGACGCGCTTTCGTTCGGGTTCGTTAAGAATGGCGGGCTCAGCGCTGAATGCCTGGTGCTGTTCAAGACCGAACTCGCCGACGAGGTTGCGGTCAGGCGCAAGCGGGCGGGGCACCTCGCCTCGAAGGGCCGCATGCTCGCGGCGCAAATCCTGGCCCTGCTTGAGGACGGCCTTTGGCTGGAGAATGGGGGAGCCGCCAATGCGGCTGCGCAGGCCCTGGCCAGGGCCGCTCCGCAGCGGCTGGTCTATCCCGTCGAAGCGAACGAAGTCTTCCTCAATGTCTCGAGCGAAGAGGCACAGCGCCTGCGCGACCAAGGCTTTGATTTCTACGACTGGGGACCCGGCGAAATCCGCCTCGTGACCAGCTGGGACCAGCGCGGTGAAGACGTCGAGCGATTTGCCGCGGCGCTTGCCGCCCTATGAGCCGCATAAGCGCTGCTTATCAGCGTTCGATCGCCATTGATTGGCGCAAGACGCGCGGCGTCGCTTAGTCTCTGTCGATGCCGCGGGATGTGAACAAGGGCGAGGCTCCCGAAAACCTTCAGGCCGAGATGGGCTCGGTCGTCATCCCATTCATCATCTTCACCGCGATCTGGGGCTCGACGTGGATTGTCATTCGCGGCCAGCTGGGAACCGTGCCGCCGCAATGGTCGGTCGCCTACCGCTTCGCCATTGCCGCGGTGGCCATGGCGATCGTGGCGTTATGGAAAGGCGACAGCCTAAAGCTCGATCGCAAAGGGTTTTTGGCGGCACTTTTCCTGGGCTTCTTCCAGTTCAGCGTGAACTTTAACGCCGTGTATCTGGCCGAGCGGCACATCACTTCGGGCGTGGTCGCCACCGTGTTTGCGCTGCTGCTCATCCCCGCGACCCTGCTTGGGTGGGCATTGCTCGGGCACCGCCCGACCAAGCGCTTCGCCTGGAGTTCGGTCGTCGCCGTGGCCGGCATGACGCTTTTGTTCGTGCACGAGCTGCACCAACATGCCGCGAGCCCGCGCCAGGTCGTCGCCGGCATCCTCCTCACGCTGTGCGGCATGCTTGGCGCCGCGATCGCCAATGTCGCCCAGGCCCGCCCCGAGATCCGCAAATATCCTTTGTTCGGCCTGCTTGCCTGGTCGATGGCGGTCGGCGCGCTGATCGACGCTCTCTTGGCCTTTGCAGTCGCCGGCCCGCCGGTGTTCGACCCCCGCCCGGTCTATTGGGTGGGCTTGCTCTACCTGGCGCTAGCCGCCTCGGTTCTGACCTTCAGCCTTTATTACCCGGTGGTTCGCAAAATCGGGCCGGCCAAGGCCGCTTACTCAAGCGTCGTGCTGCCGATCATTGCCATGGGCTTCTCGACCTGGCTCGAACATTATGAGTGGACATCACTGACCATCACCGGCGCACTGTTGGCGCTCGGCGGCATGGCCGGTGCTCTTAGCCGCGGCCGTCCGGCGACGTCCGCGCCGACAACCGACTGAGCCGCTTTTCAGGCAGCCAGGGCCGCTCGCGACAAGCTTTGGATGTCCGTGATCCGACAGCGGGCCAGCGGTGTCTGATAGGCTGTGATGATCTGCTGAGGGTGGCCCTCGCACAGCCAAGAGTCATCGACCGGCCGAACACCGATTTCCATCATCCAGCTGAAGTCGGGACAGTTGGGGCCGAGCCTGATTTGGAACGGACCTTGAGCCGTTTGCAGCTGAACCGATCCGTCAGGAGCAGAGGCATAGCCGAGCACCTCATTGGCGTGAAAACATTGCGGCGCGCGGCTGAACTGTGCCGGCGCAGCGGCCGGCTGAGTCGCGCAGGCAGTAACCGCAACAAGGCTGAGACCGGCAAGCAGTGGAACAGGCTTGATCATCGAGGCTCTCCTTCACCACGTACATCGCACAATGAACCTAAATGCCCTTAGTTGGAGCAGGGTAGAAGCCCAATCGTTCAAAGCCCATGCCTTCCTCAGTAATTCGCCGCTTCGTTTACGATCAGATGGAAGGTGAGCTGTGGGTCGAGTTCACGACCGGCCGCCGCTACGTCTACTCCGAAGTTCCCGAAGAGGTCGCCGAGGCGTTTCGCTCGGCCTTCTCCAAGGGCGCCTATTTCAACTCCCGGATTCGTGACAATTTTCCCTATCGCGAGATAAGCCGCTCAGAAGAAACACATTCTTAAGCGGTCAGGAGCACAATCGGGCGATGGTCCCGATGCGCTCCAGTACGATATTCAAGAGCCGCTGGATGGCGCTCGTCTGGGCCGCCGGCATCATCTGGTTCGCTTATGATTTCGTCACGCCGACGGATGGCCAGGCGAACAGCAGTGACAATGGGGTCGAGATCACCGACGCGAGCGGTGCCCCCGTGTCACCGGATGAGGCGAAGCAGCTCGAAGAGGCAGTGAAGAACCTCTAGGCGGGTGCCTTCCACTCAACCCGCTCGATGTGCCAGCGGCGTTGTGCCTCAGTGGAGCCCGGCACATCGTTGACCCTCCTCAAGATGACATCGGCAGCCCGCCGGTACTCGGCACTGCTCTTCTCTTTGCCATAGAAGATCGCGGGTACGGTCACATAGCTGGAGCCGGCCGCTCCTTCCATGTCCCCGGGCTTACCGATTTCCATGTGCACTTCGGATGCGTTGCGCCAATTCCGATCGAACGCCTTCGCTGTGGCCGCGTCGGACCAAAGCTTCCACGATTCCGTCCAGCGGCCCTGTTCAATCAGGGCGCCATAATGCTGCACGACCTGGCCGGCCGCCTCCGCGCTCTTGGGATCGATCGGCCCGTTGGGCTCCTCGAGCGGCGTCCTGTCGTCCGGCAGCGAGACATTGGCGACACGGTTGAGATCCAGCCCAGGCGCGCTCGCAGCTGCGGGCTGGTTATCGACCTCGTTCCTTACGGCTTCCTGTGGGGCCGGCTGATTGCAGGCCGCCAGCCCCCCCAGCAGCATCGCCGTCGCAAGTCTCTCGAATCTCAATGCCTTACTCCTTCGCGGAACCGCCGTTGCGACGGTTCGTTCGTTTCGCAGCAATAACAGGATGAGACAGGGAGAGTTTCCATGGCCGATGATAACGGCACGGAGCGCGAACACACGACCGTAGTCGAAACTGGTGGCGGCGGGGGAGGCGGCGTTCTCGCCGTTGTCCTGCTGATCATCGTCGTTCTGGTGCTCCTGTTCCTCTTCCGCGGCCAGCTCGGCCTCGGCGGAAGCAAGACCACTGTCGACGTTCCCGACAAGATCGACGTCAACGTCAACCACAACTGACCGGAGAGGGTCAGGTGAGCGCGGGCGGGTCGCGAGTCCCCGTCGGCGTGCGGGCGCGGCCTTAACCGGCCGCGCCCGTTTGATTGTGCGCGCCTGAAACGATAACCCGCGGCGCATGAACGCGCTTACCTATATGAGCGGCTTCGGCGGCCACTTCGAAACCGAAGCCGTTGATGGAGCGCTGCCCAAGGGCCGCAATTCACCCCAGCGCCCGGCCTTCGGGCTTTACGCAGAGCAGGTCTCGGGAAGCTCTTTCACCTCCCCGAGGCACGAGAACCGCCGCTCGTGGCTTTATCGGATGCGGCCGACCGCGGATCATCGCACGTTCGAGCGGTATGATGGGGCGCCTTTGTTCGCGCCGGGAACGGTGAAGGAGCCCCTGGCGCCGAATCGGTTGCGATGGAATCCGCCCTCGGATCTGCCTGGCGGCAGGGATTTCGTCGACGGGCTGGTGACGATGCTCGCCAACCGCGATCCTGCAGATCTCGAAGGGGTCGCCGTCCATCTCTATCGCGCCTCGAAATCGATGAAGAACCGCGTGTTCGTGGATGCGGACGGCGAGCTGTTGATCCTGCCCCAACAGGGCTCGCTGATCATCTCTACGGAACTGGGTCGGATGGACGTGTCCCCTGGCTCGGTCGCGCTTATCCCGCGCGGCATCAAATTCCGCGTGGAGGTCAACGGTGAAGCTCGCGGCTACGTCGCCGAGAACCACGGTCTTCCGCTGCGTCTGCCGGAGCTCGGACCGATCGGTTCCAATGGCCTGGCCAATCCACGCGATTTCGAATCGCCGGTAGCCTGGTTCGAGGACAAGGATGAGCCGACTGAAGTCATCCAGAAGTCGCTCGGCTCGCTGTGGCGGACCACGCTCGACCATTCTCCGCTTGATGTTGTCGCGTGGCACGGCAATTACGCGCCGTGGCGTTACGACCTGTCGAACTTCAACACGATCGGCACGGTCAGCTACGACCACCCCGATCCATCGATCTTCACAGTGCTAACCAGCCCTAGCGACGTGCCCGGCCGGGCCAACGCCGACTTCGTGATCTTTCCGCCGCGCTGGATGGTCGCGGAAGACACGTTCCGCCCGCCGTGGTTCCACCGCAACGTGATGAGTGAGGCGATGGGGCTGATCTCCGGGGCGTACGATGCCAAAGCGGACGGCTTCGCCCCCGGCGGGTTGTCGCTTCACAATTTGATGAGTGGGCACGGCCCCGACCTCGACAGTTGGAAAAAGGCGAGCGAGGCAGCCCTCAAGCCGACCAAGATCGAAGGCACGATGGCTTTCATGGTCGAGACCTGCTGGCCCTACCGTCCCACCCAATTCGCCCTCGATCGAGCCCAGCCTGATTACGATCAAGCGTGGGCCGGTTTCCCCAAGGCCAAGTTGCCGTGAGCGGCTGCTGGGTCGACAGTGCGGAAGGCAGCGACTTTCCCATCGAGAACCTGCCGCTCGGCATTTTTTCGGTTGGGCAACGTCGCCGAAAGGCGGGGGTCGCGATCGGTGATTACGTGCTCGACCTTGAAGGGATCTCCGATCTTCTCGACGAGGATTGGCGTGAAGATCTGTCGCGACCCGTTTTGAACGGCTGGTTGGCCCGCGGACAGGCGGCCCAGCAAATGCTCCGCGAGCGGCTGCAGGAGCTGTTCACCGACGAGCGCTATCGCGACGATGTCGAGCCCCAGCTGGTCGGCCAAACCGAGGCCCGAATGCATGTGCCGTGCCTCATCGGCGACTACACCGACTTCTACGTCGGCATCCATCACGCGACCAACGTCGGCAAGCAGTTCCGTCCCGACAATCCGCTCCTGCCCAACTATAAATATGTGCCGATCGGCTATCACGGCCGCGCAAGCTCGGTGCGAGCGTCCGGCGAGCCGGTGATCCGGCCTAGCGGGCAACGCAAGGCGCCTGACGCCGACGCTCCCGAATATGGGCCAAGCCGGCGTCTCGATTATGAACTCGAGCTCGGCATCTGGGTGGGGCGGGGCAACGAGCTTGGATCGCCGATTCCGATCGGCGAAGCGGCGGAGCATATCGCCGGCTATTGCTTGCTCAACGATTGGTCGGCGCGCGATCTGCAGGCCTGGGAATATCAGCCACTGGGCCCGTTTCTCGCCAAGAACTTCCTGACGAGCGTGAGTGCATGGATCATCAGCCCTCAGGCGTTGACGCCGTTCCGGAAACCCATGCCGGCGCGACCAAGCGGCGATCCGGAGCCACTTCCGTACCTCGACGATCCTGCTGATCGTCAAAGTGGCGGGGTTGCCATCCAGCTTGAGGTGACTTTGACCACCGCGCAGATGCGCAACGCCGGCGCTGTTCCGCACGTGCTTTCGCGCGGGTCGGCCGACGCCGCGATGTACTGGAGCGCGGCGCAAATCATCACCCACCACAGCGCTAACGGCTGCAACCTGCAACCCGGCGACCTGATCGGGACTGGAACCTTATCGACGGCCAGCGCTACCGGCCTCGGGTCGCTGCTCGAGATCAGCCATGGGGGCAAGGAGCCGATCGAGCTATCGACGGGTGAAAAGCGCAGCTTCCTGGAAGACGGCGACGAAGTGACGTTGAAGGCCTGGTGCGAGGCCGAAGGCGCCGCCCGGATTGGTTTCGGCGAATGCGTCGGGCGGGTCGAAGCGTCAGCCTAAACCGAGGCTTTCAGCCATCAGCCGGGTGACTCGGTAGAGCCGGTCTAGCGCCGGCGTCGCAATGCCATGCCGCGCGGCAATCTCGCGCGGCGCGCCAACCAGCGCCTCCAGCTCGATCGGCCGCCCGGCCTCGACATCCTGCAGCATCGATGTCTTGAACGCGCCAAGCCGCGCTGTGACCTTCATCCGGTCCTCGCCACTCTCGCTGATCGGGCAGCCGATCGCCGCAGCGATCTGGGCGAGCTCGGCCATGCCTTCGAGCATCCAGGCGCGGCACTCAGCATCCGCAAGGATCTTGTCCGCCGTCGCGCGTGTGAGCGCCGACAGCGGGTTGATCGTCGCATTGCCCCATAATTTGTACCAGATGGCTTTGCGGACATTGTTGCTAAGGTCAGGTCGAAGCCCTGCCTTGTCGAAGGTCGCGAATAGCCGCGCGGTCCGCTCGCTCGGTTGGCCGTCGGGCTCGCCGATGATGAGCCTGTCGGCGTGATTGACCTCAATGCGATTGGGCGCCGAACGCGAGCAAGACACGTGCACCACGCACCCCACCACCTGTTCCAGCGGGATTGAGGCGGCGATTGCGCCGTCAGGGTCGACCGAGGCCAATGGCTGTCCCTCGACAAACCACCAGGGCACGCCGTTCAGCGCGGGCATGACCATCGTCTCGGGCCCAATCAGCGGCTTGAGTTCCGAAGCAAGTGCAGGAAGCGCTGGCGCCTTGACGGCAATGATCAGGAGGTCCTGCTTGCCAATAGCGGTCGCATTATCCCCGGCCGTTACCGGCGCGACCAGTTCCTCGCCCCGCTCATCGATCCGAATGCCCTCTGCTCGGGCAAGCTGAAGCGTATCGCCGCGTGCGAGGATGCTGACATTCTCGCCTGCGATGGCGAGCTTGGCCGCGATCCATCCGCCGATCGCGCCGGCGCCGACGATGCAAATGTTCATGGGGTCGCGGATGGGCTAGAACGCGGTAGTCGGGCAAGGGGCTGCCAATGATCTTCCGTCAATTGTTCGAGCCGCAATCATCGGCCTTCACCTATTTGATTGCATGCGAGGACACCCGGGAGGCGATCTTGATCGACCCGGTGCTGGAGACAGTGGATCGTGACCTTGCGCTCCTTCAGGAGCTTGGCGTGACGCTCAAATTTACAATCGAGACCCACATCCACGCCGACCATGTGACCGGCGCCTCACGATTGCGGGACGCGACGGGCTGCCGGTGCGCACTTCCCGCCAAGAGCAAAGCCGAGAATGTCGACGTCGCGGTGGGCGAAGGCGAGCCGATCCGGTTCGGGGGATTATCACTCAAGCCGTTGTACACGCCCGGGCATACCGACGATCACCACGCTTATTTGCTGGAGACCGACGATGGCGCGCGCATCTTCACCGGCGATGCTTTGATGATCGACGGCTGCGGCCGCACCGACTTCCAGAATGGCGATTCAGCGACACTGTACCGTTCGGTTCACGAGAAAATCTTCGCGCTTGCCGACGACACGTTGGTCTATCCCGGCCATGACTATCAGGGGCGCCGGGTTAGCAGCGTTGCACAGGAGAAAGCCCGCAATCCACGGCTCGGCGGTGGAAAGACGCTCGAGGAGTTCGTCGCGATCATGACCGCGCTCAACCTACCCCATCCGAAAATGATGGACGTAGCGGTCCCGGCCAACCGCGAATGTGGCGAGGTCGACTAGCGCTCGTTGTCCCAGATCATGTGGATGATGCGCCAACCTTGGTCCGGGTCTTTGAACAACTGGATCGAATTGATGCCGCGGCGCTCCGGCGGTTCTTCGTCGGGCGTTCGCCGCGCCTCATAATGGCTCCAGACGTGCGCCATGTTGCCGAACCGGTCGATGCGCCGCTTTGTCTCGACCTCGTAGAAGTCGTTTTCGGCGAAGAAGGGGGTGGTGTTTGCCGAATATTCGTCCAGCGTCATGCTGAGCTTTTGCGGCCGCCCTCGCTCGTCGATCCAGGTCCGCACTTGGCGCGCTTCAGGCAGGAAGCACTTGGCTTGGCGCGACCAATCGCGCGGCCCCTTGGGCCCAGAGATCATCGCGTACATTTCGTCGATTGCGGCGCCGATCTCGGCTTCGTCGTTCATTCCAGTCCCCCTTGTGAGCGTGATGGGCCTTTAGCCGTGAGCGCTCGCGGCCGCGGCAATTTTTCGACCAACGATCTCGCCATTGGCCCCGAAGTCGACATAACGGACCCCTCTCGCCGGGGATGAGCACATGAAGTTATGCACTACGATCCTTCTTGCGATTCTGGCGTTTGCGATGCCGGCGGCAGCTCACGCTGGGACCGAACGCGGCTATTCATATTACGAAATCGGCGACCTCCATGCCCCTCGTCCCGCGGCCACCCATGCAGGGCTCCTTCTGGCCGGCGGTGGAGATTGGCCCACGGACGCTTTCCGCTGTTTCGCTCGTAAAGCGGGCGGCGGGCATCTCGTCATTCTTGCGGCATCAGGCGGCGCGGAGCGCGGTGAGGAAGTGTACCGCGATGTGGGTGGATTGGTTTCGGTGCAGACCATCATCTTCACCAACCGGCGCGCATCATTCGATCCGCGCGTCCTAGCCGTCTTGGCCAGCGCGGATGGCATATTCATCGCAGGCGGCGACCAGGCCAACTATGTCCGCTTTTGGAAGGGAACGCCCGTCGCACGGGCGATCGATCGAAAGATCGCCATCGGAAAGCCGGTTGGCGGCACCAGCGCCGGCCTCGCGATCCTCGGCCACGCTGGATACGGCGCGATGGATGGGGGGAGCATTGAATCGCCGGCCGCGCTTGCCGACCCGCTGGGTCCAGCCGTGACCATTGTCCGTGATTTCCTGCACATGCCGTTTCTGAAGCATGTGGTGACCGATACGCATTTCTCGGCCCGCAACAGGCTTGGCCGGCTGATTGCCTTCGTCGCCCAAGTACGGGCGACGAGCGATCGCCGCGCCGTAGGCCTAGGTATCGACGAAGATTCGGCTCTCTGCGTGGAGGCTGACGGCTCCGGGCGCTTCTATACGCGCAACAAGGGCTTCGCTTGGCTGGTCGAACCAGCTGGCGTCCCCAAGCTCAAAAAGGCCAAGCCGCTCAACTATCCTTCGATCCGGATCACCCGCATGGATCCGAACAGTCGCATTGATCTCAAATCGCTGAAGGTGACCAATCCGGCGTCATCGATCGTCGTATCGGTCGATCGAGGGCGGCTGAGCGGCATTTAGCAGCGGGTTGTCGGGGCGGAAGGCAGGGTGGTGCCGCTTGCGTGACTCGAACACGCGACCCCATCATTACGAAGGGTACCAGAGAAAACCGAAATTTCGTATGTGTAGAAGCAGTTTAGGCGCGTTTTGGCTATCGTCGTGAGCGGCTCCCAACGCTTTCCCAAACTGCGCTGAGTTCCGGACTGGCTGCGTACCTAACGAACGCGCTTTGGCTGGACGATTTAGCAAGAAGTGACCTCCGGCGATCCCACAAAGCCCGAGCAGCAAACGCCGGCTGAATTGCCTGAGCCTAATGTCTGCTCGAAATGGAAAGGGACCTACTCATTGCTGGGTGGAGAAGCCTCGACGCGCCCGAACTGCCGCTCGATTTCCCGTCGGATAGCGTCCTTTACTGCAGGACGGACCGCTCCTTCGACTTCGTGAGCACGCCGGCCCCCGTCCTCATAAGCAAAACGATACAAGACGCAGGCGACATCAATCTCCTTCCGCGCTTCGGCGGTCCCGCCATGCTTCCGAATATATGCAGCTTTCGCTGCCTCGATGCTGGCATCATCCCGCTGCGGTTGCGGGAAAGGATTGTCCCTGCAGACAGTGTAGAGATCTACCGCCTTGAAGACATCGGATTCAGATGGCGCAGCGCCCACGGCTGCGGCAATCAGTAGTGCGATCATTGGTCCCCCTGTTCGATCCAATTCCTAGTGCTCGCAGAAATCCCTGCAAGCGTGAGTGGACGCATGTCGTCGCAGGTCCGCGATGGGTCGAAAAAAACAAAAATCGCCGCCGGACGGAGCACCCATATGCTCAGCCCAGCGGCGATGTGAAAAGAGGTTAGATCGTGGAAACGATTCTAAGCCTCGGTCAATTCAACGTCGAAATAGTCTTTGATGCCCTTGCCTTTCGTGAGGAGGTTTCGGCACGGCCTTGCAGCGAACTGACCGCTCCTCCCTCACAGGCAGACGGTGCCAACTTGCACTGTGGCGAGCTCCGCAGTGCTGGCAGACCAATGTTTCGACCCCTTCTTGAAACGCCATGGCTACGCGGCTCCAATCATTTTAGCCGCGCCAGCTTCGACAGCTGCAATCAGCGTTTCATTGGCAAGATGGCTGTAGCGCATCGTCGATTGGTGATCGGCGTGCCCCAGGACCCTGCCCACCGCGTAGAGGTCGATTCCAGCGTTGATCATGAACGACGCAGCGGAATGCCGTAGGTCGTGAATGCAAACGTCAGACACTCCTGCCTCTTCCCTGACCGTGTCCCAAGGGTGCTTGATGCAATTGTAGGGTTTCGCGGTCTTGGGATTGGGGACAAGGTACGGGCACTTCTCGAACCTGGGCAGTTTCTCGATCACGTCGATCGCCGCCTGCGATAGTGGAACGTGTCGCGCCTTGCCGGTCTTCGACAGGGGGATAAGCCATTCTCGCCGCTCCAGGTTGACGTGCTTCCATTGGGCATGGAGCAGCTCGGACTTACGAGCGCCGGTGAACAGCAGCAGCTGGATGATCGCCTTCAATTGCCTGTTGCGCGATCTCTCGGCCGTCTTGAGGAGTCGCTGAACCTCCTCGGCTGTCAGATATCGAGTCCGGGCATTGTTGAACTTGCGACGCGGTAATCCTCGCACTGGATTGCGGTCGCCACCTGGAATGTTCCACTGCCGAGCCAGCTCGAACGACCGACTGAACACGACACGGATCTTCTCGACCGTCGCAGGTTTCAGCCCTTCGTGAGCCTTCTCGGCAAACCACTTGGCGATGTCTTGAGGCTTGATCTCGGTCAGGCGCAACCTGCCCCAACGTGGCACGATGTGCTTGCGAATGTTCACCTCCGTCGAACCGTAGCTTTTCTGATACGTCTTGGCGTGAGCAAGGTGCTGATCGGCCAGCTCCTTGTAGGTTGGGATGGCTTTCCGCTCCTCCTTTTGCGCTGCCGGATTGCCGCCTAGCACGACTTCAGAACGCAACCGTTTCGCTGACTTTTTCGCCTGATCGAAGTTGATATCCTCGAACCGGCCGATCTTGTGTTGACGCTGAACGCCGCTCTCATCGGTGTAGCGTAGTGCGTAGGTCTTCCCGCCGGAAGCGCGGCACTCCAGCACAAAGCCGTTGATCGTAGTATCCCAGTAATCGAGCTTCTTTTTGCCCTCTGGGCAGTATGCGAGCTGCACGAACGCAGCATCGAGCTTTCGCTTGGGCATGTCTGCCTCTCCTTGTGAAAGATGATTGGATTGAGGCCCACCAGACGCGGGCTTGGAATGGGGAGACGCGGGTACCGGGAGCGCCGGAATTCGCGGCTGTTGACGAGTGGGCGGCACCCTGAGGGTGCATCGCGAGCACCCAAGGGGTCTATTGCTGGCCTCTGCCCCTCAGCGCGAACCGGAATGCTGGAATCCTGGAACGCTGGAATCCTGGAACGCTGAGGGGCCGCCGTTCCCGGGCTTAGAATTCCAGCGCTTTCGGCTCGCTCAAATCCAGCAGCTGATAAACGTGCTTGCCGTGGTAGCCTCTGTGGTATTTCCAGCGGTGCTTGAAGCGATCCTCACCCGTATACTTTTCGATGACGTCAGAAGCGGTGTGACGGCCGACCCCCGTGCGTGCTGACACAGCTCGTGCGAGTTCCATCTTTCCGAGTTCGTCGTCACGTTCGAGGCAATCGACGACGGCCGCGATGATGTCAGCATCCTTGGTCTGCTCCGCTTCACTACGGGCACGCAGCAATTCGTCATCTCCTACCAAACGCACGGACGACACCATGTCGGCATAGGAAGTGGACGGCTCGATGGAGTATGAATACGCCACCTGAGGCGCCACATCCCCACGGCGTTTGATACAATCGAATTGCACAACTCGCTCGTTCGCCGTGGAACGGGAAACGACTTCCATGATCGTGTATCCACAATCGAAGTCATCGAGGATGTCACTGGTGCCGGCGTAAATTGGCCGGCCGTCCTTGTCCGTGCGCTTGTTTGTGTGGGCGAGCCCGATGAACGTCCCGCCTTTCATGGCAAACCGGCGAGCCACGTCAGCGAACTTGCTGCTCTCGCCCTTGTCCATGAGGGACACGGACTTCTTCAGAGTATCCAGGATGATGGTCTTCTGCCGAGCAGTACCATCCTCGGCCATTTCCAGCATGATCTCTGGCAGCATCCTAGCTTCGAAACCTTTGAAGCCAGGCGCAAGGACGTTTACACCGTATCCCTCGAACAGTTTGATCTTTTCAAGAACGCCACTGGGAGTGTCGTCAGCGGCGACGTAGTAGGTTCCGGCCGCCCAAAGCCTTATGTTCTCGATGGCCTCCTTCATGAGCGCCATGCAGATCAACGTCTTGCCCGTGTTGGGCTTGGCGTACCAAACGGTAGTCTGCCCTTTGAGACACACGTCCCCCAGTAGGGGTTTCTGGTCCTGAGCGATGCGTTGCAGTTCTTCGTAGGAATCGGAAAGGCTGAATTGGCGAAGCCGATCCGTGATTGAGCTAACCCCGCAAGGGGCTGCGTTCGTCTCTGTCATTGTAGTCATTACCCTAGTGCTGAGCCCCTTTGGGACTCTAAGTGGACTGAACCTGAGGTCCGCACTTGCGGGTAGACAACGGAGGCGGAGTGACCGCCCAAGGCCGCATAATCGACTCGTCGTTGGATCGGGAGGTTCAACTACCCGCCTGAGTCGAGGCCGCGATATTGGGGACACGGCTTCGGCCGTCAAGCGCCAGCCCGTTGCCATTGGGCCACACTGCGCAGCTTTCCAGTTTTCCAGTCCCTCAGTGGTCCGGGCTCGGAGGCGGCAACAGGCTCGGCGAGTCCGTCCGGCTGCCGTCCTCTTGCGCCGCCGGGCGACGCATCAAGGTAATGACACCGAGGAAACCCATTAGGGCCAGCACGGCGATCGTATGCGTCTGAAGCACAGCGCTAAACAGCAACAGTGCGACCAAGCCAAGCGTTTCGGCCGGGCGGAAGAACACGCCCCAAAGCAGACTCAACGTAACCAGGATGAAGAGGGCGACAACAGCCGCCCTCAACACCGCCAACGCCAAGCACACGCCGATGACGATAAGAAGCCAGCGCATCAGGCTGCTTCCGCGTAGGTTCGGCAAAGTGCACGCAGCTCTGGATCGACCCCTTCATTGTCCTCAACGAAGAGTACAAAGGCGAACCCGTCATTGCCCACCGTGAAGATCAGCTCGAACCAGCCCTCATGGTGCTCGAGCCAGTCCCAAGAGGGCTCAAAGCCCGTGGCGCGGAAGCGCCGGTTATCGAGTGGGTTGACCAAAGGGGAGAAAGCCACCTCCTCTTGGATGGCTTCCTCGGTATCACCGGATTGCACGATAAGCAGATGAGTCAGGTCGAGCAGATCTGTTGTGGTCCAGTCGTGCACCCGATCCGCGAGAAGCTGCTGTAAGGCCGGTTCGATAGCGGCAGTCGTCGGGGCCGCCGCGATTGCGGCAGCGTCGTGAAGTGACAGCATGGGTATTCCTTTCAGGCATGAAAAAGGCGCCCGCAGGCGCCCGTGGGAGCCGCTCAGCTGCGGCCGGATGGGTGAGGTTGTGAGCCGTTTCCGATGTCTGGGTTACGCCGGTGGCATCACATTAAGTGAACGGGTTCGTTTGCGATCACGGCTGGCGGGCCGCTTGGGCGTGTTCGGAGCCGTGCTCTTGACACAGACTCAGGAGCTCAGGAGCGACTCCTTGCGTTTTCGGGACGATAACCACGTGGCCGAAGCCGCTATCATCCATGATGTAGACAAACTCGAAGCAGAAGCCGTGGTCCTCGATCCACTCCCAGCCAGGGGTGAAATCCGTGTCCCCTAAGCGGCTGCCGTCAACGGGGTTCTGGAAAACTGAAAAGCCGATCGTTCGCTCAAGGTCCGCTAGCGTGTCGCTCGGTTGCACAATGGCGAAGTGAACTTGATCGGTAATGTCGCCGCCCAACTGGTCACGGCGAAGTCTTAGCAGACGTTTCAACTGGTCGTTGATTGGCGAATTGAGGGCGCACGTCAGCGCCTCTCCATCGGCGATGGAAAGCATCTTGACCTCCAGTGTCTGGTTTAGCTCCCGGCAGTCGGAAGGAAGCTCACGCAAGCTTCATATAAGATGCCCGCTTTTTCGCGTGTCGGCTTGCCCAGCAGCGAATGAATGGCCGTAATGTGCTCGTGGCAGGCTAAGGTATGAGCGCAGACGTTAATTGCGGCGTTTGGTAAAGTGCCGCTTCATTCACGTGCCAGATCAGCGCCGACAGGGGTTCAATGTGTGATGTTTGAATGACAAATACTCCAACAGTCTGGGTGGTTCGGGCTGGGCCCAGAGCGCAGGCGCTTCAGAGCTTTCTAGATAACGGCCACGTCGCGTTGAGTCTGCCGCAGCTCGGCGACCTGTCGCGTATTCCGGCGTCCCGCGCTGCTTTCCAACTGCATTACCTGGAGGCTCTGAACATCCCCAGCGAACGACGCCTAGCCGCGAAAATGAGTGCATCCCAATTCTTCAGATTTGTGCACGAGCTTGGGGTTGGGGACTTTGTGATTGTTCCTAGTAGGGGAGGAAAATATCTGCATATCGGTAAGTCGATCGGTGCGTATAACTTTGCTGCACATGAAGAAACGTTCGTCCACATTAAACCTGTGCAGTGGTTAGGAAGAATTGACGCACGCGAGCTTTCCCAAGGTGCTCGGTACGAACTGGGCGCTCCTCGATCACTCTACAAAGTCAATTCTCACTCCAAAGAGATCGTGCGGCAACTGCTGGCGGACGTGTGAGACAACCAAAGTACTGAGGGGGCAATCCGCAAACCTTGAGCGGTTTTAGCTTGCCGATGATCGACGTTTGAAGTGCCTTACGCCTCAAGTCGCATCAGATTTCGAGCGTCGAGGTCAGACAGCACATTGAAATGATCATGTGTTTAACCCAACGCGACCGGCCCGCCGTGAGTTTGCAAGTCGCTCCGCGGCCTAGCCCAAGGGAAGAGCCTAAGTTCGCCAATCGCGTGTTGCGCGCGAGATTCGGTGTGCAGTACTGTTTGTCACGAACGGGAGCCGGCTGTCCGCTCTTGAGGGGGGAGACGTAAGCGTGCCAACTGGACTCAAGCCCAGGGTGAATGAAGCTCGGGAATTCCTCGAGATTGCGAAAGACTTCAAGGACCCCAAGGAGATAATCCGGGAGGCACTAAGTAACTCATGGGACGCTGGCGCGACCAAGGTGAAAATGAGCTTTGACCTTGTGCAGGTGCCAGGAACGCGAAGGAAGAAAACACGCGTCACAATTGAAGACGACGGCAATGGCATGTCCACTGTTCACCGACCGTCAGTGGGCTCCAGCGAGATAGAGGGCTTCTTCAATCTCGGCGACTCAGCGAAGGGAAGCGGCGCTATCGGATCTAAGGGCCACGGAACGAAGATATTTTATAAGAGTGGCGGCATACATGTGGAAACCTACAGCAACGGCAAGCTCGTAATAGCCCGTACTGAGGCTGACCCGTGGATTTCTCTTCGTCAGGGCGTCGTGCCGACATTCGGCTACGAGGAAACTGACGCCGATGGACGTGGTACGAAGATTGTCGTGGACGGTTTCGAAGCGAAACAGTCGGAGTTCGCATCACTCGATGAGCTCACAACTTACATAAAATGGTATTCTGTCGCTGGCTCCTTCGGCAACTACTTTGACGTAAAGCGTAGAATGGATGTGGAAATTAAGACCCCGCATGGGGGCAACATCCAAATGCCGTTTGGATTCAACTTTCCAGAAGAGATGACAGATATATCGGGCGGTACGGGAGGGATTTGCAAGCTATTTGGCCCGACGACTCTCCAGGCGGGGACTACATCAGACGGTGATTTGATAGAGGTACAGGTTGTGGGTGCACTGCTTGGCGAGGACAACAGGTCGTTTGTGCCCCACACATATGAAAACATGGGGCTGTGGCTGGCGAAAGACTACATCAGGATAGAGAGGAACAACTCTGTTCTAGAAAAGGCTTTTAAGGGACAGTACTATTACAGGAACTTTCTTATATTTGCCAACTGCCAACAATTCGATCTAACAGCTAATAGAAATAACGTTAGAACTTCCGGTGAAGAATACGATGTTGCTTTAGATGCGATCCAGGAATGGTGCTCCAAGCTTTATAACGATCCGTTCACGCAGGGTTATTTCGCTGCCAAAAAGGAAGAGGATGACGCCGCTAGAAGGTCCAGAGAAGAAGCTGTTCGCAAAATAAAGGAGCAAAAGAACCTTTCTATCCGTGATCAACGCATAAACACATATAAGGGACGTCCTGACTTGCCTCCTAACAACGTGGCAGGTGCCCCTAGAAAAGAGCCTCAGAGCGAAGCTGAGACTGCCTTGCTACTTCAAGCTATGATCTCGTCCGGTCACCCTGCGATAGACTTTGTGATCGGCGATTACTCGACATCTCGAGGAGTAGACCTCCTAGTCGAAATGCAAGACAAGGGGTTTACCAGCTTCAAATGGGTCGAAATTGTATCGAAACTCGAAAATCTGTTTAAGTGGTCTCATCATCCCGATGGCTATCACGCTATAGTGTGTTACGAACTGGGCCAGGTTGCAGAAGAGCAAAAGTTCACCGACGGACGAGTGGCAAAGCTAAGCAAGAAATCGCCTGGGCGATACTCGTTAGTCTCGGACAGGGACACATTCGAGGTCTACGTTTTGCGTGAAATCTTGTGGTCGGAGAAAAGCGGCGGAAGCTAAGGCGGTCGGACGTTCACCGTAGATCGACGCTTTGCTGTTCAGTTTCGCATGACCGGCTGGTCCGTAAACTTGAGTGCTTAGTTGCGTCCAGTAAGCCTGAAAGAAAGCGCAGAATTGCGCTGATCCTGCTGCTTTTTATCGATAACTTGACCGGCAGTGAGCGCTACCGCATGGTTCTGTCACTGGCACTGCGGAGGGTTGCATGGAAGCCGCTGACAAGAGACTGCAAGAGTTTGTAGGCCTGGGGGAAAAAGCAGATAACCTGGACGTTGCAGATGTTCGGCGTCTGATGGAGCTGTCACGCCATCTCTTTCGTACGCTCAATCGCGAGGCTGGTATTTCTGATGTCGTGACTACGGCCCTGCTGACGAAGTTCCACGACGCGGGCAGACGTTCACCGCCAACCGCCGCCTTTTCCCAGATCGTTCCTGGCCGACCACAGAGCGGTGCTGATGGGAACCGCACGAAAAGATGGTTGCTCGATGCCGCGCACAAGTTCTACGCGGACGAGATTCCGGCCACCCTCGTGGAAATCAAATACATACTGGAAACGCTCTCGATGGACGGAGCGCCTGCCTTCCCAGACGGTACGGTCCAAAATGTTTTCGATTGGCTCACTGGCCACCCGATCCAGCCGGGCGCGTACAGAGATCCGATCCAGTTGGTGCCCATCTCTTTCGCGGCATTCTGCCAGGATAGAAGGCTTATCCAATCAGGACACATCTTTCCGCTGGACCGCGGGGGTCGTCATGAGCCCGCCAACGCCTTCCTCATGTTAGCGAGGAGCAATCAGCTGCAAGGAAACAACACCCTCCCCGAGATGCTAGACCTCATGAAATCAATAGTAGAACGTCATGCTGCTGAACCGGATTACGTCAGGCAGATTTCTCCCGACGTGCACGTTCGAGACAAAGCCGCTTAGCCGTCAAACAGCTGATCTACTTGGCTTACGCACGACTTGAATGCTTCCATTGCGCGCGCTCGCTCTTTTTCGGCTTTCATCATAGTGCGTCCGACCTCTTCTAATACGCTCGCTTCCGTCGGAATGGGAACCGGTAGGTCTGCGACATACTCCGGCGTAATCTCATCGATGACGGAGCCGAACACGCCGCGGCGCAGGTAATCCTGACCGTAGGCGCTGGCCAGGACCGCGTAGAGATAGCCAGGGGGCGCTCGTTCAGCATCAGGAATAATGCGGATTACGTGCTCGGATATCGCGATCCCGTCCCACACTTCCGGAACGGTGGAGACGATTCCTGTTGTTCCGCTTCGGGTGACAAGAATCCAGCCCGCCTTCACCCGCAACTTGTGTAGCTGGCGATCGTCAGAGCTCAGCCATTTTCGACCAGTTGAAAGGAACTCCGTGATCCCTGCACCGCCCATGAACTGAACTGCGCCTTCCGCGTCGGCGGAAACGTAGTTCCGTTTAAAACGAGTGGGAAAGAAGACGTCCTCGACAAGATCCCCCAACCGTTTGAACGTTAGTCCACTGGAGTTAGCTTGGGCGTGAGCGGCGTTGCGGCCAAGATAGTAGGCGGCATTTAGATTTCTTAGGTCCGATGCTAAAACGTCTTCGACGGACATCGTAAAGCTGCGGGTATGCGCCGAGCTTGGCGAATGCCCGGTTCTGAACACTGCGAGTGCCGAAGCGACTTCATCGAAATCGGTCAGAATTTCGTTTGATGGCAATCCATCCGAAGATTTCCGATAAATAGCGTTGCCACGACGATCATGGCCGATGTGCTGCGGAACCGACATAAAGATGGGCTCATCACGGGCCTCGGAAACGTCGCTGAGCGGTTCTGCACGCCGCTTCAGAAGCACTAACGCGCCCTTTGTGCCAGTGTGCGGCTGGAATGTGTCGGCAGGCAAGTCGATCACAGCCTGCACTTCCGCTTGCCGAATGAGCCACTCTCGAATTGGCAAAGCCTGGGGGCCAGACAATATTTGATATGGGACAACTATTGCGACACGTCCGATACCTGGCGCAAGCAGTCGAAGGTTCTGCTCCAAAAATAGCGTGTCGGGAGCTTGGGGGTAGACACGACGGTTCGTGAGACCGTCACGAGGGGATAAGCCGGCAAGCTCGTAATGCTGCAGGATCTCCGGGTCCTTAATCGTGATTTTTGTTCCAAATGGAGGGTTTGTAGCTGCGCATCGATGCTTACCGAGTTCGATTCCTGCGGGCAAAGCTCCAAAGTGCAGGTGCAAACTGTCACCGACGCGGACAACGCTTCGAACGTCATTTCCGAAACGTGCCCGAATGGTCGAATTGGCCGCCTCTGCGGCATCGGGATCAACTTCCACGCCGACGAAAGACTTGGCGACCAGTGCCGCTACGGATGTGCACTCCTCCTTGTCAGCCCGCTCCTCTAGATGAGCCATTCCAGCGAGTAGAAAACCTCCTGTCCCGGCACAGATGTCCACGAGATCGTCGCCCGCGAATGGATCGAATTCGAGAAGTTTCATCGCAAGATGGGTCACCTGCGGGTCGGTAAAAAACTGCCCACCCTTTTCCTTGGCAAATTGAGATCGAATGATTTCGAAAATGTCTCCGAGGAGGTCGTGATTTGGGTCTGAAAAGCGCAGGTCACCGATGTGCGCGATACAGAAGGCAATGTCGTAATCTGAGAGTTTGATCTCTCTGTCACCCGAGTACATCTCCCAGTCCTCGGCCATTTCCTTGAAACAGGCGCGCAGCCTTTGAGAAAGTTCTGCGATCACTTCTCGGGCGCGAAGAGCACGAGCAGGATTGCGTGCCGCCTCGGGGAAAGCTGGACCCGCGCTCTTTTGTTCAAGATACAAACATGCGTGCGCTAGCTTTCCGAATTCGTATGCGATCGCAGCGGGAGTTTTAACAGGCGCGTTTGCATATAGATGATCGTAAATCTTTCCGATGCGCCCCTGAACCGGAGCGTTTTGCGCTACTGCCAAACCGAAACCTCCCTCGTTATCTTTCTACGATCATCATCGAAGTGCGACACTCGAGCATGACCTCCATGAGTGGGCGCCCGGAGCTCACAAGCTTCAGTCCAGCAAGAGACACAGGCCTCAGCTCGTCCTTTAGTAGGAACCACATGGACGCATTCGCTGGCTCGATGGCGTTGTAATATTCAGGAACGAGCCCTTTGAGCTTAGCCGGCGGTGTGCCGGTGAACACTTCGGCAATTGGAGCCGAGTCCGCTTTGAACATGTCCCTAGCTCTGGAGACCACGAGAAGATCTGCGTGGCCCCGTTCCGCTGCCGCCTGTATCCATCCTATGATTTGTTGTCGGGCGGCCACTCCAAACTTTGCGAGCAGAACCGAACCATGCTGCTGAACAACCTTATTATGTTCTGCGACAACGGAGACGCGCTTACCCCGAGCTATCTGTAACTCTTCTGCCTGGCGTAGAACGACGCCCAGCTGCTCGGGGGCACTTCTCATGCCCTTCTGATTCATTGTCACCTCCCGCTTGACGAGTTGCGGAAGCTGATGCCCCGTACTTTCCGTATGCGCTAGGCACTCGTCAGCTGAATGCAGAATTTTGAGGCCCTCTAACACGCGATCACCATAGCGTGTTCTTGATCTGTTCGCACCTAAAATTGCCGAGGCTGAAGTAGGGGTTCACCGACGTTCGAACTGCTAGTCTTTGCATGTTCCCTGGCGCACGGTGAGTTCGTTATGCTCAGATGGGCGTCACCCCCAGTGCGAACGGCTCCGAACCGTGACCAAGCCAATTAGCCGTTCCTAAACCCAAACAGCGCCCAAGTGCGGGGATGCGCGTTAGCGCACTTCCAGAAGGTTGGCCGGAGCAGCCTTGTTAAGGGGTGGTGCCGCTTGCGTGACTCGAACACGCGACCCCATCATTACGAATGATGTGCTCTACCGGCTGAGCTAAAGCGGCTTGGCTCTCTTTTCGGAGACGCGCGCCCCCTAACAGCGCCTCGCCGCGTCGGCAAGGGCGAGACGGCGACACCACACTCAACAAACATACTTAACGCTTTAGTAACCGCCCTCAGCCATTTTCCGGTCGATTTGGAGGGAAGTGGGGCCCGCAAACCAATGGATAGTATGCGCAATTTCTCGAGCGACTTCGATCTGCCGTCCGCGGAGGAAGTCCCGCCCGCACAAGACGTTACCGCTGCAATCGGCACCGATGAGCGGCGGATGCACGTCCGCGCCTACAATTATTGGGTTTCCCTGCTGGAAGGCCGCGACTTTCCGTCGATCGAGGATCTTGAACCGGGCGACGTCGAGGATTTTTCGAGTCACAGCGTGCTGCTCGATTTCACCTGCGGCGGCGATAATCCCGCAATCCCCTACATCGGCGCCGAGATCCGGGACGAATGCGCGCTGAATGACGACACCCGCACCATCGCGGATGTCCCTAGCCGGTCGCTGCTCTCCCGCCTTACCGACCACTACATGCAGATCATCGCCAACCGGTCGCCGGTCGGCTTTGAGGCGGAGTTCGAAAATCCGCGCGGCGAGACGATTTGCTACCGCGGCATCCTGATGCCCTTCTCGTCGGACGGGGACACGATCGATTTCATCTACGGCGTGATTAATTGGAAGCACGTCGAAGACAGCACTTGTGAGGCGTCAATTGTGGCCGATCCTGGCTTCAGCCACCCTGCCGAGCCTGCGGTCTACGTTGAGCCAGTCGCCGAAGAAATTGCATTCGAAGAAGAGCAGCCGCTCGAACTCACCGAACTAGTGCCGGTCGAGGCGAATAAGCCCGAGCCTCCGATGGACGCGGAGGATGAGACTTACGTCGAGGACGAGCGCTTCGCAGTTCCAGAGCCGGTGGTTGCCGTGGACTCGGGGCTTGCCGACCGCCTCTGCGCTGCCCGTGAGACTGCCGACGCGGTAAAGGCGGGCGAGGGACGGACCCGCACAGCGCTCTATCAGGCACTGTCGATGGCCTACGATTTCGCGCTCGCTGCTCAAGAAAATCCCGAAGAGTATGCCGAACTGCTCGAAGAATCGGGCGTCAAGGCGCAGGTTCGCGCACCGATGACGCCGATCGTGAAGCTCGTCTTCGGCATCGACTATGACAAGGCGCGACTGACCGAATTCGCCGCTGCCCTCTCATACGCCAAGCGGCAAGAACTCGCCCTCGGGACACTCCACGACTTCATCGAAAAACAGCCGGGCGGCCTCAAGGCGCTTGTAGCCGCCGAGCGGCAGGCCCGCCGGCCGGAGTCGAAGCCTGACACCAAGGGCGACGCGGCTCGCGCGAGCCTCCGCGCTGCGCCGCCAATCTCGCTCGACCAAGTTCCGGCCGAGGAAGAATTCGCCGTCGTCGTCACCCGTCGCGGCGCCGATGGCCGGCACGAACTGGTCGCGATCGTTGAGGACGAAGCGCTGATCGAACGCGCTATCCGCCGCGCTGCCTAACTCCGCGGGGTTGTCCGTCCGGTGAGCGCGGGTCTATAGGCCCGGCCCAGCCCCTCACTCGCTGGAGCCCAATCTCTTCATGACCGCTCACACGCGCCTGGACCCGCCGTTGGTCGAGTCAATTCGTAAGGCGCTGACTGGAAACGCGCTCCCCGGCGAAACCCATGGCTTCACTCGTGAAGCCGAGCGCGATGCCGCCGAGTTCCTCGCCCAAGTCGCCTCTCGCCGCAAACCGGGAGAGGTCGAGATTGCGATCCAGTCGACCGGCGGAGAAGCCGGTCGCCGGCGGATGCGGATCGGAATCGTCAACGACGACATGCCGTTTCTCGTCGATTCGGTCGCCAACGCGGTCGCCGGGCGGCAAATCACCATTCACCGGCTGCTTCACCCGGTCGTGTGCGTCAGCCGCGACGCCAAGGGGGCGCTGGAAGAAGTCGAACTGCGCTGCGACGATAAGAGCCGGCGCGAATCGATGATGTATCTCGAGCTTGACCGCGTCGATGCCCGTGACCGCCAACAGCTAGCGGCCGATCTCAAGCAGGTCCTCGACGATGTCCGGTTGGCGGTGCGCGACTGGCCCAAACTTCAGGGCCGGATGCGCGGTGACGCGAAGGAAATTTCCGACCCGGAAGGCGCCGAGCTGCTCGACTGGTTCGCCAGCGGCGCGATGACCTTGCTCGGCTATCATGTGGAGAAGCCGTACGAGGCCCCGTCCGAGGCGCTGGGCATCTTCAGCATTCCTGGCGCACCGACTGACGAGGGCGGTTGCCTCAACGCCATGCGCTATCTCGAAAATGGCGGCGAAGTCCCCCTGATGGCCAAGGCTGAGCGCAAATCGACGGTCCATCGCCGCGTCCCGCTCGACCTCGTCGTGGTTCCGCTTCGCGAAGGAAATAAGGTCACCGGCATCGGCGTCCACGCCGGCTTGTGGACCAGTGAGGGGCTGCGCGTCCCTCCCGAGGAAGTCCCGGTGCTGCGCAAGCGTCTCCAGCGCCTGGACGAGGACTTTGGGTTCGATCCCAAAGGCCATTCGGGCAAGGCCCTGCGTCACGCGGTTGCATCGCTCC
The DNA here is from genome assembly GCF_058514305.1 of Sphingomonas sp. SP3. Taxonomy (NCBI): domain Bacteria; kingdom Pseudomonadati; phylum Pseudomonadota; class Alphaproteobacteria; order Sphingomonadales; family Sphingomonadaceae; genus Sphingomonas; species Sphingomonas sp. SP3. Next base: position 1,922,875 of record NZ_JBZSOE010000001.1, read on the forward strand.
CGCGCGATCTGCTGATCACCATCGACTACCAGTCCATGCGCGCGTTGGTGATGATGGCCATGTCGCTCGCCGATCGGCCGCGACCGGGGCTGCTGCAGGTTCGCAGCCTGCTGAAAGGCCAGCTGTTCAGTTTCGTCTGGTTGCCGCGCGAAGAGCTGACGACCACCCGCCGCACGGCAATCGCGAAGCTCCTGGAGAAGGCGGTCGGCCGAGAGGTCACAAGCTGGTCAGTCGAGCTCGGCGACGGCGATCTCGCGCTCATTCGCTACACCCAATATATCGACGAGGACGCCCCGCTTCCCGATGCCGAAGCGCTCGACACTGCGGTAGTCGAGATGGTTCGCGGCTGGGCTCCGGCGGTCGAAGCGGAACTCATCGCTGCTGCCGGCCCGGCACTCGCGACCCGACTTGCTCTGACCTACCTGCACTCTTTCACCGACACTTACCGCTCGCGCACAGCGCCCGAGGAGGGCGCCGCCGATATCCTGCGGCTGAGCGGCCTCACCAGCGATGCAGACCGCAGCGTCCGGATTTCGCGCCGCGATGGGGATCCGGGCCGTCAGCTGCGGCTCAAGACCTATCGTCGAGGCGGCCTCATCGCTTTGTCCGACGTCGTACCGGTGCTGGAGAATTTCGGCTTCCGCGTGCTCGAGGAGCGCCCGAGCGCGCTCGCCGACGGGCTTGGCTACCTGCACGATTTCACCGTCGAGGTGGGCGCCGAAGCCGATATCGACGCGATGCTTGCGAGGGTTCGCGACATCGAGCGGGCCATTTCCAACGTGATGTGCGGCGTGTCCGAGGACGACGAGTTCAACCAACTCGTCCTCTATGCAGCGCTTGATACTCAGGCGGTGGTGTGGCTGCGGGCTTGGTTCCGCTATCTGCGCCAGACGGGTAGCAGCTTTGGCCTCATCACCATTGTCGACGCATTGCGCCGTGCGCCGAACGCCACGCGCGCGCTCATCGGGCTGTTTGTCGCGGCGCACGACCCGGCGGCCAAGGGTCGCGACGCCCAGGTCGCGAAATATGGCGAGCAACTGGATTCATCGCTCGCCAAGGTCCGGTCGATCGACGACGACCGCATCCTTCGTCGCCTTCGTGCGCTGGTCGAAGCGATCGTTCGCACCAACGCATTCGCTCCGGCTGCGGAAGAAGCGCTTGCGTTCAAGATCAACAGCAGCCTGGTTCCGGGTCTTCCGCGCCCTGTGCCGTGGCGCGAAATCTGGGTCTACAGCCCGCGCGTCGAGGGCATCCACCTACGCGGCGGTCCGGTTGCCCGCGGCGGCCTTCGCTGGTCCGATCGCCGCGACGACTTCCGCACGGAAATCCTCGGGTTGATGAAGGCGCAGCTGGTCAAGAATGCAGTGATCGTTCCGACCGGCGCGAAGGGCGGCTTCTATCCCAAGCAATTGCCGCCGATGACCAATCGCGACGCGTGGCTGGCGGAAGGGACCGAAAGCTATCGCATCTTCATCCGGTCGCTGCTTTCGGTCACTGACAACCTCGTCAACGACAAGGTCGTCCACCCCGAAAAGGTGGTGATCCACGACGGCGATGATCCCTATTTCGTCGTCGCCGCGGACAAGGGCACCGCGACCTTTTCTGACATCGCCAATGAGATAGCTTTGTCGCGCAACTTCTGGCTCGGTGATGCCTTCGCGAGTGGCGGATCCAACGGCTACGATCACAAGGCGATGGGGATCACCGCCAAGGGCGCGTGGATCTCCGTCCAGCGCCACTTCCTCGAAATGGGTATCGACGTTCAGTCCGACCCGGTCACGGTTGCGGGCTGCGGCGACATGTCGGGCGACGTGTTCGGCAATGGAATGCTGCTGTCGAAGTCGATCCGGCTCCTTGCCGCGTTCGACCACCGCCACATCTTCATCGATCCCGATCCGATCAACGCCGAGGCGAGCTGGAAAGAACGCCAGCGCTTGTTCGACCTGCCGCGCTCGAGCTGGGACGATTACGACCGCAAGCTCATTTCGAAGGGTGGCGGGGTGTTTCCGCGTACCGAGAAGTCCATTCCCCTGAGCGCCGAGGCGCAGCGCGCTCTCGGTATCCAGGCGAAATCTGTCGATCCCGCGACGCTCATCAACGCAATCCTGAAGGCGCCGGTCGACCTCATGTGGTTCGGCGGGATCGGCACCTATGTGAAGTCATCCGCGCAAAGCAACGCGGACGTGGGCGACACCGCGAACGACGCGCTTCGAGCGAACGCCGACGAGCTTCGCGCAAAGGTGATCGGCGAAGGCGCGAACCTCGGCATCACCCAGGCGGCGCGGATCGAGTTCGCCGAGCATGGCGGGCGAATCAACACCGACTTCATCGACAACAGTGCGGGCGTCGACTGCTCGGATAACGAAGTGAACATCAAGATCCCGCTCAATCGCGAGATGCGCGAAGGGCGGCTATCGTTCGAAAAGCGCAACAGCCTGCTCGCAAAGATGACCGACGAGGTCGCCGATCTCGTGCTCGAGGACAACCGGCTACAGAGCCTTGCCCTCTCGATCGCCGAGGCCGGCGGTTCGCAAGCGCTTCCGGGCCAGGTTCGTACCATCGAATTGCTCGAGGCATCGGGCCGGCTCGACCGCAAGGTCGAAGGCCTTGAATCGAGCGATGAGCTCATTCGGCGCGGGCAGGACAATCGCGGCCTCACGCGGCCCGAGCTTGCCGTGGTGCTCTCCATCTCCAAGCTCGTGCTTCAGGATGCCGCTGAAGACTTGAAGCTTTCCGAAGACGCAATCGTCCTTCCGCAGCTGTTCGACGCGTTCCCGAAACCGATGCGCAAAGCCCACGCGGACGCGATCCGGGCCCACCGGCTGCGCAACGAGATCATCGCCACCAAGGTCGCAAACCGGCTCGTGAACCGGCTCGGGCCGGGCGCTGCGTTCGACCTTACCGAGGAAGAAGGCGCGTCGCTCCAGCAGGTCGTGGCGGCCTTCCTTGTCGCCGAACGGTTGCTCGATCTCGATCGGCTTTGGGAGCAGATCGAAAAGGACAATCTGCCCGAAACGGTGCGCATCGAATTGTTCTCGATAGCCGCGTCCAGCATTCGCGCCCATCTGTCCGACATCCTTCGCTCCGCCGGCGGGGAAACCAGCGTGCAGGACCTCTGCGCTTTGCTTGAGCCAGGCGTTCGCAAGATTTCGGTTGCAGCGGCGAAGCTGATCCGTTCGGAAGTGAAGAACGAGGCGGCCGCGAGACGCGACCGCTTGATCGCGCTCGGTGCGAGCGAGGATATCGTTCGTGGTCTGGTGCGGCTGTACGAGCTCGACGGCGTGTTCGGCATCGCCGCGCTTGCGGCGCGCCGCAAGGTAGACGAACTCGTGGTCACGCGCGCCTACACGCGGCTCGGCGAAGCCCTCGGCCTCGACTGGGCGCAGCAGCAGGTCGCGCGCTTCGTCCCTTCCGATCAGTGGGAGCGGCTGCTCACCGCAGGCCTCGCACGCGATTTCGAGCAGCTGAGGATCGATTTCTTGTCGCGTAATCGCGCTGCGGAGCTCGACACTGCGGTCGACGGCTGGATCGAGCGTCAGCAGGCCCGCATCGATCAGTTCCGGCAGTTGATCGCGCGTGCGCGCACCGAAGGCCATGTCAGCGCGCCGATGCTGGCCCAGATCGCGGGACAGGCCCGCATCCTTCTCGGACGCTAGCCCTCTGCGCCTCGCGTTCCTGGTCCCACCGCCGGACTATCACCTCGACTGGGGCTGGACTTTCGACCCGCAGGCCGGCGCACTCCGGAAAATGGGGGCAACGGTCGAACCAGTGGATTGGACGTCCGACGCCGACTTCGCGGCCTATGATATGGTGCTCCCGCTCATCGCCTGGGGTTACCACCAGCACTTCGCCAAGTGGCAGTCTGTGCTCGACCGGTTTGAGAGCGAGGATGTTCGGGTAACCAACCCGGTGCCGGTGCTGCGCTGGAATGGTGATAAGTCCTACCTTGCCGAGCTTCACGCCAAAAGCGTCGCGACCGTGCCTTCGATCGCGGTCGAATCACTCGACGAGGTCGCGCTCGAGGCCGCTCGTGGCGCGTTCGGCGGTGGCGAACTGGTGGTGAAGCCGCTAGTGTCGGCGAGCGCCTACGGCACCTTCCGCATCGCGCCCGGCGATCCGCTTCCCGAGAAGATTCGCGGCTGGCGAATGCTGGTCCAGCCCTGGCTCAAGGATATCGTCAACAGTGGCGAATATTCGCTCATCTTCTTCGGTGGCGAGTTCAGTCACTCGGTGAGCAAGGTTCCCCGCCCCGGGGAGTTTCGGGTGCAGCCCGAATATGGCGGAATCATCGGTCCGTGCGATCCGCCACCCGGCTCACTGGATTTGGGCAAGGCCGCGCTTGCCGCCGCTCCCGCGGCGACGACCTATGCGCGCGTCGACATCGTCGTCGGCAACGACGGCCGCCTGCAGGTCATCGAGCTCGAGCTGATCGAGCCAGCTTTGTTCATGACGGACGCGCCCGATTCTGGTCCGCGTTTCGCTCGGGCGGTGCTGTCAGCCGCCGAGGCCGCCCGAAAATAGCCATTGGCGGATCGCCGACGTGAGGTTCGGCGGCCGGTCACAATCCAGCCGGGCAACGTCGATTTCCGCGACCAACGCATTGATGGGCACGCCCCGCGCCCGCGCAGCCGTCTCCAGCGCTTTCCAGAACACAGGTTCAAGGCTGATCGACGTTTGGTGACCGGCGATCAGTACCGATCGCTTTTGCGGCGGTGCGTAAGCGGCGCCCGCCATCAGTACATGTGCTGGCCGCCGTTGATCGACAGCGTGGACCCGGTGACGAAGCCCGCATTCTCGTCGACGAGGAAGGCGACACCGCGCGCAATCTCGCTTGCCTGGCCGAGCCGGCCGACTGGGATCCGGGCGACGATCTTGCCCAGCACCTCTTCCGGCACCGCTGCCACCATGTCCGTGTCGATGTATCCGGGCGCGATCGCATTCACGGTCACGTTGTTGCGCGCACCTTCCTGGGCCAGCGCCTTGGTGAAGCCATGGATACCGGACTTGGCAGCGGCATAATTGACCTGGCCATATTGGCCCGCCTGGCCGTTGATCGACCCGATATTGACGATCCGGCCGTACCCACGGCCCTGCATGCCTTCGAACACCGCTTTCGCCATGTTGAAGCAGCCGCCGAGGTTCGTATCCATCACCTCCTGCCACTTCTGGTGGTCCATCCGCTTCATCGTGGTGTCGCGGGTGATGCCGGCATTGTTGACGAGCACATCGACCGGGCCGAGGTCGCCTTCGACCTTCTTCACACCGTCCTGGCACGCGTCGAAATCCGCGACGTCCCACTTGTACGCCGGGATTCCGGTGCGCTCCGTGAACTCCTTGGCGCGCTGCTCATTGCCTGCGTAATTGGCGGCAACGGTCATGCCCATGTCTTTAAGTGCGACGCTGATCGCTTCGCCGATACCGCGCGTGCCGCCGGTGACAATAGCCACTCGAGCCATGTTCCTCTCCTCTCAAACGATCGCGCTTATGATTGCTCCAGCCAGCCTGCAAGTTCCTGCGCTATCAGGCGTTCCAGCATCGCGATGCTTTCGCGGCTGTCATTGAGGCAATCGAGCAACGCGAATTGCTTGCCGCCAGCGCGCTCGAACGTCTCCCGGCCGCGAATGCCGAGTTCCTCGAGCGTCTCCAGGCAGTCGGCCGAAAAGCCGGGCGCTGCAACGGCAACGCGCGTGATTCCCGCGCCCGGGTAACCGGCGAGCGTTGCATCGGTCGCGGGCTCCAGCCACTTGGCGCGCCCGAAGCGCGATTGGAACGACACATCCGTGTCGATTTTGAGCGCTTCCGAAACCAGCCGCGCCGTTTTGCGGCAATGGCAATGATAGGGATCGCCGAGTTCGAGCGTCCGCTGGGGCATTCCGTGGAAGCTCAGCAGCAGTTTCTCCGGCTTGAATTTCAGGGCCTTGATTTGGCGTTCAAGGCTGTCGCGTAACGCCGAAATATAAAACGGGTGGTCGTAATAAGGCGGAAGCACGCGAAGCGCGGGCTGGACGCGCATTCGCGCAAGCACGCCGAACACCGCATCGTTGGCGGTGGCCGTCGTCGCCGCGCAATATTGCGGATAGAGCGGTGCAGCGAGGATCCGCGCGCAGCCCGCGTCGACCATTCGATTGATCGCCTCGGCAATGCCGGGGTTTCCGTAACGCATCGCGTAATCGACCATCGCTCGGCCCTTGAACCGTGCAGAAAGCGCATGCGCCTGTCGTTTCGCGATTACCGCCAGTGGCGAGCCTTCGTTGGTCCAGATCTGGTTATAGGCTTCCGCCGAACGGCGCGGCCGGACCCGAAGGATGATTCCGTGCAGGATCGGCTTCCACGCGATCGCGGGGATTTCGACGACCCGCGGATCGCTGAGAAATTCGGCAAGATAGCGGCGCACTGCGCGCGCCTCCGGCGCGTCGGGGGTGCCGAGGTTGATGAGCAAAACGCCGATCTTCGGCTGCGGCGTGCTCGGATGATCAGCGGGTCGGGCCATCACGCCGACATAGGATCGAACGGCAGCGAGCGCATCCGTTTGCCACTCCCGGCGAAAATGGCGTTCGCAACCGCGGGCGCGAGCACCGTCGCCGCGAGCCCACTGATGCCCCCCGGCGCTTCGCTGCTGGGGATGATCTCGACGACCACGTCGGGAACCTCACCGATCCGCGGCAAACCAAGACTGCCGAGCGGGCGGGCGCGAGGCATCCCGGATACCCATTCGGGCGCGGGGATGGTCGCTTGCGCCAACGCCCAGATCAGCCCGCTCTCGATCTGCTGCACCACAAGGCCCGAATTGATGACCCGGCCGCAGTCGACGGCGGCAACGATGCGATGGACTTTTACTTTCTGGTCCTCGCCGATGCTCGCGCTTGCCACCAGCGCGATGTGCGAGCCGAAAGCCGACACACCGGCGATCCCCATGGTGCTGCCAGCTCCTCCGCCATCCCATTGCGCGAGGCGCGAGGCGCCTTGAAGGCAGCGGGCGAGGCGGCCGTTGCCGCCGAGCATGGACATTCGAAACGCCAGCGGCTCGGCCCCGGCGGCGTGCGCCAACTCGTGGACAAAGCTTTCGGTGAAGAAACTGAACTCGCGTTGCGGCGAACCGCGCATGTATCCCGCCTCGAACGGGACCGTTACCTGAACCGCTTCGACGGCGACGTCGGGGATCGAATAAGGCGGGACTGACCCGTCGAGGTCTAACTGGCCGAGCTTGGTTGGAGCCTTCTTTCGTTCGACTGCCGCAAGTGCGCTGCCGACACCGCCACCTGACGCGACGCGCATCTTCCAGGCTGCGGTGATTCCTCCGGCGCCCGGTAGCGCCATCATTCGTGCGAGCACGCCGCCGGAAGGATGGTCGTGGTTCTGATTGCCCGATTGCGACAGCACGACCTGCACCGGGCGGCCCATTGTCCGCGCGAGTTGTTCGGCGATGCCGGCCGCATCGGCTTCGAGCGCGCGCCCGGCGGGTTCGCCTGGCGGCATCGGGAAGCTGATCGCGCCCCCCGGGGCCAAGGTCGCTGCCCAAACTTCTTTCGCCCGACCGGCGGTGGCGGACATGGGCTCGAGCCCCAGATGCATCGCGGGCGCCGCATAATAGGTCGCTGCGAGTGGCCGGGATCCCCTAACCATGCGGTCGTAATCGCCGCGCGAGAACCAACTGTCGGCGCTTCCGTTGGCCAGCGCGTCCTCGAACAGCGGACGCACATCGGGCAGGCCTTGCTCTCCGCTGAAGACCGGGTTCGCGGCCTTCAGCGCGCGCTCCGCTGACCACCATGTATCGCCGACGACCGCGATCCATGCGTCGCGCGCCGCGACATGCCGGACACCGTGCGCGGCCGCGAGGGATTCCCTTGAATAGTTGCGCAGTCGGCCATTGGGCGGCGCCATCCGGACGGCCGCGAACAGCATGTTTGGAAGCCGGACGTCGCCAGAAAACCGCCAGCTCCCATCGGTCTTGGCGGGACCGTCGAGCCGCGCCAGCGGTTGCCCGATCAACCGCCCTTTTGCCGCATTGCGCAGCGGCGCGTTGCGCGGCGGGCTACGGTCCGCCGCCTCCTCGGCGAGCTCGCCGAACGTGAAGGTGCGTGCGCCGTTGATGACGAAGCCATCCGCAGTCTCGCACTCGGCAGGCGATATGTTCCAGCGGTCCGCGGCGGCGCCGACCAGCATCGCCCGGGCGACCGCCGCGGCGTGGCGCAGCGGCTGCTCGAACGCGCGGACGGAGGTTGAATTGGCCGTGATCCGCATATTGCCGTCCCCGAGCAGGGGATTCGCATATGCGTCAGTCAGCGGCGCCGGTTCGACAGCGACCGTCTCCCACGCTGCGCCAAGCTCGTCCGCGACGATTTGCGGCAGCGCGGTCCAAATCCCCTGGCCCGTTTCGACCTGGGGGACGGCGACGGTGACGCGGCCATCGCGGGCGATCTTGATGAAATTGCCAAAGGCGTCTTCGCCTTTTGCGAGCGCAAGGTCGGAATGGGCGCGGCGCGGCCACAGCGCGAACGCGACGACCAGGCCAACGCCCGCGCCGCCACCGATCAGGACGGTGCGACGGTCGACCTTCAATGTGCGTACTGCGCCTTGAGCGCCCGGCGATCGATCTTGCCCGTGCCCAGCCGCGGCAGCGGCTCGCTGCTGAAGAAGAAGCGCTGCGGGATTTTGAACTTCGCGAGCTTGCCGTCGAGGAACGCGCGGAGGTCGTCCTCACCAAGCTCGGCGCCATTCTTGAGGTGGACCACCGCGACCGGCACTTCGCCCAGCCGCTCATCGGGCGCGCCGAATACGGACACTTCGGCGATCGACGGGCAGGCGTAGCATTCGGCTTCGACCTCGGCCGCGGAGATGTTCTCGCCGCCGCGAATGATGATTTCCTTCTTGCGGTCGACGATGAACAGATAGCCGTCCTGGTCCAGATAGCCGATGTCGCCGGTGCGCACGAAGCCGTCGGCCGTGAACAACGCCTCGGTCGCCTTGGCGTCCCCCCAATAGCATTTAATGTTGGCCGCGGTCCGGATGCCGATCTCGCCCAAGCGCGAGGTCGTCATTGGCTGCCCCTCGTCGTCCAGGATCGCGACCTCGACCAGCGGCCTCGAAGCCCGTCCGGTCGATGCCGGCTTGGCGGCATAGCTGCTCCAGAAGTTGATGCAGCCGACCGCGTTGGTCTCGGTCAAACCGTAGCCCAGCGCCGGTTGCGCGTTCGGGAATTCCTCCCTCAGTCGCTCGACATGGCTGACAGGCCGCGGCGCGCCGCCGGCGGTGATGTCCTTCAAGGACGTCAGGTCGTATTTGCCGCGGTCGGGATGGTTCATGAGCTCGAGGCTCATGGTCGGCACGCCGACGAAGTATGTAATCTTCTCGGCCTCGATCAGGCGCAGCGCTTCGCCCGCATCCCATTTGGGCATCAGCACCATGCAGCGGCCGATGACGAAGCTATTGAGCATCACCGGCACCTCGCCGGTGACGTGGAAAAGTGGCACGCCGACTAACGTCCGTGCTTGGGCCGTCGGTGCTCGCCCCTCCTCTGTCAGGATGCCGAGCAGGGTGATGAGCCCGATCGAATAGGCGTAAGTGCCGGTCGTCACTGCGCGATGGGTCGATAGCGCGCCCTTCGACAGGTTGGTCGATCCCGAAGTAAATAGGATCGTGGCGTCGTCATCGGGCTCGATCGCCGGCAGTGGCGGGCCGTCATCGGCTATAATCTCCGCCAGCGCCTGCTCGACCGGCAGTTCGATCGGTACGGACAATATGTCGCGTCCGGCGCACCGCTCGGACATCTTCTCCGCGCGGCGGGGATCGGTGATGACCAGCTTCGGGTCGGTCATCAGGATCGCATGTTCCATCTCATGCGCTTCCCACCACCCGTTGAGCAAGGTCGCGACCCCGCCGGCCTTGAGAATGCCCATGTAGCTGACGATCCACGACGCGCAGTTGCGCATCGCGATGCCGACCCGGTCGCCCTTGGCGATCCCCCGCGCCGCAAGGCCAAATGCAACCTTCTCGGAGATCCGGTCGAGATCGGCGAAGCTCAATCGCTCGTCGCCGGCAACCACCGCCTCTCTGTCGGCGTTCAGCGCGCAGAAGGCGTGGAAAAATTCAGGAAGGGTTGCAGGGAAGTTGGTGACGATCGCTCGACCATGCTCATCGGCACCGACGGCCAGCCGCCCGCCCGGGCCGGTTACCTCGGCCAGGATGCGATCAAACTGCCGGTCTAGCTCGTTCGGCATTCGCTCGTCGGGCTTCCTTTGCCTTTGCGCCTGCCCGCCTTATGAGGCTCCGATCATTCAGGGGGAAGTCCTTGCAAGCCGCTGACAACGCACAGTTCACCAAGTTCACCGATCTCGGTCTGTCCCCAGTGGCGCTGCACATCGGACCGTTTGACCTCAGATGGTATAGCCTTGCCTACCTTGCCGGCATTTTCATCGGCTATTGGTACCTGCTGAAATTGCTGAAGCAGCCCGGCGCTCCGCTCGCCCGCCGCCACGCCGACGATCTCGTCTTCTATGCCGCGCTAGGCATCATCCTCGGCGGTCGCATCGGCTACGTGCTGTTCTACAACCTCGCCGAATATATCCGCCACCCGATCGAGATCCTCAAATTGTGGGACGGCGGCATGTCGTTCCACGGCGGCGTGATCGGGACCTCGCTCGGCATCATCTATTTCGCGCGGAAAGAGAAATTGTCGTGGCTTCGGATTCACGATTATGTCGCTTGCTGCGTGCCGTTCGGCCTGTTCTTTGGAAGGCTGGCCAATTTCGTGAACCAGGAGCTGTGGGGCGCGGTGACTCACGTTCCTTGGGCCGTTCGCTTCGTGGAAGTGACGCCTTACGGACCGATTCTCGGTCAGCCTCGCCACCCCAGCCAGATTTACGAGGCAATCCTCGAAGGTCTCGTGCTGTTCGCGATCCTCGCCTGGATGTTCTGGAGAACCAAGGCCCGCTACGAGCCGGGCAGGCTCGTCGGCGCTTTCCTGTTCTTCTACGGCCTGTTCCGCTTCGGCGTGGAGTTCATCCGCGAACCGGACAGCCAGCTTGTCGGCTTCGTCCAGGCGACTGGCCTGCACATGGGCCAGTGGCTCTCGCTGCCGATGGTCTTGGGCGGGCTGTACCTAATGCTGACCGCCGCCAAGCGCCGCGTTAGGGTCGAGCCTGTGGCGGGCACGGAGAGCGTCGCCTGACACCGCTGGAGCGCGCGCTTCGCGAACGCATCCAATCGGAAGGGCCGATCGGCGTCGAGGCCTATATGGAGGCCTGCAACCAATATTATTACGCGACCCGCGACCCCTTGGGCGCTGGCGGGGATTTCACGACCGCACCCGAGATCAGCCAGTTGTTCGGAGAGCTGATTGGCGCTGCGCTCGCGGATGTTTGGGTGCGGGCGGGAAGCCCGCCGGATGCGTTTTATGCGGAACTTGGTCCCGGACGCGGGACTCTCGCCGACGACGTACTTCGCGTGCTTCGTCGCGCCGGTTTCGCGGGTGAGGTCCACCTCGTCGAAACGAGCCCGGTCCTGCGTACCGCGCAGAAAGAATTGCTGTCCGACCCGCAATGGCATGATGCGGTGGATAGTCTGCCGAACCGCCCGATGCTGTTGGTCGCGAATGAGTTTTTCGATGCCCTGCCGATCCGTCAGCATGTCGGCGCGATGGAGCGGCGGGTGATTGCTGCCGGCGGAGGCCTCGCTTTCGACAGGGACGGCGAGATTGTCGAAACTTCGCCCGTCCGGGATCAAGTAGCGGCGGAGCTTGGACGGCGGCTCCACACGCATGGCGGTGTCGCGTTGGTCATCGATTATGGCCACGCGAAAAGCGCGCCCGGAGACACGCTCCAGGCGGTGCGCGGCCATCGTTTTGCGCATGTGCTTGCCAACGCGGGCGAGCAGGACCTGACCAGCCATGTCGACTTCGAATCGATCGGCAATGCAACGGCTGATGCTGGCGCAGCGGTGACCCCGGTTGCGACCCAGGGAGAATGGCTCAATCTTCTCGGCATCGGCGCTAGGGCAGCGGCGCTTACCGCCGCTAACCCCGACCGGGCGGAGGAGCTCGCAGCCGCGGTTCAGCGACTGACAGGCAAGGCGGAGATGGGCGAGCTGTTCAAGGTCGTCGCGTTTCACGCACCGGACTGGCCGCAACCAGCGGGATTCGAATGAGCGTCGCTTATCGCGGTGCCGACGAAGGTGACGCGGTGGCGCTACACGAGCTATTCACGCGCATCTTCTGCGACACCTTCGCGCACCTCTATCGTCCTGAAGACCTGGCCGCATTTCTCGCCGAATTCACCATCGGGTTGTGGGCGGACCAGCTGCGTGACCAGGACTATGCATTTCAGGTGGCGGAGAGCGATGGCGAGCTCGTCGGCTTCGCCAAGCTCGGGCCGTTGAAGGTTTCCGTCGACGATCCGGCGGGAGTCATGCTGCACCAGCTCTATGTGGACGGAGCGTTCCACGGCGCCGGCATCGGCAACGTGTTGATGGACTGGGTCGTAGAGGAAGCGCGGCGCCGCGATGCGCCCGCGCTCTATCTGACTGTCTTCACCGATAATCATCGCGCGCGGCGCTTCTACGAACGATATGGATTCGAGCCGGCCGGGCGCTACGAATTCATGGTCGGCAGCCAAGCCGATGAGGACGTCATCATGAAGAAGCTGCTGTGAGTAGCGTCGAGGTCAATCGGGCGATCTGTCTCGGCGACCTTCCGCACGGCTTTCTCGGACGCCGCGGCGGAGTCTCGACCGGCGAGCTTGAAGGGCTGAATGTCGGTTACGGCAGCAACGACGACCGCGCAGCGATCGATGAAAATCGCCGGCGGGCGATCGATGCGGTCAAAAGCGGCGCGGAGCTCGCGACGGTTCACCAGGTCCATTCCGCCGAAGCGGTGAGGGTCGAACATCCCTGGCCCCACGCCGAACGGCCCCATGCCGACGCGATGGTCACCGACCGGCCCGGCGTCTTGCTTGGCATACTGACCGCGGATTGTGCGCCGGTGCTGTTCGCCGACGCGGAAGCGGGCGTGATCGGCGCCGCGCATGCTGGCTGGCGCGGCGCGCTGGCTGGCGTGACCGACGCGACCATTGCCGCGATGGAGCGGTTCGGCGCCCGGCGCGATCACATCCATGCGGCGGTCGGGCCATGCATTGCGCAGCCCTCCTATGAAGTCGACGAGAGCTTTCGCGACCGCTTCATCGCCGGCGATGCCGACAATGAGCGGTTCTTCGACGAGGGGCCGGCCGGCAAACCGCACTTCAACCTTGAGGATTATGTCGTCCACCGGCTGATCGCGGCTGGTGTCGGCGAAATCGAAGCGTTGAACCTCGACACCTATGCGGATCCGGGCCGTTTCTACAGCTTTCGCCGGGCAACTCATCGCGGCGAAGCCGATTATGGGCGACAAGCCAGCCTTATAGGGCTCCCCTGAACTTCGGCTTGAGCCGCGTTTCGCAACAGCCTAGCCCTACGCCGATCAAGGAGACCTCTCTCGTGCCTACCGAACCGGAAGCCGGCGGCGTTCAGTCGCAACATCGCTCGCCCCGCCCATCACCGACCAGCATCGGCAATCACAAGCTGAAGCCGCAGACCCTGATGCTCGGCTATGGGTTTGACCCGGAGCTCAGCGAAGGCTCGCTGAAGCCGCCGATCTTCCTCACCTCAACCTTCGCGTTCGAAACTGCGGCCGCCGGCAAGCGCTTCTTCGAAGGCGTGACCGGCAAGCGGCCGGGCGGTGCTGAAGGGCTGATCTATTCGCGCTTCAATGGCCCCAACCAGGAGATTCTCGAGGACCGGCTCGCCGTATGGGAAGACGCCGATGATGCGCTTGCTTTCTCGAGCGGCATGGCGGCGATCGCGACCCTGCTCCTGACCTTCGTCCGCCCCGGCGACTGCGTGGTCCACTCGGGCCCGCTTTATGCGGCGACCGAGACCCTGATCGCCAAGATCCTCGGCCAGTTTGGCGTGTCGTGGATCGACTTTCCGTCCGGCGCGACCCGTGAAGAGATCGACGCCGTGATTGCCAAGGGCAAGGAAAAAGGCAGGGTCAGCCTGATCTATCTCGAAAGCCCTGCGAACCCGACCAATGCCCTGGTCGATGTCGAGGCCGTCGCGGCTGCTCGCGATACAGCATTTGCCGAGGGCGAACGCCCCCCGATCGCAATCGACAACACCTTCCTCGGCCCGCTGTGGGCGAAGCCGCTCAGTCACGGTGCTGACCTCTCGGTCTATAGCCTGACCAAATATGTCGGTGGACACAGCGATCTCGTCGCCGGCGCGCTCGTCGGTGAGAAGAATCTGATCAACCAGATTCGCATGCTGCGAAACACGATCGGTACGATCTGCGATCCGAACACGGCGTGGATGCTGTTGCGCAGCCTTGAAACGCTCGAGCTTCGCATGGACCGCGCGGGCCAGAACGCGGTCAAGGTGTGCGATTTCCTGCGCGATCATCCGAAGGTCGAGAAGATCAATTATCTCGGCTTTCTCGAGCCGGGCTCCCGCCAGGCCGACATTTTCGACCGTCACTGCACCGGCGCCGGTTCGACCTTCTCGCTCTACGTGAAGGGCGGAGAGAAAGAGGCGTTCGCCTTCCTCGACAATCTCAAGATCGCGAACTTGGCGGTCAGCCTTGGCGGCACGGAGACGCTCGCCAGCGCGCCCGCTGCTATGACTCATTTGTCGGTGCCGGAAGAGCGCAAGAAGCTGCTCGATATCACCGATAATCTGGTGCGGATTTCAATCGGCTGCGAGGATCCGGACGATCTCATCGCGGACTTCGCCAACGCGCTGAACGCAGTCTAGCCCCAGTCCTCGATCGTCCAGCCGCGCTGCGCGGCGAGCCGGCGGAGCTTGCCGTGCGGATTCACCGCGACCGGTTCGTCCGACCACTCGAACGCCGGCTGGTCGGACACATGGTCGGAATAGAAGCGGACGTGCCCTCGCGCGCCCTTGAGGCCTGACTTGTCGACCCAGTCGGCGATCATCCGGAGCTTGGCTGGCCCGTAGCAATTTTCGCCTGCGATCTTGGCGTGAACCCGCTCGTCGAGGCCGATAATCGATCCCGTGCCGATCACGTCGTCGAAGCCGAGACGCTTGGCGATCGCATCGGCGTAGAGGCGGTATGACGCGGTCGCGAGCACCAGCCGCCGGCCCTCTGCCTTGTCGCGGACTATGGCCTTACATGCGCCGGGTCGGATGTTCGTCGCGACCTGCCGTTCGGCGAAGCCATCGACTAGGGGCTGGAGATGGCGCGGATGGATCCTCGATCCGAGAAGCAGGTGGTGATTGATCTCTTTCAGCCGCGCCCGGTCGATCAGCCTCGTCGCGTAGGCCAGCATCGATAGTGCCACGAGCGGCAGGAACAGCAGGCGCCATGGCGCTCGTCTGATCGCGCAGTGCAGCAGGAACGGTGTGTAGGTGGCACGGCGCGTGACCGTCCGGTCCATGTCGTAGACGGCAAGATCGCTCATGCCTCGCCCCTGAGGATACTCTCGGCGAGCGCATGATCCTCGGTCTTGTCGACGTCGACGCCTGCGAGGGGATTGGAGAGGCGAACAGCGTTCACCGACAATCCGAGCCGGCCGCTAAGGCTCGCCAGGATCTCGTCGAGACTGATGAGCCGAAGCGCGGCCAGCATCAGCGTGGTGGGGCCGAGCAAAGAGATGATCCGCCACGCCTTCTTCCGGTCCTGCTCGACCGAGCGCCAGAGATCGATCGCGGGCGCCACAGCTGGCGATCGCAGCGCGAACAGGTTGGCGCCGGTGTAAACCCCGCCGCGGAATTTCAGCCAAGTCCGCCTCGTCTGGGGCAGGCGCCGCATGAGGTTTGCCCGCTCGACCACACCGAGTGCAACATCCGCTCCGGCTGTTTCGCGGCAGAACTCGTCGACCGTCGCAGCGTCGAGCAAGGCATGGTCCGCGGTCGTCACCAGTAACGGCCATTGGACGCTCGCGTCATTGCATAGCGCCAGCATCGTCTCCGCGATCGTGCCCAGCGACTGCCGGCTCGTGACCCGCGACTCTTCCGGCAGCGCTGCCCCAATCCGCTCCGGCGCCTGGCTCAGTACGATGATTTGCCCGACGCTTGGGCTCTCGATCAGCGCCTTTACCGGCCGTGTGACCATCGGCCGGCCATCGACCGGGATCAGCGCCTTCAAATCGGTGCCGAAGCTTTCCGCGAAGGCGTCGCGTCCGGGCCGCGACCCGGCGAGCACGATCGCGGTGAAGCTCACGCTTCCAGCCAGGAGGTGATCTTCCGTCCGCGTGCCGCCTGCTCGCTTGCCTGCGCGAGCCTGACCGCATGGAAAATCAGGCTGACGATCGTCCAAAGCGCCACCAGCACAAGGCCGGTATCGGGCCGCTGGACGAGGAGCGCGGCGACCAGGATCACCATGTTCGGGTTGCGCCGCGCGGTGATCAGCCGGAACTGGCTGTCGATCGGCTTCCATACGTGGATGTGCATGCCGCCGAACCGCCGCATGAAAATGCCCTCGATGATCCGCTGTGCGACATATCCGCCGACGATCGCCCACAGCACCATCGTGGCATAGACCGGCTCGAGCGGTCGCCCGAAGGCCGCCAGCCCATGCTCCCACGCCCACCACCAGAACGGCGGATGGATCAGGTCGATGCCATGGTCGAAGACATTGCCCCATTTGGACGATGCGCCGGTGCAGCGCGCGAGCTTTCCGTCGACGGTGTCGAGCACCATGAAGATAAAGCTCGACAGCACGCCCCACCAATATTCGCCGCGCCAGAACAGGAAGAAGGCGAGCACGCAAAGCAAAGCGCCAACCATCGTCACCATATTGGGCGTCAGGCCAGCCCGCGCCGCCCAGCGCGTCAGGTAGAAGGCGGGCCTACGCCACAGGTACAGCGTCAGGACGTCGGTCACGCCCTTGTATGAGGCGTCATAGGCCGCGCGCTCGACCGGTTCGGGGTCGGCCGGGTCCAAGGGCAGCACGAACGGCCGGTCGCGCTTGCGCAATTCGGCGTAGTTCAACTCAGCCGTTTCTGAGGCGAGCACCTCATAGCCTTCGAGCGCTTTCCCGCTATCGAGAGCCGCCGCCACGGGCGTTCGATCTTCGCCGGCGGGCACATGGGCCATTACCGGCTTGCCGCCGAACGTCAGGACTGTCCGCGGCCGGTTGCGCATGGCTTTCAGCCATGCCGGATCCCAGGCGTAGGCCATGCTCGATAAGAGCGCTGATCGCGTCAGGTCCGCCTCATCGCCGCAATCGAACCCGGCGTTCGTCGCCAGGCGGCATGCACGGTCGCGCGAATCCATCCCAAATGGCCGCGCAGGGTTCGTTCCAACCGGTACGAATTTCAGGCGCGTTTCGTCGTTCATGAACTCGCGCATAAAGCTGGGTGGCGGGGCAGGGAAGGCCGGTTAACTTTCTGGCGACTTGCCCCACTCGCCCATTTCGCGCATCAATTCCCTCGGATGGCCGACCAGGACCAGACAGAGGGGCACCAAGACCACGGGGGGCACGGCTCGGTTTACCGGGTGGCGGGTGCGCTGACGATCACGCGCGCGGCAACGACGCAGCGCGAAATCGATTCCTTGCCAGACCCCCTGACCATTGATCTGTCCGAGATCGACCGCATGGACACGGTCGGCGCCTGGATCGTCTATCGCACCGTTCGCGACCGCAAGGCGCAGGTCATTGGTGCCAGCCGCGACGAAGTCAGCCTGTTGAAGCAGGTCGGCGAGTTCGACGAGCCCGCCCAGGTCCACCCTGACGAAAAGCCTGGCTTCTTCCGGATGCTCACCGAGCTTGGGGAGTGGGTCTCCGAGATGGGGACGACGCTCGTCGGGTTGCTCGGCTTCTTCGGGGCAGTGCTGATCGGCTTCGCCAATGTGATTCGCCGGCCGGCGCGCCGCTTCCGCCTCAACGCCGTCGTCACCCGCTTCGATGTGGTCGGCGTTCGGGCGCTCGGCATCATCGGCCTGATGAGCTTCCTCATCGGGATCGTCATTGCCCAGCAGGGCGCGGTCCAGCTCGCCCAGTTCGGCGCCGAGATTTACACGATCAACCTCATCGGCCGGATTACCGTGCGCGAGCTTGGCGTGCTGATGACCGCGATCATGGTCGCGGGTCGGTCGGGCTCGGCCTTCGCGGCGCAGATCGGAACCATGAAGATCACCGAAGAAATCGACGCCATGCGCACCATCGGCGTGTCGCCGATCGAAGCGCTCGTGCTTCCGCGCATGATGGCGGCGATCCTGATGATGCCGCTGCTCGCCTTTTGGGCGATCCTGACGTCGCTTCTCGGCGGTGGCCTGTTCGTCTGGCTCGATCTCCAGATCCCGCCGCTGACATACATCCAGCGCCTCCAGGAAGTAACGCCGCTCACCGACTTGTGGATCGCGCTCATCAAGGCGCCCGTGTTCGGATTCATCATCGCGCTGGCCGGCTGTTTCCAGGGCATGCTGGTCCAGGGCGACAGCGAACAGGTCGGATCCAAAACGACGACTGCCGTGGTCCAGTCGATCTTCATGGTCATCGTCCTCGACGCCGTGTTCGCGGTCTTCTTCAGCTCGATCGGCTGGGTGTGATGTCGACGGGCGACGACAACGATCCGGTGATCACCGTCCGCGGGCTTCGCAATGCCTTCGGCGAGCAGCTTATCCACGACAATCTCGACCTGACCGTCCGCCGTGGAGAAATTCTTGGCGTCGTCGGTGGCTCGGGCACTGGCAAGTCGGTGCTGCTTCGCTCGATCATCGGTCTTCAAACCCCGGAAGCGGGCGAGATTGAAGTTCTCGGCGAGAACATGATCGACCGCGATGAGGATGAAGCGAAGAACATCCGCCGCCGCTGGGGCATCCTGTTTCAGAATGGCGCTTTGTTCTCGACCCTGACCGTCGCGGAAAATGTCGAGGTGCCGATCCGCGAGTATTTTCCCTACATCAAGGAAGACCTGCTCGACGAGATCGCGTCCTATAAGATTGCCATGGGCGGTCTTCCGGCCAACGCCGGCCCCAAGTATCCGTCGGAACTTTCGGGGGGCATGGTCAAGCGCGCGGGCCTTGCGCGCGCTCTCGCGCTCGATCCGGAGCTGCTATTCCTCGACGAGCCGACCGCGGGCCTCGACCCGATTGCGGCCGCGGCGTTCGACGAATTGATCCTGTCGCTGCAGAAGCGGCTCGGCCTTACCGTTTTCCTGATTACGCACGATCTCGACACGCTTCACGCCATTTGCGACCGCATCGCGGTGCTGGCGGATAAGAGGGTCCTGGGTGTGGGTACGATCCCCGAGCTATTGGCTTTGGATCATCCTTGGATACAAGAGTATTTCAACGGGCCGCGGGGGCGAGCTGCTGCTGCGAGCTATGAGCACGAGGTAGTTGCCTGATGGAAACCCGGTCCAACTACATCATGGTGGGCGCAGTGACCGTCGCGCTGTTGGCGGGCGTACTGCTGTTCATCGTTTGGCTTGCGGGTCTCTCGAACAAGCAAACCAAATGCTTCGACATCTATTTCGCTCAAGCGGTTGGCGGTTTGAACAAGGGTTCCAACGTCACCTTCTCGGGCGTGCCGGTCGGCCAGGTGCAGAAGATTTCGCTGCTGCCAAGCCGGCCAGAATTCGTTTGGGTGCGGATCGAGGTCCAGGAGGAGACGCCGGTGCTCCAGGGCACTAGCGCGCAGATCAAGGGTGTCGGCTTCACCGGCGTCAGCGAAATCCAGCTCGACGGAGCGGTCCGCGGTTCGCCGCCAATCACGCAGCTGGGCCCGCAGGGATGCCCGGTCTTACCCGCGACGTCGGGGGGCCTCGGTGCTCTTCTCAACAGCGCGCCGGAGCTGATCGACCGCATCCAACGCCTGACCGAGCGCCTGACCGAGCTGCTCAGCGACAAGAACCAGAATGCGATCGCCGACATTCTCGAAAACATCGATGTGACGACCAAGGTCATCCGCGAGCGTGCGCCGGAGCTTGGCGACACGATCAAGGAGATAAGGTTGGCGTCGCACAATGCCGCGATCGCCGCGAACAACGTTGCGGCGCTCAGCGACAGCACCAACCGCCTGGTCAATGATCAGGGTAAGCCGGCGATGGAGAATCTCAACAAGGCGATCGTCTCGGCGCGCCAGGCGGCGGACAATCTTGACGCGATCATCTCCGACGCACGGCCCGGAGTCCAAAACTTCAGCAAGTCGACACTACCTGAAGCGAACAAGCTGGTCCGCGACCTTCGCCAGCTTTCACAGTCGCTTCAAGACGTGTCGAACCGAGTAAATCAGCAGGGAATTGGCGGCGCCCTCGGGCCCGACAAGCTGCCCGACTACAAGCCAGGGAAACGCCAATGAAGCTGCTCATCAGGATGTTCGCGACGGCGGCCGCTGCTGCCGCGCTCGGCGGTTGCTCGCTCGGCGGCCTGCTTGGCGGTGGCGGAAAGCCGCCTGCAACCTTGCAGACCCTGACTGCTCAGGCGCCTGACCCCGGACCCGTGGCCCGCGCCGTCAATGCGGGACAGGCGGTAACGATCGGCACGCCAACTGTTCCCAAAGAGCTGCGGACGGTACGCGTTCCGGTCCAGCTCAACGCTACAGACATCCAATATGTGACCAACCTTCAGTGGGTCGACACGCCCGACAAGCTGTTCCAGGACCTGCTTGAAGAGACGGTTCGGCGGACCACCAACCGCGTCGTCCTTGACCCGGCGCAACCGTCATTTGACCCGGGCCTAGTCGTGACGGGCGAGCTTCAGCGCTTTGGCTATGACGCCGCATCCGGCCAGGCGGTGGTGGTGTACGATGCATCGCTCTCCACCGCAGGCGGCAGCCGGGTCGAGGCTCGCCGTTTCACCGCAAGCGTCCCCTCGGATGGAACGGGCCCCAGCGTCGGCCCGGCCCTGAACAGCGCCGCGAATCAGGTCGCCGCCGAAGTCGCGAAATGGATCGGCGGCTAACGCTCTAAGCCAGTGACTTGCTGACCTGCTCGAACACGTCCTTCGACAGGCCGGGCGTGCCGACAATCCGTTCCAGCTCTTCGCGCATCATCTGCGCGCGCTTGGGCTCGAATCGGCGCCAGCGGCCGAGCGGCGGCACGAGCCGCGCCGCGACCTGCGGATTGATCTCGTCCGCCGCGATGATCATGTCGGTAAGGAACTTGTAGCCGCGCCCGTCGGCTGAATGAAACGCCCAGTGATTGCCGCCGAACGTGCCCGCCAGCGAGCGCAGGCGGTTTGGATTGGTCATGGCGAAATCCGGGTGCGCGACGAGCTTCAACACCTGGTCGACGGTGTCCTTCCGCTGCGCCGAGGCCTGCAGCGCAAACCACTTGTCGAGCACAAGCGGATCGTCGTGGAAGCGCTCATAAAATGCATCAAGCGCTTCCTGCCGCTCCGGGGCGTCGAGCGAAACGAGCACGCCGAGCCCGCCCTGACGATCGGTCATGTTGTCGGCCGCATCGAACTGGGCCTTCGCGAGGTGGGCCGCCTTGGCTTCATCCGCCGCGCCTAACATGCCGAGTGCGATCGTACGAAGACGCCGGACGCCCTTCGCGGTCGGCGACAGGTCATGCCCAGCGGCCCCGTCGCTACGATGCGCAGCAAGCAATTGGTCGCCCAAGGCCGAGGCGATAGCGCGGCGGAGATTCTCGCGAGACTCATGGATCGCATCGGGATCGACGATGTCCATCCGGTCCGCAATCACGCTTTCGCTGGGCAGCAGGATCGCCTCGGCCTTGAACGCGGGATCGAGCGAGTTGGACTGGAGCGTTGATCCTATGGCGCGGATCACCGGCTCCGCATCGACCTCCTCGCCTCTCGCACCGGCGATCAGCGCGCACATCATCAGTTCCTGCATCGCTTCGTAGCGCGCAAAGGGATCGGTGTCGGTTTGGGCGAGCCGCTCGAGTTCGTCCGGCGCCCGTTCGGCGCTCATGATGATCGGCGCGGAAAACTCGCGATTGATCGATAGCAAAGGCGTTTCGGTGACGTTTTCGAAGGTCACGCTCTGCGTGGCCTCGTCCAAAACAATGAGCCGCTCGGGGCAAATTTCTGCGCCGCTCTCGCTTCCGATCAACGACGTCCTGAGCGGGATCGGCATCGGCTTCTTGACCGGTTGGCCGGGCGTCGGGTCGACATGCTGCTCGAGGTGGAGCGTGGCTGTCCTCGCGGCGGCATCATGCTCCAGCCGCGCCTTGACCTTTGGCGTCCCGGCCTGGCTGTACCAGATCTTGAACGTCGACAGGTCGACGCCGCTGGCGTCCTCGAGCGCCTTCACGAACTGGTCGCAGGTGGCCGCTTCGCCGTCGTGGCGCTCGAAGTAAAGGTCTGTGCCCGCTCGGAACTTCTCGGGTCCAAGCACGGTGTGGAACATGCGGATGAGCTCCGCACCCTTGTTGTAGACGGTCGCCGTGTAGAAGTTCGAAATCTCGATGTAGCTGTCGGGCCGGACCGGATGGGCCAGCGGTCCCTGGTCTTCTGGAAACTGGACGGCGCGAAGGATGCGCACATCCTCGATCCGCTTGACCGGCGGGCTTCCGACATCGGCCGAAAAGCTTTGGTCGCGGAACACGGTGAAGCCTTCCTTGAGGCTGAGCTGGAACCAGTCGCGGCAGGTGACGCGGTCGCCGGACCAATTGTGGAAATATTCGTGGGCGACGACACGCGCGATATTGTCGAAGTCGGCGTCCGTCGCGGTTTCCTGGTCGGCGAGCACATAGGCCGAGTTGAAGATGTTGAGGCTCTTGTTCTCCATCGCGCCCATGTTGAAATCGCTGACGGCGACGATGTTGAACTGGTCGAGGTCATATTCGCGCCCGTAGACCTTTTCGTCCCAGGCCATGGACAGCTTGAGGCTTTCCATCGCGTGTGCGGTTTTTGGCAAGTCGGCTTCGCGGACCCAGATGGCGAGGTCGACCTTGCGCCCGCTCATCGTCGTGAAGCTGTCGCGGTTGGGCTTCAGGTCCCCGGCAACGAGCGCGAACAGGTAACAGGGCTTGGGGAAGGGGTCGTGCCATTCAGCCCAGTGCCGCCCGTTCTCGCCCTGGCCCTCTGCAGTCCGATTGCCGTTTGACAGCAGGATCGGGAATGCCTTGGCATCCCCTTCCATCCGCACATGATATTTGGACAGCACATCCGGCCGGTCGGGGAAGAAGGTGATGCGACGGAAACCCTCCGCTTCGCACTGTGTGCACAGCATACCGTTCGAGGCATAGAGGCCCATCAGCTTGGTATTGGCTTCGGGATTGATCTCGACCTCAATCTCAATCGTGTGCGAATCTAGCGGCAGATCCGTGATGACCAGGTCGCTGCCGTCCATATGCCAGGAGGTTTCGTCGTCACCTCGGGAACGGACGTGAAGCGGGACGAGGCCGTCACCATTCAGTCGCAAGGACACGCCGCTTTCCGTGTTTTCGTTCCGCTCAACCTGGAGCACGCTGCGGACGATGGTCCGTTCGATGCCCAGGTCGAAGTCGAGTTGAATCTCGGGCACCAGCCAGTCGGGCGGGCGATGATCCTCGCGGCGGATTGCAGAGTGTGTGGGGACGGCGGGAGCGGTGCGGATATCGGCCATAAGGCGGCGGGCCTAAGGTCAAATGGTTAAGGCGGCAACCGCTCCGCCGCATAATGTGTTATGGGCCCGACAAACCGCAGCAGGAGATGGTTATGAGCGGCTTCGAAGACATTCGCGAGCATATGGAAGTGATCGGCGCGGACGGCGTGCATCTGGGCACGGTCGACCGGGTCGAGGACAACCGCATCAAGCTCACCCGCCCCGACAGCGGCATGGGCCACGAGGAGCATCACCACTACGTCCCGCGGGGGCTTGTCGCGGAAGTCGAAGGCGACAAGGTGCGCCTGTCCGCGAATGGCGACGTCGTTGCTGACCTGTTTGAGCAAGAGCAGAGCGGCGATCCGATCGGCTGACCTGTTTGCGGGGGGAGGGAAGAGCAATGCGAAAGACGGTGCTGCTGCTCGGCGCGGCGAGCCTTGCCGCGTGCGGGCAGGGTGGTGACCAGACGACCAACCAGCCTGCGCCCGCGCCGAAGAAGGAGAAGCCGAAATATTGCTTCTTCAAGGACGCGGAAAGCAAAGGCTGGGCGGCCAAGCGCGGCAAGGACGGGAACATCACCGTCACCGGCAAGCTCTACCGCTCGGACGGGCGTTACATGGCCGTTCTCGGCGAGCCGAAGGTCGCCGGGTCGACCGTTGAATTGTGGCCGTCGATTACGGTCAACAACACAGGCGCTTCGATGGCCGACGGCTGGTGGGATCTGAAAGCGACAATCCCCAACAGTGCGGCGATCGACACGGTCGACGTGAAGTGCGGCAGCAAGACCTTCGCCCACTTCGTGGTGAAGCCGGCCTAGTTGCAATCGCGGGTCCTCGCGCCCAGTTCGGGCGCGATGGACGACGAGAGGGTAGCGAGTCCACGGGCGGGCCATGATTGGACCCGCCCCGGCGATTATCTGACGGCGCTGGCGAGGCGACGCACGGCGCGCAGGTCGCGAGCACCAAACCCCGAGAACCAGCACGAAGCGACCCGCTTCCCGGTGCACATGGTGCCGTTCGTCGCGCTGATGGCCGTGCTGGCGATCCTGGTCGTCGCGACGGTCCTGATCGCCTTCCCCGGAAACCAACCACCGCCGCGGGCCAAGTCTGCCGAGAAGGCGGAGCGAGGCTATGCCCCCAAGGGCTGGATGCAGGAGGCGGAAAGGGAATTCCACCACTAGCCGACATTGCCGGTTCATCTGTCCTGAGGCACATCGCTAACCGATGAGCGCGTTTGGCCTCACCTTGTTGCTCCTCGCTGGCGATCTCGCCGGCCCGCCCGCGCCGAAGGCGGCGCCGGCAGCAGCGCCGTCACCCCAAGCTCCCCCAGCCCCTGCTTGCGAAGACCGCCAGCAACGCGAAGGTGAGATCGTCATCTGCGCGCAAAAACCAAGCGGCTACCGGCTTGATCCCGACGTGCTCGAGGCCAAGCGCCAGTATCGGGGGAGCAAGCGCAAGCGGCCCGAGAATTTCGTCCACAACGATTGCGCCACCGTCGGGCCCATGGGATGCCGCGGCGGGCCAACCATCAACCTCATTGGCGCCGCGCTGACCGCGGCCGAAATGGCCAAGCGGGTTGCCCAGGGCAAAGAGATCGGCAGCATGTTCATCACCGATCCGCACCCGACCGAATACCAGCTTTACGTCGCGGCCAAGCACCGCCGCGAAGCCGAGCAGGCGGATGCGGCAGCTGCAGCCAAGGCGAAAGCGGATGCGGCAAAGCAGCAGCCGCCGCCGGCCGACCTCGCGGCGACGGCAACGGTCCCGGCGCCGTCAAACTGATTCGGCCGCGATGGCCGCCTCGCTCGGCTCCCGCCCGCGCTCACTGATCGCCGCGCGCAGGACAACCGCACCGGCGTAGACCACCACCAGCGCTACCAGCCAGCGCAGCATCTCTACCGGCATGCTTTTGACCAGGAAGGCGGCGATCAGGACCGCCGGAATGCCGCCGATTGCGAGGCCGAGCGCGACCTTGAGGTTGATCTCGCCAACGCTGATGTGCCGTGCGCCTGCTCCGGCCGCGGCAAGCGCCGCGCCACCGGCCATGATCGGGAAGGCGAGGCGCGGGTCCATGCCCATCAGGCTGAACATGGCTAGCGACGGGGCGTAATTGCCGACCCCGAAGTTGAGGAGGACGCCGAACAGGAAATTGGCGACGATGGCGATGATCATCAATGTCACGGGAAGCGAGCCGGCGGTACCGCCGCCCGGCATCAGCTGGAGGTTGGTCAGGATGTAGAAGGCCGCCGCGACCAGCAGCGCGACTCCGACCACCATTTGCACCACCCACACCCGCGACCGCACCACCAGGGGAACGCCGAAGAGAGCGCCCATCAGCACCGCGATCACACAGCCGATGAGCAAGAACGGGTCTACCAGTACGCCAAGCAGCACGAGGAAGATCAAGGCCTGGGCGAGCGTCGGCAGCGTATGCCCGACGAGCATCGTGCAGGGGATCAAGCGGTCCGGGACCAGGCGGCGGAACTTGAACCAGGCCATGGTCGGCGCGAAAGATCCGATCCCCAGCGTGTCGAAGAAGTTGGTGATGGCGCCGAGCGCGATTGTTTCCGGCATCGGCCAGGCCCGCGCTTTGATGACGGCGCGGCCGAGAATGACGAGATAGGCAAGGCCGGCGAGCGCCAGCGGAACCAGAAGCGCGATCAACATGCCTTGATCCCCTGAAGGCTGCGTCGGTTGCGCGACGATAAGCGCAAAGCCCAAAATCGCGAAATAGGGTAAGAAGAGCGTAAGCTCTGGGGCTTAGAGGGCGGGGGATGACGGGCATCAGCTCACTGTGGATCAGCCGCAAGGAGAAGGAGCGGCGGCGCATTGCCACGCTCCGCTCGCGCGACGGCGAAGATTGCCGCCGCTGCCGCCGGCCGCTGCGCTTCGACCTGCCGAGCGGACACGACCTAGCGCCCAAGATCGAGCCGATGGCGGTCGATGCGAAGGCCGACGAGCTCGAGCAGATGTGCCTCACCCACTGGCGCTGCAACCCGTCGATGCTCGACCATACCGGTGAGGTGCTCGACCGCGTCCGGCGCAAGGCCGAAGCGGAGCTTCTGGCCAAGCCCAAGCGGCGCAAGAGGGCCGCAGGCGCCCGCTAACCTTCCGGAAACCACGTGTCGGCTAGACGACACGCGCGATGAAGCATTGGAACCCCGAGGAAGAACTGGCGCTCGCGCATGCCCGCGAGGCGAAAGCGCAAGCCAAGCCGCGCTGGCCGCAAGGCGCGACCGCCGGCCTGGCGCTGGTCGCGGTCTGCTGCGTCGGCCTCGGCGTCCTGTTCTACCAGCTTGCCGGCCCGCGCGACGTGTTCGCGCCATAAACCGCCCGCGCGACGTGTTCGCGCCATAAACCGGACGTCAACCACTTCGCCGTAGAAACACCCACGTCATGAGTAAGACGTTCAACAAGAAAACCGTGGAGCTTCAGCAGCCGGCGCGCCCGTCGCGAATCCGGCGCGAGCCCGCGCAAGTCGCCATCGCCCAGCAGCTGTCGCGCAATGCCTGGTGGGAATCGCGCGAGTGGGAGATCCGGCTGGCGATCGTTGGCATCGTCTTTTTCGCGCTCGGCATCAGCGCCATCGTGATCGACGTCGGGCATCTGTTCGGCCAGTAACGGCGCGAAAAGTCCCAAAGTTCACAAGCCTACGCGTGCGTGCGCGAGGGCGGCACGCGAAATCCTACGAAGTATACGAAGTACACGCCCTAACGCGCGCGAGAGTCTCCGGGCCTGAGGAGCAGCGGGCATCGCTGAGGATAAGCCACAGACCGGCCGCTGTAGGACAGCGAAATCAGCCGATGCATTCAGCACCGTTGGTCGAAGGGGCTTTGACCACATCCGCTTATTGTCGCAGACCGTGCAGCGATGATCGCCGCATTACTTTTCGCCGCAGCCGCGGGCGCCGCTGAACCGGCGGAACCGCGCAGCGGCACGCCCGCGATCGTCTCGTCGGCCACCGACCCGTGCAAGGCCGCCAATGGCAAAGACATCCTGGTGTGCGGCAAGCGCGGCGACGACCGTTTCAGGATCGACCGTAACGTGCTCGAGGCCGATCGCGCCGCGAATGCGCTTCCGCCCAAGCCGCCGGCAGACGCGACCGCGTCGACCGGCAATGCCTGTGTCGGGCCCGATGCGTGCAAGGACGGGGTGATCCCGCTGGTCGGCATGGCGCTGGCCGCGGCCAAGGCCGCCGCGCTCGCCGCGAGCGGCGGCGACTGGCGCGACGCGATCCGGACGCATGAGGACGAATACCGGCTCTACAAGCAGGCCGAGGAGCGCCGCCGTAAGGAGCGCGGGATCAAGATCGGCGTGAGCGTCGGCGACGCAAAGTAAGTCGAATTAGAAGGGAATGCCCACCGTCGCCATCTTGCGGTTGCGGCGGGTTGGGCCGCGATTGGTCGCCTGCGCGCCAACCTTTACGCCTTTGCCATTAGTCGCCCGCGGCGCGGCGGGGCCATATCTCGGGAGGCGATAGCCGAGCTGCTGCTGCGGGATCGCCTTGCACTCGACGGTGTCGCTGCCAGGTGCCTGGCGGCAGACCTTGGTCGGCGGCGGCGTTGGTGCCGTCGTCGGGGCAGGCGCAGCGTCCGGCGCGGGGGCCGCGGCTTGGGCGGCGAGCATGAGGAATAGAGCGATCATGCGACTTTGCTGGTAATGACCCGTCACAGGGGGACATTTCAAATGAAATCAGCGCTAACTATCCCGTTTTGACAAATGACGGTGGCGAAACTATCTGCGCCAACCCTTCAACCCCAACGAGAGGTGCGAGAATGTTCAAATGTCGCTTTGCGCCTCTGATGAGGCATCCAGGTCGCTGACCTGATCATAGCCCAGCCCAACTGAGGCCGGGCATCACAACAAGCTAAATCGATGCCGGCGCGGGCAAGCGCCGGGGGGTATGTCATGAACTACGTGCGTTTCATCACGCCGGCGCGACGCTTGCGCCGCGTCCAGGCAGACTGCGGGCCGTTCGGCCCGGCCTATCAGGCTGCGTGGGACCCGCGGGTTCCGGCGGTCCTGCAGGATGCCATCTGGCACGAGATCCAGTGGTTCGAGACGAACCTCCCGGTCCCGTCGCCGCGCAAGGATGCGTTCTGCGTCAAGTCGCGCGGACGCTGGTATCCCGACGGCATCTGCTGGTTCGTCGCGGAAGCGCGCGAGATGATCGCACACGCGTTCGTTCTTGCGTCATTGCTGCGCGAAACCGGCATTCCGGTCCGGAAGGTCTGGGCCGACCATGCCGGTACAGTCCTGTACCGCGACCGGTGGCAGATCGTGGCGAAGCCGATCGAGGCGACGCCCACGGTCTGGTGCTGAAGGTGGGGCGGAGCTTCGGCTCCGCCTCATCAATATCTGAAGGAGAGGAACGATGACGACAGACAAACACGCCGACCTGCCCTGCTTTCGAGCGGACGTCCAAGCGGCGTAAGGGCTTCCCGAGCGAGACCAACGTTAAGCGCGGCCTGCGCTTCGTGCGCGGCGGCGAGAAGGAGCTGGTCGAGAAACTCGGCCGGAACGACCCTTGCCCGTGCGGGTCGGGGAAGAGATTTCAAGAAATGCTGCATGCACTCGGGCCGGTTTCGACGGCGCCGAGCGCGACGACTATTGGCGCTAACCGGGTCGTAACCCCGCAGGCGTAGCCTGTGGCGCGTGAGCAGGCACTGGAAACCTGACCGGCGCAGTCAGTGGACCGTCATCGACGGATACGATGGCGCGCGCCCGAAGACGACCGGCGTGCTGCCGCTCGCGGTGCTCGGCGCGATTTCGCTCGGCCTGCTCGGCGGGCTCGGTTGGCAGCGATGGTCAGCGCCCGCGAGCAATCCCTATTCGGACATCGAATGGAATGCGGTCCAGGCCGTGCCCAAGGCCAAGGCCGATCCGGCGGACGCCGAATGGTCGGCGCGGGCGGTGGAAGGCCCCTCGACCAGCGCGGGACAAGCGGAAGCGATGCAGGCGGCGTTCGGCTATTGCTACGCGGGCGGCGGGACCAATTGCGTGGTCGACGGCGACACTTTCTATATCGGCGAGGCAAAGGTGCGGATCGCGGGCATCGACGCGCCCGAAACGCACCCGTCGCGCTGCGATTACGAGGCACAGCTCGGCAATGAAGCGACGACCAAGCTGCACGATCTGCTCAACAGCGGCGCGGTAACGATGACCAGCATCGACCGCGACCGTGATACCTATGGGCGGCTGCTGCGCAATGTCGCGGTCAATGGCGAGGATGTCGGCGAGGCGATGATCCGCGACGGCGTCGCGCGGCAGTATGCGGGCGGGCGAAGGCCGTGGTGTTAGGATTTGGGTCTCAACGTGCGGAAATTTATCTTCTCCACATTTCCCCAAACACAAGAACGGCTGCGATAATGGTGTAGATTAGGACGTAGACATCGATGCCGTTGCCGTTGCCGTTGTCGTTCTCTACCCTGCCTTCGCTACGCGATCGGTCAATTTCTCGGATCATCAGCGGGAAGAGCAACCAACCAGAAATCATCGACACGAGAGCAATACCGAACGCGAGAAGGCCCGCCTCCAGATAAACGTTCAGCACATTGCCAGCGAAATCTCGAAGGCCGTCTGATCGAAATGCGAGACCGATCAAAGTGGCGATTACGGTCGTCACGGACCAGTAGAGATTCTGCTTTTCTAAAAGAGGCCTGAGCATGCTTCTCTGACACCACGAATTGCTGGCGCTAGCGACTTACTGTTCCGAATAGCCCTTCGTCCCAATCATCTTCGGGCCGCGTCGCTGAATGCCGACGCTCTTCGAGCACCGAACGCCAGAGATGATACGTCTCTCGCACCATCACTTCGAGTTCATCATAGCCGAACAGCCGCATTCCCTTCTCAGAGATGATCCGGATGGCCCGGTCTGATGTGTCGGACAGATGCAAAATTTCGTGTTCGACTTGGTGATAATCCGGGTTGTTCTCGCGTAGTGCGATATGCATTACGCTGAACATGAAACGGCGTCCCTCTCGGGTCAGCTTATAGGTCCGACGCATATCGAAGAACGGAACCGCCATCCGATCCTTGTATAGGAACAGGGCGGGGGACCAACATCGAAGCTTTACGCCGATAGGGAAGGAAAGCGGGAACCCTTCAAGTTCGCGCGCTTCAACCTCGTTATCGACGCAGTATTGATGGATCGCTCGCGAGGCCGTTTTGTTCATGCGCTCTTCGTGCGGTGTTTTCGAGAGCCGAGAGAGGTCGTCTTCGATTTGCTGCCAAGCCGTTCGTTTTGATGCGAACGCACCGGGGTGGCGATTGACGATATCCGGCAATTTACGGCGGGTGGGTTCATAGCTACCGGAACCGCCGCCGGACTTCACTTGCTTCAATGCGTGGAGCCGCTCCGAGGGCTCCAAAGTCGCAACTCTAGCCAAGTCCGTGATGGGCAAGGGGCGTATCTTCACTTGGTTCTCCAACGTCGAATAGGTTGCACGTGGACAATTTGTGAAATTGGAATCTTTCCGCGATCAATTCGTTCGAAATTCTCAACCCGATTGTGTTTTGAGACTGTGCTGCTTTGCTGACGACATGCCACGGCCCATCCCGGGCGTGGGACAAGCGTACGAGCTGGCCCGCCGTTAGGTCGCCGTATGAATTCAAGGTTTGTTTGATGACCCGTCGCGCCTCATCGTCTTTAAGCTCGGGAAGGTTTTGTAATTCGCCAGTCCTCAAGTCCTTTCTACGGGCCAAGGAGTCGATAGGGCCGCTGCCACTTTTCTTGAAGGATGCGTACACCGCAGGATGAACGGGCCCGTAGGTCCAGGCTTCGAAGTAACCTGACACCAACGGACGCCGATGCCGCAGCAAAAACAGCCCATGCGCGAAATAGAGAAGCTTCTGCAGCGCGATATGAGTGACAGGATGGCGTTCATCTAAGGCACGGCTGATGATCGCGTTTGCTACAACGCGAGGATCGTATGCGTTATCTTGCCTAAGATCAGTCACTGTTACTCCGCCGCGACTCCCGCCGCGCTGAACATATCGCCTTCGCCTGACGCTTCCGCCTCAGCCGCCGCGCCTTCGTTGGCGTTCGCGGCCTTGGCCTTCTGGCGGCGGTCGAAATTGTCCCACACGGTGTTCCAGTCGCCGCGGGTCGCGGCCTTCGAATATTCGGTCGCGCGGGTTTCGAAGAAGTTGGCGTGCTCGACCCCGTTGAGGAGCGGCGCGAGCCAGGGGAGCGGATGCTCGTCGACCATGAAGATCGGCGAGAAGCCCAGCTGCCCCATGCGCCAGTCGGCGATGTAGCGGATGTACTTCTTGATCTCCTTGGGGCTCATGCCGTTGATCGGCCCCATCTCGAACGCGAGGTCGATGAACGCATCCTCGAGCGCGACGGTGTTGTGGCAGATGTCGCGGATGTCGTTCTTGACCGACTTGGTCAGGCAATCGCGTTCCTTCACGAAGGTGTGGAACAGCTTGATGATGCCTTCGCAGTGAAGGCTCTCGTCGCGGACCGACCAGCTGACGATCTGGCCCATGCCCTTCATCTTGTTGAAGCGCGGGAAGTTCATCAGCATCGCGAACGACGCGAATAGCTGCAGCCCCTCGGTGAAGCCGCCGAACATGGCGAGCGTCTTGGCGATGTCCTCATCGGTGTCGACGCCGAAGGTCGACAGGTAATCGTGCTTGTCCTTCATCTCCTTGTACTGGAGGAAGGCGCTGTACTCGCTCTCCGGCATGCCGATCGTGTCGAGCAGGTGCGAGTAAGCCGCGATGTGCACCGTCTCCATGTTGCTGAACGCCGTCAGCATCATCTTGATCTCGGTCGGCTTGAACACGCGGCCGTATTTGTCGTGGTAGCAATCTTGCACCTCGACATCGGCCTGGGTGAAGAAGCGGAAGATCTGCGTCAAAAGGTTGCGCTCGGTCTGCTCGAGCTTTTGCGCCCAGTCGCGGCAATCCTCACCGAGCGGCACTTCCTCCGGCATCCAGTGGATTTGCTGCTGGCGCTTCCAATATTCGAACGCCCACGGATATTCGAAGGGCTTATACTGCTTGCGGGCTTCGAGAAGAGGCATGTGCGTTACTCCTGAATTCTGCGCGCGCGAACGTTGATGACGTTGTCGCGATAGACGACGTGGGACTTGCGGGCGCCGACGCCGAACACGACGATGCCGAGGAAATAGCCGAAATCGTACCAGCCGCCGTTGTTGGGCACCGCGTAGACCGCGACCTGGCTGGTGAAGAGCGAGACGATCCAGGCGACCGGGAAGATGAAGCCGTGCCACAGGCCGAGGAGGAAGCCGGGCGCTCCGGGCGCGACGGCCGCCGCATCCTGCGTCGCTGCGCAGGCGCTAAGCGCGAAAACTGCGAGGAGGGGAGCAAAACGCCGCATCAGCCGCGCGCCGCGTAGAAAGCCGCAGCGAGGGCGGCGAGGATCGGCACGAGCCCGATGATCGCGGCAATCGAGGCAAGCGTGCGGTTGCGCCCGCGGCCGCGGTGGATCCTGGTCCACAGCAGCAGATAAATGCTGCCGGTCGCGGCGGCTGCGATCGCAGTTACGTCGCGCACCGACGAAATGCGGTAGCTGCCGAGCTCGTCAGGGACCATCGGCGGCACCGACAGCGCGCCCGCAACGGTCACCGCCGCTGCCGCGATCGCGCCGACGCGCTTGGGGATTCCGCTGTGCGACACCAAAGCGAGCCACAGGAGGGCCGCGACGGGCACCAGGAGGAGCATGGTGAAGATCATCGACCCTGACCCTTCAGCGCGTCGAGTTCGCTCTCGCTCGGGTGATAATCGAGCCCGCCAAGCGCGTGGATGGCCATGATCACGCCGACAACGAGCAGGAGCACCGCGCCCTGGCTGCCATATTGCGGGTCGGCCCCGTCCTTTCGGCGATAAAGCCAGACGGCGGCGATGAGGAACATCACCGCCGCAACCAGCTCGATCATTCGCCCAGAGGACAGGCCCATCGTCACCGCTTTAGCACTGTCAGGCCGAGCACGACCGCTGCCGCGCCTGCGGCGAGGTCGAGCGCAACGAGGCCGAGCACGACCATGCCGGCCCGCTTGGCAAACTTGCGGGTGCGGTCGGAGATCACTGGCATGCCAGGCACTCGTCATAATCGGTCGAGGAGGCGAGCTGGATTTCCTTGAGCTCGGGCGTGTTGTCCGCCTCGACCCCGCCGGCAAAGCCCGCGCGCTGCACCGACTTCGAACGCAGGTAATAGAGCGACTTGATGCCGAGCTCCCACGCGCGGAAGTGGAGCATCATCAGGTCCCACTTGTCGACGTCGGCCGGGATGAACAGGTTCAGCGACTGCGCCTGGTCGATGAACGGCGTGCGGTCGGCGGCAAGCTCGATCAGCCAACGCTGGTCGATCTCGAAGCTGGTCTTGAACACGTCCTTTTCTTCCTGCGTCAGGAAGTCGAGGTGCTGGACCGACCCGCCATTCTCCAGGATCGAATTCCACACCGTGGCGCTGTCCTTCGCCTTCTCCTTGAGCATCTTCTCAAGGTACGGGTTCTTGATCGAGAAGCTGCCCGACAAAGTCTTGTGGGTGTAGATGTTAGCCGGGATCGGCTCGATGCAGGCGGACGTGCCGCCGGTGATGATCGAAATCGACGCGGTCGGCGCGATCGCCATCTTGCACGAAAAGCGCTCCATCACGCCCATGTCGGCGGCGTCGGGGCACGGCCCGCGCTCCTTCGCCAGCATCATCGACGCCTGGTCGACCTGCGCGCGGACATGCTTGAAGATCTTGAGGTTCCAGCTCTTGGCCATCGCCCCTTCGAACGGGATATTGCGCGCCTGGAGGAAGGAGTGGAAGCCCATCACGCCGAGGCCGACGCTGCGCTCGCGCTCCGCCGAATATTTGGCGCGCGCCATCTCGTCCGGCGCGCGGGCTATGTAGTCGCTGAGCACATTGTCGAGGAAGCGCATCACATCCTCGATGAACTGCTTGTCGCCGTTCCACTGGTCCCAGGTTTCGAGGTTGAGCGACGACAGGCAGCAGACCGCGGTGCGGTCCGCGCCCAAATGATCCTTGCCGGTCGGGAGCGTGATTTCCGAGCAGAGGTTCGAGGTCGAAACCTTGAGGCCGAGGTCGCGGTGATGCTTCGGCATCGACCGGTTCACCTGGTCGATGAAGATGATGTACGGCTCGCCGGTCGCGAGGCGGGTTTCGACCAGCTTCTGGAACAGCGAGCGGGCGTCGACCGTGCTCCGCTCCGAGCCGTCGCGCGGAGAGCGAAGCGTGAACTCGCTGCCTTCGCGCACCGCCTGCATGAACTCGTCGGTGATGAGCACGCCGTGGTGGAGGTTGAGCGCCTTGCGGTTGAAGTCGCCGCTCGGCTTGCGGATCTCGAGGAACTCCTCGATCTCCGGGTGCGAGATGTCGAGGTAGCAAGCAGCCGAACCGCGCCGGAGCGAGCCCTGGCTGATCGCCAGGGTCAGGCTGTCCATCACGCGGACGAACGGAATGATGCCGCTGGTCTTGCCGTTGAGGCCGACGGGCTCACCGATCCCGCGGACGTGGCCCCAGTAGGTGCCGATGCCGCCGCCGCGGCTCGCCAGCCAGACATTCTCGTTCCAGGTGCCGACGATGCCTTCGAGGCTGTCGGATACGCTGTTGAGGTAGCAGCTGATGGGGAGGCCGCGGCCCGTTCCGCCGTTCGACAGCACCGGGGTCGCCGGCATGAACCACAGCTTCGAGATATAATCGTAGACGCGCTGGGCGTGCTCGTCGTCATCGGCGTAAGCAGCAGCGACGCGCGCGAACAAGTCCTGATAGCTTTCGCCGGGGAGCAGGTAGCGGTCCTTCAGCGTATCCTTGCCGAACTCCGTCAGGAGCGCGTCGCGCTCGGAATCCGTCTTGACGTCGAACTTGGGCGCATCGACGCGCTTGGATGCGGACACGGTGGTCGAAACGTCATCGCTCGGTACTTCTGAGCTGGTCGAAAAATCCATCGCGCTACCCCGTCCTTCCGCGACCCGTTCATGGGTCGTTTGTTCTGCAATTGTTCGACTCGGAGCCATGGCCGGCATCCTAGCCTCTTTTCGCGCTCGACGGGGCTTTTTCACTCCCGTCCCCTGTGGAAATCGGGGACGAGCGCGCCCGTCACCGGAATATAGTGATTCCGGCGCCGAACACCAGTAATTGAGAGTTCCCCCTCTCGCGCTACTACCTATTGTGCCTCAACTGAAATCAGACGCAAGCGGGTAAATGATGGTTAACGCATTTTTTCCTGTGGATTGACCGCAGTGCCACAACCGGCCGGCGCATCGACCAGCAGCCTTGCGCCCGGGGTGATCGACCTCTAGCCCGTGGGCATGCGTACATGGTTCCGGAATCGATACCTGGATGTTCTCGGGTCGATCTACATTTACAACGAGCACCGCGGTTACACCGCCATCGACGACCTCCTCGCGGCAGTGCAGTGGCGCTGGCCGGATAATAGCGAGCTGATCGACCGGATCGAGAAACACCGAGCCGACGAGCGAAAGCATTATTTGATGTTCCGCCGCTGGTTCGAACGGCGCGGGATGATGCCGCTGGCGGTCGACAGCGCGTTCGGCCACATCGACCGCTTCGTCGAAATCATGTTCGGGAAGAAGATCGACGATCTCGACAAGCGCGAAGTCGTTGAGGACGAGGATCTGTTCGGCCGGCTTTGCCGGGTCATCTCGCTGACGGAAAAACGCGGCTACAAGCAGGTCGAGATATTGCTGCGCAATTCGCACGTGCGGAGCGATCGGCAGCTGGCGAAAATCTTCGACATCATCGAGCAGGATGAGCCGAGCCACTGGCAGCCCTATGACGACTGGCTTGCCGCCAATGGCGTGCGCAACGCCAAATGGTGGGAGCGGGCGGTCGACAGTTTCATCCATTCGGAACTACTGTTCCTGAAGCTGCCGTTCCTATTCGTTCACCCGCGGCTGAAGCGGAGCACCAGGTTCGCTGACCAGGGCGAAGCGGTACGACGCTCGTCGCCAATCACGGCACGCGCAGCCTGAGCGAAGGCATGGCCGGCCGGCCCGTTCCCGAAGCTGGGCTGCTGCGTCGGATTTGGTCGCGCCACGCCGCGAACATGCTCGCGCGCAACACGGTCGTCAGCTGCGGCGTGTTCGCGTTCGACCTGGCCTTGTTATGGCTGCTGGTCACCGAATCGGAGCTGGACAAGGTCGTGGCCGCGGCAGTGGCCTTCGTCGCGGCCAACTCGATCCACTACGCGTTGGGCCGGACGTGGATCTTTCGCGGCACGGACCGGCACGTTGCCACCGGCTATTTCTACTTCCTGGTCAACGCGGGCGTAGGGCTCGCGATCACGCTTATCCTGTTTGCGGCGATGATCCGCTGGACGCCGATCAATTACCTGGTGGCGAGGACGTTGGTTTCGGTCGTTGCCGGCCTCGCCGTGTTCCTGCTCAACGCGATCCTCAATTTCCGTCGGCTGTAAGCGATGCGGATCGCGCTCTTCTCCGGCAATTATAATTATGTGCGCGAAGGCGCGAACCAGGCACTGAACAAGATGGTGGGACTGGCAGAGCGCCAGGGCCATGAAGTGCGGGTTTATTCGCCTGTCACCGACACGCCGGCATTCGAGCCGGAAGGCAAGCTGGTCCCCGTACCGTCCGTGCGATTGCCGGTGCGCGGCGAGTTCCGGCTGGCGCTCGGTATCCCAAAAGGCATTCGCCGCGACATCGCGGGCTTTTCGCCCGAGGTCTTGCATGTCTCGACGCCCGACATCCTCGGCACGCGTGCGCAGACGCTGGCGAAGCGCATGGGCGCGCCGATCGTCGCGAGCCTTCACACCAGGTTCGAGACCTATTTCGAACATTATGGCGCGGGCTGGGCGAAACCGCTGGCGGAAGCGCACCTGCGCCGCTTCTATCGTCGCGCGGACCATGTGCTGGTTCCGACGCCCGCCACGATCGGCGAAATAAAGGCGCTGCGTGGCGATGATCATGTCAGCCTGTGGAGCCGCGGCGTCGACCGCAAACGCTTCAACCCGGCGCGGCGAGACGCCGGCTGGCGACGATCAAAAGGCTGGGACGACCAGGATGTGGTCCTCCTGTTCTTCGGGCGGTTGGTCCTTGAGAAAGGCACCGAGGAATTCGTGCACGTGGTGCGACGCCTGAGCGATCAGGGGATCAAGGTCCGCGCATTGGCCGTCGGGGAAGGGCCGGCGCGGAACGCATTCGACTCGCTCGGGGGCGCAGTGCTTACCGGCCATCTTGATAATGAGGCTCTCGGTCGTGCTGTCGCAAGCGCTGACATCCTGCTCCAGCCAAGCCGGACCGAAGCGTTCGGCAATGTCGTGCTGGAAGCGATGGCGTCGGGCCTCGCGGTCGTCTGCGCTGACGCCGACAGCGCGCGGGCGCTGGTCGAGGATGGAGGTACCGGCCTACTCTATCGGGATGAGGGCGAAGCGGTGGCGGCGATTGCTGAGCTGGCCCGCGAGCCGCAGAAGCGGAAGACGCTCGGGATGGCCGCGCGGGAAGCGAGCGCACAGTTCGATTGGGACGCGGCGTCGCAAAGCGTGCTCGACACTTATCGAAAGGTCGCGGGATCAGGACCGAAAGGCCGACAGAGCCGTTAGGCGAGCGGGGCGGATTGGAGGATTATGATGCGGACCTGGCTGCCTTTCGCGACAATGTCGCTGCTCGCGGGTTGCGCGACGCACGAGGCTCCCCAGTTGCTGCCGGCCGATCATAACGGACCGCCCGAACTGCCGGCGGCAATGCCGCATGTAGACCCAGCCGACATCAGCACCGAGCGGATGAGCGAGGTCACGCGCGTGCTGGCTTCCGAAGATTTCCAGGGCCGGTCGATGGGCACGCCGGGCGAAGAGAAGACGATCACCTACCTGATCCAGCAGTTCCACTTGGCGGGGCTGGAACCGGGCGGAGAGAACGGAACCTGGACCCAGACGGTGCCGAT
Organism: Sphingomonas sp. SP3; assembly: GCF_058514305.1. NCBI lineage: Bacteria > Pseudomonadati > Pseudomonadota > Alphaproteobacteria > Sphingomonadales > Sphingomonadaceae > Sphingomonas > Sphingomonas sp. SP3. The sequence goes on from NZ_JBZSOE010000001.1 coordinate 1,961,258, forward strand.
GATCCGCACCAAGCTGCAGTCGCCGATGAGCTTTTCGGTGAAGCAGGGCGCGTCGACGACGGCGCTGCGTTTTCCCGACGACATTTACCTGAGCACCGTGCGCGACACGAATGAGGCGCGGATCGCCAACGCGCCGATCGTGTTCGTCGGATACGGGGTCAACGCGCCGGAGCGGAACTGGGACGATTTCAAAGGACAGGATCTCAAGGGCAAGGTCGCGCTGATCCTGGTCAACGATCCGGACTTCGAGGCCGCGGCGGGCGACCCGGTTGCGGGCAAGTTCGGCGGCCAGACAATGACTTATTACGGGCGCTGGACCTACAAATATGACGAGGCCGCGCGGCGCGGGGCGATCGCGGCGCTGATCATCCACGAGACCGCAGGCGCGGGCTACGGCTGGAACGTCGTCCAGTCTGCGATGGGCGAAAACTTCAATATAGTGCTCCCGCAGGGCGCGCAGCAGCCGGTGCTTCTGCAGGGTTGGATCCAGCGGCCGGCCGCCGAAGCCCTGCTGAAGCGCGCGGGCTATGATTATGAAACCTTGAAGCGGCAGGCGCGGAGCGCCGCGTTTAAGCCAATCGACCTCCACGCGACCTTCTCCGCACAAGCGCCGGTCGAGCTCACGCGCCTGACCAGCCTCAACGTGATCGGCAAGCTCACCGGCTCCGCCTATCCGAATGAGACGGTGAGCTATGGCGGGCATTGGGATGCGTACGGGATCGGCGCGCCCGACGCTGAAGGCCGTACAGTCCGCCCGGGCGCTGCCGACGACGCACTCGGCCTCGCCGCGATGATCGAGGTGGCGCGCAAGTTTGCGTCAGGCCCGCGGCCGCAGCGCACCTTATTGTTCACGGCATGGACGGGCGAGGAACGCGGGCTACTCGGCAGCGAATATTACGCGCAGCATCCGCTTTATCCGCACGAGACCATGGCCGCGAACCTGACCTTCGACACGCTCCAGTTTGCGGGACCGGTGAACGATGCGGTGCTGGTCGGGCGCGGGCAGAGCGAGCTCGAGCGCTACATGGAAGAAGAGGCGAAGGCGCAGGGCCGCTACGTCACACCCGAGAGCCATCCGGAGCGCGGCCTCTTCTATCGCGCCGACCATTTCTCGCTCGCCAAGCGCGGCGTACCGGTGCTGCTCGATATGGCGCTTGCCGGCGCTTACGACATGAAGGATGGCGGGCGCGTGGCGGGCAACCGCTGGCTCGATGCCTTCACCGCCAAATGCTACCACCAGCCCTGCGACGCCTGGTCGTCGAGCTGGAACCTCGAAGGCGCCAAGCAGGAGGCCGAGCTGTTCTACGCAATCGGCGCGCGCATCTCGAACAGCCGCGACTGGCCGCAGTGGAACCCGAACTCCGAGTTCGCGAAGGTGAGGGCGCAGAGCCATGACGCGCGCCCGGGCGAGCAGATCGTCGTGGCACCCAGAGGAGAACGGGGCCGCCGCTGATACTTGATTGACGCACCAATCGTACGTGCATATACACGCATCATGTCGTCGGAAGTCTCTCAAGTCGCGCAATCGGTACTCGACCGCTGCCTGTGCAAGCGGACGCGCGCGGCGGCGCGCGCGATCACCCGCTTCTATGACGACGAGATGCGCGCGACCGGGCTCCGCCCATCCCAGGTTGAGGTCTTGGTGACGATCGCCGCGAAGGAAGAGCTGTCGATCAGCGCGCTTTCCGACGAGCTTGGAATGGACCGCACTACGCTCACCCGGAACCTGCGGCCGCTCGAGGCGCGCGGCCTTGTGGCTAGCGTGACAGAAGGACGCACGCGTTTGGTCCGGCTGAGCACGGCGGGGTCGCAGGTCCTGGGCCAGGCAGTCGGACACTGGGAGCGTGCGCAGGCCGAAATGGAGCGAATCCTGGGCGAAGCCGGCGTCGCGACCGTTCGTCGTTCATCGGCAGCAATCGCTTCCGCCGCCCGTTCAGCCGGCTAGTCGTATCTCAATCCAGTACCGCGTTATCTTAACATATGTGCATATACACTAAAGGTGCAGCATGAACGATCTAACCAAATTTGCCTTCAGCTCCACGAAGGGCTTCGACGAAGCCGCCGTGCGCGAGGCTTTCTCCCACGCCGTGCCCCTGAAAACCGTGGTGATTTACTGCTACGATCCACGCGCGGCGCGAATTCCCGAGCTCGTGGCCGAGCGACTGGGAGACGTTTACCCCGGCGAAATCCTGTTTGACGACCAGGGCTTGAAGGTCGCGTCGACCGCGACAGTGTTTCCGATCGTAGTTGCCGGTGGACGGGCGTTCGACGCGCTGCGGTCGATCGCCGTCGCCCAGCATCTCTTCGGGATCGAGAATATCGTCGTCGTCCACCACAGCTATTGCGGCGCCACGACGTTCACCGCGGACGGAATCATCGACGCGTTCCGGCACGAGCAGGAAGCGGACATCGCGCATGCCTTCCCGCGCGAGGCGCTGTGCATCACCGATTACGAGCAGTCGCTGAAGAGCGACGTGCAACTCATCCGCGACCAACCCGGTACACCCAAGTCGGTGGACATTTTCGGCTTCTTCTACGACATCGACAGCGGTGAGCTGGTCCCGGTTGCGACCTCTCCCGGCGTCCCCCGGTCGAAGTAAGCGTAACCTCTCCACGAACCTCTCCAAGAAAGGACAGACATGTCCAAAAGCAATCCTTTGTTGTCCGTCGCGCTGATCGTCTTCGGACTCGCATTCTGTTCGCTCTACGCCATGCTGATCATCTGGCCGTCCGGCTGGGCGTGGCATGAGGGAAGCCCCGCCTCGAGCGATTATTTCATGATGATCGCCGGGGTTTACGTGGTGCTCGGCGTTTTCATGATCCGGGCGGCCAAGGACCCCGCGGCCAACGCGTCGCTGATCTGGTTCGTCGTCTGGTCGAGCGTCGCTCACGCGCTGGTCATGGGATGGGAAGCATTCCGTACGCCGATGATGAAAGGTCATCTCGTCGGCGACGTGCCGTTCCTGCTGGTCATCGCGCTGGTGCTCGGCGTGCTGATGAACCGGACCAGTTCCGTACAGCTGAAAGCCGCTTGATGCCCAAGCGAGTGATCGAGAGTGCAGATATGCCGGCCGCGCTGGGACCCTATTCCCAGGCGGTCGGCGCCTTCGGCGAACTGGTCTTCATTTCCGGGCAGGCGGGCCTTGCTGCCGACGGCAGCGTTTCCGGCGAGTTCGCAGCGCAGGCGCGGCAAGCATTCGAAAATATCAAGAATGTGGTCGAAGCGTCCGGCCTCAGCATGACGGACGTGGCCAAGACGACGATCTACCTAGCGGATGCATCGCAGTTTCCCGTGCTGAATGACTTGTTCGGCGAATATTTTCCGAAGAATCCGCCGACGCGGGCGGTCCCGATCACGCAACTGCCCAAGGGCCTGCTGATCTCGATCGAAGCGATTGCCGTGCGTCCGTAATAAAGGCGTATGAATCGATGGAGGGTGCGTGAAGTTTTCATGAACTTCACCTCCCTCCCTCTCGACGAATAAGTGGCTTCGGCGCAGACAAGCCGCATGGGGGCTTTCACACGATTGATGTTTGGCGTGGCGACGCTTGGGGCGGCCGCAGTCGCGCACGCTGAGGACGCACCGATCTGCGCGGCGCGGCCGGGGAAGTCGACGCCACCCTGCACAGTGCCGGCCGGGCGCTTCCAGATTGAAACGGGCCTTGCCGACTGGAGCCTGCAGAAAAATGCCGGCGAGCGCGATACGTCGCTGGCGATCGGCGAGACGACCTTCAAATATGGGCTGACCGACCGATCGGACATCGAAGTCGATGTGACGCCGTGGCAGCGCGCGACCAGCAAGGCCGGCAGTCTCCATGACCGCGCATCGGGTTTTGGCGACATCACGGTCGGCTACAAACAGCAGCTCACCAACAATGACTCGCACATTCAGGCGGCGCTGCTTCCGGTGGTGAAAATCCCGACCGCCAAGCATTCGCTCGGCAACGGCAAGTGGGAGGCAGGGTTGCTCATCCCAATCGGCTTTTCGATTGCCCGGTCGCCGCTAAGCGTTGGCTTGACGCCCGAGCTCGACTGGGCCGCGGATGGGGACGGGCGCGGACATCATGCGGCGATGGCGCAAGTCGTCAGCCTGGGCTGGCAGGTGACTGATAAGCTCAATGTGTCGGGCGACTTGTGGGGCCAATGGGACTGGGATCCGGCAGGCACCGGCAAGCAGGCGAGCGCGGATGGCTCGATCGCTTATCTCGTGAACAGCGCTGTGCAGGTCGATGCCGGCGCGAACTTCGGCCTCAACAAGCAGACCCCGGATATCGAGTTCTACGCCGGAATCTCGAAGCGCTTCTAAGTGCCGAGCATCTTCTTGATGCCTTTCGCCGCCTGGCGAAGTCGCTGCTCATTCTCGACCAGCGCAAGGCGGACAAAGCCTTCACCTTCCTCGCCGAAACCGACGCCCGGAGCGACCGCGACGTGGGCTTCGGTGAGAAGGCGCTTGGCGAATTCCATCGAGCCCAAATCGCGAAACTGCTCCGGGATCGGCGCCCACGCGAACATCGACGCCTGCGGCACGGGAATGTCCCAGCCGGCGCGGCCGAAACTTTCGACAAGTACGTCGCGGCGCTTCCGGTAGAGATTGCGGTTCGCCTCGATAATGTCCTGGGGACCGTTCAATGCGGCACAAGCAGCCGCCTGGACCGGCGTGAACGCGCCATAATCGAGGTAAGATTTTACACGCGTCAGCGCCTCGATCAGTTTGGCATTGCCGACCGCGAACCCCATCCGCCAACCGGCCATCGAGTAGGTTTTAGACATGGAGGTGAACTCGACCGCGACATCCTTCGCGCCGTCGACCTGCAGGATCGACGGGGTCGGCTCGTCGCCGAAGTAGATCTCGGCATAAGCCAAGTCCGAAATGACGATCAGGTCATGCTCGCGGGCAAAGGCGACAAGCCGCTCGTAGAAGGCGAGGTCGGCGACATAAGCGGTGGGGTTCGACGGGTAGCCGACCACCAGCACCTTGGGCCGCGGCACGCTGTAGTGCATCGAGCGCTCGAGCCGGACGAAAAAATCGTCGCCGGGAGCGGCCGGGATCGAGCGGATCGCGGCGCCGGCGATGATGAAGCCGAAGGTGTGGATCGGGTAGCTCGGGTTGGGTGCGAGGACGACGTCGCCGGGCGCCGTGATCGCCTGCGCGAGGTTGGCCAGACCCTCCTTTGATCCCAGCGTGACAATGACCTCCTTGTCGGGATCGACGGTCACGCCGAAGCGGCGCTGGTAATAGTTCGCCTGGGCCTTGCGCAGGCCGGGGATGCCGCGGCTCGCCGAGTAGCGGTGCGCGGTGGGCTTCGCCGCTACTTCGCAGAGTTTGTCGATGACATGCTTCGGCGGCGCGCCATCGGGGTTGCCCATGCCGAGGTCGATGATGTCCTCGCCGCGCGCTCTTGCAGCGGCCTTCATCGCGTTCACTTCGGCGAAGACGTAGGGCGGAAGCCGGCGGATGCGGTAGAAATCAGTGTCCATCGCCGCGCCTCATGGCGTCGCGCGCCTAGCGCGGCAAGAGCGCGTAGCTGCGGCGGAACGCGGCGGTCTCCGCGGGCGCGAAGGCGCTGGCCTCCGGCGGATCGTCGGGCACGGCGGTAACGAAGTAGGCAATGCCGACGCCGCGCGCCCGGTCGATCCAGATGCCCGAGCGGAGGCCATAGGCGTCGCCCGCGTGGCCGACCAATGTCGCACCCTTTGTCCCGGGGTCGTCGGGGCAGCCTGGGCGGTAGTTGGGGATAGTCTGCGTCGACAGGCCGTAGGCGCAGATGGTCGTAGTCTCGCCGTCGCGGGCGCCATTGCTGCCGTCGTAGCGCCAAAGCGGGGTCAACATGGTGTCGACCGATTCCGGAGAGAGGATTCGCACGCCGTCGAGGGTGCCACGGTTCAGCAGCATCCGGCCGATACGCGACAGGCCGCGAACCGAGATGCGAAGCCCGCCTTGCGGCGAGAACATCGCGCCATTCTCGCCGGGCTTCCAACGGCCGAGGTCACAGGCGTCGCCATCGTTGACTGCGACCGGGCAGGCCGGCCGAACGCCGTGGAGGTCGTCCTTGAGCGGCTTGCCGTCGGGCGCGTCGAGCTCGACCGCGCGAGCGATCAGGGCGCCGCCGCACGTCGCCCAGTTGAAGCAGGCATCGACCTTCATCGGTTCGAGCACATTGCGGCGCATCCACAGGTCGAAGCGCTCGCCGGTCACGCGCTCAACCACCGAGGCGACGATCGGGAAGTTCATGTTGGTGTAGGCGAGGTAATTGGCGGCCGGCCCGTGCACATGGTCCCACTCGCCCGGATCCTGCATCGCCACCTGGAGCGACGCGCCAAGCGGAAGCACGTAATTGTCGTCATGCTCGCGAACCGAGCTCGTGTGGCTGAGCAATTTGCGCAGGTTGATCGGCTGGTCGGGGAAACTGGGGTTGCGCAGGGACCAGCCGAGATAGTCGGAAACGTCGCGGCCGAGGTCGAGCTTGCCCGCCTCGACCAGCTTCATCACGCCGATTGCGACGACGAGCTTGGTGACCGAGGCGACGCGGGCGGGATCGTCGATGGTGATGCGGCGGCCAGCCTGGCGGTCGGCGAAGCCATCGGCATAGCTGGCGATCTCGCCGCGAGAATCGAACGCGATACCGGCTTCGGCGCGGGCGGCGAGTTGCGGCGGGATCGTCGCGCAGGCGGTCAGCACCAGGGGCAGGAACACTAGGGCAGCGCGCATGGCGGCGAGCTTAATCGCGATAGGCCGGCAAGGACCAGCCGCGCGTGATCGCCGCGCCGCGCAGCAGAAATCCGGCGACGATCGCAAGTCCCGCCGCTGGCCAAATATCGAGGCCCAGCAGGATCGCCGCGACATAGAGACCGGCGGAAAGCGCCGCGGGCGTGACGTAGAGCTCGCGCCGCATCAGCACCGAAGGCTCGCCGGCGAGCACGTCGCGGATGATGCCCCCGACACAGGAGGTGAGCACCCCCATCGCGAACGCCGGAACCGGCGCAACGCCAAAGCCTAGCGCCTTCGCCGAGCCGTAGGCCGCATAGGCCGCCATGCCGGCCGCGTCGGACCACAGCAGCGCCTTGCCGGCGAAACGCCGCCGGCGGGCGAACCACACGAGCGCTGCTGCGCCGAGGCAGATCAGCAATGTCGCATTGGTACGTACCCAGAACACGGGCGCGCCGATGAGCAGATCGCGCAGTGTGCCGCCGCCGACGCCGGTCACCACCGCGAAGAAGACGAAGGTAAAGAAGTCCTGCCGCTTCTCCGCCGCGACCAGCGCGCCGGAGATCGCGAACACCGCGATTCCGAAAAAATCGAGCGCCACCAATGCTGTCGGGATTTGCGACGATACCTGCATGACGCCTACATAGCGGCGATGGCGGAAGACACGAACATGGGCAACGCGATCCCCAGCCTTGAGGATTGGCAGCATTGGACCTTGGTGATGGGCCGCGCCCAGCAGATGCTGATGGAATTCTGGGCCGACAGCCTGAAGAAGGACCAGCCGTTCCCCGGAATGAACCCAAGCGCTTTCGGATTCGGCGAAGCGCAGCCGGCTGCCGATCCGATGGCACTGATGACGGCGGGCGCGCAGGCCTGGGCCAAGGGGCTTGAGACGTGGGGCAAGATGCTTGGCGGGGTCCCCGTCGGCGGGGCCGGCGACGAAAAGGAGCGCAAGGACCGGCGCTTCGCAGCGCCCGAATGGCGCGAAAACCCGATCTTCGACACCATCCGCCAGACCTATTTGCGGGTGTCCGACCAGTTGCTCGGCACGGTCGACGAGATCGAGGGCCTCGATCCGGAAATGCGCGAGAAGATGCGCTTCGCCACGCGCAGCTTCGTGGATGCAATGAGCCCGTCGAACTTCGCGGTCACCAACCCGCAGGTGTTGAAGCGCACGCTCGAAAGCCGCGGCGAGAATCTGCTCAAGGGCCTCGCCAACATGTTGAAGGACATTGCCGCGGGGCAACTTACGCAAACCAAGGCGGGCGCGTTCGAGGTCGGGCGCAACCTTGCGACGACGCCCGGCAAGGTGGTCAAGCAGACCAAGCTCTACCAACTGATCCAGTATACGCCGACGACCGACGAGGTGATGACGACTCCCGTCGTGATCTTCCCGCCGTGGATCAACCGCTTCTACATCCTCGACCTCACGCCCGAAAAAAGCTTCGTCAGATGGTGCGTCGACCAGGGCATCTCGTTGTTCATGGTCAGCTGGAAATCGGCCGACGAAACCATCGCCGAGGCCGGGCTCGACGATTATGTGCTGAACGGCCAGATCGACGCGATCGACACGATCCGCGACCTGCTCGGCGTCGATGGCGTAAATGCGATCGGCTATTGCGTCGCGGGCACGACGCTGGCGGCGACGCTCGCTTACCTCCAATCGAAGGGCGAGGCGGACAAGGTCAAATCGTCGACCTTCTTCACGGCGCAGGTCGACTTCGCGGAGGCCGGCGACCTCAAACTGTTCACGGGTGACGAGACCATGTCGCTACTTGACCAACTGACCAAGGAGAAGGGCTATCTCGACGGCCGTTACATGGCCGCGACCTTCAACCTGCTGCGCGGCCGCGACCTCATCTGGAATTATGTCGTCAATAACTACCTGCTCGGCGACGAGCCGGCGCCGTTCGACCTGCTGCACTGGAATTCGGACACGACCAACCTGCCGGCAAGCTGGCACCGCGACTATCTCGAGAATCTCTACAAGGGGAACAAGCTGGCGGTGAAAGGCGGCATCTCGGTCGCCGGGACCGCGATCGATATCGACGCCGTTGCGACCCCGACTTACGTCCAGGCCGGTCGCGAAGATCATATCGCTCCACCCCAAAGCGTGTGGAAGATCATGGACCATTTCACCGGTCCGAAAAGGTTCGTGCTCGCGGGGTCGGGCCACATCGCGGGCGTGGTCAATCCGCCGGCTGCGCAGAAGTACCAATATTGGGTCAACGAGCAGCCCGCGGCCACCTTGCAGGCATTCGTCGACAAGGCCGAGGAACATAAGGGGAGCTGGTGGCCGGACTGGCTCGTCTGGCTGAAGCGGATCGACGGATCGACCGTAAAGGCGGAGGGCGCGCGGGTGCCCGGAAAGGGCAAGCTCGAGGCAATCGAGGACGCGCCCGGGAGCTACGTGAAGGCGCGCTAGTCGCGGCTAGAGAATGCCGCCGCCGAGCATCAGGCGGACGACGCCGATCACAATTACGAACAGGTTGAGGTTTCGCCCGGCCGTGCCGCTCGAAACCATGCCGACGACCGCGCCGATGATGGCGAGGGGAATGATCAGCCAGTTCGCCCAACCGAGCAAAGGTAGGAAGGCAATGGCGGCGAAGATCATCGCGACGAAGCCGATGATCAGGGACACGAGATTAAACATCTCGGTTGCCTAGCATCATTCCGGCGCTTGGGGCAGCCGCGGCTTGCGCACCATTGCCACGACGTAAAGCGCAAGCGCGGTCCAGATCGCCGCGAAGGCGACGGCGTGGGTGGCTTTGAATGGCTCCCCGTAGAGCAGAACCGCAATCATGAACTGCAGGGTCGGGGCAATGAATTGCAGCATCCCCATGGTCGAATAGGGCAGGCGCTTCGCCGCGGCCGTGAAGAGCAACAATGGAGTGGTCGACACGACGCCGGCGAGCAGCAGGAGCATCGCCTGGTGCTGGTTGAAGCCCATGACCGGCTGGCCCGCGACCCATTGCCAGGCGAGCCAGGCGATGGCGACCGGGAACAGGAGTGCGGTTTCCACGCCGAGGCCCGTGATCGAATCGGCCGGGACCACCTTCCGCAGAAGGCCATAGAGAGCGAAGGTGATGCAAAGCGTAAGGCTGATCCACAATTGGCTGAGCGCGCCGGCGGCAAGAACGGAGATGCCCGCGGCTGCGATTGCAACCGCCGCCCACTGCAGCTTGCTCAGCCGCTCCTTGAGGGCGAACCGGCCAAGCAGCACGTTGGCGAGCGGGTTCAGGTAATAACCGAAGCTCGCCGCGAGGATGTGCCCGCTAGTGACCGCATAGACGTAGAGCAGCCAGTTGCCGCCAATTAGCAGCGCGGTAACAGTGAGAATGCCGAGCGTTCGTGGCCGGGTTACGGCGGCCCGAACCTTGTCCCATCCCTTTGAAATGAAAATGAGGAGGGCCAGGAAGGGCAGCGACCAGAGCACGCGGTGGGCCACGATGTCGAACGCCGGGACCGCCTTGATCAGCTTGAAGTAGATCGGGAGGACGCCCCACAGCGCATAAGCGGAGAGGCCGAGGACGAATCCGGCGCGCGGGTGATCGAGCTTTTTGGCTGCTGGTGCGTTCATTACGGGTGCGCCTAGACGCGGCGAGCGCTGCATGAAAGGAGATGATGAACATCGCCTTTGTTGAAACTGTAGCGGCGCACTGTCAGTTTGGTGGCGGAATGACAAAGGGGCGTTCAAGGGTGGGTCAATTCCGTAAATCGGCTGCCGCCATCGGAGGCGCTCTGGCGCTCGCGCTGTTGGCGGGCTGCGCACTGAAGCCCAAGCTGCCGCCCGGTGTGAAGCCAAGTGTCGAGGTCGGTGCCCCGCTGAAGTCTGAGATCTGGAAACACCTCGCGACCGTTCCCGACCAGGACCGCCTCGCGCGGCTGGGCCTCGCCTGGCAGGAAGCGCTGGCCGACGCCAAGAGGTCCAACGCCGCCGATATCCGCCGTGAGGGAAAGCTGCTGATGCCTCGCGCGGCGCTCGCCCGGCCCGCGCCGACGCCGGGCAGTTATAACTGCCGGCTGATCAAGCTCGGCAAGGCGACGACCAAGAGCAAGCCTTACGAGAGCTTCAAACCCTTCTTCTGCTACGTCGAGGTGGACGAGGATCTGTTGTCGATCGTGAAGCAAACCGGAAGCCAGCGACCCGCCGGTCGGTTGTGGGAGGACGACGACCAGACACGGTTGGTCTTCCTCGGTAGCCTTGCGCTTGGCGACGAGCAGCAGCCGCTCGCCTACAGCGACGACCCCAAGCGCGACATGGCCGGTGTGCTCGAGCGGATCGGCCCGTTCAAATGGCGGCTGGTGATCCCCTGGCCGCAAAGCACCTCGAAGCTCGACGTGTTCGAGCTGACTCCGGTCGCGCAACAGCCGGAAGGGTGAACGACGCCGCTGGTTTGCTCGCCGATCCGCAGGAGGTTCGCGCGATTCTGGTCGCCTCGGCGAAGGCCGGTCAGTCAATCACATATTCGGAAGTGCTCGGGTTGCTCGGTCACGCATTCTCGCGGCCGAAGATGCGGCAGTTGTGCAAGGTGCTGACCTTCGTCGACGATGAAACGGCGGAGCGCGGCGAGCCTGAGCTCGCGGTCCTGGTGGTACGCCAGTCCGATGGGCTGCCGGGTCAGGGCTGGTGGATCGGCGGCGCCAAGAAGCATGGCTACAAAGGGCTGTGGGAAGGGCCCAAGGCGGCCAAGCTGATCCGCAAGGTCCAGACCCAAGCGTTCGACTATTGGGAGAAGCGCGGATAAGCAGCCCGCGCAATGGCTGAGCGAACTTTCACTGTCGATGACGATGACGACGGCATCCGCCTGGATCGCTGGTTCAAGCGACACATGCCCGACGTCAGCTTCAACCTCGTGTCGCGCTGGGCACGGACCGGGCAACTACGGCTGGCGGGAAAGCGCGCTGTGCCTGGCGACCGGATCGAAGCGGGGCAGGAGATCCGCCTGCCGCCGCTCGACACGCAGCCCGCGCGGAGCGGGCGGCCGCAGCCGAAGCGCGACCCCCTGACGGAAGAAGAAGAGCAGATGGTCCGCGACATGGTCATCCACCAGGACGCGAACGCGTTTGTGCTCAACAAGCCGCCGGGCCTTGCGACGCAAGGCGGGACCAAAACGCACCAGCATCTCGATCGGCTGCTCGACGGGCTCGCCGATGACGGCGGACGCCCGAAGTTGGTCCACCGGCTCGACAAGGACACGTCGGGCGCGTTGCTGGTCGCTCGATCCGCGCGCGCCGCTGGGCATTTCTCCAAGTCCTTCTCGGGCCGCACCGCTCGCAAGGTCTATTGGGCGCTGGTGGTCGGCGACCTGTCGCCCGACGAGGGGATGATCGACGCGCCGCTCGCCAAGCAGCCCGGCACCGGCGGCGAGAAGATGCATATCAGCGAAGAGCATGGACTTCCGGCCAAGACGAAGTGGCGGCTGATCGACCGGGCGGGCAACCGCGCCGCCTGGGTCGAGCTGCAACCGCTAACGGGCCGTACGCACCAGCTGCGCGCGCACATGGCGTCAATTGGCCACCCGATCGTCGGCGATGCTAAATATGGCGGGCCGGACTCGTTCCTGACTGGCGGGATCAGCCGCAAGCTCCACCTACATGCGCGGCGCATTCGCATCGATGCGCCGGGCGGCGGCAAGATCGACGTGACGGCCGAACTGCCGCCGCACTTCGCCGAAAGCCTGTCGACCCTGGGCTTCGAGCCGATGGCCGGCGATATGATGCCGCTCGAGCAGCCGAAGGCCTCGCCCGAGGCGAAACAGCGCAAGATTGCGGCGGCGGCCAAGACGCGGCGACGCGAGCGCCGCGGGGAACGACGGTCGCGGGGGTCTTCGCAAGGAAAAGCCAAACCAAAACCGCGGGGCAAGCGCTAATGCATCCGGGCGGCACCTTTGATTGGACCGATCGGGAAGCGATGCTGCGCTTCGTCGGCCAACAAGCATTCGCACACATCTTTGCCGCGTCGGACGCGGGCTTGTTCGTGGCCCACGCGCCCGTTCTTGTCACGGCCGAGGGCAAGGTCCGTTTCCACCTCGGGCGGCGCAACCGGATCGTCGATCATCTCGGTGGCCGGAGCGCGCTGATCAGCGTCCTCGGCCGCGATTCCTATCACAGCGCCAACTGGTACGTGTCGACCAACCAGGTCCCGACCTGGCATTATGAATCGGTCGAGGTTGAAGGGCCTGCGCGCCGGCTCTCGCACGAGGAGCTGGTCGACCAGCTCGATGGCCTGAGCGCGGAGATGGAAGGCCGCTTCTCGCCGGACAAGCCGTGGACCCGGTCAAAGATGGACGACAGCGCGTTCGCAGCGATGACCAAGGCGCTGGTCGGTTTCGAGGTCGATCCAAGCGACGTTCGCGGCACCCGCAAGTTCAACCAGCACAAAAAGCGCGCGGACCTCGATGCGACGATCGCGGGCCAGCGCGCCGCGGGTCGCGAGGACATTGTGGCGGCGATCGCAGAAATGGCGGCGCGTGACGAATAAGCTGGCGGTTTTCGACTGCGACGGGACCCTGGTCGACAGCGGCGGCACGATCCACGCGGCGTTGCGCCAAACCTTTGCCGAGCACGGGCTCGAGATCCCGCGGTCGTCAGTGGCGCGGCGGGTGATCGGCCTCAGCCTGATTGAGGCGATGGCGATGCTGGTGCCCGAGGGATCGGCGGAGCAACACCATCGGCTGGCCGAAGACTATAAGCTGGTGTTCCAGCGGCTGCGCGCCGCCGGCAAGGTTGAGGAGCCGCTGTTCGATGGCGTGCTCGAATTGCTCGACGCTTTGGAAGCTGATGGCTGGCTGCTCGCGGTCGCGACCGGCAAGTCGGACCGGGGCCTCAAGCATTGCCTCGACGAACATGGGCTGCACGCGCGCTTCATTTCGCTGCAAACGGCCGACCGGCACCCGTCCAAGCCGCACCCGTCGATGGTCGAGCAGGCAATCGCGGATGCCGGCGCGTCGCGCGAGCTGACGATCGTTGTCGGCGACACCAGCTTCGACATGGCGATGGCGGTGGCGGCGGGCGCTCGCGGGATCGGGGTCGCCTGGGGCTATCACGACGCGCAGGAGCTGATGGACGCCGGCGCGGTGGCCGTTGCCGAAGAGCCCGGCGACGTTCTCAAACTGGTCAGGAGCCATGTCGATGGATGACATCAAAGCCCGCAACCGGCTGCTGGCCTACACAGCGGTCCGGGCCGCCGGCCTCGCGGTCTTCTTCCTCGGGATCGCGATTATCTACACCGACCTGCTTCGTCCCGGGGGGTGGCCTCAGGTCGGCGCCATCGTCGCAATCATGGGCGTGATCGACGGCCTGTTCGCGCCCAAACTGCTGAAGCGCGCCTGGGACGAGCGGGACCGCGACGCCCAGTGAAACGCTTCTGGGAAGACGTGGATGTCGAGGCCGGCGACGGTGGCTTCGGCGTGCTGCTCGACGGGCGCCCGGTGAAGACACCCGCGCGCGCCGCGCTGGCCGTGCCGACCGAGACCTTGGCCGAAGCGATTGCCGATGAGTGGCGTGCGGTCGACGGCGACATCGACCCTGGCGCCATGCCGCTGACCGGGCTTGCCAACGCCGCGATCGACCGGGTTGCGGCCGATAAGTCGACTTTTGCGAGCGGCCTTGCGCGCTACGCCGAATCCGACCTCACCTGCTATCGTGCGACCGGGCCGCGCGAGCTCGCCTCAGTGCAGGAAATGGCCTGGGACGCACTGCTCGGCTGGGCACGCCGCCGCTACGACATTGATTTCGCGATCACGCAGGGCGTGACCCATGTCCCGCAACCCGCCGGAACGGTGGAACAGCTCAGCCACGCCGTCGAGGCGCTTGACGCATTCCACCTCGCCGGCCTTTCGCCGATCGTGACCATCGGTGGCTCGCTGGTCGCCGGACTGGCCTTGCTGGAACGAGCGATCACCCCCGACCAGGCCTGGGACGCGGTTAGCATCGATGAGCGCTGGCAGATCGAGCAATGGGGCGCGGACGAAGAAGCCGAGCGGGCAATCGAGAACCGGCGCAGCGAATTGCTGGCCGGGGCGCGATTCCTGGAGTTGCTGGACGCTTAGTGCTCGGGGCCGATCAGGCTTCGGACGAATTCATTGAGGCTGGTCTGCCGAACGCGTTTCGAGCGCTCCGCCGCGATGATTGCCCGAACACGCGCGAGGCAATCGTCCATCTCGTCGTTGACCAGAACATATTCATATTCTGCCCAGTGGCTGATCTCATCTGAAGCGCGCTGCATCCGGTCCGCGATGACTTCCGCCGAGTCGGTTCCCCGGGCGCGGAGGCGCTGCTCTAACTCAGACATCGACGGCGGGAGCAGGAAGATCGTGACCAGCTGTCCCTTGAAATCGGGTTCGAGTTGCCGCGCGCCCTGCCAGTCGATGTCGAATAATATGTCGCGGCCTTCGCGAAGCGCGTCCTTCACCGGCTGCTTGGGGGTGCCGTAGCGGTAACCGAAGACGGTGGCCCATTCGACGAACTCATTTTCAGCGATCATTCGATCGAATTCGCCGTCGGCGACGAAGTGGTAATCCTTCCCGTCATGCTCACCCGGGCGCATTGGGCGCGTGGTTGCCGAGACCGACATCGCAATCTCATCGTCTGCGTCGAGCAGCATCCGCGAAATCGTCGTCTTTCCGGCGCCCGATGGCGACGAAAGTACGATCAAAAGCCCGCGACGGTGGCGAGCGATCGCGTCGGTTTGCGAACGGTCCATGACCGCTCTTGCTTCGGGTGAAGCGCTTTCGTCAACATGGGGCCGTCACGCGACGAAATGATGCACTGCACAAAAATATGCTTGAAATGGTGCGGCGCAATGATTATTGTGCAGTGCAACAAATTCGGAGGAATGACATAATGGCTGACGAAACCAAGGTTGAAGCTGAGGTTGTTGCCGAGGCTCCGGCCAAGGTTGCCGAAGCGGTTGCCGAGACGATCGAAGCGGTCGTCGAGGAAAGCGCCAAGACCGCCAAGCGCACCCGCGCTTCGAAGGCTCGCCGCGCCAAGCGTGAAGCGGTTGCCGCCAAGGCTGCGCCGCGTCGTGCCAAGGCAGCCAAAGTCACCCGCCGCAAGACCCGTATTTCCGCCCGCAAGGCCACCAGGAAGGCCGTGCGCGCCACTCAGAAAAGGATTGAAACCGTGACCAACAACAATTTCTTCAAGGGCTTCGACGCCGTTCCGGCCTTTGCCCCGTTCCAGTCGTTCTTCGCTGACGCGAGCGAGCGCAATCAGGAGCTCGCCAAGAAGACCCAGAAGGTCGCTGGCGAACTGGCCGAACTCGCCAAGGCGAATGTCGAGGCGGTGGTCGAGGCCAGCCGCGTCGCCGCCGAAGGCGCCAAGGCGCTCGGTCAGGACGTCGTCGCCAAGCAGCGTGACAGCTACGAGCAGGCCGCGGACGCGATCCGTTCGCTCGCCGAAGCGAAGTCGCCGACGGAATATCTCCAGCTGCAGGGCGATTTCGCCCGCGCCTCGTTCGACCGTGCGGTCGCCGAGAGCTCGAAGCTGACCGAATCGCTGGTCAAGCTGGCCGGCGAAGCGTTCCAGCCGATCTCGAATCGCGCGTCGGCCAATGCCGAGCGCTTCAACACCCTCGTTGCCTGACCCTCTCCCCTCCTAAGTTAGGCAACGATATGGCGGTCGCTCCTGTAACCGGAGCGGCCGCCATTTTTTTAAGTCCAATGCTGCTAGATGCCGTCTTGCCGCGTTTCTTGCGCTTGCCATATTCTAGAGTGGAATGAGCATTCGACCTTACATGACCGCGAACGGCGACGGCGATGACGGTATCGACGAGATCGAGACCGGCGTTGCGACGCGCACGCGCCCCAAAACCAAGAAGCCTTCAAACTACAAAGTGCTGATGCTGAACGACGACTACACGCCGATGGAGTTCGTCGTGCTCGTCCTGCAGCGCTTCTTCACCATGGGAATCGAGGACGCGACGCGGGTGATGCTCCAGGTACACCAGCAGGGCGTCGCCGTGTGCGGTGTGTTCACTTACGAAGTCGCCGAAACAAAAGTCACGCAGGTGATCGACTTCGCGCGGGAGAACCAGCACCCGCTTCAGTGCACGCTGGAGAAAGCCTGAGGGTTTAGACCCGGCCGACGAACATGAAGGCGGCCGCGCCGGCGAGGCAGGCGAAGGCGCCGAGATAGCGCCAGCCGATCGGTTCCTTCAGGACGATTGCCGCGAAGACCGCGAACACGCCGAGCGTGATCACTTCCTGCATGACCTTGAGCTGGCTCCCGCTGAACCCCTGCGCATAGCCGATCCGGTTGGCCGGCACCGCGAACGAATACTCGATCAGCGCGATGCTCCACCCGATCAGGATCGCGGTCAGCATGGGCAGGTGCGGAAACTTGAGGTGTCCGTACCAGGCCAACGTCATGAAGATGTTGGAGACGACAAGCAGGGCGATGGTAAGCATCCCGCACCTCTAATCCCTCCACGCGCGCTGTTCCACCTGCGCTTGTCACGCGAAAGTCACACGCTAAAGCGCGGCGGTGGACAGCATCTGGATCAAGGGCGGCAACGCCCTCAAAGGCGAAATTCAAATCAGCGGCGCCAAGAACAGCGCCCTAGCCCTGCTGCCGTGCGCGCTTCTCACCGAAGAGCCGGTCACGCTCGGCAACTTGCCGCGCCTGGCCGACGTCGACAGCTTCGGTCACCTCCTTAACGAGCTTGGTGTTTCCACGAGCGTTTCCGGCGCCAGGAAAGGCGACCAGGCGAAGCGCCGAATGACCCTGACGGCCGACGACATCGCTTCGACGGTTGCGCCCTATGACATGGTCCGCAAGATGCGCGCGTCGATCCTGGTGCTCGGGCCGATGCTCGCGCGCATGGGTGAATCGACCGTGTCGCTCCCCGGCGGCTGCGCCATCGGCGACCGGCCGATCGACCTGCACCTGAGAGCGCTCGAGGCGATGGGCGCCGAGATCGAGCTGGCGGCGGGCTATGTGAAAGCCAGCGCCCCCAAGGGCCGTATCCCCGGCGGCGATTTCAGCTTTCCAGTCGTCTCCGTTGGCGCGACCGAAAATGCGTTGATGGCCGCCGTCCTCGCCAAGGGCAAAACGCAGCTGTTCAACGCGGCGCGCGAGCCCGAGATCGTGGACCTGTGCAACCTCCTGGTGGCCATGGGCGGCAAGATCGACGGCATTGGCTCATCCCACCTGACGATCACCGGCGTCGAAGGCCTGCACGGCTGCGATTATGACGTGATGCCCGACCGTATCGAGGCGGGCAGCTACGCCTGCGCGGCAGGCATTACCGGCGGTTCGCTGCACCTCGTCGGTGTCCGGCCCGAAGAGATGCTGGCGACGACCAACGTGCTCGCGCAGGCGGGGCTGGCGATCGAGTTCACCGAGCGCGGAATGCGCGTCACCGCGCACCAGCCGCTGAAGCCGGTAGCGGTTTCGACCGCGCCGTTCCCCGGCTTTGCCACCGACATGCAGGCGCAGCTGATGGCCATGCTGTGCCTCGCCGAGGGCGACAGTTTCCTCGAGGAGACGATCTTCGAGAATCGTTACATGCACGTGCCGGAGCTGCGCCGCATGGGCGCCGACATCGACATCCACGGGCGCTCCGCGATTGTTCACGGCGTCGAGAAGCTGACCGGCGCCAGCGTAATGGCCACGGACCTCCGCGCATCGATGAGCCTGGTGCTCGCCGGCCTCGCCGCGGAGGGCGAGACCGAGGTGCTGCGCGTCTATCACCTGGACCGCGGCTATGAGCGGCTGGAAGAGAAGCTCAGCGCGGTCGGGGCGACGATCGAGCGGCGCAGTACCGGCTAGAGCTTCTTCATGAAGCGGATGCTGGTCCGCTCGTATCCCATGTGGCGGTAGAAAGCGTGGGCGGCGGTCAGCCGATCGTTGCTGGTGATCTCGACCATCCCGCAACCGAGCTTCTTGAGCAGCGCCTCCGCGGCGTGGGTGAGCTCTCTTCCGACGCCGCTGCCGCGGGCTTCCTTATCGACGACCAGGATCGTGATGCGCCCGACGGGCCGGTCGCGGTGGATCGCGACCATCGCGTGGAGGCCGGCGAGGCCGACCACCTTCTTGTCCAGCGTCGCGACCAGTTGCGAAAGTTTTTGCTTGGCGAGCGCGGCCATTCGCTTGCGCACGCCTTTCGCGTCGACGTCGTGTTCGAGGAGCTTCATCAGACGGACCAGGTCGGCGGCGTCGGCCGGCTTCGCTTCGCGGATCTTTAGGACGGGTTCGGGCTTCGGCTTGGGAGGTTTGGGCGGCCTCGGTGCGGTCTTGGGCTTTTCGACCGGGGGTTCGCGGTCGTTCGCGGCATCCGGCTGGCGCGTGGGTTTGCGCTTGCGCGGAAGCACCGCCACATCGAGTGACGCGCCCCAGTCGGACGCGCCGAGGTTGCGAAGATAGCTCTCGATATCCTCGGGTTTTCCGATCGGGCCCTTGTCGTCCATGCCGAACACGGATTTGCCTTTGGAATCCGTGAGGCCCGCGCGGCCGAAGCGGCGCTTTCCGGGCGACCGAACGCGCGAGCGGACGAGCTTCAGCCCACGATTTCGGGCCATCTCCGACAGCATATCGAGCCGTTCGTCGCTCATATCGTGTCCAGCACGTGCAGGATGAGTCCGACCAGCCCGCCGACGATGGTTCCGTTGATCCGGATATATTGGAGGTCGCGGCCGACCGCGGCCTCGAGCCGGTTGGTCACCGTTCGCGCATCCCAGCCGCGCACCGTCTCCGAGACCAGCTTGACGATCGAGCTGCCGTAACTGGCCGCCATGCCGACTGCGGCGCGGCGCGCGAACTGATTGATCGCCGCGCGGATCCGCCGGTCTTTCTCCAGGGTCGAGCCCATCGACTTCAGCACTTCGCCGAGCTTGCCGGCGAGCACGGCATCGGGGTTGCGAGCCGCCTTGATCATCGCTTCGCGGCCCTTCTGCCAAAGCGTGTCGAGCCACAGGCTGACCGACTTGTTGTCGAGCAACTGCTCCTTGATCGTCTCGACCCTCTCGCGCGTCTCGGGCCGCGTCTGCAGGTCGTTGGCAAGCTGGGCGAGCGCCTCCTCAGCCTTGACCCGGACCGGATGGGCAGGATCGGTCGACATCTCCGTCGTGAGCTTGCGCAAACCGTCGATGATGGCGTCCGCAAGCTTGGCATCGAAGCCGGCGAGCTTCAGCGCCCAGTTCGCCTTCTTTTTGACCATCTGGCGGATCAGTTCCTCATTCGCTTCGAGCGCGCGCGCCATCCAACGGATCGACGCCTCGAGCATCGGCACGTGGCGATCCTCGTTGATCGCGCTCGCCAACGCATGGCCGAGGAGGGGGGACACCTCCATCTTGCGAATCCGCGAAGAAATTGCGCCTTTGACGATGCCGCCCAAGCGCTCGTCGTCCAGGCTTTCGAAGATGTCGGCGATTAGCCGCGAGGCACCGGCGCGGATGCGGTTGCCCTCGCTCGCAGGCGTCTGGAGGAACCGGCCGGTGGCGCCGGCGACGTCGATATTTTGCATCCGCCGCGCGACCACCGACGGGATCAGGAAATTTTCCTTTAGGAAATTGGCGAGCGCTTCGCCGATCCGGTCCTTGTTGCGCGGGATGATCGCTGTGTGCGGGATAGGCAGGCCGAGCGGGTGGCGAAACAAGGCTGTGACCGCGAACCAATCGGCGAGGCCGCCGACCATCGCCGCTTCCGCAAACGCCTTCACATAAGCGAGCCACGGATATTGGGGCTGGAACGCACGCGCGGCCACGAACACGCCGGCCATCGCGACCAGCAAGCCGGTCGCGACGACCTTCATTCCCTGCGCCCCGGGCTGGGCAGGGTTAAAGCGGGATAGAGCGCCGTTGGTCATTGCCCTCATGCCCGCTCAATAAACGAGCGGGCGCCAAGGTTCACAAGCCCTTGTCCATCACTCGGCGGGTACGGCGATGCCTTCGCGGTGCGCACCCTGGCCGATGAAGCGATGGAACAGGCGGCCAATCCTGGTTTCGATCGAGATGGCAATCGAGAAATAGGATGGCACGAGGACCAGGGTCAGAAGCGTCGAGAAGATCAGGCCGCCGATGACGGTGATGCCCATCGGCGCGCGCCAGCTGCTATCGCCGCTCAGCGAGATCGCGGTCGGCAGCATGCCGAACACCATCGCGACCGTGGTCATCACGATGGGCTGTGCGCGCTTGTGCCCGGCCTCCCAGATTGCCTCGTTCTTGCTCATGCCGTGGTTCATCATCTCGACGGCGAAATCGACCAGAAGGATCGAGTTCTTGGCGACAATGCCGAACAACATGAGGATGCCGATGAGCACGAAAAGGGAGATCGGCTGGTTAGCGATGTGCAGCGCTACGGCCGCGCCCAAAGGGGCAAGCAGGAGCGAGCCCATGTTCACGAACGGGGCCAGGAACCGGCGGTAAAGCAGGACCAGCACGGCGAACACCAGCAGCACGCCCGCAATCAACGCTACAGCGAAGTTGAAGAGCAGTTCCGACTGCCACTTCTGGTCGCCCAGGTTCATCTTCTGCACGCCTTGCGGCAGGTTCTTCACGGTGGGCAGTTCATTCACCTTTGCGAACACGTCCCCTTGCGCGAAGCCAGGCGCGAGATCGGCGCCGATCGACAGGCGGCGGAGCTGGTTGGAGCGATTGATCGTCGTCGGACCCGAGCCAAACCCGATCTCGGCCACCGCTTTCAGCGGAACCGACCCGCCGCTGGAGGTCGGAACCGGCAAGTTCTCGAGCGTGCTTATGTCACGCCGCGCATTCTCCGACAGCGAAACATTGATCGGCACCTGGCGATCGCTGAGCGAGAATTTGGCGCTGTTCTGCTCGATCTCGCCAAGCGTCGCGATACGGATCGTCTGGCTAAGCGCTGCGGTGGTGACGCCAAGGTCGGCGGCAAGGTCGAAGCGCGGCTTGATGGTGATTTCCGGCTGCGCGAGGTTGCTCCCGATACGCGGTGCGCGAAGCCCGGGAATGGTTGCCATTTCCTTCGCAATCTCATTGGCCACCGCGTTCAGCTGAACCGGGTCGTCGCCGCCGAGATACAGCATGATGTCGCGCGAATCGGGATCCGGGCCGCCGCCTTGCTGGCTCTGGAAGCTCACGCGCGCGTCGGCCATCGCGGCGAGCGCCGGCGACAGATTGCGCTCAAATTCGGAACTCTTGAGCGGGCGATGTTTCTTCAGAACGATATTCAGGTGGCCTTCGCCGACGTTGATCCGCTCAAACACGCGATCGACGTTCTCATCGCGGCTGACGATCGCCGACGCGCGATCAACGACGGCTTCGGTTTCCTTGAGCGTGCTACCCGGCGGCATGGTGATGTTGACCCGCGAGTAGTCGCTGTTCTGCGGTGGGAAGAAGGACAGTGACAGCGTCCCGAACAGGACGATGCTCAACAGCAGGGTGACGAAGCCTGCGCCGACCATGGCCATGCGATGGTCGTGCATGCGCGCGTTCCAGCGGGCGACGAGGACCCCGTGCCATTCGGCAAAGCCGCTGCCGAACTGCTGGACGAGCCAGGCGACGCCCTTTGCTGCGAAATAGCCCACGGCGCCTCCAACGACGACCGCGATGGCGAAGCCGATCGCGCCGGGCAGGCCGAGCTTGCCAAGGCCAGCCATCGCCGCGCCGGTTCCGGCCCCGAACGCCACGACGACGGGCACAACGAGCAAAGCCGCAAGCGCGTAATAGCCAAAGTGACGCGGCAGCTTTGGCAGCCTGGCGAGAAGCGTATGCGCCTTGGACGTGTCGAGGCTCCAGTTGAGGACCTTCAGGTAGAAGTCCATCCACTTCCAGTTGGCGTGCGGCTGCTCGCCGTGGGAGCGGAGGAAATAGGCCGCGATAAGCGGGGTGATCATTCGGGCGACGAACAAGCTCATCAGCACCGAGAGAACGATCGTGAAGCCGAACGCCTTGAAATACTGGCCGGCGATTCCGGGCATCAGCGCGACGGGGAAAAACACCGCGACGATCGCCATCGTCGTCGCAAGCACGGCTAGCCCGATCTCATCGGCTGCGTCGAGCGCGGCCTGATAGCCCGATTTTCCCATGCGCATGTGGCGGACGATATTCTCGATCTCTACGATGGCATCGTCGACGAGGACGCCGGCGACGAGGCCCATGGCCATAGTCGACATGAAATTGAGGGTGATTCCCATCATGCTCATGAACCAGAAGGCGGGGATCGCCGACATCGGGATCGCGAGCGCCGAGATGGCAGTTGCGCGAATGTCGCGAAGGAACAGCAAAACGACCAGGACGGCCAGGATCGCGCCTTCGACCAGTCCTTCCATCGCCGAATGATATTGGGCCTTGGTGTAGTCGACGGTGGTGAACACCTCCGAGAAATGGATCTTCGGATTTTCCTTCTGGAGCTTGTCGAGCTCCTTCCACATCCCCTCATAGGCCGTGACTTCGGACGAGCCCTTGGCGCGCTGGACCATGAAGGTCACCACCTGCCGGCCGTTCTGCTTGGCGATCGAGCGCTGTTCCGAATTGCTGTCCTGCACCGTTCCGAGATCGGCCAGCCTGACGAAGCGGCCGCCAGGCAACGCGATCTGCGTCTGCGACAGCTCATAGGCGTCCTGCGCATTGCCCAGCACGCGCACCGATTGTTCGGAGCCGGCAATTTCCGCGCGGCCGCCGGCACCGTTCATATTGCTCTGGCGGAGCTGTTGGTTGACCTGCGCCGCCGTGATGCCCTGCGACTGAAGCGCCGCTGGGTCGAGGATGACTCGGATCGTCCGGTCCACGCCGCCGACGCGCTGAACCGCCGCGATGCCCGTGATCCCAAGCAGGCGCTTCGAGACGTTATTATCGATGTACCAACTCAACTGCTCGAGCGTCATGTCCGTCGCTTGCGCGCCGACATAGGAGATCGGCTCGTTATTCGCGTCGATGCGCGTGACTTGGGGCTCAAGGATGCCGTCAGGCAGCGTCCCGCGGATCTGCGCGATGGCGTTGCGCACGTCGTTGACCGCGCGGTCGGTTGGCGTTCCGATCTCGAACTGGACGAAGGTGAAGCTGTTGCCTTCGCTTACGGTGCTGCTGATTTCCTCAACGCCGTTGACGCCGCGGATCGCCGATTCGACGCGCTGGGTGACCTGGGTTTCAAGCTCGTTCGGCGCCGCGCCGGGCTGCGTGACCGAAACGCTCGCCGCCGGGAAGTCGATGTCCGGCGCGTTGTTCACCTGCATGCGGGCGAACGACACGATCCCGCCGAGCATTAACGCAACGAACAGAACGATCGGAAAGACCGGGTTGCGAATGCACCAGGACGAGATGTTACGGAAATTCATCGGTACGACTTCCTAGCGCTTCAGCGCGCAGCTTCCCGCCGCGGATTCACTTTCTGGCCCGGGTTGAGGAATGGGCCGGCCGACAGCACGACCGCTTCATTCCCCGAAATGCCCGCGGCGATTGTGACACCATTCTCGTTGACGGTGCCGATCTTGATGTCGCGGCGCTCGACCTCTTTATTGCCGTTGATGATGTAGACGTAATTACCCTTGTCATCGCTGAGCACGGCGCTTTGCGGCAGCTGCGGGGCGGTGGTCGAACCCGCCGTGATCTTCGCTTCGGCAAAGCCACCCGGCTTGATCGCGGGGTCGTATGGAACGGCAATCCGCACCGCGCCGAGTCGTGATTGCGCGTCGATCATCGGCGCGACCTGCCACACGGAGCCCGAGAAGGCGCGATCCGAGCCCACCGGCGTAACGCTGGCCGGCATGCCGGTGTGGACGAAAGCAAGGTCCTGCTGCGAAAGCTGGGCCTGCATTTCCATCTGACCGCCCTCCGCGAGGCGGAACAGCGCCGGCGAACCTGCACCCACGATCTGTCCGACCTCGACGCTGCGGGCCATGATCAGGCCCGAGGCCGGCGCGGTCACATTCAATCGGCCAATCTCCGCGCGGGTTGCGCCAAGCTGCGCTTGCGCCACCCGGACCTGCGCATAAGCCGCGTCGCGCGTTGCCTTTTTCGAATCGATTTCGGCCTTGGACACGAAGCCCCGGCCCTGAAGCGCGACTGCACGCTCGTAATTGGATTGGGCGAGCGCCGCGTTGGCGCGGGCAGCATCGACCTGCGCGGCCAGCTGCGCCGCCTGCTGCGCCTGAACGGAGCGGTCGACAACCGCGAGGACCTGCCCTGCGCGGACCCAGCTGCCGGCATCGACGAGGACCCGGACGACCTTGCCACCGGCGCCGGCGATGCCGACCGGCTGGTCGCGCTTGGCTGCGAGCGGGCCGCTGGCCGTGACGACGCGGCCCACCTGGCTGCTACCGGGAACGATGACCGTGACAGTAGGAATTTGGCCGGCGCCAGCGCCTGCGGCGGGCGTATCGCTCTTGGTCGCACCGCGGCCGAGCATGACTGCAGCAACAATAATCAACAGCGCCCCAAGGGCAGCCGCAATGATCATCCACCGCCGCCGTTGGCGAGAGCGATCGGTGACCACGAGCGTGTCCGAAGAGTAGATCGAGGTTTCCCGGTTCATCATTCCCTGCCCAGTTCGCGAATCCATCGTGGTGACGGTTCACTGTATTAGCCCGATAAGTCACCTAGCGCAACCGCCGCCGCGCTCGCCATCGCTTTTCGACTAACGGTGGCACTTGTCTGGCAAGCGCGCGTTGCCGCATTTGACGTGAAGGTCCGTTGAACGACTCGAGGGACAAACAGAGGGGATGCGCGATGGAGAATTACGGGATCATCGGCTGGATTGTGATCGGCGGCCTGGCCGGTGCGATCGCCAAGCTGCTAATGCCTGGCCGGGATCCCGGCGGATGCATCATCACCGTGTTGCTGGGCATTGCCGGAGCGCTCGTGGCCGGCTGGGCCGGACGCGCGGTCGGGTGGTACGGACCCAATGACCAGGGCGCGGGCTTTGTCGCGGCGATCGTCGGCGCGTTCCTGTTGCTGCTGATCTATCGCCTGGTCGCAGGCCGCCGCCGCGTCTGAGGAAGCCCGTTCAGCAAAGATGCATGGCTGCGGCGCGACCGTTATGGCGGTGCAATGACTGTTCGGGGACAAAGACCATGAAACATATCCTGATAGCGGCGCTAATGCTCGGCGCGGCCGGATTGCCTGCCACCGCGGAAGCGCAGCAGGCGCAGATCAACCAGACGATCGCGGGAACGCGGCTCGACATCAGCGCGACGGGGGACGTGACTCGAGTGCCCGACGTCGCGATCATCACCGCCGGAGTCGTCACCCGCGCGATGAGTGCCGGAAGCGCGCTTCAACAGAATGCGACGCGGATGGACCGGGTAATCGCAGCGCTGAAGCGGGCGGGGGTCGAGGACCGCGACATCCAGACCAGCAACATCAGCCTCAACCCAGAATATACCTACGCGAACAACCAGCCGCCCAAGATCAACGGCTATTCGGCGTCGAACCAGCTGACTATCAAGTTCCGCGATATCGCGAATTCGGGGAAGATCCTGGATGCGCTGGTCGCTGAAGGCGCGAACCAGATCAACGGACCGAACCTGACCATCGACAAGCCCGAGGCTGCGCTCGACGAGGCCCGGGCGAAGGCGGTCGCGGCAGCGCGGGCGCGGGCGGACCTTTATGCACGGTCGCTTGGAATGCGGGTGGTGCGCGTGGTCGCGGTCAGCGAGAGCGGCGGCAATTATCCGGCGCCCCCGCCAATGCCGATGATGATGCGGGCGGAAGCGGCACAGGCGGCGGACACTAAGATCGTGCCGGGCGAGCAGAAGCTGTCAGTCACGCTCAGCGTTACGTACGAACTGCAATAACCGCGGACATGAAAAAGGCCGCGCGGGAAGCCCCGCGCGGCCTATATCTTGTGCTGCGATGAGCGCCCTTAGCGCACTGAGCCGCGGCGAATGAGGTTCACGATCGCGAGCAAGATAACGGCGCCAAGAAGCGCGTAGAGGAAGCTCTCAATCGTGATGCCGGCGTTCATGTTAACGCCGAACAGAAGGCCCGAAATAACTGCGCCGACGATGCCGACGACAATGTTGAGGATGACGCCCTGCTGCGCGTCGGTGCGCATGATCATGCTCGCAAGCCAGCCGCAGACACCGCCGACGATCAGTAAGATGATGATTCCCATGAGATCATTCCCTCCTGTTTTTGCAGCCGCCATTGAACTGGGCGGCCGTTCCGGCATCACAGACGCGTGACGCGCGCCGGTTGTTCCGGATTCGGAAGGTTCTGTCCAATATTTAGGTTAACGTCCCGGTCGCCCGGGCCGAGGATCAGTAGCGCTGCTGGCGCTCGTACTGATCGCGATACTGCTTGATTCGCGTGACTCGAAGGCCCGGCATGCCGCTACGGTCGACCGCGCGCTGCCAGCTGGTGAATTCCTCGAGGCTCAGCGTGTAGCGCTTGCAGGCCTCATCGACCGTGAGCAGCCCGCCGGACACCGCGGCCACGACTTCGGCCTTGCGGCGAACCACCCAACGAGTGGTTTCGGCAGGCGGCAGCGAGTCGAGCGTCAGGGGCTCGCCGAGAGGTCCGATGACCTGGGCCGGACGAATCTTCTGGTTCTCGAGCATCTTCCGTCACACCTGCTTAATCATTGAAACTGGACACGGCTTAATCCCCGGGCGTTGAAAATATTGTGAAACGCGGTGGTTAATGACCCGGTTAGTCAGCCTTACGCTCCTTTAACCCTGACTCTCCCTCGGCGAATGCGCCGCCGAGGGACTTCACTGCATCCCGCCATCCCTCGCTCCCCGAGAGGTAGCAAGCGATCGCGTCTTCCCGACTCTGACCGCCCGCGTCACCAGTGACGGCAAGTAGGTCGAGCAGCTCGTTGAGGCTCAGCTGCGCTTCGTCAGACCTTACAAAGTCCTTCTCGAAACGCGCCAAATTTGCCCCCCTCGCTGCCGTCGGCTTGCCCTCGGTCTAGCCGCGAGGAGTGAAATTCGGGTAAAGATCGACGCAAGAGACCTCCATTGCGGACAGATTTTCAGCTCGGCCGCCCCTCGGGCGATGCCAGAATCGTCGTCGCCATGTCTGGCGGCGTCGATAGTTCGGTCACGGCCGCGCTTGCCGCGCGCACCGGCAACGAGGTGATCGGCGTAACCTTGCAACTCTACGACCATGGCGAAGCGGTGCGCCGTTCAGGCGCCTGTTGCGCGGGCCAGGATATCTATGATGCGAAGATGGTCGCCGACCGCCTTGGCATCGCCCATTACGTGCTCGATTACGAAAGCCGCTTCCGGAACAGCGTGATCGACCGCTTCGTCGACGAATATGCGGCGGGCCGGACGCCGGTGCCCTGCGCTTCCTGCAACCAGGGCGTGAAGTTCGTCGACCTGATCGCCTTCGCTCGCGAGCTTGGTGCCGATTGTCTCGCGACCGGCCATTATGTGCGCCGCATCCTCAACGGCGACCGGGTAGAGATGCACAAGGGCGCCGACCCGCGCCGGGACCAGAGCTATTTCCTTTACGGCACGACCCGCGACCAACTCGACTTCCTGCGCTTTCCGCTGGGCGACATGCCGAAGGACGAAGTGCGCCGAATCGCCGTTGAGGTCGGGCTCGAGGTTGCCGCGAAGCCCGACAGCCAGGACATCTGCTTCGTGCCCGACGGTGATTATGCCGGCCTGGTGAAGCGCATCCGCCCCGAGACCGAAGCGCCAGGCGACATTGTCGACCTCGAGGGCCGGGTGCTTGGGCGGCACCGCGGAGTGATTCATTTCACGGTCGGACAGCGCCGCGGGATCGAGATCGGCGGCCAGAAAGAGCCGCTGTACGTGATCCGCATCGACCCTCGGAATGCGCAGGTCATTGTCGGCCCGCGCCGCGCCCTCGCGGTTGAAGCCCTAAGGGTCGGGGAGTGGAATTGGCTCGCCGAAGACCAGGACGAGGTGAGCGTAAAGGTTCGTTCCCTCGCACCCGCCGTTCCCGCGGCGCGCGACGGCGACTGGATCCGCTTCGGCCAAGCAGAATATGGCGTCGCGCCGGGGCAGGCGGCGGTCGCTTATGACGGAACGCGGCTGCTCGGCGGGGGCTGGATTGCGGAAACGATCGCGGCAAGCGCGGACGTGGATGCCGCCGCCGCGTAGCGCCGGGGTCCTGCTCTTCCGTCAATCGGGAGAGCGACTGGAAGTGTTGCTGATCAAGCCTGGCGGCCCGTTCTGGAAGAACAAGGATGCGGGCGCTTGGATGATCCCCAAGGGCATGATCGAAGCCGGCGAAGCGCCCGCGGAAGCGGCGCTGCGCGAATTTGAAGAAGAAACGGGCACGAGGCTGACTGCCGTGCCCTTCCCGCTGGCGACGGTCAGGCAGGCAGCGGGCAAGATGGTCGAGGCGTTTGCGGTAGAAGGCGACCTCGACCCAACCAAGATCAAATCCATTGAGTTCGACGTGGAGTGGCCGCCGAAGAGCGGCCGCATGAAGCGGTTCCCGGAAGTTGCAGAAGCGCGCTGGATGATCTTGGACGAAGCGCGCGGCCTGATGCTGCCGAGCCAGCTGCCATTGCTCGATGCGTTGGAAGAAAAGCTGAGGGGAGTGAAGTGATGCTGTTGTTTCTTATGGCGATGGCCATGCAGCCCGCCGCGGCCCCCACCGGCTGGGGCTCGCCGCCACCCGCCTCAGCCAAGACCTGGCCGGTCCGTGAAGGCGACGTCATGCTGAAGGACTTCCGCTTTCGCTCGGGGGAGGCGCTGCCGGAAATCCGGATGCACTATACGACGCTCGGAGAGCCGCATCGCAACAAGGCGGGCGAAATCGACAATGCGGTGATGGTGCTTCACGGGACCGGTGGCGACGGCAAGCAGTTCCTGCGACCCCAGTTCGCCGATGAGCTTTACGGCCCGGGCCAGCCCCTCGACATTCGTCGCTACTTCGTCATTCTTTCGGACAATATCGGGCACGGCAAATCATCGAGGCCGTCCGACGGCCTCCGGATGCATTTCCCCAAATACGACTATGACGACATGGTCGCCGCTCAGCATGCGATGTTGGAAGCCCTGGGCATTACGCATCTCCGACTGATCTTCGGCACGTCGATGGGCTGCATGCACGCTTTCGTATGGGGCGAGACCTACCCGACCTTCGCGCAGGCGCTCATGCCGATGGCGTGCGAGCCGATCGAGATTGCCGGCCTGAACCGCATGTGGCGGCAGCTGGCGATCAACGGGATCGAGGCTGACCCGGCGTGGAAGGGCGGCGAATACACAAGCCAACCGCTGACCGGCCTTCGTGCGGCGGAGAATTTGTTGTTCGTCGCGGGATCGGCGCCGCTCAACTGGCAGACGCAATATCCGACGCGGGCCGCGGCAAGTGCTTATGCGGAGGAGCGGGTCGCGAGCGGGCTCAAGGAACTCGACGCCAACGACCTGATCTATCAGCTCGACGCTTCCCGGAATTACAATCCTTGGCCGAAGCTTGAGGCGATCAAGGCACCGATGATGTGGATCAACTCGGCGGACGACTTCATCAATCCGCGCAACCTCGATGTCCCGCAACGCGCGCTGAAGCGTATGCCGACCGCGCGATTCCGGCTAATCCCGGAGACAGCTGACACCCACGGGCACGGCACCCACACCTGGGCGAAGTTTTGGAAAGCGGACCTTATTTCGCTGTTGGCGCGGTCGGAACGTCGTAAGCCGAGACGTGGTTCACGGTGATCAGCCAGTGCCCATGACGCTTCCGGAATAAACGCGTGTTGACCCCTTCGGTGACGCGGGCGCCGCGTTCGAGCCGGTACTGGCCCACCAGCATCGCCGCGTCGGGCGCGAGCATGTCGATCTTCATGTTGTAGAAGTGGATTTTTCCGCGGCGCTCGGCTGAGCCGCCATAGTCGCGAACATAATGGTCGAGCGTGCCCTGCCAGCCGTCCTGGAATTTGCCGCCGGAGACGAACACAACGTCCGGGTTTGCGAAGCCCGCCATGTAACCTTTGAAGTCGCCGCGATTCCACGCCGCTTCCATGTGTTCGACGGTGCTGAGAATTTGCGCGCGCTCGACCGACGGATTGCTGGCCGCGAGCGCGAGGAAGGCCAGCAGCATCACAGCTGGAATTGGCCGACGATCACCGTGAAACAGCGCCCGCCAAGGAGGACTCGATCGTCTTCGAGGCGGCATTGCAGGATGCCGGTGCGCCTGCTCGCCTGGAGTGCACTGAACTCGTTGCGGCCAAGGCGCTTTGCCCAATACGGCACCAGCGCGGCGTGCGCCGATCCGGTCACCGGGTCCTCGTCGATCCCGCAGTAGGAAACGAACACGCGGCTGACGATGTCTTCGGAAATGCCGGGCGCGGTGACGATCGGCATTCGGTGGATCTTCGCAAGCGCGGCGAAATCGGGCGAGACCGCGCGAACCGCGGCCTCGTCGTCGAGCGCGATCACCGCCGCATCATTGACCCCGTCCGCGAGGAGGACCGGCATATCGGGGAGATTCAACGCCGCACACAATTCCGGTTCGCGCACTTCCTTGAGCGGCGCTGCGGGCAGGTCGAGCTCGAGCGCATCATCGCGGCGGTTGACGACCAGGATACCGGAGCGGGTCGAAAAGCGGACCGACTGACCCGCCATCAGGGCGTGGCCGGCGGCGATGGTCGCATGGCCGCACAGGTCGACCTCGGTCAGCGGCGTGAACCACCGCAGGTCGAAATCGGCGTCGTCGCGTTCGCTCGGAACGGTGAACGCCGTCTCGCTGAGATTATTCTCGGCGGCGATCGCCTGCAGGACCTCGTCGTCGAGCCACTTTTCGAGCGGCATCACGGCGGCGGGGTTGCCCGTCAACGGTCGCTCGGCGAAGGCATCGACCTGAAAGAAGGGGATGCTCGTCATTCCGCTTTCTCCGTGATCTCCGATGGCAGGAGCGTTTCGCGGTCGGTCTGTCCCTCAGGATCGACGTGGATCAGGATTTCCGTGTTTGGAAAGCGCTGTTGCAATTCTTCCTCGATGGCGTCGAGCCGGTCATGCGCTTCCTGGACGGTCCAGTCGGCCGGCACCCACACGTGGAACTGCGCGAAATCATGCGTGCCGCTGCTCCGGGTGCGAAGGTCGTGCAGGCCCTCGAGCTCAGGATAGTCCTTGCACGCATCGAGGAATCTCTTGCGCAGCTCGTCCGGCCATTCGCGATCCATCAACTGGTGCAGCGCGTTGCCTGACGCGCTCCAGGCACCCCAAAGCAGCCACAGTGCGATTAGAAGCCCAAAGATCGCGTCGGCTCCGACGAGGCCGAGGAACTGGTCGAGGACCAGTGCAATGATGACCGAGCCGTTGAGCAGAAGATCGGATGAATAGTGCAGGCGGTCAGTGCCGATGGCGAGCGAACCGGTCCTTTTCACGACATGGCGCTGATAGGTGATAAGCGCGATCGTCAGAACGATCGCGACAATCGACACGCCAATGCCGAGCTCTGCCTGGCCGGTCTCGGCGCCGGCAAGCAGGCGCTGTACGGCTCGGAAACCGATGAAGATTGCCGACACCGTGATGATGATTATCTGGACGAGCGCGGCGAGCGCTTCCGCCTTGCCGTGGCCGAAGCGATGTTCTTGGTCGGCGGGGGT
Source organism: Sphingomonas sp. SP3 (assembly GCF_058514305.1). Taxonomy (NCBI): domain Bacteria; kingdom Pseudomonadati; phylum Pseudomonadota; class Alphaproteobacteria; order Sphingomonadales; family Sphingomonadaceae; genus Sphingomonas; species Sphingomonas sp. SP3. The sequence goes on from NZ_JBZSOE010000001.1 coordinate 1,993,416, forward strand.
GGCCGCGATCCGTACGGCGAGCAGGACGATGAGGCTGGCGACCAGGTCGAGGCTACTGTCGGTCAGCGAGCCAAGCATCGCCATCGACGAGGTCTGAAGGGCTGCATAGGCCTTCATCGCGATCAGGGTCACCGCCAGGGCGCTACTGGCGAAGGCCGCGCGAGCGGTCAGGCGTGCGCGCTGTTCGGCACTGATCGTTGATTCCGTCATGGGTAGAGCAGCCCTTCCGACCAGCCTTCGCCCGTCATCGTGAACAGGCGGCGTTCGTGGAGACGGTGCTCGCGGTCGATCCAGAATTCGATGCGGTCGGGCACCACGCGATAGCCGCCCCAATGCGGCGGTCGCGGCACGTCCTGGCTCTCGTAACGCGACTTCATCGCTTCGAAGCGGGCCTCGAAGGTCGCGCGCTGGTCGAGCGGCCGTGATTGGTCGGAGGCCCAGGCGCCAAGCTGGGAATCCCGCCCGCGGGTCGCGAAATAGGTGTCTGCCTCGGCGTCCGAAACACGCTCGACGGCGCCTTCGACCCGGACCTGGCGGCGCAGCGATTTCCAGTGGAAGAGCAGAGCCGCTTTCGGGTTTGCCGCGAGCTGGCCGCCCTTGGCACTCTGTTCGTTGGTGTAAAAGACGAAGCCTTCCGGCCCATGGCCCTTCAGAAGCACCATTCGCGCCGACGGCTGGCCATCAGCGGCGGCCGTCGCGAGGGTCATGGCGCCTGGATCATTCGCCTCCGCCTCGCGCGCCTCGGCATACCAAATGTCGAACAGGGCAAACGGGTCGGTCATCTCTCGCGGCATTAGGCTTGGCGCCGACGAAACGGCAACCCATCTGGTCAGGCCACGATCGTTGCGGCATGGAGCGGCATGGCTTTGGACCTGTACCAGCGCTTGGGGCTGAAGCGCGGCGCGAGCGAGGCGGAGATTAAGAAGGCTTACCGCAGCCTCGCCAAGCAGCTTCACCCCGACCGGAACAAGGACAACCCCGACGCTGCCAAGCGGTTCGGCGAGATCACGCACGCCTATGATTTGCTGTCCGACAAGGACAAGCGCGCCCGCTACGACCGGGGCGAGATCGATGAGGACGGCAACCCCAAGATGCCGTTCGGATCCGGCTATGGCGGTTATTCACCAGGAGCGGGGGGGGCGCAGCCGGGCGGGGGGCCGCAGGGCTTCGAAAATTTCAACTTCGGCGGTGCTGACGCGGCGGACTTGAGCGACCTGTTCGATGGCCTGTTTGCCCAGGCAGGGCGCGGACGAGGAGGCGGCGGGCCGTTCAGCGGCTTTCGCCAGCGTGCGCGGGCGCCCCAGAAGGGAGCCGACGTCGCCTATCGGTTAAAGGTGTCCTTCGATGACGCAGTCGCGCTGAAAGCGCAGCGGATCACGCTTGCCGATGGCAAGACCATCGACCTGAAACTGCCGCAGGGCCTCGACGACGGAACCAAGATCCGGCTTGCCGGCAAGGGGCAGGAAGGGCCGGCCGGGCGCGGCGATGCTATCGTCACCCTGGAGATTGCGCCGCATCGTTTCTTCACGCGCGATGGCGCCAATATCCGCCTCGAGCTTCCAGTCACGCTCAAGGAAGCGGTGCTCGGCGCCAAGGTGAAGGTGCCAACACCGGAGGGCCCGGTCATGCTGACCGTTCCGAAGGGCACGACCTCGGGCAAAGTGCTCCGCCTCAAAGGGCGCGGATTCACGTCGAAGAGCGGCAAGCGGGGCGACCAGCTGGTAGCGATCGAGATCGACGTTCCGGCGGATGATGCCGAGCTTCAGAAATTCGCGGAAAAATGGAGCGGCGGCGGCAACCCACGCTCCGGGCTGGGTGTTTAGCGCCGCCTAATGCGCGACGTTTCCCCCCAATCGCCGGAAGCAAGGCGCAAGCGGCTTGCAAGCATGCGCGCGGCCTTCGGCACGGAGGTCGAGGAGAAGCTCAAGTCGCGGGTCACTCCCTGGGAGATCGTCAAGCGGGTCGCGATCGGCGTCTACAACGACGGCTTCATCCACGCCGGCAACCTGGCGTACCTTTCGGTGCTCGCGCTGTTTCCCTTCTTCATCCTCGCCGCCGCTGTCGCCCACCTGTTCGGCCAGAGTCAGGATGCGCAGCTGACTGTCTTCAACGTGCTCCGCCGGCTGCCGCCCAACGTCGCCGAGACGCTGCAGGGGCCGATCCAGGAAGTGCTGAACGCGCGCACCGGGCCCTTGCTGTGGTTCGGCGCGGTCGTCGGACTGTGGACTGCGGCGAGCTTCGTCGAGACGATCCGCGATATCCTGCGGCGGTCCTATGGCGTTAAATTCTGCGCGCCGTTTTGGGAATATCGGCTGGGATCGATCCTGCTGATCCTTGGTGCGGTGCTGCTGCTGATGATCGCATTCGCGGCAAGCGTGATCCTGAGCTCGCTCCACCACGTGCTGGTCGAATGGTTCCCATTCGCGGGCGGGATCGCAACGCGGCTCGGGATCTACCGGCTGGTGCCTGCTTTCACCCTGTTCGGCACCTTCTATGCTTTGTTCTTCGCGCTGACCCCGGCACGTTATCGAAAGCATGGTTGCAGGAAGTGGCCGGGCGCCTTGTTCATCACCCTGTGGTGGCTGGCGACGGTCGAGATCCTGCCGTTCGCGCTCGGCCTGTTCGGCGGCTACAGCCTGACCTACGGCAGCCTCGCCGGGGTCATGATCACCCTGCTGTTCTTCTTCGCGGTCGGCCTCGGCGTGGTGATCGGCGCGGAGCTGAACGCGGCGCTGGCAGAAAGCGGCGCGACCGCGCTAAAGGGCGAGGTCTACACCGGGCCGTACAGCGATGAGCTCGAGGTCGAAGAACCGCAGCCGGGAGAGGATGTCGTGGTGGAACTGGAGACAGGGGGGCCGCAGCTTTGACGGGGTTGATGCAGGGCAAGCGCGGGTTGATCATGGGGCTTGCCAACGATCGCTCGCTGGCATGGGGTATTGCGCGGGCGGTAGCCGGGCAGGGCGCGGAGCTGGCTTTCTCCTACCAGGGTGAGGCGCTTGAGAAGCGCGTCCGGCCGCTCGCCGGTGAGCTTGGTTCAGAGCTGCTGGTCGACTGCGACGTCAGCGACATGAAGGCGCTCGACAAGACGTTCGACGAGCTGAAGGAGCGGTGGGGCAAACTCGACTTCGTGGTCCACGCGATCGGCTATTCCGACAAGAATGAGCTGCGCGGGAAATTCGTCGACACGTCGATGGACAATTTCCTGATGACCATGAACATCTCGGTCTACAGCTTCGTCGCGGTCGCGCAGCGGGCGAAGGCGATGATGGAGCCCGGCGGATCGCTGCTTACGCTTACCTATTACGGCGCCGAGAAAGTCATTCCGCACTACAATGTCATGGGCGTGGCCAAGTCCGCGCTCGAGACGAGCGTCAAATATCTCGCGGCCGACCTGGGTCCCGACGGCATCCGCGTCAACGCCATCTCCGCGGGGCCGATCAAGACGCTGGCTGCCAGCGGCATCGGCGACTTCCGCTACATCATGAAGTGGAACGAATATAACTCGCCGCTCCGCCGCAACGTCACCATCGAGGATGTCGGCGGTGCGGGACTCTACTTCGTTTCCGACCTGTCGTCGGGCGTGACCGGCGAGATCCACCATGTCGACGCCGGCTATAACGTCGTCGGCATGAAGGCCGAGGACGCGCCCGACATCGCCACCGTTTGATGCTCGCGCGGCGGGTCCGGATCACCGGCCTGGTGCAGGGCGTGTTCTTCCGCGCATGGACGCGCGAGGAAGCTAAGCGGCTCGGCCTGGTCGGCTGGGTGCGAAATTGCGCGGATGGCTCGGTCGAAGCGCATATCGAAGGCGATCCCGGCATGGTCCGGTGGATGATCGACAAGCTCGCTTACGGCCCGAAAGGCGCGCGGGTCGACGGCTGTGAAGCGCGCGACGTCGAGCCGGAAAACCTAAAGGCGTTCGAAATCCGGCCCTAGCCGGCGAACGGATCCCGGACGAGGATCGTGTCGTCGCGTTCGGGGCTGGTCGACACCAGTGCGACCGGGCAGCGGATCAGCTCTTCGATGCGGCGCACATATTTGACCGCGCGGGCCGGCAAATCGGCCCAGCTGCGCGCGCCGCGCGTCGAGCCCTCCCAGCCCTTGATCTCCTCATAGATCGGCTCGACCCGCGCCTGGTCCGCGGTATGTGGCGGGAGGTAGTCGAACTTCTTCCCGTCGATCTTGTACCCGGTGCAGATCTTCACCGTGTCGAAGCCGTCGAGCACGTCGAGCTTGGTCAGCGCGACGCCAGTCACACCGCTGACGGCGACGGCCTGGCGGACCAATACCGCGTCGAACCAGCCGCAGCGGCGCTTGCGGCCCGTTACCGTGCCGAATTCATGGCCGCGTTCGCCCAGCTGCTGCCCGACCTCATTGTCCTGCTCGGTTGGGAAGGGGCCCGAGCCGACGCGGGTGGTGTAGGCCTTGACGATACCAAGCACGAAACCGGCGCCCGACGGACCGATGCCGCTCCCCGACCCGGTCGTGCCGGCGACAGTATTGGACGAAGTAACGAACGGGTAGGTGCCATGATCGACATCTAAGAGCACGCCCTGAGCGCCCTCGAACAGGATGCGCTTGCCCTTGCGCAGCGCGCCGTCGAGGTCGCGCCAGACCGGCTTGGCGAAGGGGAGGACGAAGTCGGCGATCTCGGCGAGGTCGCGCTTCAGCCGATCGCGATCGACCGGTGGCTCGCCAAAGCCGGCGCGGAGCGCGTCGTGGTGCGCGCACAGGCGATCAAGCTGCGGATCGAGGTCGTCGAGATGGGCGAGGTCACAGACGCGGATCGCGCGGCGGCCGACCTTGTCCTCATAAGCGGGGCCGATGCCGCGCCCGGTGGTACCGATCTTGCCGGAACCCGCCGCATTTTCGCGCAAGCCGTCGAGGTCGCGGTGGATCGGCAGGATCAACGGGCAGGTTTCGGCGAGGCGCAACACCTCTGGCGTGACGTCGATGCCCTGGTCGCGGATGCGCTCGATCTCGGCCTTCAGCGCCCATGGGTCGAGCACGACGCCATTGCCGATGACCGACGGCGTGCCGCGCACGATCCCGCTCGGCAGGAGCGACAATTTGTAGGTCTGGTCGCCGACGACCAAGGTGTGGCCAGCATTGTGGCCGCCCTGGAAGCGGACCACCATGTCCGCGCGGCTGGCGAGCCAATCGACGATCTTGCCTTTGCCTTCGTCGCCCCACTGGGCGCCGATGACGGTCACGTTACCCACGAGAAATCCTTGTTTTAAGCGGTCCGCAGGCTCCTAGGGTGCAAGGCGCGGCGCGTCCACCCGGTGCGAATTGTTGGCTAAGCGGAACAGAAAAGCCGGGCCGGGCGTATTGCTCGCCTGGACGTGCCCCGGCGCGGCCTATTGAGACCACATAAGGGGAAAGCAAATGAAGACCACCACCGTTCTCGCGATCGCGCTCGGCCTGGGTTCGCTCGCGGCTTGCAACAAGAGCCCGCAGGAACAGACCGCCGACAACATCGAAGCGAATGCCGAGAATGTCGCGGACACGATGGAAGCGAACGTCGACAACGCGGCTGACGCGATGCAGGCGAATACCGAGAATGCTGCTGACGCCGTCCGCGATGCGGGCGAGCAGAAGGCTGACACGGTCCGCAACGGCGCCGACGCCGACGGCAACAGCGCCAACTAATCTATCAAGTACCGGCCGTCCGCACGCAGGCGGCTGGCCACAGGGCGCCCCTCCGACCGGAGCGGGCGCCCTTTTCTTATCTAGAAGCTGAGCGGGACGACTTCGCGGACGCCCGGGATGGCGTGAAGCTCGCCCGCGACATCGCGGCTGATCGGATCGTCGACCGAGACCAAAGCTACCGCCTCGCCGCCGGCTTCATGACGACCGAGGTTGAAGGTCGCGATGTTGATCTTGTTCTCGCCAAGCCTGGTGCCGAGCGCGCCGATGAACCCGGGCGCGTCGTCGTTGACGATGTAGATCATCTGGCCGTCGAGCTCGGCTTCGACCTGGATGCCGAAGATCTTCACGAGGCGCGGCGCGCGGTTCCCGAACAGGGTGCCTTCGACGCGGCGCGGGCCATGGTCGGTGCCGACGGTGACCGCGATCAGGGTGTGATAGTCGCCCTCGCCTTCGTTGCGGATTTCGCGCACGGCAATGCCCCGCTCCTTCGCAAGGTACGGTGCGTTGACCATGTTCACCGTGTCCGACCAGGTGCGCATCAGCCCTGCAAGAACCGCGCCGGTGATCGGCTTGATGTTGAGTTCGGCGGCATGGCCTTCGACCTCAATATCGATCGAGCGAATCTCGGTGCCAGCGATCTGTCCGACCAGGCGGCCGAGCTTCTCGGCAAGACCCATATAGGGCTTTAGCCGCGGCGCTTCCTCGGCCGACAGCGACGGCACGTTCACCGCATTGGTGATTCCGCCGAGCAGCAGGAAATCGGCCATCTGCTCCGCGACCTGGATCGCGACGTTGACCTGCGCTTCGGTGGTTGAGGCCCCCAGGTGCGGGGTGCAGATGAGGCCCGGCGTGCCGAACAGCGGATTTTCCTTGGCCGGTTCCTGGCTGAAGACGTCGAGCGCCGCGCCCGCGACATGGCCGCTTTCGAGCGCGTCTTTCAGAGCCGCTTCGTCGATCAGGCCGCCGCGCGCGCAATTGACGATGCGTACCCCCGGCTTGGTCTTGGCCAGCGCATCGCGGCTGATAATCCCGCGGGTCTGGTCGGTCAGCGGCGTGTGCAAGGTGATGAAGTCGGCGCGGGCGAGCAGCTCATCGAGCTCGACCTTGTCGACGCCGAGTTCGACCGCGCGTTCTGGCGACAGGAACGGGTCGTAAGCAGCGACCTTCATCTTGAGGCCATGGGCGCGGTCGGCGACGATCGACCCGATATTGCCGCAGCCGACGAGGCCCAACGTCTTGCCCGCGAGCTCGACGCCCATGAAGCGACTCTTTTCCCATTTGCCGGCCTGCGTCGACTGGTCTGCCTGCGGGATGTCGCGGGCGAGCGCGAAGAGCATCGCGATCGCATGCTCGGCGGTGGTGATGGAGTTGCCGAACGGGGTGTTCATGACGACGATGCCGCGTGCCGAAGCGGCGGGCACGTCGATCGTGTCGACACCGATTCCGGCGCGACCGATCACCTTCAGGCGGGGGAGCGCGGCATCCATGATTGCGGCGCTGATCTTGGTCGAACTACGGACCGCAATGCCGTCATAGTCGGCGGCAATCGCCGCCAGTTCTTTCGGCGCGAGCCCGGGCTTTTCGTCGACGTGAATGCCGCGGTCGCGGAAGATCGCCGCGGCCCTGGGGTCCATCTTGTCGGCGATGAGAACGCTTACTTGCTCGGTCATTTGGTCTGCTCCCCAACCTGAGCCCAGGCCCAATTGAGCCACGGCCCAAGGGCCTCGATGTCGGCGGTGTCGACGGTCGCTCCGCACCAGATGCGGATACCCGGCGGTGCATCTCGATAGGCCCCGATGTCGAAGCCCGCGCCTTCGGCTTCGAGCAGCTTCGCGATCGCCTTCTGCCGGGCCCTATTGGCTTCGACATTCGAGCGATCGGCGAATTGTAGGCAGAGCGAGGTGTTGGAGCGGATCGCGGGGTCGGGCACGAGATGCTCGATCCAATCGGCCGACTGGACCCAACGGTCGAGCGCCGCGGCGTTGGCGTCGGCGCGGGCGACGAGCGCCGAAAGGCCGCCGGTCCGTTCGGCCCAGTCGATGCACAGCAGCCAGTCCTCGACCGCCAGCATCGATGGCGTGTTGATCGTCTCGCCGCGGAAGATGCCGTCGATCAACTTGCCGCCTTTGGTCAGGCGGAAGATCTTGGGGAGCGGGCGCGGCGCAGGCCGTTCGAGCCGCTCAACCGCGCGGGGAGAGAGCACGAGCATGCCGTGCGCCGCTTCGCCGCCGAGCGCCTTTTGCCAGCTGAAGGTACCCACATCGACCTTCGCCCAGTCGATTCGCTGGGCAAAGGCGGCGGAAGTAGCGTCGCAGATCGAGAGGCCGGTGCGGTCAGCCACGATCCAATTCCCGTCGGGCACGCGAACGCCGCTGGTCGTGCCGTTCCAGGTGAAGACCACGTCGCTCGACGGATCGATGCCGGACAGATCCGCGATCTCGCCATAGCCGGCGGTACGGATATCGGCGTCGAGCTTCAGCTGCTTGGCGACATCGGTAACCCAGCCGGCACCGAAGCTCTCCCACGCAAGCATGGTAACGGGCGCTTCGCCGAGCAGCGACCACAAGGCCATCTCCATCGCGCCGGTGTCGGACGCGGGGACAATGCCGAGGCGGTAGTCGGCGGGAAGCTCGAGCAAGGCGTGGGTGCGCTCGATCGCTTCGGCGAGGCGGGCCTTGCCGAGCGCCCCCCGATGCGAACGGCCGAGGACCGATGTGTCGAGGGCTTGCGCCGACCAACCGGGCGGCTTGGCGCAGGGTCCGGAAGAAAAGAAAGGACGCGCCGGAAGCGCGTTAGGACGTGTCATCAATTTCACTCTCCTCGCAGAGAGCTCGCGCCGCGTTGGGACGGCGTGGCCCGAAGCCGGCTCTAGTGGCTGGACTCGGGAAGGCAATGGCGCGCGTGAAAGATTCGCGACGAGGCGCTTCAAGGGCTTGGAATTGCTCGAATCCGGAGCGGATGAGCGCCAGATGAACGATTCATCGCAAGAGTCCGCCGACTCGTCCCGCCTTCAGGAACCGTAGGTTGAATTTGTTAACCATCCGGAAGCAGGGTCTGCCTGCCGATACACGTGGCGGGCAACCGCGTTGCAGGCTGGGGGCGGGGAGCTCCTAATTCGAGTGGACGAGCGTGGCACGCAAGAAGCGTGTGGCGTTGAAGCTTTGGAGCGGGGACACAATGACGCAAGTACTGGCCGCGACGTCGGGCCTATTTCGCGATCGCGATCTGTTCGTGCACGACGGCTCCAAGCTTCGTCGATTCCGCATTTCCGCGCCCGTTCAAGCCGTCCTCTTCGTCATCCTGCTCGGCCTCGTGGCCTGGGCCAGCTACGCCACCGCCCGCCTGATTACCCGCCCGCACGGCATCAACAGCCTCGCAAGCCTCTCCGCAGCGACCGAGCAGCGTGCTCGCATGATCGAGCAGCGCCAGGCGCTGATCGAGGCAGCGCTGAGCGGCCAGAAGATTGATGCGAAGATGGTTGCAGCGGCCGCCGGTGGCCAGCTCGTCAAGGATGGCCCGCTCGCTCGTGTCGAACAGCAGCAGATGGAGCAGGCCGCGCTCGTCGCCGCTGCGCTCGACGTCCGCTACCAGGTCACCGCCGCCGAGCTGAAGAAGCTCGGCATCAGCCCGGCCCGCGTCGGCGCCGATGGAGTCGGCGGCCCGTTCGAGTCCGCCGGCAACCCGACCTTCAAGGCGCTGTTCAACAGCTGGAAGAAGCTCGACCAGCTCCAGGACGGCGTGATCGCCATTCCTTCCGATAAGCCGGTCAGGTCCGACGTGTCGTTCAGCAGCGGCTTCGGCGTCCGCTCCGACCCGTTCCATGCCGGTGCGGCAATGCACCCGGGCATCGACCTTGCGGGCGCTTATGGCACGCCGATCTACGCGACTGCAGACGGCACCGTGCTTCGCGCGGGCTGGAACAGCGGCGGTTACGGCAATTTGGTCGAGATCGACCACGGCCGGGGCATCACCACCCGTTACGGCCACATGTCGGCGGTTCTGGTTTCCGCGGGCGAGCATATCAACCGCGGCCAGCTGATCGGCCGCATGGGTTCTACCGGCCGCTCGACCGGCAATCACCTGCACTATGAAGTGCGGATCGACGGCCGCGCCGTGAACCCGATCCCGTTCATGAAGTCGACCGATTACGTCCTTGCCATGCAGCGCCGCGCCAACGCCGCGCCGATGGAATCGCTGGCGATCGGCGGACCGGGCGGCGGCAAGTAAGGTTGTCGCGCCCGCCGGCGCTTCCTATCTCGCTCTTGTGAGCGAAGCAGACATCATCCTCACCGAGAATGCAGCCAAGCGCGTGGCGTGGATCGCCGAACGCCAGGCCAAGCCCGCGATCCTGCGTCTCGCGGTCGACGGCGGCGGCTGCGCGGGTTTCACCTACAAGTTCGAGCTCGGCGATCAGGCCGATGACGACACCGTCACCGAGACCGACGGTGTGAAGCTGGTCGTCGACCCGATGAGCCTGGAGCTGGTCAAAGGTTCGGCGGTCGATTTCGTCGAGGATTTGGGTGGCGCGGCGTTCAAGGTCACCAATCCGAACGCCCAGTCGGGGTGCGGCTGCGGATCGAGCTTCTCGGTCTGATTTCGAACGGCTAGGGCGGGCGCCATGAAGCTCGTCACTTACAATCTCAATGGCATCCGCGCGCGCCTCCCCCGGCTCCTCGAATGGCTCGACCGCGAGAAGCCCGACGTGGTCGCGCTGCAGGAGCTGAAATGCGCCGACGAGGCGCTGCCGATCGCGGATATCGAAGCTGCCGGATACAGCGCGGTGTGGCACGGGCAGAAGGGCTTCAACGGTGTCGCGATCCTGGCAAAAGGCGCGACCCCCGAGCTGCGGCGCGTGGGACTTCCGGGTGATCCCGACGATAGTCACAGTCGCTATATCGAGGCCGAGGTCTACGGCATTATCGTCGGCTCCATCTATCTCCCGAACGGCAATCCGGTCGGCACCGAGAAGTTCGAGTACAAAATCCGCTGGATGGAGCGGCTGCGCGAGCGCGCCGCGGAACTGATCAAGGAAGAGAAGCCGGCGATCCTGTGCGGCGACTGGAACGTCGTGCCCGAAGATCGCGATGTCTTCTCGGTCCGCGCAACCCAGCATGACGCGGTGATGCAGCCCGAAGCGCGCGATCAGTGGCGTCGGATCGTCAATCAGGGCTGGACGGACGCGCTGCGCTCATTCCATCCGGACGAGCCCAAGCTCTACACCTTCTGGGACTATACGGCCGGCTGTTGGCAGCGCGACCTTGGCTTCCGGCTCGATCACCTACTCTGCTCGCCCGAGGCGGCCGACCGGCTGCGGGGCGCCGGCGTGGATCGCTGGGCGCGTGGCGAAGAGAAGGCCTCCGACCACGCGCCGACCTGGGTTGAGCTCAGCTAATCGGAATCGCTCCGGGCTGCGGCTCGGAAGAAAGCTGCAGAGGTCAGCCACAGCAAGGCGAAGAATCCGTTGAACAGCAAAGCCCTCGGCGCTCCGCCGGGAAAGCTTTCGGCGGACGGTGCGGTCGCGATGGCGATTCCGACCAGCACCTGCATCACAGCGACGCCGGTCATAGTTCGCGACATTCCGGCAGGCCGGAACCAGGCGGCGAACGAGCCGACAACCGCCGCCATCACCAATTCGAAGAAAATCATGCCGTCGCCATTATCGCGAACGATCGTCGTCCACACCGTCATCAGGCAGGTGACGAGCGCGAGGCCGGCGCCCGCACGGTAAGCGCGACTTCCGCTCGCGCGTTCGGCGAGCTCGTAGAGCAGCGTCACCCCGCCAATCATCGTTCCGGCGAACAGGAAGTCGCCGATGCCCCAATTCCACTCATCGCTGACCTGCATCATCACCGCCGGCAAGAGCAGCAGGACCAGCACAGCGGTCCATCGCGCGATCCGCCACGCGTTCCAAAGTCGATCGGTCGATTCAGTCATGCTTGCGCCTCCGATTGCGGCACCGGTCTTGGCACGACAGAATATGATCAGCATGAGCATCTTGTGAGGATGTGCTGAAGAATGACGGCGGGCAGCTTTCGCTTCGGAGACTTTACGTTCGATCCGGCTGAGAGGCTGCTTCGGCGGGGCCCGGAGCGGCTCGACGTCAGCAGCCGCTACCTCGATGCGCTAACCTTGCTGCTTCGTGATCGTGGGCGCCTCGTCACCAAGGACCGCTTCATGGACGAGGTGTGGCGTGGGGTCCCAGTGACCGACGAGGCGCTGACCCAGTGCATAAGGACCTTGCGCCGCGAGCTCGGTGACGATGCCGCGCGGCCACGTTTCATCGAGACAGTGCCCAAGCACGGTTACAGATTCATTGGGGATGCCGAGTGGTCGGGCGGTGGCGCGAAGGCATCCGCTGCGATTACTTCGCAAGCCGCCCGCATTGTGTTGCGCACCGCCGCCGCCGGCGGTGGCGGCGGCGCTGTCGCGGGAATCGCCGGCGGCCTGCTCTACGGACTGGTCATGTCGCGAGCGCCCGGCGATGAGATCGGCACATTATCCGTGCTGCTCGTGTTGTCGACGCTGACGACCTTGATCGGGCTGGTCGGCGGATTGGGCGTCGGCGCGGGGATCGGCGCGGCCAAGCTGATACCGGGCGACAAGTGGCAAGCAACCGCGGGCGGCGGGATGCTGGGCGGCCTCGCGACCGGCGCCATTGCCCGCCTCCTCGGCCTCGACGGGTTCGCATTGCTGTTGGGCCATTCCCCAGTCGCAATGACGGGCGCGGCGGAGGGAGCGCTGCTGGGCGCCGCGCTCGGACTATCGGCGTGGATCTCGTCTCGCCGTGGCCTCGATGTCCGCCGCAGCGCGGCGGTCGGAGGTCTAGCCGGTGCGATTGCCGGGCTGCTCGTCCCGCTGCTCGGTGGTCATTTGCTGGGCGGGAGCCTCAATCTTCTGTCGCAAGGATTCCCGGATGGCCGGCTGCGGTTGGACGCGATCGGTTCGCTCGTCGGAGAGCAAGGCTTCGGTCCGATCAGCGAAGCGCTGACCGCGACGATCGAGGGCGGCGTTTTTGGGCTGTGCCTTGCCGGCGCGCTAGCGCTCGGCCGGCGTAGGGCCAAAGCTGCGGGTTAGAGCGCCTTCTCGAAGATCCGGTAGCGGTGGTTGACCTTCGCGCTCGGCAGCTGGGCGATCGACAGCATCCCCTTATTGTCCTCGAGGATCCAGCCGAACTCGCCAACCTTGATGCCGAACTTTCCGACGCAGTCGCGCCGTGTATATTCGATCAGCATGAAGGCGAGCTGGCTCGCCAGGCGCGTCTGGTGGAGCTTTTTCGCGACGCCCATCAACGGCACGCGTGAACGCCGCGTCTTCGGGTTGTGGAGGCGCCACAGCAGCTTGGCCCAGCCGAACGGGAGCATCTCGCCGTTCAGATCGGCGATCATCTCGTTGATGTCGGGAAGCGTGATCATGAAGGCGACCGCTTCTCCATCGACCTCGGCGACCCGCACCAGCTCATTGTAGATGATCGGCTTTAGCTTCTTGCCGGCGTAGGCGATCTCGGCCTCGGTCAGCGGGACATAGCCCCAATTGTTCGACCAGGCGTCATTCAAGAGGTTGAGGATGATCCTCGCTTCCTGGTCGAACTTCGACTTATCGATCATCCGGATCTTGATGTGCGGGTTGCGCTCGCCCATCGCGATCAGGCGGTTGATCATCGGGTCGTCCCAATGTTCGATATCGACTTCGTAGGTCAGGAGGTCCTTGGCCTTGGTGTAGCCGGCGGCCGTGATCCAGGCATGATATTCGGGCTTGTGATGGCCCATCATCACCGTCGGCGGCTCGGAGAAACCTTCGATCTCAAGGCCCGGCTCATCCCAGATCGACAGGCTGATTGGGCCAAGCGACTGGGTCATGCCCTGCGCGCGAAGCCATTCCTCGGCCTTGGCGATGAGCGCGGCCGACGCTTCGCCGTCGAGTGCGTCGAAGAAGCCCCACTGGCCGATGCCTTTGCCCATATGTTCCTGGACGAGATCGTCGACCTGCGCGCTGATCCGGCCGACGACCTTCCCGCCGCGCTCGGCCAGCCACAGCTGCGCCTTGGCATGTTCGAACCAGGGGTTCTTGCCCGGCGTAATGAGTCCGTGGACTTCATCCTTGAGGGGCGGGATCCACGCCGGATCGTCCTTGTAGACCTCCCACGCAAAGTCGACGAAGGCTTTTTTGTCCTTCTTGGTTTCAACCGGGCGGATGGTGACGGCGTTGCTCATGGCGCGACTGGCTAGCGGCTGAATGCGTTCAGCGCCAGTGAACCTTCAAACGCCCAATTCGCGCCACTATCTCCTGCGAAAGAGAAGTTTCAGCAAAGCCATGACGAAAACCGCGACCCTCCAGCGCTCGACCGACGCTGCCGCGCCCAACGGGCAGCGGGCGCCGCTGCGCGCCAAGGACGATGCCGCGATGCTAAAGGCCGCGGCGAACCTGACGCGCGACCTCAACGTGCCCCGATCTTCAATCTACTGGGCGGACATGCTGGGATCGGCGCTGCTCGGTTATGCCGGGCTGTTCACCGCGATGCTGGTCAGCGGCTGGGTTGCGATCGCGGCCGGACTCATAGCCGTACTCTCGCTCTATCGCGCGGGGTCGTTCATTCATGAGCTGACCCACATCAAGAAGGGCTCCGTGAAGGGCTTCCGCTTCACCTGGAACCTGGTCGTTGGCGTGCCCCTCCTGGTGCCGAGTTTCATGTATGAGGGCGTCCATAACCAGCACCACGCCAAGCGCTATTACGGGACGGTCGACGATCCCGAATATCTGCCGCTGGCGCTGATGCACCCGTGGACCCTGCCGGTATTCCTGATCGCGGCCGCACTGGCGCCGATCGGCATGCTGATCCGGTTCGCGATCCTGGCTCCGCTGTCGCTGCTGTTTCCGAAACTGCGGGCCTTGGTCGTCGGCCGCTATTCGGGCCTGCAGATCAATCCGAAGTTCGTTCGTCCCAAACCCGAGGGCGACTTCGCGCGCGACTGGGCTTGGCAGGAAGCGGCGTGCAGTGTCTGGGCGATCGCGCTGCTCGCAATGGTCGCGACCGGCGTCGTCCCAATGCGCGATTTCCTGATCTTCCTCGGCATTTCGTCTGGCGTGATGTTCCTCAACCAGATCCGCACGCTGGTCGCGCACCTGTGGGAGAATGACGGCGAGCCGATGTCGGTGACCGCGCAGTTCCTCGACAGCGTCAACGTGCCGCCGCCAGGCACCCTGCCGGCGCTGTGGGCACCGGTGGGCCTGCGCTACCACGCGCTTCACCATTTGCTCCCGGGCCTGCCCTATCACGCGCTCGGCGAGGCGCACCGCCGGCTGTGCAAGGAGCTGGAATCCGGATCACCCTATCATGCGTCCAGCCACCGCGGCCTGACTCCGCTAGTCCGCCGCCTCGCGGGAAGCACCCTTCGCGGAGCTCAAGCCCGCATCTAGCGCTTGACTCATGTAACTCAAAGGTTACAAGTAACCCATAGGTTACTTATCTTTGGGGTTTTCACGTGAGTGCAATCACTTCGGCGGCGAT
Source organism: Sphingomonas sp. SP3 (assembly GCF_058514305.1). Taxonomy (NCBI): domain Bacteria; kingdom Pseudomonadati; phylum Pseudomonadota; class Alphaproteobacteria; order Sphingomonadales; family Sphingomonadaceae; genus Sphingomonas; species Sphingomonas sp. SP3. Next base: position 2,008,573 of record NZ_JBZSOE010000001.1, read on the forward strand.
GAAGGTCGCCGTCTCCGGCGGCGCGTTGGCAATTGTCCTGTTCCGGACTCGCGAAGTGCCGCGCGAGCGGATGGGCCTCGTTCGGCCACTAATCGTCCCGTCACTGCTGTTCGTTGTCGTCTATCTCGGCTGGATGCTGGCCAGCGACGCGGCCCTCGGCTGGCGTGGTGCCTGGGATTGGCGCCCGTGGCTGGCAGCCCCCCTCGCAGCTTCCGCGATGAGGGTAATTGCCGTCTGCTTCCTCGGCCCGGCCGTGGAAGAGTTGCTGTTCCGCGGATTCCTGTTCGGCTGGCTCCAACCACGGATTGGCACCGCCTTCACGATCGCGGCCACCGCCGCGTCCTGGGCGGTCCTTCATTACGAATATAGCTGGCAGGTAATCCTGGTCATCGTCGTTGATGGCATCCTGCTGGGCCTGACGCGCTGGCGGACGCGGTCAGTGATCACGCCGATCGTCATGCATATGCTCTATAATCTCTACGCGATCTGGTGACGGCGAAGGCCATAAGCTTGACTAAGCGGCCGAATTCCGCTTGAGGGCACGGCGTCCGGCGGGCTCCAAAGCTCGCCGTTGTCATTTAGGGCTTTGCGCAGTCGCCCCGAAGAACTGCGTGGCCGGGTCTACCTCACACGGGACCCTGACGAACGAAAGGACTGACCCATGCGCCATCGTGTTGGCCACCGTAAGCTTCAGCGCACCTCGAGCCACCGCGCGGCCCTGTTCCGCAACATGGCGGCTGCCCTCATCAAGCATGAGCAGATCACCACGACCACGGCCAAGGCGAAGGAGCTTCGCCCCTACGTCGAGAAGCTGGTGACGCTGGCTAAGCGCGGCGGGCTGTCGAACCGCCGCCTCGCCCAGTCGCGGCTGATGGACGACGCGCAGCTGGTGAAGCTGTTTGACGTGATCGGCCCGCGCTACGCGGCGCGCAACGGCGGCTACATCCGCATCATCAAGGCGGGCATCCGCGCCTCGGACGCCGCCCCGATCGCCGTGATCGAATTCGTCGACCGCGACGTTTCGGCAAAGGGCCAGGATTCGGGCCCGGTGATGGTCGAGGAAGAGTTCGAAGCCGCCTAAGCGGCTTCGCCTCAAAAACTCCGAGACACCCCGAAATCGAGGCGTGTGCGATGGTAATCGTACAGCGCGATATTCGCTTGGCTGTCGCTATGGGTGACGCGAATTAGCGGCGAGAAGCCGGCCAGCCGAACCTTGTCGAAAATGACCCCGCCGCTGAGGTCGATGCGCCAGTCGTGGCGCGTCTTGCCGAACAGGAACAAGGGCGCGAGCCCGCGCGTCCGGTTGTAGGCGAAGTCGACGTAAGCGGTGATCGTCGGGAAACGCTTGGCAAGCAGCAGCTCCGCACCAAGCTGGCGCAGGCTTTCCGGCTTCACGCGCGCATCGAGCGCGGCGAAGCGCAACGACAGGCGCGCGGTGGAATCCGGCGCCAGTTGCCGTGCAATGTCGGCGCTGAGCGAGGTCCGCCACGCGTCCTGGTCGCGATTGGGCTGGATGTTTTGACGGACTCGCGAAGCGTTGAGCTCGAGCTGGGTCTTCTCGCCGAGTTGCTTCAGCCAATTGAGTGATGCACCGAACCCGGTCGAATAAGGATGTCCACCATACCAGCGCCGCTCGTAGAGGGCGGCGGGGCGAATACGCCCGAACTTGCCGTCCAATTCGGGGCCGCTGTCGGCGGTGACCTGGGTGTCGTTGAAGCGCGACTTGGTGAAAAGGTCGGCGTGCGCGCCGGCGCGGCTCAATAGATCCAAGCTTCCGATGGCGTTGCGGGTGAAGGCTTGGCCGCCGAAGGCGAAGCCAATCCCCGACTGCGCGCGCGCGTCCGGGTCGAGCTCGAACGGCGCGATGATCGTGTCGACATATTGTGCGCTGGTCGCGCGGTTGATGTTCGAATCCGGGCCTGCCGACATTTCGAGCGACAGACCGCGCCGTTTTGTTGAGGGAATGGCGTTGGCGAAACGCCGTACGCTCTGCTCGACCTCCAGCGGGAGCCCAGCGCGCTCGGCAACCGCGATCTCTTTGCGGGCTTCTTCATTTTTGCCCATTCGAGCGAGGATCCGCGCGAGCTCAAGCCGCGCCGGATTGGCGTTCGGTTGCTCGGCCAGCAGATCGCGAAGCGCCTGCGCCGCGGCCGGAAGATCGCCCATCTTTTCGCGCAAGGCCGCCAGCCTAAAACGCGCCTCGGCGCGAAGCTCAGGGTGGATATCCTGGGTGAGCGCCTGAAGGATCCCAGCCGCGCCCTCGGCGTCACCTTGTTCGTAGAGCGTGTCGGCAAGCGCGAAGAGCTGTGCCGGGCCGGTCCGCACGCATCCCTTTTCGGGAACGCAGTCGTCAGAAGGCATCGAGGGAGGCGTGGCGGCCGCCTGGCCAAGCGCCAGGGCGGCAAGAAGTGTCAGCATCGGCCAGCCCGGACAAAAAGAGACGGAGGAAAGGCGGTGCCCTCCCTCCGTCCGTGCATCGAATTAATTGCCGACGATGACGCCGGTGCCGTTTCCGTTGTTGCCACGGATCCGGAACGTGCCGCCGACTTCCTGGGCCGTCGGGCCGTAGAAGTTGCCGGCGACGTCCATTGCATAACCACCGCCGTTGGTGACGCCGGTGCCCTTGAAGCTCGCGCTCGCCGTGGCGATCGAGCCGGTGCCGGTCATCGTGCCGAACGAGAAAGCGGTACCCGAAGTCTCAGGCGTCGCGTTCGCAGTCGTGCTGTAGGTGAGCGTTCCGCCCGATGCGCCAAAGTTCGCGGTGAACGTGCCGGTGCCGCTGACAGAGTAGGAGCCGGTCTTGTTGACGAACGTGCCGTCCACGATCGTCGAATAGGTGCCCGTGCCGCTGCTCACTGCCGACGACGGCGACTTAGTGCCGAAGACGACATAGGTGTCGTTGACGCTGGTCGTACCGCTCGCGGTCGAGGTCCGGCGCCACTGGCCATAATCGACGTAGCTCAGCGAAATCAGCGGAGCCCCACTGTTCAGCACGCGGAGCGTCTCCGTCGTGCCGGTGCCCGGCTTGCTGTAGGTCGTGAAATTGGCGTTGGTCGAAGAGATGTTCGACGGCCCAAAAGTCGACGTCGTCGTGACGCTGCCGGTGTCGCGCACTGTATAAGTGCCCGCGACCGGATCATAGACGACCGTGCTGGTTGCACGCGTGAAGTTGCCCCACCCGGAGGCCGCGGTCGACGTCTTCGAATATTTGAACGTCGACTGCGTCGCCGAATAGGTCGTTGGCGCTGCCACCGAAGGAGTCGCAGTGAAAAACAGGGCGACACTGGTCGCCGCTAGGCCACTGATAATACGCATCTTTGCCCCTCCTTGAGATCCAGCGACCTTAGCTTTCGAAAGCGGTCTTGGCGAGATCGCAATTTGAGCCGGATCGAAGGGAGGTTTTCCGCGCCGTGATTGCCCCCCGTGACTCGGCGCGCCTGTGGATAAGTGGTATGGCTCGACTCGCTATCAGTCGGGATCCGGGGGGATGCTCTACTATCGCCTGTATTTCATGGACCGGTTCAGCGGTCACATCGATCATTTCCGCGAGTTCGAAGCGGAGAATGATGATGAGGCTGTTCAAATCGCGGATGGTTGGAAAAGCGGCCGGGCGATGGAACTGTGGAACAGGCATCGCAAACTGAAGCGCTGGGACGAACAAGTCGGCTTGCCGGATTAACGGTAGCAATACAGCAGCTTAACCGCAGCAAACAGGCGGTTCAGCCATCATGCAACGCCGTAACGATATTGGACGAATTAGACGGCCGTGCGTTGTGCCCGGCGAGTCAGGGAAATGTGAGGAGTAAGGGCCATGAAGGCTTTCACGAAGTTTCTGGTTGGTGGCGGCGTCGCGATTGCCGCATTGGCCAGCGCGGCCCCGGCCGCGGCGCAATATTACCCCGGCACCGGCTACGGCTACCCGGGTTACGGCAGCGGCAATGTCGTCGGCCAGGTGATCAACCAGGTCCTCGGCGGCGGCTATAATGGCTATGGCTATAACGGCTACGGCTACGGCCAGGCGAACAGCCAGGCCGCGGTCAGCCAGTGTGTCGGTGCTGTCCAGGCTCGCCTGAACGGCGGCTACGGCAGCTACGGCTACAACGGCTATGCCAACAACGGTTATGGCCAGGCCCGCGTGCTTGGCATCAGCCGGGTCGAGCAGCGCTCGAACGGTGGCCTCACCGTTCGCGGCGTCGCCAACAGCGGCCGCTATGCCGGTGCCTATGGCTACAACGGCCAGCAGCAGGTCGACCTGACGTTCAAGTGCAAGACCGACTATCGCGGCTTTGTCACCGACGTCGACGTTGACCGTGCCCAGGGTGCGTATGGCTACAACAGCTACACGCCCTATTCGAACTACGACTACTCGCAGTACGGCTACCGCCGCTACTAAGGGACTTTAGTCCAAGCGAACGGATGCGCCGGGGTCGAAAGACTCCGGCGCATTTCGTTCAAGCGTTTGCGGTGAGGCCCTGGGCATATTCCTCGAGCTGGGTTGCGACCGTCCCCCAGCCGTCTTGGAAGCCCATTTGCTCGTGCTTCTCGCGGTCGGCCTCGTCCTTGTGGAGAGAAACTGCACGGTAGGCTGTCTTGCCGTTTCCGGCGTCTTCGAACGTGATGATTGCCGTCATCGGAAAGGCCTCGCAGCCTTCGCCGGTTTCGTTTGGCCGGTAACCGGGACCAAGCGCGCTGGTCCAGCTGAGCTTCTGTTTCTCGACAACCTCGAGCACGCAGCCGGGAACGCCGTGCCCGGTGTCGAAACCGTCAGGCCCGACCATGCGAATGCGAAACACGCCGCCCGGGCGGAGATCCAGGTCGCACTCCGTGATCTGATACGGCTTGGGCGCGAACCACTGCTTGATATGCTCGGGATTGGTATAGGCTTCCCACACCAGCTCGACCGGAGCGTCGAGGGTTCGTTCAAGCACAAGGTCGGTGTTACCGGCCATCATTCTTCTCCTTTGGTTTTCAAAGTTGCGACGTAATTTTCGAAGCGGTCGAGCTGCGCTTCCAATTCCTTTCGCCGGCGGCTGAGCCAGTCCTCGGCGAGGCCGAGCGCATCGGCCTGCATGCGCACGGTGCGGACCCGACCCTTTTTCTTCGACGCGACGAGGCCGCTCGATTCCAGCGCCTTCAGATGCTGGAGGACGGCGGGGAGACTGATCGGAAGAGGGGAGGCGAGCTCGCTGACGGAGGCAGGCCCCTTGGCCAGCCGCGCGAGCATCCCGCGGCGGACAGGGTCGGCAAGGGCGGCGAACGCGCGGTCGAGTGCGAGCGAATCGTTAAGCATGCGCTTAAGTATCGCGCGTTCGAAGCCCAAGCAAGATACTTAATGCATCGCTTAACTTTACTCTTTCTTCCGCTCTCTCTATCGGCCCCCAATGACGGTCCAGCCCACTGAATCCATCCTCATCGTCGACTTCGGCAGCCAGGTGACGCAGCTGATTGCGCGCCGCATCCGCGAAGCCGGCGTCTATTCCGAAATCGCCCCGTTCAACTCGGCCGACGAGGCGTTCGAGCGCCTCCAACCTAAGGGCATCATCCTGTCTGGCGGCCCCTCGTCGGTGACGTGGGAAGACAGCCCGCGCGCTCCGCAGCACTTTTTCGACAAGGGCCTGCCGGTCCTCGGCATCTGCTACGGGCAGCAGGCGATGGCGGAGCAACTCGGCGGCGCCGTTGCGCCAGGCGACAATCGTGAGTTCGGCCGCGCCTTCATCGACATCATCGACGACAGCGCTTTGTTCGACGGCCTGTGGAAGGTCGGCGAGACGCATCAGGTGTGGATGAGCCACGGCGATCGCGTCGAGCAATTGCCCGACGGCTTCAAGATTGTCGCAAGGTCAGAGGGCGCGCCTTATGCGATCGCGACCGACGAAGACCGGCGTTTCTATTCGACCATGTTCCACCCGGAGGTCGTGCACACACCGGACGGCGGCAAGCTGCTCGCGAATTTCGTTCGTCACGTTTGCGGCTGCGCTGGCGACTGGACCATGGCCAGCTTCAAGGACGCGAAGATCGCCGACATCCGGGAACAGGTCGGCGATGGCCGGGTCATCTGCGGGCTTTCGGGCGGCGTCGACAGCGCGGTTGCGGCGGTGCTGATCCACGAAGCGATCGGCGAGCAACTGACCTGCGTGTTCGTCGACCATGGGCTGATGCGCATGGGCGAGGCCGAGCAGGTCGTGTCGCTGTTCCGCGGTCACTACAACATTCCGCTGGTCCACGTGGACGCGAGCCGCGACTTCCTCGGCGGCCTGGAGGGTCTCAGCGACCCCGAGAAGAAGCGCAAGTTCATCGGCGCCGAGTTCATCAACGTGTTCGAGGCAGAGGCCAAGAAGATTGGCGGCGCGGACTTCCTCGCGCAGGGCACGCTCTATCCGGACGTGATCGAAAGCGTCAGCTTCACCGGCGGCCCGTCGGTGACGATCAAGAGCCATCACAATGTCGGCGGGCTGCCCGAGCGCATGAACATGAAGCTGGTCGAGCCGCTGCGCGAATTGTTCAAGGACGAGGTGCGCGAACTTGGCCGCGAACTCGGACTGCCCGAGATCTTCGTTGGCCGCCACCCGTTCCCGGGCCCGGGCCTCGCCATCCGTATCCCGGGCGAGGTCACCGAGGAGAAATGCGATATCCTGCGCAAGGCCGACGCCATCTATCTCGAAGAGATCCGCAATGCCGGCCTGTACGATGCGATCTGGCAGGCGTTCGCGGTTCTGCTTCCGGTGCGAACGGTCGGGGTCATGGGCGACTACCGTACCTATGACAGCGTCTGTGCGCTGCGCGCGGTGACCTCGCTCGACGGCATGACGGCGGACATCTACCCGTTCGATGCCGAGTTCCTGAGCCGCGTCGCGACCCGCATCGTCAACGAGGTCAACGGCATCAACCGCGTGGTCTACGATTACACGTCGAAGCCGCCCGGAACGATCGAGTGGGAGTGATCCAGGAGGCGTTTCGATGAAAGCGATTGTCGTCATCGATCAGGCTGCGGGAACAGCGGGCATGAAGCGGGTGGAACGTCCCGAGCCGGCGGCAGCGATCAACGACGTTATCGTCGAGGTTCATGCTGCCGGGTTCGTCAACACCGAGCTCGCCTGGCCTTCGACCTGGACGGACCGGCTCGACCGCGACCGGAGGCCGACGATTCCCGGGCACGAGGTCGCGGGAGTCGTCACCGCGCTTGGCTATGGGACAACGGGATTTTCGGTCGGAGAGCGGGTGTTCGGCCTTACCGATTGGTATCGCGACGGCACCCTGGCCGAAGTCGTCGCGGTCGAGGCGCGCAACCTGGCGCCTCTGCCGGACGAGATCGACTTCACGGTCGGCGCGAGCCTGCCGATCTCTGGACTGACCGCGTGGCAGGGATTGTTCGTGCACGGCCGTCTTCGCGCTGGGCAACGAGTGATTGCGCATGGCGCGGCCGGCGCGGTCGGGTCGATGGTGGTTCAGATCGCTCATGAGTTCGGCGCTCACGTTATCGGCACCGGGCGCGCGCCCGACCGCCAGAAGGCGCTCGATTTCGGCGCGAACGAGTTCATCGACCTCGATCACGAGTCTTTGGAAGACGTCGGCGAAGTCGACCTGGTGTTCGACCTCATCGGCGGGGACATCGGCAAAAGGTCGGTGCGGTTGGTTCGACCCGGCGGTGCCTTGGTATCGATCGTCGGCGCCGTCGAAGAGCCGCCCGCCGAGGGCCGCGCGATCGACTTCGTGGTCGAGGCGGATCGCGCGCAATTGGAAGAGATCGTCCAGCGGGTGCGCGATGGAAGGCTGCGCACGAACATCGGCACCGTGGCGTCGCTCGACGATGCGGTCGCGGCGTTCAATCCGACCGAGCGTCGGCCGGGGAAGACCATCATCCGCGTTCGCCCGTGAAGAAGAAAGCAGCAGCATGCACCGTTCGCGCATCAACGGCATTTTGATCGACTGCAACGTCGACGACATCGACGGAGCGGCGCGCTTCTGGGCGGAAGCCCTTGGCCGCCCGATCGATCCCGACCATCCGGGCACGCGCGGCGATTATGTCATGCTCGAAAACCGGCCGGACCAGGTGAGCGTGCAGATCCAGCGCGTGGACCATGAAAGCCGCGTCCATCTCGACATTGAGACCGACGATATCCCTGCTGAAGTCGAGCGGCTCGAGAAGCTCGGCGCGGTTGTCGATCGACGGCTTGAGCGCTGGGTCGTGATGCGCGCGCCGAGCGGGCAGCGCTTTTGCGTTGTTCGCGTCCAGCGCGAAGGCTTCGAGAAAGACGCGAACAACTGGAAATAGCGCAATAATCCCTAGTTAACAGTAACTTCGCGTTTACCGACGGATTGACTCGCAACCACTGCTCGCGCTGTCAGTTGCAGCCGAAACAACAGGCGGAAACGGCAGTGCGGACGATCACAAAATGGAGTGTTGCGGTCACGGCCGCCTTGCTTGCCGGCTGCTCCACCGCGCCGCCGCCAAAGGTTGCGGAAGCCCCACCGCCTGCGCCGAAGAACGAGCCGCCCTATCTGTGGACTCAGGGGGCCGCACCGCAAGCCTACAAGGACATGGTCGCTGAGCTGGGCCGTACCGGCCTCAAGCCCGGCGAATATGTCTGGGCCTCGTCGATCCCGACCGCGGGCGACACGCGCATCGTGATCGACCGCCTGATCCAGATGGCTTACGTTTACCGTGGCGATAAGCTTGTCGGCGCGGCGAGCGTTTCAACCGCCCGGCAGGGCCGCATCACGCCGCTCGGATTCTGGTCGGTGCTGGAAAAGCGGCCGATGTACCGCTCCAAGAAATACGACAATGCGCCGATGCCGTGGATGCAGCGCATCGACAGCTACGGGATCGCATTCCACGGCGGCGCGAACCCCGGCTATCCGGCGAGCCACGGCTGCATCCGCATGCCGATGAAGTTTGCCGAGAAGCTCTATGGCCTGACCAAGGTTGGGTCGAAGGTCGTGATCGAGGGCTGACTCCGCCTCGCCGGTGGCGTATCTTCTCCGCTTCCACTGAGCGGAGGGGGCGATGCTCAGGCTTTCGAAGTTGGTTTTGGCCGGCGTCGGCTCAGTCGCGCTCATTGCTGGCGACGCGGCATCGGCGCAGGGAGGACTCGGGGCCCGGATTACCGCGGCCGGGACGAAGCTCGACCAGGACGTCCAGACCTGCAAGCCGGTCGATCTCGGCGATTATCAATCGCTGCTCAATGAGGCGGCGCAAAACAAGATTCGTGCGGAAAAGGCGGCGAAGAAGGGCGTCCCGATCAACCAGGCTCAGGTAGATGCCGACCTGGCGAACGCGAACGCATTGTTTCAACGCGCGGTTGCCGCGCACGTCGGGCAGTGCGTGCGTCAGGCTCAGCAGACGCAACCCCAGCGCAAGACGACGGGGGCGTTGCCGGGTGGTCCGACTCCGGCGGTCGGCGGCGGACAAAGCTGCACGCCGACCCCGACACCCGCGGCGGCCGCTTCGGATGGTCCACGGATCCCGACCGAGGACGAGGTCAGGCACCTCGGTGAGCTCATGGACGACGCAGGGTCGTTTCACCGGGCGAGCGAGGCCGACTACGTATTGCGCGAGCTCGACGAAATGTCGGCGAAGCTTTCGCAAACGATCAAAGACGCCAAGAAGGCTGGCGAGTTCAGCAATATCGACGTCAAGGAGGCCGAAAAGCGGCTCAAGCTGATCGACGTATATCGGCTGGCGGGCGAGAGGTTCCGACTGCCGTGCCCGCCGCCCCAGCCGAAAAAGCCGACCGAAACGTCGATGAGACTCCCATCCTGGGCTCAGGACATTCTTACCGCGCACAATGCGGCGAGGGCCGCGGTCGGCGCCCCGCCGCTCAAATGGAATCCGGAGCTTCAGGATCATGCGGCCCAGCGCGCCGGAGAGCTCGCCCAGATCCGCCAGCTGGTCCATGCGCCGCGCGAGGGTCGCGGCACGGAGCGCGAGAACATTCTCAGTGCGCCAATCGGCTATTCGCCGCGTCAGTGGGTAAACCTCTGGACCAAAGAGAGCAGCAATTTCCGGCCCGGCCTTTTCCCAGACGTCAGCAACACCGGCAACTGGATGGACGTCGCGCACTACACGCAGATGATCTGGCCGCAGACCACGGAAATCGGCTGCGGCTACGCGCCGGGCGGCGGGTTCAACTGGCTCGTATGTCGCTACAATCCCGGCGGCAACAAAGACGGCAAGCCCGTGATCCGGCCGCGGCTGATCGGCGGCGATTACGGGGCTCCAAATGGACCAGTGTTGGCCGACAACGCTGCGGGTGTGGCTCCCGAAACGTCTACAACGACAACCGAGCGCCCGCCGCCACCTCCACCTCCAACCGCGAGAGATGAAGCGCCCGGCGGGAACGAGGATAACCACCCGCTGGTCGGCTATGGCGCGGAGGCCTTCATCCGACATTCGGCGGCGGTCGATTGTGGAAACCAGGCCGCCGCGGACGCCGAGCTGGCCAAGCTGCGCTACGCGATCGCCGAGCTGCGCAAGCGGCTGAAAGCGGCGAAGAAGGCCGGGGCAATGTCGGCGGTGAAGCCCGACGACGTTCAGCGGCAGATCAACCTGCTCGAATCATTCCTTCGTGCCGCGGAGCAAAGGAAACCGAAGGGCGCGTGCCCTGCGCCTCCTCCGCCGCCGCCGCCACCGCCGCCCCCGCCGCCGCCGCCTTAATTTGCGTTCTGGGTCTCGCGGTGAAGCGGCAGGGTCATGATCGTGAGCAAGCCCGGATGATTGTCCTCGAGCATCAGCTTGCCGTTGTGCAGGTGGGCGATCGCCTGCGCGAGCGCGAGGCCGAGGCCAGCGCCTTCATCCGAGCGGCTTGAATCGAGCCGGCCGAAACGCCGCAACGCTTCGGCACGAAGCGCTTCGGGAATGCCCGGACCCCGGTCCGCGACTTCGATCCGGACTTCACCCTCTCGCGGCAGCACGCCGACCCGGATTTCCTGGCCCGACGAGCCGTAGCGGATTGCGTTTTCAAGCAGGTTGCTGATCGCCTGGGCGAGCAGCTGGCGATGGCCGTAGAGCGGCGTGGCCCGCTCCGGTCGGTTGAACTTCAGGACCGCGCCCTTTTCCTCGACCAGCGGCTCGTACATTTCACTGAGCTCGGCCGACAGTTCGCCGGCGTCGAACCAGGCGAACTGGTTGCGGCCGGTCAGGGCTTCGGAGCGACTGATTTCCAGCACCGCGGTCAGGATACGCATGAGCGAATCGGCCTGGCGGATGACGCTCCCGAGCAATTCCTCCTGCTCTTTCGGATCGGTCGTCTCGGCCGCGGCATGCGCTGCCGTACGAAGCCGGCTTACCGGTGAGCGGAGATCGTGCGCGAGGCTGTCGGTCAGCAGGCGAAGCTCGCCCATCAGCGCGCTGATCCGGTCGAGCATAAGGTTGATCTGTCCGCCAAGGCGATCGAATGCGTCGCCCGTACCGGTCAGCGGGACTCGCTGCGACAGATCGCGCGCGCTGATCCGGTCCGCCACCTCCGTGATGCCGGCGATCCGCTGCCCGACATATTGGGCCAGGATGACGCCGCAGAGCAGCCCGAGAAGCCCGGCGAACATCAGGCCGATCAGCAGCGAGCTCTCCAGCGTTTCGCGAAGCGCCAGGCCCTCGCCGAAAATGCGCCCGGCGACGACCCACTGGCCGTTTGGCAGCTTCTGCATCACGATCGCACCTTCGTGCGGGGTCGTCTGGCCACGCAGTCGAATGAGGCCGTTCCGGTAGCCCTCGCGCCACGGCTGAGGGTCTGGCGGGACGGCGGCGAGATTGCCGATCAGCTCGCGGCCATTCCGGTCGAACAGGCCCACCGCAGTCTGCGGATCGCCATAGGTCAACGTATCCTCGACTGCGTCGTCTAGCGCCGCCTTGCCGCCGGTACGGTAGACGTCGGACAGGACCTTGCCTTGCTCCACCACCTGGCGGCGCACGGTCGACACCGCCTCGTCGTGGGTGCGCCAGTAGATGAAGCCGATCACCGCGATGTTCGACAGCAGCGCAAGCAACCCCGCGAGCAGGGCTATCCTCAACATGGTAGGCACGGGCGCGACCTTAGAAGGTTATGCGGCGAGCATGTAGCCCGCGCCTCTCACCGTATGAAGAAGCGGCTTTTCGAAGCCTTCGTCGAGCTTGCGACGCAACCGGCTGACATGAACGTCGATGACGTTGGTGCCCGGATCGAAATGGTAATCCCACACTTGCTCGAGCAGCATCGTGCGGGTGACGACGCGCCCTTCATTGCGGGCGAAATATTCGAGCAGGAGATATTCCCGCGGCTTGAGGTCGAGCTTCTTGCCCGCGCGCCTGACGCTCCGTGAAAGCGGATCAATCTCCAGGTCGCCAACGGTCAATCGATGATCAGCGGGATCGATTCGCGCTTCGCGCCGGCGCAGCAGGGCATTCACCCGGGCAAGGAGTTCGGCGAAGGAGAATGGCTTTACGAGATAATCGTCCGAACCGCACTCCAGGCCGTCGATGCGGTCGCCGACCGACGCCAAAGCGGAGAGGATCAGGACTGGCGTTTCGATATGCGCCGCGCGCAGTGCCCGAAGCACAGAAAGCCCGTCGAGGACGGGCAACATGCGGTCGAGGATGATGAGGTCAAAGGTGCCATCGGTCGCGCGGAACAGCCCGTCCTGGCCGTTGGTCGCCTCTTCGACGCTATGACCCTCCTGCGTCAGTCCCTTGGCAAGGTAGCCCGCGGTTTCGCGATCGTCCTCAATCAACAGGATCTTGCGGCCCATTAGCCCTCCTTTCGGCAGTGTTCATAACACGATTGGATGAAAGGCTCCCGCGCGGCGCGCCGAAAGGGGGAGGGAGTCGGGAGTCTGCGCCGCGCGGGAAACTTGTTACTTAAGCGGGCTTCTTGGCCGGTGCGGCCTTCTTGGCGCTGGCCGTCTTGACCGTCTTCTTCGCATGCGTCTTGGCCTTGGCGTGAGCCTTGCCCTTCGCAGGCGTGACCTTGGTCGTCGTGGTCGTGCTGACCTTCGCGCCGGCCGTCTTGGTCGTCATGGTGGTGGATTTGGTGGTCGCAAGCGCGGGGCTGGCAACGAGGCCGACCGCCGCGAGCGATGCGATAACAGCTTTCATTCGAGCTTCCTCCAATTTGCCGGCCAAAATGCGCCGGCTGTGGGCCCAATTAGGATTTGCGGAATCTCACGGCCGTGGCGGCAAGGTTAAATGGCGTTCATTTGCTATGGGTTGCTTCCAAGCCGGCTCACTTGTGCCGATCCACTGTTGCGCGCTAGGGTTTGGCCCTGAATGATTGCCCAAAAGACCCGGTACGCATTGCGTTCGCTTCTCTTCCTTGCTGAAGAGCAGGGCGGATTGCCGGTTCAGCTCGGCCGCATTGCCGAGACTCAGCGGGTGCCGCCGAAATATCTCGAGCTGATCATGCTCGACCTGAAGAAGGCGGGGCTGGTGAAAAGCGTGCGCGGGCCGAAGGGCGGCTACAAACTGTCGCGCTCGCCGGAGGAAATCTCCTTCGGCGAGATTGTCCGCTCGATGGAAGGGCCGATCGCCCTGGTTTCCTGCGCGAGCGTCAACTTTTATGCTCCGTGCGGCGACTGCCAGGACGAGGCGACGTGCGCGATCCGCCGCGCTTTTGCGGTCCTGCGCGACCAAAGCACTGCAGTGCTCGACTCGATTTCGCTCGCGCAAGGGGCGCAGTGGGAAGAGCGCCTGGCGGCTGAGATCTAAAAGGGGGGGAAGCATGGACAAGCGATACGCGCCGCGGCCTGTCACGCGTTGGTATTTGCCGGCCGCGGTTGCTGCGTTGGTTCTAATGGCCTTGCCGCTGGTCGGTGCAGCGATTCACTTGTCGACGGATCCCTCGACGCTGCCGCTCGATGAGCGCGCACAATATGCGGCCGAACCTTTGTGGATGGTGCTCGCCTTCGGGCTGACTGGCCTTGCGGGTGCTCTTGGCGGACTGATGCTGGTCTTGCGCCGAACTGCCGCCCAACCGCTGATGCTAGTGGCACTGGCCGCGATCGCAATCTGGTTCGTAGGGCTGTTCGTAAATGCCGGGCTGCGGGACTTATTGTCGACCGGGCAGATCGCCGCTGCGATCATCGTCGTCGCAATCGTGTGGACGATATTCTGGTTTGCACGCCACTCGCGGCAGCGGGGCTGGCTCCGCTGAGTTAGCGCGGGAAGTTGAACCTCTTTTCGGCGGTCGTCTGCTCGACAATCGCCGCCTTCTCCACCATCGGTGCGTCAGCAGTCTCGTGCTGAGGGGGCGGCGTCTGCGGCCGGGCTAGCGCCAAGGTCGGAAAGGCAAGCAAAACCGCCAAGCCGACATCGCCAATCAAATGGCGGTCGATCATCGAATTCTCCATCATTCCACTCGGGCGGCTGCGCCCGTGCACTTGCGTGGTGTGACGCGCAAAACTGGTTCAGGTTCCAATAATTACGGGATCGAAACAGCGTTTCGCTGGCGGGGTTAACGTTGGGCCGTTAGAAGGCCGCGCCATGTCGACCTTCACGATCGATACAAGCACGAGCCGCGCAACTCCGTCGCCGGTACCCGGAAAGCGCATGACCGCGCCGTCGATCCGCGCTCGCAAGGCCAATGGAGCGACCGAGCAGCCCATCGTGATGCTGACCGCCTATACGATGCGCACCGCGCAATTGCTCGACCCCCATTGCGACATGCTGCTGGTCGGGGACAGCCTCGGCCAAGTCATATACGGCCTGCCGTCGACCATTCCCGTCACCATGGAGATGATGTGCGCCCACGGCGCCGCCGTAGTCCGTGGCAGCTGGCACGCGCTCGTCGCGGTCGACATGCCGTTCGGATCCTATGAAGGATCGCCGGAGCAGGCGTTCGCCAGCGCATCGCGGCTAATGAAGGAAACCGGCTGCGCGGCCGTCAAGCTCGAGGGCGGCGAAGCGATGGCGCCAACGGTCGACTTTCTCACCCATCGCGGGATCCCGGTGATCGGCCACGTCGGGCTGACCCCGCAGGCGGTCAACATGCTTGGCGGGTATGGCGCTCGGGGCCGCGAGAAGCGCGAGGCCGAGAAGATCATCGCTGACGCGCAAGCGATCGATCGGGCCGGCGCGTTCTGCATCGTGCTCGAAGGCGTGCTCGAGGATATTGCGAACGACGTTGCGAAGGCGGTCGAGGCGCCGGTCATCGGGATTGGCGCTTCGGCCCAGTGCGACGGGCAGGTGCTGGTCACCGAGGACATGCTCGGCCTGTTCGAGCGCACGCCGCGGTTCGTGAAGCGCTACGACGATCTCGCGTCGCGCATTGGCGAAGCTGCGCGGACCTATGCCGACGAGGTCCGGGCGCGAACCTTCCCAACGGCGAACCAGACCTATCGGCCGAAAGGCTGAACCTCAGTTCGGCTGGTTGGCGTAGATCTTCATCAATTCGAAGAGATAGTCGCGACTTCTATACAGGTCGGCCACGTTCGCCTTCTCGTTGAGACCGTGGATGCCGTTCAGATTTGAATCGAGGAACATACCGGAGATTCCATAGGTCGGAATCCCGACCGGGGTGAGGAACGCCCCGTCGGTGGCCCCGGCCTGCATCAGCCGCAACTGCGGCACGCCGGGGTACATTTTGGCCGCGAGCGACTCCGCCGGGCCAAGGACCTTCGGATCAAGCGGCGGTGGCGCAGCAGCGGCGCTCCGCACTTCCGGAATCGAGACCGCCACCTTCGGATCGCCGATGACCTCAATCAGGGTCTGGCGAACATCCTCTGAAGTCGCGCCGGGGAAGATCCGGCAATTCACATTGGCCCGCGCGCGCTGCGGAAGAGCGTTGGTGGCATGTCCGCCGTCGAGCATCGTCGCGACACAGGTGGTGTGGAGGATCGAGTTCCACGCCGGGTTACGCTCCAGGGTCTCGCGCGCCGCCGGATCGGCCGGGTTGGCGACGATCGCCTTCATCGCTGCCCCTTCTTCGCCGCCGCGGATCACGGCCATCTTGGCGAAAAAGTCTCGCGTGGTGGCGTTGAGAGTGACCGGGAAATCATAACCCTCGATCCGGACGAGCGCGTGGGCGAGGTGATAGATCGCGTTGTCCGGCACGGGCCGGGAGCTGTGACCGCCCGGATTGGTGACTTCGAGCTGATAGTTTTGCGGCAATTTCTCGCCGACCTGGACGCCGAGGTAAGTGGGTTTGCCATCAGCATCGAGCTGGCCGCCGCCGCCTTCGTTGATGGCGAACTCGGCGTCGATCAGCTGACGCTGGTTCTTCGAAAGATATTCCGCGCCGTTGAACGCACCGGCGGTTTCCTCGCCGCAGGTCAGCGCCAACTTCAGGGTCCGACGCGGATGGAAGCCCTCTTTCTTGAAGCGGGCCATGGTGTCGACCCAGATCGCCGCCATCGCCTTATCGTCGATCGTCCCGCGTCCGTAGAAAAAGCCGTTCTCCTCGACGAGCTTGAACGGGTCGCGAGTCCAGTCTTCGCGCTTCGCTTCGACGACGTCGATATGGGCAAGCATCAGGACCGCCCGCGCCTTCGGATCCCGGCCGGGCAGAATCGCCACCAGCCCGCCTTCCTTTGGATGATCCGCGACGCTGAAGGGGTGGAGATCGGATTCAGGGAATCCCGCAGCGCGAAGATGATCGGCCATTTTTTTCGCCGCGAGCGTGCAATCGCCGACCGAAAGCGCCGTGTTGGTTTCGACCAGCTCCTGGTAGAGCGCCCTGAATTCGGCCTGGTCCGGGCGGATCGGCGGCGCGGCCGGTGCGGGGGTGGCCGCCATGCTGCTCGTGACCAGTAGAAATCCTGCCAGCGCGTTCCTGATCATGTTTTTCCCCCCTGCGACCGCGGAGCCTGCGTCGGCTGAGGGGGCAGCGCAAGAGTTCATCGTCTGCCCCTTTGCCTTTCGCGGCGCAGCCGCTAGACGATGCGCCGCCAGCTTCCGTTCATCTAGCGTGCGAAAGGAAGCGACCGGCATGAGCATTCCCGATCACGTGGACTGAGGAACGTCTTTGGCGCAGCCCCCTGATATCAGTGACACTTTCCTTCGCGAGGTCGACGAGAATCTGCGCCGCGATCGCGCGCGCGATTTCGCGAAGAAATACGGCAATTGGATCATTGCCGGCCTGATTCTGTTCCTCGCCGCAAGCGGCGGGTTCATCTGGTGGAAGCAGCACCAGGTCGACCGTTCCGAGGCACAGGTCGAAGAGCTGTCGACGATCTATCGCGACATTGGGTCGGGCAAGTTCGACAAGGCGCCGAAGCAGCTCGACGAACTGGCGACCAGCGGCAGCAAGGCGGTTCGCGCATCGGCGCTGTTCGCAAGCGCGGCGCTCGCCCTCCAGAAAAATGACAACAAGCAGGCGATCGCCAAATATCGCGAGATTGCCGGCGATGGCGGCCTGCCGCAGCCGTATCGCGACGCGGGCCTGATTCGCCAGACCGCACTCGAATTCGACCAGATCAAGCCTGACGAAGTCATCTCGCGCATGCAGCCCTTCAACAAGGCGGGCAATCCGTGGTTCGGAACGGCCGGAGAAATGACCGCGCTGGCCATGATCAAACAGGGCAAGCGCGCTGAGGCGGGCCGGCTCTTCGCTGCCATCGCCAAGGACAAGACCGTGCCGGAGACGATCCGCGGCCGCGCCGTCCAGATCGCCGGAAGCCTCGGCGTCGACGCCAGCAGCGCGCTCGACAGCCTGGCCCAGTAGGACCGACAATGAACAACCCCAAGTTTTTCCGCGTAACCGTGCTCATCGCTGCCGCGCTTGCTGCGAGCAGCTGCGGCATTTTCAAGAAGGGCTCGGGTCCCAAGACTCCGGTCCTTGGCCAGCGCATTCCCGTGCTGACCAGCGACGCCGACGCCCAGGTCGACCCGGATACGGCTATCTTGCCGATGTCGCTGCCGGATCCGGTGGCGAATGCCGACTGGGCGCAATCGGGCGGCGACGCCGACAAGTCGATGGGCCATGTCGCGCTCGGACAAGCACTCAGCCAGGCTTTCCTGGTCCAGGCCGGTCGCGGCAGCAGCCTCACGATGCGGCTGGCGGCCGCGCCGATCGTCGCCAATGGCCGCGTCTACACGATCGACACGCTCGGCGCCGTTCGCTCGTTCAACGCGCAGACCGGCGCGATGTACTGGGCAAGCCAGACGCCCAACGAAAAGGGCAACGAACGTTCGCTCTACGGGGGCGGCATCGCGTTCGACAATGGCCGCATCTACGCGACCAACGGCCTCGGCTACGTCTCGGCCATGAGCGAACAGACGGGCGGCATCCTCTGGCAGGTCCGGCCCGGCGGGCCGCTGCGGGGCGCCCCGACCGTCGCCAACGGCGCGCTCTATGTGATGAGCCAGGACAACCAGATCTATTCGCTCGATGAAAGCAATGGCTCGACCAACTGGTCGCAGGCCGCCTCGCTCGAAATCGCGGGCGTGTTCGGGACCGCTTCGCCCGCCGTGGCGCAAGGCACCGTCGTCGCCGGCTTCTCGTCGGGCGAGCTTAACGCCTATCGCTACGAAAACGGCCGCCAAGTCTGGCAGGACGCGCTTCAGCGGACCAGCATCACCACCAGCGTGTCCTCGCTATCCGACATCGACGCCGATCCGGTGATCGACAACGGCCAGGTCATCGCCATCGGCCAGGGCGGCCGCATGGTCGCGCTCGAGCTGACCACTGGCCAGCGCCAGTGGGAGCTCAACATCGCCGGCATTACGACGCCGTGGGTCGCGGGCGACTGGATCTTCGCCATCACCGACGATGCCAAGCTGCTCTGCATCTCGCGGCAGAACGGCCACATCCGCTGGATCAACCAGATGCCGCAGTTCGAGCACCCCAAGGGGAAGAAGGGCCAGATCGATTACCTTGGTCCGATTCTCGCCGGCGGACGGCTGATCATCGCCGGCTTGAACGGGACGTTGATCAACGTCGATCCGACCACCGGTAACTTCCAGAGCCAAACGAATGCGGGTGCTGGGATCAGCGTTCCTCCGGTCGTCGCCAATTCGACGCTGTACGTTTACGACGACGCCGGCCGGCTCCACGCGTATCGCTAGGCTATCGCGGCGCGGCTAACGCGCTGCTATCGCCCTCACCATGCCGCTTCCCACCGTCGCCATCGTCGGCCGTCCGAATGTCGGCAAATCGACCCTGTTCAACCGGCTCGTCGGCAAGCGCCTGGCGCTGGTTGACGATCGCCCGGGCGTGACGCGCGACCGGCGGGAGGGCGAAGCGAAGCTGGTCGGGCTCGAGTTTAGGGTGATCGATACCGCTGGATTCGAGGATGAGGACCCCCAGACGCTGCCGGGACGGATGCGCCAGCAGACCGAGGCAGCCGTACGCGACGCCGACGCAGTCCTCTTCATGGTTGACGCGCGCGAGGGCCTGACTCCGCTCGATGAGGAGATTGGCCGCTGGCTCCGGGTCGAAACGACCCCGGTGATGGTCGTCGCCAACAAGGCCGAGGGCCGGGCGGCCGAATCCGGAATTTTCGAAGCTTTCCGTCTCGGCCTCGGCGACCCGATCGCGATCAGCGCCGAGCATGGCGAGGGCGTCGTCGACCTGTTCGAGGCGCTGCGTCCCCACGTCGAGCGCACCGGGGCGGATGAGGAAAGTGAAGAGCCGGCCGAGGGTGGCCCCCTCCACATCGCGATCGTCGGGCGGCCCAACGCCGGCAAGTCGACCCTGGTCAATCGCATGCTCGGCGAGGAGCGGATGATCACCGGCCCCGAAGCCGGGATCACGCGCGATTCGATCAGCCTTGAATGGGAGTGGGAAGGCCATCCGGTCCGGCTGGTCGATACTGCGGGCCTTCGCAAGCGCGCCAAGGTCGAGGACAAGCTGGAAAAACTGTCGGCTGCGGACACCCGGCGCGCGATCGATTATGCCGAAGTCGTCGTGCTTCTGCTGGATGCAACGCGGGGCCTCGAATCGCAGGACCTCAAGATCGCCGACCAGGTGATCGAAGAGGGGCGGGCGCTGATCATCGCGCTCAATAAATGGGATGTCGCCGACAATGCGTCGTCGCTGTTCAACGGGGTCAAAGCGGCCCTCGCCGAAGGCCTCGCGCAGTTGAGGGATGTGCCCCTGCTCACCGTGTCGGCGAAAACCGGCAAGGGCATCGACATGATCCTGAAGGTCGGGTTCGAGCTTCGCGAAGCCTGGAGCCGGCGCGTCCCAACCGGTGAACTCAATCGCTGGTTCGAAGAAGCGATAGAGGCCAACCCGCCGCCCGCACCCAAGGGCAGGCGGATCAAGCTCCGTTACATCACCCAGGCGAACACCAGACCGCCCACCTTCGTGGTGTTCGGTAATCGCACCGACGAGCTTCCCGAGAGCTACCGGCGGTACCTGGTCAACGCGCTCCGGCGCGATCTCAAGCTGGGATCGGTGCCATTACGGCTCAATTTCCGTGGGCGAACCAATCCGTTCGACCGAGGCCGCTAAGGCAAAGTTTACTGTTTGAAGTCTATCCCTGCAGCCGTGGGACCACGGCCGATCTCGTTCGGCTTTTGAGGAGTAAGGTGTGACCGACGAAGCTCGGGACATCGTCGATTGGGCGTATTTCGAGAAGAACCGGTCCGAGCTCGGCCCGGGCTTCATCCGCATCTTGAGCTATTTCAAGGAGGATGGAGTTAAATCGATCGCCCAGATCGAAGCCGCCATGCGCGAGCAGAATACGACTGCGCTGGTCATTCCCGCGCACACTTTGAAAGGCGAGTCGCGACAGCTCGGCGCTGAGCCACTGGCCAAGATTGCCGAGCTTATCGAGACCACCGCGCGCTTCTGCATCGAGAGCCACCGTTTCCCCGACGAGCTGGTGCCCAAGGTGGTCGAGCTGCGGCAGCTGTTCGATCAGACGATCGAGCTGTTCGACAAGGCAACCAATCCGCTGATGACTCGCGCCGCGCCAGGTGGTTTCGGCCGCAAGGTCGGCAATCAGGGATTTGGCCGGATCTAATCGGCCTCCGCAGCTTCGCTCTGAAGCTGGATGTAATTCTGCATTCCCATCCGAGTGATCATCTCGAACTGTTGTTCGAGCGTGTCCACATGCTCTTCCTCATTCTCGAGGATCTCGGAGAATAGGTCGCGGCTGACGTAGTCGCGAACCTTCTCGCAATGCTGGATCGCACCGCGCAGCTGGATTAGCGCCTCGAGTTCAAGCTCGAGGTCGGCCTTTAGAACTTCCTCGACGTTCTCGCCGATGTGGAGACGTCCGAGGGCCTGGAAATTGGGCAGGCCGTCGAGGAAAAGGATCCGCTCCGCCAAGCGGTCGGCATGCTTCATCTCGTCGATGGATTCGCTGCGTTCGAACTTGGCGAGCTTGTGAACGCCCCAATTATCGAGGAGCCGGTAGTGCAGCCAGTATTGGTTGGTGGCGGTCAGCTCGTTCTTCAGCGCTTCGTTGAGCAGCTCGAGGACCTTGGCGTCGCCCTTCATTCGTCAGCCTCCCGTTGCCGGGCGGATGCGCGTTCAAGTGGCGACGGTCAAGTCAGGCGACGAGCTTGAGGCGTGGCCGCTGGCCAACCGCTTCGTCGATCACTTCTTGGGCATAATCGAGGCAACAACCGCACTGCACCTCGCAGCCGAGCTTCGCATAAGCGTCCTCGGACTCCCGTGCGCCGGCGAGTGCCGCTTCGCGCACTTCCTTCTCGGTGATTCGATTGCAGACGCAGACGATCATGAAGCGCCATATAGCGCTAATGCGACTTACTCGCAACTATTAGCTGCCAGCTCCGAGCAGCGGAAGAAGGACGTTCGGAACGAAGTCCACCGTGAAGTGCGCGATGATGTTGGCGACCAGGTCGCGTTTCCACAGATAGAAAGCGGTGAGCACCGCCCCCAGGACCAAGGCGATCAACATACCGGCCCAGCCCTGGCGAAAATGGAAGGCCGCGAACAGGACCAGCGCAATGCCGGCGGCGATCCACTTGCTGCCGGTCAGCGACTGCAGACGCTCGATCGCATAGCCGCGGTACATAACCTCTTCCGAAATGCCCGCTCGAAGCACGGTCAGGCTGGTCACGGGCAGCGTCCGCGAGATCGACTGGCCTTCGCCGTAGTGAATCCCGAGCGCGCTGTAGGCGGCCAGCATCCCGATCGCGGCCGCGAACGAGACCACAGCGAACAGAATGCCCCAGCCTAAAGAGCGGCCGAGCCGGTCCGTCCGGATCCCGATCGACGACAGCGGCAGGCGTTCGCGGGATACGACAAGCCACAGCAGCAGGCCGGTGATCGCCAGGATGGAGAGCTCGCGCACGACGATCGCGCTGCTCGCCATCGGATCGGGCGCCAGCATCCGGTGCAGGGTGGTCACGGCCGGGATGCCGAGGAGCGCAATCGCGAGCCCGGCAAAGGTCCATTTTGAATCGAGGCGGCTGGTCATCGCTCAATCCTATATTGATTCGAGGGCGTAACAATATGGTTTGAGCGGTACCTATGCCGTGCGCGACTGGAGATAGCGCTTCGCGACATACGTCATCGGAATGCCGACCAGCACAATGTGCGCGAAGGCCTGCGTGACGATCGACAGGGTCTTGGGTGGCAGCGGCGTGCCGAAGCGCAGCGGCACCACCAGCCAGTTCATCACGAAATAGGTGATCACGCCGAATGCAATGCCGGTACGCACCGGTGTCCCGAGCCGTTCGGGCTTCCAGCGGAGGAGGAGCATCAGCGCGGTCGCCATGACCGCCATCAACGTGAAGTGGACGACAAGGCCTAGGATTGCTCCGCTCGTCCCCATACCAGTAGCCGCGGGGAACGGACCGGACGCGACGTAGCGAAGCATGTCGGGGATGTGCCGGCCGAACGCGACGGTCAGGATCATGGCGAACAATATGTCGAGCGTCCCGCTGATCGCGGTCGCGATGGCAATCGGTCGAAGCATGATCCCCCCGTTTCTGCGGCTAGAACTCCGGCGTCAGCTCGCTTCCCATGAGCTTCGGGAAGAAGCCCTCGTGCGCGGTGCGGAGATTGGTGAGTGAGATGGACTGCGGGCCGCCCCGCTCGACTAGGTCGAACGTAAGGGAATCGCCGCCGGTGGTGCCGATCGGCACGGCGAACAATTGCGCGTCATTGGCCAGCGCGCGAACCCGGTCGGGATCGCTGGTCGTCACCACATAGCGGCCCTGGTCTTCGCCAAACAGGATCGCGCCGACGTTCGGGATTTGAGGCACGACGGTCATCGTCATGCCGATGCCACCGGCTAGGGCCATTTCCGCAATGGCGATCCCTGCGCCGCCATCGGCACAATCGTGCACCGCGCTAACCAAGCCGTGATTGATGAGCTTGCGGATGCACTCGCCGGCGCGCCGCTCGACCGCGAGGTCGACCGGCGGGGGCGAGCCTTCACGCCGCCCGTGACACACCTCGAGCCAAAGGGACTGGCCGACGTGGCTGTCGCTGTGACCGATCAGGATCAGCTGCTCGCCTTCGCGCTTGAACGCGATGGTGGCGCTCGCTTGCCAATCGTCGAGCAGGCCGACCCCGCCGATTGCGGGGGTGGGCAGTATGGAGCTGCCGCCGCCCGTCGCCTTGCTCTCGTTGTAGAGGCTGACGTTGCCGGAGACGATCGGGAAATCGAGCGCGCGGCAGGCGTCGCCCATGCCGCGCAGCGCCTCAACGAACTGGGCCATGATCTCGGGCCGCTGCGGGTTGCCGAAGTTGAGGCAATTAGTGACTGCCAGGGGCCTCGCGCCGACCGCGCAGAGGTTACGATAGGCTTCGGCGATCGCCTGCTTCCCGCCTTCGTACGGGTCGGCATAGACGTAGCGCGGCGTGCAATCGGTGGTGATCGCCAAGGCCTTCCGGCTGCCGTGGACGCGCACCACCGCCGCATCGCCCCCCGGCCGCTGTACCGTGTCGGCGCCCACCGACTGGTCGTACTGCTCCCAGATCCAGCGGCGGCTGGCGAGGTTGGGCGAGCCCATCAGCTTTAAGAGGTCACCGGCGATGTCCGTGCTTTCGGGCGCCTCGCTGAGAGGCTTCACCTTCGCCCAGGCTTTGTAGTCCTCGAGGCTCATGTATGGGCGCTCGTAGCAGGGCGCGTCGTCGGCGAGCGGGCCGAGCGGAATATCGCACACCACCTCGCCGTTGAACTCGAGCACCATGTGCCCGGTGTCGGTCACCTCGCCGATCACCGCGAAGTCGAGCTCCCACTTCCTGAAGATCTTCTCGGCCTCTGCCTCGCGGCCGGGCTTCAGGACCATCAGCATCCGCTCCTGGCTTTCCGAGAGCATCATTTCATAGGGCGTCATGCCGGTCTCGCGGCACGGCACTTTGTTCATGTCGAGGCGGATGCCGGCGCCGCCTTTGCTCGCCATTTCGACTGACGATGACGTGAGGCCTGCCGCGCCCATATCCTGAATGGCGACGATCGCATCGGTCGCCATCAGTTCGAGGCAAGCTTCGATGAGCAGCTTCTCGGTGAACGGGTCTCCGACTTGCACGGTCGGGCGCTTTTCATCGCTATTCTCGTCGAAATCGGCGCTGGCCATGGTCGCGCCGTGGATGCCGTCGCGGCCGGTTTTGGAGCCGACGTAGACGATCGGATTGCCGATTCCGGTCGCGGCCGAATAGAAAATCTTGTCGGTCTTCGCGACGCCGACGGTCATCGCATTAACGAGGATGTTGCCGTCGTAAGCGGTGTCGAAGTTCACTTCGCCGCCAACCGTGGGGACGCCCACGCAATTGCCGTAGCCGCCGATGCCGGCGACGACGCCGGCGATCAGGTGACGCATTTTGGGGTGGTCGGGCCGGCCAAAGCGCAGCGCGTTCATGTTGGCGACGGGCCGCGCGCCCATGGTGAAAACGTCGCGAAGGATGCCGCCAACGCCCGTCGCCGCGCCCTGGTAGGGCTCGATGTAGGATGGGTGGTTGTGGCTCTCCATCTTGAAGATGCACGCGTCGCCATCGCCGATGTCGATTACGCCAGCGTTCTCACCGGGGCCGCAGATCACCCACGGCGCTTCGGTCGGCAGCTTTTTAAGGTGGAAGCGCGAGCTTTTGTAGCTGCAATGCTCCGACCACATGACCGAGAAAATGCCGAGCTCCACCAGGTTCGGCTCGCGGCCCATGGCTTTCAGGATGCGGTCATATTCTTCTTCGCTGAGCCCATGCTCGGCGACGATTTGCGGGGTGATGGTCGGGGCTTCGAGAACGTCCATGGCGGCGCTCCTAGCCGTGCTGGCGTCGCAAGCCTAGATATCGCGGCGGACGAACTTCTCGCCCGAGAAGATCAACGTCTGCGGACGCCCGTCGACGACGTCGGCAAATGAGGCGCGTTCCGGTGACCAGGCTTCCTCGCCGACGCGCCAGAGATTGTCGCCAATTTTGGTGAGCGGCGTGTCCGTGCCCATCCACAGCTTGCCGCCGCGCTCGACGATGGTCCCGATGCCGGTCCACCACGGATTGTCGCTGGCATAATGCCCGGCGAGCCGCGCGAGCGCGGGATCCGAGGCCGGAACGCTACCGCCCGACCCATTGTGGACATAGGCATTGGGGCCCCACGCCGCGCCGACGACCGCGGGCCCCTTTCTGTCGACCGTCAGGGCGAAGCGGCGGAAGGTCGGATGGAGCGTTCGGAAGACGTTTCCGCCGACATATTCAAGGTCGGCCGAGCGGCCGTCCGCGACGATGATGAGCGGCTTTCCGGCGCGGATTTCAAATGATCCCCCCGGGCCGGAATAGCGGCCGATATAGGCCGCGGGACTGGTCAGGGGCGTGTCGACTCGCGGTGGCGATGGCAGCGGCTTTCCGGCCAGCGCGGAAGTCAGCGCATCGACCGCGAAGCGCGACAACAGGCGCGGACGGTAATCGGCGAAGGCGGTGATCGTGGAGCTCGCAAATGCCCCCACGCCGCTCGCCACGTCGATATGGAACGACGAAGAAAAACTGACCATCCCGCCAGTGTGGTGGAGATAGGATCGGCCGGGGCTCGCGACATGCATCAGGCCGTTGCCGTAGGTCATTCCCGGCGTGTCGCTGAGGACCGCGTGGGTTGTGTAAGCCTTCGCAGATGCCGCTGGCAGCCCAAGCCCGCCGCGGCCTTGCGCGGCGTCCGCCAGCGATCGCATAAAGCGGTTCATGTCGTCGGCCGTCGAGGCGACGCATCCCGCGCCTTCCACAACATCGACCCACGCCGCCGGCGCGAGCGGGACCCCGCGAACGAACGGCGTGATCTGGTCGGCTGCCTCATAGCCTTGCGCGTAAAGCAGCCGGTCGGGAGCGAGGATTGCCCCTCGCGAGCGATTCATGCCGAGTGGCGTGAACAGCCGGTCTTCAAGCAAGCGGCCGAGCGGCTTGCCGCCGGCATGCTCCGCGAGCTTCCCGAGCATCGCGTAAGCCGTGTTCGAATAATGCCAGTGAGCGCCCGGCGCGTAAGCCGTCCACAGTCCGCCTGCGGGGAACATGGGGGCGTCGCCGGGAAGGCCCGCGACATGATCGAGCAAATGCTGCACCTGGATCGCATTTCCGGTCGGCAGCGCAAGACCGGGAAGCAGTTTATCGATGCGGTCGGTGAGACTGAACCTCCCCTCGGACGCGAATTGATGGAGCAACGCTGCGACCATCAGCTTGCTGATGGAGCCGACCTGGAACAGGCTATCGCCGGTGATCGGCGCTCGCGCTTCGGCGTTGGCAAAGCCGAAGTTCAGGACGGTCGCGAACCCGTCGGGGGTCGTCACCCCCAAGGTCATCCCGGGGAGCCCGTAATAGCTGCGATGCTGCTCGCCGTAGGATTGGATTGCGCTGAGGGCAGCGGCGAGGCCCGGGCGTCCCTGGGCCAAGGCGGGCAGGCTGAACTGGCCCGCCAGGGCTGCGGTCAATGCGCCGCCCGTGAACCCGCGCCTTGTAAGATGCATGGATGAAACCCTTCCCTCCGCGACCTGATCAAAGGCCGCGGAGGGAGAGTCAAGCAAGGTCAGGCCTTGCAGCTCTGCCCGTTGTAGCTGACGGTCGAGCCGTGGGCGTCGCCCTTGAGGCTCGGCGAACCGGCCGCAACCACCGTGCCGACGTCATCGCTCTTCTTCTTCACGCGCGCGCTGCCGTCCGACAGCCAGTCGATGTAGACGAGGCTGTTGTCCTTGCAGCGGTACGACTTGCTGGCCGCGACTGACGGCGGGAGAACGACCGGCCCGTTGGCGGCGTCGTTGAAATCGTCCTGTACCGGACCACCGGCGACGATCGTGTGATCTTCCTTGTTGCAGCCGGCTAGCGCGGCGGCGGCAGCAAGCGTGATGAGCAGAGCTGTGCGAGTCATGGTTCCGGCCCCTTCGCGACTGCAACAAGCAGCGTCAAGCGTGATGCTTGCATATTGTCGAGGCGAGCCATAGCTTCGTCGATATCGATGCCTTACCAAGCCGGAAGCAGCGCGCAGCGCATTCGCATCGGGCTCACCGGCCTCGCTTTCGCATTCCTGTTGGTGCTTCTCGGCTCGATCATCAGCCGTTCCAGCCGCGATGGCGTCATGAACGCAGCCGAGCAAGCCGCGGCCAATGAGCCGAGCGAGCCCTTGGCCGAGCTCGGGGTTGCGCCGGGCGCTTCGGATACGACGAACAACAGCAGCGAGAAGAAATGACTCGCGCCCGCGGGCGTGCGATTTTCGGTATCGTCGCGCTGCTCATCATCGCAGCTGCAAGCCTCGCTTATGCGCTGAGGCGGCAGCCGGCGGCGAGCCCATCTACGCCGGCGGCCAAGCCCGTACTCTTGCTGCTCACCACTTTGCCGCTGATGTTCGGCGAGGATTTTTCGCTCGAAGGTGGCGGATCGCCGGCCCTCACCGCGCTCCAGGCGCACTATCGCGTGATCCCGATCAGCACGACCGACGGGTCGGAGCTCGCCAAGGGGCGATTGCTGCTGATGGCGCATCCGCAAGCGCAAACCGCCGAGAATTTGGTCGTGCTCGATTCCTGGGTGCAACGCGGCGGCCGGGTGATGATCCTGGCCGACCCGATGCTCGAATGGCCGAGCGAGCACCCGTTGGGCGATCCGCTGCGGCCCCCACCGATGTTCGCGGACACCGGTCTTCTCGGTCATTGGGGATTGCGCCTCTTTGCGCCCGATCAAAGGGGCCGGAAGGCCGCGACGCTTGGGGGCTATCCGGTGGTCACCGAGTCACCGGGCGAACTTGAAGGCGAGGGGAGCTGCGCGGTCAGTAAGGACCGCCTGGCCGCCCATTGCCGGATTGGGGAGGGCCGCGCGACGATCATCGCCGATGCCGACTTGCTGGACGTTGCGGACCTCGGAAACGGCGCCGACCATAATCTCGATGCCATGTTGTCCGAGCTTTCGGAGCTTCACCGTTGATTCGGAAGCGATTCGCTAAATCACAGACTTATCCACAGGGTTGTCACCGCGGTCCGGGGCCCGCCCAAGCCCGTTCTGACCCACGAAAAAGCCGCGGAAATCCGCGCTTTCCCACGATCTACCCATGAAATCCCATAAAATCCCATTGTATCCCGCCCAACCTTGAGTTACCAACACAGGCTGTAGCGCGGGGGCTGACCCTAAGATTCGAACCCGGACGTGGTGCGCGTGATGACGCGCAACCGCGAACGATAGCTCGCGCGCGAACGGGGAGTGGACGTGGCGCTAGAGCATCTGTTTCAGGGCAGCGCGCTGAACGCGGTCGACGGGAAGGGCCGCGTATCCATCCCGTCATTCCTGCGAAGCGTGATCGAGCGCCGCGGCGATGCGCGCACGATCGTCCTCGCTAAGCACGAAGCCTTTCCCTGCCTCAGCGCCTATGACCCCGCCTACGCGGCGCTGAAGCACGCCAAGCTCGAACGGCTGCTCGAAAAGGAAGAAACCAGCGCCGACGCGCAGCTCGAATATCAGCAGCGCAACCTGATGGCGTTCGCGGCGACCGAAGAGGTCCCGTACGACAGCTCCGGCCGGATCCTGTTTCCGCCGATGATGCGCCGCAAGGGCGAGATCGGCGAGCTCGCGCTGTTCCTCGGCACCGGCGAGACATTCCAGATCTGGAACCCTGAGCTGCTGCTCAAGGACTCACGGATTCCCGACGACCTCAAGGACATCGCTCGCTTCCGCCTCGAAGAGCGCGGAGCTTCGTCATGACCAGCACTGGCTCACGCAAGGCCCCGCATGTGCCGGTGCTGGTCAGCGAAGTGATCGCAGCGCTCGAAATCCGGGAAGGCCAGACCTTGGTCGATGGCACCTTCGGAGCAGGCGGCTATACGCGCGCCATGCTCGCCGCGGGGGCGGGACGAGTGATCGGTTTCGATCGCGACCCCGATGCGATTGAAGCCGGACGGTCGCTCGTCCCGGACTCCCGCCTGACCCTGGTCGAGGAACGGTTCAGCCAGATGGATCGCGCGCTCAGCGAGCGCGGCATCGGCCTGGTCGACGCGATCGCACTCGATATCGGCGTGTCGTCGATGCAGCTCGACCGCGCCGACCGCGGGTTCTCGTTTCAGGCTGACGGCCCGCTCGACATGCGGATGTCGAAATCCGGCCTGACCGCTGCTGAATATCTGAATTCGGCCGAAGAGGCCGACATCGCCCGGGTCCTGCGCGACTATGGGGAGGAGCCGCGCGCCCGGGCGATAGCCCGCGCAATCGTTGCCGAAAGACCGGTTGAGCGCACCGCCGAGCTGGCCGCGATCGTTCGCCGCGCCGCAGGCTTTCGCCCCGGCCAGAAGAGCGATCCGGCGACGCGCACCTTCCAGGCAATCCGGATTCACCTCAATGCCGAGCTCGACGAGCTCGAGCAGGGACTGGCGGCGGCCGAACGCTCACTGCGCCCCGGCGGGCGTTTGGCTGTCGTCACCTTCCACAGCCTCGAAGACCGGATCGTGAAGCGCTTCTTCCGTGAACGCAGCGGCGCCACGCCTGCGGGATCGCGCCATCGCCCGGTGATGGTCGATCCGACCGAACCGACCTTCGAGCGCGTCGCGAAGCCCGTTTCGCCGAGCGAGCAGGAGCTTGCCGCGAATCCGCGCGCCCGTTCCGCGCGCCTTCGTTCCGCCGTCCGCACGTCCGCTCCGGCCAGAAAAGAGAGCCTGCAATGAGCGCCCCCAACTTCCGCTCCCTGACCATGGCCGCGACTTGCGCCGCGGCTGCGCTTGGTTGCTACCTCGTCTCGCTTCGTGTCGCGTCGGAGCGCTCATCGCTGGAAGACGTCGAAACCAAGATCGTTCTTGCCCAGCGCGACCTGCGAGTCCTGCAGACCGAGATCGGGACCCGCGGCCGCCTGTCGCAGCTGGAGCGCTGGAATGCTGGCGCGTTCGCGCTCTCCGCGCCATCGGCCGACCAGTTCCTTCGCGGCGGGTTTGAACTCGCGCGGCTCACCCAGCCTCAGCACAAGGTCGATTTCCAGGCGCCGGTGGTGCTTGCGTCGGCCCCGGCTCCTGAACCGCATAAGGCCCCGATCGGGGAAGAGGTCACCGATGATAGCGGAGCAACGGCGACAGTCGTGGCGCCGGCCCTGCTTCATCAGGCAAGTCTGAAAACCGAGACGCGCGAGGTCCCGGCAAGGCCAGTCGCCTCATTGCCCGAGGCGACGGGAACAAAGTCCACGGACAGGCCGGTCACAGCGGCGAAGCCGGCCCCATCCAAGTCCGCGGATAGACCGGGCCTCGCGGCCGCCCAATCTGCGCCAAAGAAGCCGGTCGTGAAGACTGCTTCGGTGGCGGCCAAGCCAGCGCCGAAGAAATCGGTGGATAAGGTCGTGCTCGCTGCGCCGAAGCCGGTGACAAAGCCCGTGCGGCTTGCGAAAGCTGACCCGCTTGCGCCGTTGCCGGCCAAGCAATCCGGTAAATCCAAGGACGCTTCCGCCGCCCGATGAACGCTCCGACGCCCGCTCTCGTCGCGCCACGGCCCGAGCGGCTCCGTCTGGTCGGTCAGCGGCGGCAAACGCTGGCCGTCATGCACCAGCGGCTTATGTTCGGCATGCTGGTTTACGCCGGCATCGTCGCCATCATCGCGCTTCGCATTCTCTATCTTGCGGTCTTTGGTGATCACGCCGGGCGCAAGGAAGGGCTGACCAGCCTCATTCCCGAACGGGGCGACATCGTCGATCGCGACGGCGAGCCGCTGGCGCGGACGATCGATGCGTGGACCATCTCTGTCCACCCGACCAAGATCATCGGCGATAAGCTAGCGCTCGCCCGGCAGCTTGCGCGCCTGATGCCCGAACAGACCGAAGAGCAATATTTTGCGCTCCTTCGCTCGGGTAAGCCGTTCTTCTACCTGCGCCGGCGCGCGTCGCCGGGCCTGGTCGAGGCGGTGAATGCGCTCGGCGAGCCCGGCCTCGCGATCGAGCGCGAGCCCGACCGCCTCTACCCGCAAACGACGCTTGCGGCGCACGTGCTCGGCTACACCGATATCGATGGGCAGGGCGTTGCCGGCATGGAGCGCGCGTTCCAATCGCAACTGGCGGATCCGAGCACGCGCGGGACGCCGCTGGTCCTGTCGATCGACAGCCGCGTCCAGCAGGCGCTCGAGCATGAGCTCAACGACGCTATGACCCACTTCTCGGCGATCGGCGCCGCAGGCGTGATTCTCGATGTCCACACCGGCGAAGTCCTGGCGATGACCTCGCTTCCCGAGATCAATCCGAACCTGCCCGGGGCCTCGCCTCCCGAAGCCCGGTTCAACCGCGCGACCCAGGGCGTTTACGAGCTCGGATCGACGTTCAAGCCGTTCACCGTCGCCATGGCGATGGACAGCGGCATCATCAAAAGCTTCGGACAGCAATATAATTGCCCGAATGCGCTCCCCGCGTACGGTCATATCGTCCATGACACGCACCCGTTCGGTCGCATCTGCACCGTTGCTGAGATCATGGAGGAAAGCTCCAACATCGGCACTGCGCAGATCGCCGACCAGCTTGGCACGGAGCGTCAGAAATTCTGGCTCAAGAAGATGGGCTTCACCGGCCCGGTCCCGATCGAGCTCAAGGAGCGCGGCCGGGCGCTGACGCCAGGGGTGCGCTGGGGTCCGTTCGAAACGATGACGGTCGGCTTCGGCCAGGGCATCGCCGTCGCGCCGCTCCAGCTCGCGATGGGCTACCAGACCCTGTTCAACGGCGGCGTCTATCATCAGCCGACCCTGCGCAAGATCGGCCCCGGCAACCCGCTCGGTCCGGGCAAGCGCGTCTTCACCGCCGATACCAGTTACCGGATGCGCGCTCTGCTGCGGCTCGTGGTGATGAAGGGCACCGGCAAGAAGGCCGACGCGCCGGGCTATCGCGTCGGTGGCAAGACCGGCACCGCGCAGAAGCTGATCAACGGCCGTTATAGCCAGACAATCAACATCACCAGCTTCGCGGGTGTGTTCCCGATGGACGATCCTCGTTATGTGATCGTCGTCATGCTTGATGAACCCAAGGCGACTCCTGAAACATATGGCTTCACGACCGCCGGTTGGAATGTCGCGCCAGTAGTCAGCCGTACGATCAGTCGGATCGCGCCGATGCTCGGAGTCCAGCCGCAAATGAACCGTGAGCCCGACATGTCGCAGGTCATGCCCTTCGTTCACGAAACGAAGGAGTAAAATACGACAGTGCGGCTACGCGACTTGGCTGACGTCGATTCGGATTCGACGGTGACCGGCTTTGCACTCGACCATCGGAAGGTCGCGCCGGGCAGCGTGTTCGGCGCCTTCAACGGCGCAATGTTCAATGGTGAGGATTTTATCGGCGACGCCGTCGGCCGCGGCGCGGTGGCGGTCGTTGCCCGTCCCGAGGCGACGGTCGGCCAGGTGCCGCACCTTGCCGACGCTCAGCCGCGCCGTCTGTTCGCGGATCTCGCGGCCAAATATTACGCCCCCTATCCGGGAACGGTGGTCGCCGTGACTGGCACCAACGGCAAGACTTCGACCGTCGAAATGACGCGCCAGATCTGGCGCATGTCGGGGCACCGTTCGGCGTCGATCGGGACGCTCGGCGTGACTACTTCGGACGACCAGGTAAAGACCGGGCTGACCACGCCCGACATCGTCACCTTCCTCAGCAACATGGCCGGCCTCAAGAAAATGGGCATCGACCATGTCGCCTATGAGGCATCGTCGCACGGTCTCGACCAGCATCGCGCCGAGGGCGTGCCGCTGGCCGCCGCCGCGTTCACCAACTTCAGCCGCGACCATCTCGACTATCACGGGACGATGGACGATTATTTCGAAGCCAAGATGAGGCTGTTCGATGAGCTTCTGCCCGCGGGCAAACCGGCGGTCATCTGGACTGACGATCCGAAGTCGGACGAAGTCATCGAACGCGCGCAGAAGCGCGGCCACGACCTTCTGACAGTTGGCAGCAAGGGCGACACGATCCGTCTTGTCGACCGCTCTCCGAGCGCGCTCGGCCAAACCCTGATGCTGGAACATGGCGGCAAGCCGTATCGCCTCGCGCTGCCGCTGATCGGCGCTTACCAGGCCGCCAATGTGCTGACCGCCGCGGGCCTCGCGCTTGCGACCGGCGGGAAGTGGGATGCGACCTTCTCGGCCATGCAGCGCGTCGCGCCGGTGCGCGGCCGCCTCGAGCGCGCGGTGATCAGCCGCGACGGCGTCCCGGTCTATATCGATTATGCGCACACGCCCGACGCGCTGGAGGCGGCGATCGCCGCGCTTCGCCCGCACGTTGAGGGCCGTCTCATCACCGTGTTCGGCGCCGGCGGCGACCGCGACCAGGGTAAGCGCCCGCAAATGGGCGAGGTCGCGACGCGGCTGTCCGACGTCGTCATCGTCACCGACGACAACCCTCGCAGCGAAGACCCGGCGGTGATCCGCGCGGCAGTGATGGCGGGGGCGCCGGGGGCGACGGAGGTCGGCGGGCGGCGCGAGGCGATCGCCGAGGCGATTCGCATCGCCAAGGCCGGTGACATCATCCTCGTCGCGGGCAAGGGCCATGAGACGGGCCAGATCGTCGGCGATCGGGTGCTGCCGTTCGACGACGCGCTGGTGGCGCGGGAGTGCGCAGCTTGACGGAGCACGCAAACAAAGACTCGCGCGGCATGAGCGCGCTCTGGACTAGCGAGGAGATTGCCGCGGCGACAGGCGGCACCGCGAGCGCTTCGTTCGAGGTCAGAGGCGTCACCTTTGATAGCCGCGAGGTCGGTGCCGGCGACCTGTTCGTCGCCATGCCGGGCACCGCCCATGACGGCCACAAGTTCGTCGATGCAGCTTTTGCCGCAGGCGCGACCGGGGTCATCGTCTCGCAGCCCGTCGACGGCCCGCATGTGCTGGTAGACGACACGTTCGCCGCGCTTCAAGCGCTCGGCCGCGCGTCCCGCGAACGATCGAGCGCGACGATCGTCGGGGTCACTGGTTCGGTCGGCAAGACCAGCACCAAGGAAGCGCTCTATGCAGCGCTCGACCGCAACCGCCCGGGCAAGGTCCATCGCTCGGTCAAGAGCTACAACAACCACACCGGCGTTCCGCTGAGCCTCGCGCGCATGCCGCGTAATGCCGAATATGCGGTGCTCGAAATGGGCATGAACAATGCCGGAGAGATCGCAGCGCTGACGCGGCAGGTCCGGCCGCACGTCGCGCTGATCACCGCCATCGCGCCCGCGCACATCGAAAACCTCGGTTCGGAAGAAGCCATCGCCGATGCGAAGGCCGAGATATTCGAAGGGCTAGAGCCTGATGGCGTTGCGATCATTCCGAACGACACCCCGCACCGCGACCGGCTGCTCAAGGCCGCGCGACGCAGGGCCGACCGGATCGTCACCTTCGGCGCCGGCGACGCGGACGTCCATGCGATCCACGCCGTCAGCGCGGAAGGCGGCGGCAGCCTGATCAGCGCGGCGCTGCTTGAGCGCGAACTGACCTTCACCATCTCGCAGCGCGGCGAGCATTGGGTGTCGAACGCGCTTGCAGTGCTGGCCGCGGTCGAAGCGGTCGGGGCCGATGTCGCGCTGGCCGGACTTGCGCTGGCTGATCTCGGCGGCCTCAAGGGCCGGGGCGAGCGCCACCTCATCCACGTAGACGGCGGCGAGGTGCTGCTGATCGACGAAAGTTACAACGCCAATCCCGCGTCCATGGCCGCGACCTTAAAGAGCCTCGGCGATGAAAAAGACATCTCGCGCCGGATCGCGGTGCTCGGCCCGATGCGCGAGCTGGGCGAGCATGGCGACGCTCTGCACGCAGGCCTAGCGCCCGCAGTGCTGGCCGCGCAGGTCGATCGGCTGATCCTGATTGGCGAGGACATGAAGCCGCTCGCCGAACAGGTCGTTGGCAAGATCTCGCTCGACCTGGTCGATGGCGTCGACGAAGCGACCGACACGCTGATCCGCCTGCTTCTGCCCGGAGACGCGGTCCTGGTAAAGGCATCCAACTCGATTGGGCTTGCGAAGCTGGTCGACCGCGTGGTGAGGGAACCGGCATGCTCTACGTAATCGCCGAGCAGCTCGGCTTCCCCGGCGTCCTCAACCTCATTCGCTACATCAGCTTCCGGGCTGGCGCGGCGAGCGCGACCGCACTGATCATCGGCCTGCTGCTCGGTCCGTGGTTCATCAGCTGGCTTCGCGCCACGCAGGGCAAGGGCCAGCCGATCCGGGCCGATGGGCCGCAAAGCCATCTCGCCAAGCGCGGCACACCGACGATGGGCGGCCTGCTGATCCTGATCTCGGTTTCGATTTCGGTGCTGCTGTGGATGGAGCTTTCGAACCCCTACGTCTGGGCGTGCCTGCTGGTGACCGCCGGTTTCGGCCTGATCGGCTGGCTCGACGACTATGACAAAGTGAAGAAGGCGCACCACGCCGGCCTCTCGGGCAAGACGCGGCTGGCGCTGGAATTCATCATTGCGGGTGTCGCAACCTGGCTGATGGTCCGCACCGGCGGCACCGCGCTGCACTTGCCGTTCGTCAAGGAGACGGTGGCCGACCTCGGCTGGTTCTACATCGCGTTCGGCGCGTTCGTGATCGTCGCCTTCGGGAATGCGGTGAACCTCACGGACGGGCTCGACGGGCTTGCGACCATGCCGGTCGTCATCGCCTCGATCGCCTTCCTCCTCATCTCCTACCTCGTCGGCAACGCGAAGTTCGCCAACTATCTCGGGATCCCGCACGTGCCCGGGGTGGGCGACCTCACCGTTTTGCTACTGGCGATGGTCGGCGCCTGCCTCGCCTTCCTCTGGTTCAACGCGCCGCCGGCCGCCGTCTTCATGGGCGACACCGGAAGCCTCGCGCTGGGCGGGGCGCTGGGCGCAGTTTCGGTCGCGACCCACCACGAATTCGTGCTGGTGATCGTCGGCGGCCTGTTCGTGGTCGAGGCCCTGAGCGTCATCATCCAGGTCGCGGTCTACAAGCGGACCGGCAAGCGCGTGTTTCTGATGGCACCCATCCACCACCATTTCGAGCATTTGGGCTGGTCCGAGCCGACCGTCGTGATCCGCTTCTGGATCATCAGCTTCGTGCTGGCGCTCGCGGGGCTCGCGACGCTGAAACTGCGGTGATCACGGCCAGGGCGTTCGCCGGCAAGCATTACGCGGTTTACGGCCTCGCGCGGTCGGGCTTGGCGACGGTCGAAGCGTTGCTCGCGAGCGGGGCGAAGGTCACGGCGTGGGACGGCAAGGAAGAAGCGCGGGCGAAGGCGCCGGCGGGGGTTGAGATCGCTGACCTCGATCAAGTCGACCTTGGTCAATTCGACAGCCTCGTCGTCACGCCCGGCCTTCCCCTCAACCGCCACCCGATCGCCAAGCGCGCGCGGGACGCCGGGGTCGAGATCATTGGCGATATCGAGCTGTTCGCCCGCGCCCGGCCTGAGCTTCCGCCGCACAAGGTGGTTGGCATCACCGGCACCAACGGCAAGTCGACCACGACCGCGCTGATCCATCACATCCTCAAGACGGCCGGAGTCCCGACGACGATGGGCGGCAACATTGGCTTGCCGATCCTCGCCCAGGACCCACTCCCCGAAGGCGGGGTCTATGTGCTCGAGCTGTCGAGCTACCAGATCGACCTGACGCAGAGCCTCGATTGCGATGTCGCCGTGCTGCTCAACATCACGCCGGACCATCTTGATCGGTACGAGAGCTTCGAAGCCTATCGCGATTCGAAGCTTCGACTTTTTCGTATGCAGTCAAAGTCGCACGCTCCGGTGTACGACTTTGATACCGACGTATCGATCTTGCTGGAGCATCTGCTCGCTGATTTTCCAATCAATTTTTGGTTCACGCGTGACCAAATTGGTGTGCTGGCAAATCAGCCAGATTGGCCGGCGCTTCAGGGACCTCACAACCTTCAAAATGCTGCCGCGGCTGCTCGGGCTGCCGGAGTTCTGGGCGTCGACGACGACGTGATTGCACAAGGCCTCCGTACCTATCCCGGCCTGCCGCACCGCATGGAGCGCATCCGCGAGAAGGACGGCGTCCTGTTCATCAACGACAGCAAGGCGACCAACCCGACGGCCACCGCGCCCGCGCTCGCCGCCTTCGACAAGATCCGCTGGATCTGCGGCGGACAGGCCAAGACCGACAATCTCGACGAATGCGCGCCGCACTTCGGCCATGTCGAGTCAGCCTACACGATCGGTGAGGCTGGCGAATTGTTCGCGCGGCTCTTGTCCCCGCACATGTCTGTGAAAAACTGTGGAAAACTGGACGAGGCGGTGCGTCAGGCCGCTGCGGACGCGGCGAGCGGTGATACGGTGCTTCTGTCGCCGGCCTGCGCGTCGTTCGACCAGTTCAGGGATTTCGAGGAGCGGGGGGACCAGTTCAGGGCGCTGGTGGAGGGGTTATGATCAAGAGCATCTCCGGCAAGATCAAGGCCAAGGCGGCGCTGATCGACCCGGACCGTTACGGCCGCTCGGACACGTCCGCGCTCGGCCGCTGGTTCTGGGAAATCGACAAGGTCCTGCTGCTGCTGGTGACCGTGCTGATCGCGATCGGCCTGATCGCGGTCGCCGCCGCATCGCCCGCCGCGGCCCATCGCTATTCGGGCGGCAACGTCCGCTTCAACGAGCTTTATTATTTCTGGCGCCAGCTCGCTTGGATCGCGCTCGGCATTCCGGTGATGATCGGCATTTCGATGATGCCGCGCGACCGCGCGCGGCGGCTCAGCCTGTTCGGCGCGGCCTTCTTCTTCGTGCTGCTGATCTTCGTTCCGATCGTCGGGCCGGAGCATAATGGCGCCCGCCGCTGGATCGAGTTCGGGGTCGGGCAGGTCCAGCCGTCGGAATTCCTGAAGCCCTTCTTCGTGGTGGCGATGGCCTGGCTGCTGTCGCTGCGGGACGGCGACAAGTCGCTGCCGGTCTACTGGATTTCGGCGGTGATAACCGGCGGCATCGCCTTCCTGCTGATGAAGCAGCCCGACTTCGGATCGACCATCATCTTCTGCGCGGTGTGGCTGGCTATGCTTGCGCTCGCGGGGGTCAACCTTCGCGTCCTGATCGCGCTCGGCGTAATCGGGCTCGTCGGCGTCGTGCTCGCTTATTTCTTCTACGACGTCGCCACCCAGCGCATCGACGAGTTCCTGTTCGGCGCGGGTGACACGTTTCAGACCGACAACGCGATGCGCACCCTGACCGCCGGCGGCCTGTTCGGCATGGGGCCGGGCGGAGGCACGCGCAAATTCGGCCTGCCC
Organism: Sphingomonas sp. SP3; assembly: GCF_058514305.1. Classification (NCBI taxonomy): domain Bacteria; kingdom Pseudomonadati; phylum Pseudomonadota; class Alphaproteobacteria; order Sphingomonadales; family Sphingomonadaceae; genus Sphingomonas; species Sphingomonas sp. SP3. The sequence continues at coordinate 2,047,025 of NZ_JBZSOE010000001.1, forward strand.
GAGCCGCACACCGACTACATCTTCTCGGTCATCGGCGAGGAATTCGGGCTGATCGCCTGCCTGGCCATCGCCGCGCTCTACCTCGGGATCGTCGCGCGCGTGCTGATCAAGCTGCTCGACGAGGATTCGGGCTTCGCGATCCTCGCCGCGGCAGGGCTTGCGATCGAGTTCGGGCTCCAGGCGCTGATCAACATGATGGTCAACGTCCAGCTCGCCCCGTCCAAGGGCATGACCCTGCCCTTCATCAGCTATGGCGGCTCCTCGATGCTCGCGCTGTCCATCGGCATGGGCTTGCTGCTCGCTTTCACGAGGCGGAACCCGTATCTCACGCGCTCGCCCTATGTCGTGAAGTGGAGCGGGGAGCAGCTGACTACATGAACTTCGTTCTGGCGGCCGGAGGGACCGGCGGTCACATGATCCCGGCGCATGCGTTGGCCGCGGAGCTCAGGGGCCGCGGCCATGGCGTTCTGCTGATCACCGACGATCGCGGCGCGCGCTTCCCCGGCCTGTTCGAAAATGTGCCGGTCCACATCCTGCCCGCAGGAAGGCTCGGCGGTGGGCCGATCGGCTGGCTCAAGGCGGCGCTGGCAGTGGCGCGTGGGCGCGGCGAGGCGAAGGCGCTCTATCGCGAGCATCGGCCAGACGCGGTCGTCGGCTTCGGCGGCTACCCGGCGTTCCCGTCGCTGCTCGCGGCGAGCGCGATGAACATCCCCACCGTGCTTCACGAGCAGAATGCGGTTCTCGGGCGGGTGAACCGCCTGCTCGCCGGTGAGGCCGAGGCCATCGGCACCGCTTATGCCGAGGTCGACCGGCTGAAGGCGAGCTATGCGGACAAGACCGTGCTCGTCGGCAATCCGGTTCGAGAAGAGATCGCGAAGCTGGGCGAGTTGCCATTCCCGCCGTTCGACGACGTCGCGCCGCTCAAGATTCTTGTCACGGGCGGGAGCCAGGGTGCGACGATCCTCGGCCAGATCGTACCGACCGGGCTCGGCCTTCTGGGCCCATCGCTGCGGCGTCGCTTGCAGGTCATCCAGCAATGCCGGCCCGACGATATCGAGCGCGTGCGGGCTCAATATGCGGAGCTGGGCATTCCGGCCGAATTGCTGACTTATATCGAGGATATGCCGGCGAAGCTTGCCGACGCGCATCTGGTGGTCGGCCGCGCGGGTGCATCGACGATCGCCGAACTGACGGCGGCGGGGCGGCCCGCAATCCTGATCCCGTTTGCTGCAGCGACCGACGATCATCAGACCGCCAATGCGCGCGAGATGGTCAAGGCGGGCGGTGCGCGCAGCATCCAGCAGTCCGCATTCACGCCGGACGTGCTCGCCCGCCAGATCGAGGCGATGGCGGCCGATCCGGTTGCCCTCAACAACGCCGCGGCGCGCGCCTTGTCGGTCGGCCGCCCGCATGCGGCGCGCGACCTCGCCGACCTCGTCGAGCGCATCGCCAACGGCGCGGCCCCGGTGGCGATCGGGCTTGCACTGACTCCGCGCAAGCGGGTCACGGCGCCGGTGGGGGGAGTCCCGGCATGATGAAGGCAATGGGCACGGACATCGGCACGATCCATTTCGTGGGGATCGGCGGCATCGGTATGTCGGGCATTGCCGAGGTGATGCACCAGCTCGGCTACAAGGTGCAGGGCTCGGACGTTGCCGACAGCTACGTCGTCGAAAAGCTGCGCAAGCAGGGCATTCCGGTCAACATCGGCCATGCGCCCGACAACCTTGGCGATGCCGCGGTCGTTGTGTGCTCATCGGCCATCAAGGACGACAATCCTGAGATCGGGGCCGCGGCCGAACGCCGTCTGCCGCGGGTCAAGCGCGCCGAAATGCTGGCCGAGCTGATGCGCATGCAAAAGACGGTCGCGGTCGCCGGCACGCACGGCAAGACCACGACCACGTCGATGATTGCGGCGCTGCTCGACGGCGGGGGCATCGACCCGACCGTGATCAACGGCGGCATAATCAATCGCTACGGCTCCAACGCGCGTCTCGGAAAGAGCGACTGGTGGGTGATCGAGGCGGACGAGAGCGACGGCAGCTTCCTCCGACTCGACGGCACCATCGCCGTCGTCACCAACATCGATCCCGAGCATCTCGAACATTACGGCGACTTCGACGCGGTCAAGGACGCCTTCGTCGAGTTTATCGAGAATGTGCCCTTCTACGGCCTCGCCGTGCTGTGCGTCGATCATCCGGAAGTGCAGAACATCATCGGCCGTATCCGCGACCGGCGGATCGTGACGTACGGCTTCTCGGCGCTCGCGGATGTGCGCGCCGACAATGTGACTCCGGTTCCGGGCGGAAGCCGGTTTGACGCACTGATCCTCGACAAGGACGGCGGGCGGCGGACTGTTCCGCTGCATGTGCCGATCCCGGGCCGCCACAATGTTCAGAATGCGCTGGCGGCGATCGCCGTCGCGCTTGAGCTCGGCATGTCCGACGAGGCGATCCAGGTGAGCTTCGAGAAGTTCGAGGGGGTCAAGCGCCGCTTCACCAAGGTGGGCGAAGCGGATGGCGCGGTCATCATCGACGACTACGCCCACCACCCGACCGAAATCCGCGCGGTGCTGGCTGCGGCGCGCGAGGGTGCCGAGGGCCGCGTGATCGCGGTCATGCAGCCGCACCGCTACACCCGGCTCGAAGCGCTGATGGACGACTTCCAGAACGCCTTCAACGACGCCGACGTGGTGTTCGTTACTCCGGTCTATCCGGCAGGCGAGGAGCCGATCGAAGGCGTCGACAGTGTCGCGCTCGCCGAAGGCCTTCGCGCGCACGGCCACCGCATGGTCCGGGCGGTTGCCGACCTCGATGAGCTCTGCACCAACCTTCGCGACCTCGCCGCGGAGGGCGACATGGTGATCTGCATGGGCGCGGGCGACATCACCAAATGGGCCGGCTCGCTTGCCGGGTGCCTGACCGATGCGAGGACGCGAAAGTGAGCGCGGTTGCGGCATTGCCCAAGGTTCGCGGCAAACTTACCCCCAACGCGCCGCTGGGACCGCTCGTCTGGTTCAAGAGCGGCGGCAACGCGGAATGGCTGTTCGAGCCGGCCGACACCGACGACCTGATCGCCTTCCTCGCGGAGCTCGATCCGACGGTGCCGGTGATGGCGCTGGGGCTCGGCTCCAACCTCATCGTGCGAGACGGTGGCGTGAAGGGCGTTGTGGTCCGCCTCGGCAAGGCCTTCGCGAAGATAGACCGGGTCGACGAGACGACGCTTCGTTGTGGCGGGGGCGCGAGCGGCATCCTGGTTTCCTCGACCGCGCGGGATGCCGGCGTTGCCGGTCTGGAGTTCCTGCGCGGCATTCCGGGGACGGTCGGCGGCTTCGTGCGAATGAACGGCGGCGCCTACGGCCGCGAGGTCAGCGACGTGCTGGTCTCCGCGCGGCTCGTGCTTCGTTCCGGGGACCTGGTGGAGTGGCCGCTCGAGAAGCTCGGTTACACCTATCGTCACAGCGACGTGCCCGAAGGCGCGGTCGTGGTTGAGGCGACTTTTCGCGGAACGCCCGGCGACCCGGCGGCGATTGGCGCCGAGATGGATGCGATCGCCCGCGCTCGCGAAGAATCGCAGCCGCTGCGAAGCCGCACCGGCGGCTCGACCTTCAAGAATCCGGACGGCCACAAGGCCTGGGCGTTGATCGACGCGGCGGGCTGCCGCGGACTTACGGTGGGCGACGCACAGGTTTCGGAGAAGCATTGCAATTTCCTGCTCAACCTCGGTAGCGCGAAGAGTGTCGACATCGAGGCTTTGGGCGAGGAAGTCCGCCGCCGCGTGGAGGCGAAAACCCACATCCTCCTCGAATGGGAAATCCAGCGGGTCGGCGTCGAATGAACAAGAAGTTGCATGTTGTGGTGCTGATGGGTGGCTGGTCTGCCGAGCGCGAAGTCTCGCTCACAAGCGGCAAGGGTGTCGCCCAGGCGCTTCGGGAGCGCGGTTGGTCCAATGTGACCGAGCTCGACATGGACCGCGACGTTGCGCACCGGCTCGAGGAGCTGAAGCCGGATATCGTCTTCAACGCGCTGCACGGAACGCCCGGCGAGGACGGCACCGTCCAGGGCATGATGGACCTGATGGGCCTTCGGTATACGCATAGCGGCCTTACCACCTCCGCAATCGCAATCGACAAGGAACTGACGAAGCTCGTCCTCGTCCCGCACGGGATCCGCATGCCGGCGGGCAAAGTCGTGTCGAGCGAGAGCCTTTACCAGGAAGACCCGATCGCCCGTCCCTATGTCGTAAAACCGGTCAATGAAGGCTCGTCCGTCGGCGTCGCCATCGTCACCGCGGACGGCAATTACGGCAATCCCATCGGCCGCGACGTTGAGGGCCCGTGGCACCAATTCGATGAGCTTCTCGCCGAGCCGTTCATCAAGGGGCGCGAGCTCACCGTCGCGGTGATCAGCGGAGAACCGCTTGCCGTGACCGAACTCAAGCCAACAGCCGGCTTCTACGATTACGACGCCAAATATACCGACGGGCTGACCCAGCACGTCTGCCCCGCCGAAATCCCCTACGAAATCGCGGCGGTGATGATGGACATGGCTGCGCGCGCCCACAAATTGCTCGGCTGTAAGGGTGCCTCGCGGTCGGACTTTCGTTGGGACGATGAGCTTGGCGAAGCCGGTATCTACCTGCTTGAGGTGAACACCCAGCCTGGGATGACTCCGCTCAGCCTCGTTCCGGAGCAGGCCAAGCTCAAAGGCGTCAGCTACGGCGAGCTGGTCGAGCGGTTGATCGACGAGGCGATCGAATGAGCGCCGCGCATGTTCGCCGCGGTGGCGGCTCGGCTCGCTCAAAGCCGCGCAAAGCGGCGAAGGTCGCCGTCCCCAAGCGCATCGCCAAGCGGCTTCCGGTCGACCAGGCCCGTGCCAACAAGCTCGCCGGGATCGTGCTCGCGGCCTTCCTGCTAGCTATCGCCCTTGTCGTCTTGGTTGCGCTCGACATTCCAGCGAAAGCGGAGCGTGCGGCCGGCACCGCGATCGGTGAAGCCGGCTTCACCGTCAGCGGCTACCAGATCGTCGGCATCAACCACATGGACCGGTCGCTGATCGACCGGGTGGTCACCGACGAACTTCGCCGCGCAAGTGACGAAGCCGGAACAGGCAAGGCGCCGCAGGCGCTGGTCGATGTCGCGAGGATTCGCAGCCAGTTGCTCGGTTTCGGCTGGGTCAAGGACGCGCGTGTGTCGCGGCGGCTGCCGGACACGTTGGTGATCGATATCGTCGAGCGCACACCGTCGGCGCTCTGGCAGAACCAGGGCCAGCTTGCGTTGATCGACAAGGAAGGCGTCGTCCTGGACCGTGTCCCAGTCGACAAGATGCCTGACCTGCCGCTGCTGATCGGCCCCGGCGCCAATGGCCAAGCGGAGCAGCTCGGGCGGCTCATGGACACTGTTCCGACATTGAAGCCGCAACTGGCGTCGGCGACCTGGGTTGGCGGCCGCCGCTGGGACCTCAATTTCCAATCCGGCGAAACCGTCGCGCTTCCCGAAGGCGAAGGCGATGCGCGCGCCGCGCTGACCAAATTTGCCAAGCTCGACAAGTCGAGCGGACTCCTCGGCCGTGGCGTCCTGCGGTTCGACCTTCGCGTGCCAGGCAAGATGGTGGTGCGGCTGCCGAGAGCGCCAGGCGAGCCAATCGCTCCGCCGGCGCAGGAGGGCTGAGCGCGATGGCCGCGCCTACTGACCAACCGCTCGTTGCCGCGCTCGATATCGGCTCGTCGAAGGTCAGCGCGATGATCGCGCGGACCGATGACGAAGGCCGGCTAACCGTGCTTGGCACCGGCCAGCGGGAAAGCCGGGGGGTCAAGCGCGGCTACGTGACCGACATGACCGCGAGCGAGTCCGCGGTTCGCGAAGCGGTCGAGCTAGCCGAGCGCATGTCCGGGGTGACGGTCGAGGAAGTGTGGGCGAGCTACGGCGCCGGCGGTCTCGTCAGCGACGTTGCCAATGTCGAAGTCGAACTCGGCGGCCACGCGGTCGAGCAGTCGGATGTCGATGAATTGCTGCGCGGCGGGCAGGACGCGATCAATCGCAATGGTCAGGTCGTACTCCATGCACATCCCGCACTCTACACGATAGACCGGGCGCACGGCGTGCAGCAGCCGATCGGGCTCCATGCCAATCGCCTCGGCGTCGACATCCACGTCATTGCCGCTGATCCATCGCCGCTGCGCAACATCGACACCGTAATCCGCTCCGCGCACCTGGGCGTCAAAGCAATCGTCGCCTCGCCGATCGCGGCCGCGCTCGCTTGCCTGAACGAGGAAGAGCGCGAGCTTGGCGTGGCGCTGGTCGAGCTTGGCGCCGAGGTCACCAACGTTTCGGTGCACTTCGGCGGCATGCTCGTGGGCCTACGTTCGATCCCGCTTGGCGCGCGGGACATCACCAACGACATTGCCTGCGCTTTCGCGGTCCAGCGCCGCGACGCAGAGCGGCTCAAATGCTTCTACGGTTCGGCGATGACCTCGCCGCGCGACAACCACGAAATGATCGAAGCGAGCCAGATCGGCGCCGAGCAGGGGCAGGAGCCGATGAAGATCACGCGCGCGCAGTTGATGATGGTCATCCGCCAGCGCGTCGAGGAGGTTGTGGGGGAGATCGAGAGCGCGCTGAAGGGCCTTGGTTTTACTGGCCCGGTCGGCCGCCAGGTCGTGCTGACCGGTGGTGGTGCGGAGCTGAAGAATATCGCCGATTACATGCAGGGAGTGCTCGGGCGCGCGGTGCGGGTCGGCCGGCCGAAGCAGATCACGGGACTTCCCGACGCGCATAGCGGGCCTGCTTTCTCGACCCTCGTCGGGCTTGCCCTGCTGGCAAGCGGCGGCAGCGGCGACCTTCGCGATATCGGAATTCCAGTCATCCAGCGAAAGCCGGCGAGGGGTATGGTCGGGCGCCTGATCGCGGCGATGAAAGGCGGCTATTAGTCCTCAATTCGGAAGCTTTTTCGAATCGGGGCGGCAAAGTGAGTCTTTCGGGCGACACTCATCCCCACTTTTTTCGCCGCCGTTAACTTTTCTGCTTGGCTTGGGACTCGCAATGATTCAAAGATTCATCCTGAAGGCTCAACGCGTTGCGCTTTGGGAGGGGATTTAGGGATGAGCATCGATTTCATTCGTCCGGAGGTCGACGAGCTCCGCCCGCGGATCAGCGTGATCGGCGTCGGCGGCGCGGGCGGCAACGCCATCGCCAACATGATGCGCGCCGACGTCCAGGGTGTCGATTTCGTCGTTGCCAACACTGATGCCCAAGCGCTCAACAGCTCGCTCGCTGATCGCCGCATCCAGCTCGGCCTCAAGATCACCCAAGGCCTAGGCGCCGGCTCGCGGCCCGAAATCGGACGTGCGGCGGCCGAAGAGTCGCTAGATGAAATCATCGCTGCTCTCGATGGCGCCCACATGTGCTTCATCGCCGCCGGCATGGGCGGCGGCACCGGCACCGGGGCCGCCCCGGTCATCGCCAAGGCGGCCCGCGACCGCGGCATTCTCACCGTCGGGGTGTGCACCAAGCCGTTCGCGTTTGAAGGGTCGCGTCGCGGCCGTTCCGCCGATTCCGGAATTCAGGAGCTTCAGCAGCACGTCGACACGTTAATCGTGATCCCGAACCAGAACCTGTTTCGCCTCGCCAACTCGGAAACGACTTTCAAGGAAGCGTTCGAGATGGCCGACGAAGTGCTTCAGCAGGGTGTTCGCGGAATCACCGACCTGATGGTTATGCCTGGCCTCATCAATCTCGACTTCGCCGACGTCCGCTCGGTGATGAGCGAAATGGGCAAGGCGATGATGGGCACCGGGGAAGCCGACGGTGACAATCGCGCGATCGAGGCCGCCGAAAAGGCGATCTCCAACCCGCTGCTCGACGGCGTTTCGATGAAGGGCGCTAAGGGAGTCATTATCTCGATCACGGGCGGCGAGGACATGCGCCTGATGGAAGTCGACGAAGCGGCCAGCCACATCAAGGAACTGGTCGATCCCGACGCGAACATTATCTGGGGATCGGCTTTCAACAATGACCTTGGCGGCAAGATTCGTGTCTCGGTCGTCGCCACCGGCATCGAAGCGGACGCGGTCGCTCAGCCGACCCCGGCGAAGGTGTTCAGCTTCCCGGCGCGCACGACTCCGACAGCGGCGACGCCTGAAACCGACGCTGCGGACGAAGTCGCCGACGATGATGCTGGCATGGAGCCCGAAGCCATCATTGAGGACGAGGATGAAGAGCTGGTGCTCGGCTCCGACGACATCCTAACCAGCCCGGTCGGCGCGCCGCCGATCGCTCCTCCGGAAGACGAGGACGAAGCCGATCAGCCGACTGCGTCTGGCGGTGGCACCTTATTCGAGCGCATGTCCAACATCGCTCGGGGGGCTCCAAAGGCGCAGATCGACGATGAATCAGGGTATCAAAGCGACCCGATCGACATTCCGCGTTTCCTTAATCGGCAAAATAACCAGTAATTCTAAGTGCAGGAATGAATAAGGGCAGTCTCCGCCGGAGGCTGCCCTTTCGTTTACTTTCGATTCGTAATTGAAACTGATCACGCGCCTCACCGATGACCCTGCACGGCTCACCGTAAAGCCTCTAGGCAGAAAGCTCTCGGTAAGATTCTCTCGGTGATGGGAGGGATGATGCGGGGATTTCTGCATATGCGATTCATTGGGACGCTTCTGGCGTGCGCTAGCGCTGCGGTTGTTATGACCGCTCCGCCTGCCGCTGCGCAGGGCAGCTACTCGCCCTATGATGAGGGGCCCGGAGCGGCTCTTGCTCGCTATGTTCGCGCGCTCGCCTCAGACCCACAGGACTTCGGCTCGCTGATCGGGGCCGGCAAGGCCGCGCTCGCGCTCGGCGATACCCAGGCAGCCGCCGGCTTCTTCGCCCGCGCAGACGAGGTCAATTCCAAGAGTCCGCTGCCGCAAGCCGGTATGGGCGCGGTGTCGGTCGCCAATGGCGAGCCGCAAGCTGCCTTGCCTTACTTCAAGCGCGCCCAGCAGCTCGGCGCGCCGCTCGCCACGATCGCCTGCGATCGCGGTCTCGCTTACGACCTTCTTGGCCGGCAAGCCGACGCGCAGACCGATTATCGTGCCGCGCTTGGCGGCCTCGACAGCGACGAAGCGCGCCGCCGCCTTGCTTTGAGCCTGGCGATCAGCGGGAATCGTGCCGGCGCTCTCGATGCGCTCGCGCCGCTGGCGGCCAAGGGAGATGCCTCAGCAAATCGCGTCCGCGCCTTCGTTCTCGCGCTGAGCGGCGATTCCAACGGCGCGATGGTGGCGATCGATGCGGCCATGCCGGGCAGCTGGTCGCGCGTTTCCCCGTTCCTGCAAAGGCTCCCGGGCCTTGCCCCGGGGCAAAAGGCAGCAGCGGTCAACCTCGGCATTTTCCCGGACGCGAACGATGCGGCTTATGCTTACGCATCGCCGCCGCCCGTTCCCGGGCGCGTTGTGACCGCTAGCACTGATCGCCTCGCGGGCATCGATTCATTGCTTCGCCCTCCGGCGCCACCGCCGGTGCAGGCCACGTCGCCCGCTTCGGTCACGCAAGTGGCTTACACTGCGCCAGTACGGGCGGTCCCGGCCCCGCAGAGGACTGTTGCAGCGGCGTCCAACAAGGTTTGGCTGCAATTGGCCAGCGCCGCGGACGCTGGTGCACTTCCGCGTCGGTTCCAGCGCCTGAAATCGCAAAATCGAGAGCTGTTCGACGGGATTACGGGTTTCGTCGCCAGCGGGCCGGATCAGGCGCGCCTGGTGATCGGGCCGTTCCGCGGGCAGTCGGACGCGGAGATATTTGCCCAGGATCTCCAGACGGTGGGCATCGACGCGTCGAAATGGACGAATTCCGCTTCTGACAGGATTGTGCCAGTCACTGCGGAATGAAGCTTCCATCAGGCGTCGCCGCTGATCCCAGCCAATCGCGCGGGCGCCTCCATCAAGAGCAGCAATCCGGCCCACGTGGCCCACGCGATATCTTCCAGCGCGACCGCGACCGGATCATCCATTCGGTCGCATTCCGCCGTCTTCGCTACAAAACGCAGGTGTTCATTGCCCCTGACGGCGACCACTTCCGCGTCCGGCTGACCCACAGCCTCGAAGTCGCGCAGATCGGCCGCACTATCGCCCGGGCGCTCGGCCTCAACGAAGACCTGACCGAAGCCTTGTGCCTCGCTCACGACCTCGGCCATCCGCCGTTCGGCCACGCCGGTGAGGACGCGCTGACCGCGGCGCTCAGCGACAGCGGCGGGTTCGATCACAATGCGCACACGCTGCGGATCGTCACTTGCCTTGAAACGCCGTACCCGGATTTCGACGGGTTGAACCTCAGCTGGGAAGCGCTGGATGGTCTAGCCAAGCACAATGGCCCGGTCGCCAGCCCCCCATGGGCGCTGGAGGAAGCCAACGCTGAGTTCGACCTCGAACTCGCGACTTGGCCCAGCCTGGAGGCGCAAGTCGCCGCGATTGCCGACGATATCGCCTATGACAATCACGACATCGACGACGGCCTACGCTCCGGCCTGCTCCAGCTGGACGAGCTGATCGAGCTGCCCCTTATTCGCCGCTTGTGGGATGCGGCAGGCAAGCGCCACCCCGGCATTTCCGTCGAGAAACGCCAGCGCGCGCTCGTCCGCGACCTCATCGGGACGATGGTCGAGGATGTGCTCGCGGAAACGGTTCGCCGGGTCGGTGAGGCGGGGGTCGAGTCCATTGACGGCGTTCGGGCGGCAGGCCGGCAGCTTGCGGGTTTCTCGGAGCAGTTGGCGGTCGATGAGCGCGACCTCAAGCGCTTCCTCTACGCACGCCTTTATGACCTGCCCGAGCTCAAGCCGATCCGGATCGAAGCCGAGCTTGTGGTGGCCAACCTTGCGGCCGCCTATCGCGACGATCCGACCTTGCTACCAGAGCCATGGCAACGAGGCGGAGACCGCACACGGCAGCTTCGCACGATCGGGGACTTCATCGCCGGAATGACCGATCGCTTTGCTATTGCGCGCCACGAAGAGCTGGTTGGACCGGTCAGCTTGCCCGCGGGCAGGTTCTAGATCGCGAGACGAGTCCGATAGGCTATATCGCGATGATGCCGATTCTCACCTTCAGGACCGCTTTCGCGTGAATCTCAGGCACTCAGGAACGTCTGGGGACAACGTATGGACGGTCAAGGCTGCCGCGCGGGGCCTGCTGCGCACCGCCCTGACGCCGAGAGGAGTCGCGGCGGTTCGAAGGTGGCGAACGCACGGCCTCAACGGATTTCTCAGAACCAAGGAGGATCGCAGGCTTCTCGAGGTCGCGCGCGCCTGCTTCGAGGAGGCCGATCGCTTCAATTGGTACGATTCCAAGTTCCTGAGGCAGTTCGAGGCAGCCAGGAAATTCGTGGCAAAGGTCCGACCGGATCGCCTGGACGAGTTCGTATCGGCATTCGACGTGCTGCGCACCGATCCCGCGTTCAAGACCAAGCTCCTCGAGCCGGTGTTCGATGCCGACACGTTCAGGCAAGTGATCGAGACCGTGCACGCTCTGCCCAAGGTTTCGCTGCAATACCATGAAGGTGATAGCTTCGGCCGTTCGCTCCTACGCCGTCATCCATTCTTCACGCGCCTGCAGTCGTCGGTGACGGAGCGGGTGAGCGAGCTGGTCGGCGAGCCAGTTGTGCCGGCATATAATTTCCTCAGCTTGTACGGCGGCAAGGGCCGTTGCGATCCGCACCTCGACCAGCCCTTGTCGAAATGGACGCTCGACATCTGCATCGAGCAGAGCGTCGAGTGGCCGATCTACTTCAGCCAGGTGATCGATTGGCCCACCGGGGAAGGCGAATACGAACCGACCATCGAGGAGCTTCGGGCAAACCCGTCGCTTCATTTCGATTCCGTCGTTCTCAACCCCAACGGCGGCGCCATCTTCTCGGGCAGCTCGCAATGGCATTTCCGCGATCCGCTGGACGCGCGGGACACCGATTACTGCACCCTCCTCTTCTTCCATTATCTGCCGAAGGGGGCCGAACCGCTCGCTGACCCGCAACAATGGGCGAGCCATTTCGGTATTCCCGAGCTCAGGATCCTGGCGGCCGCGGACAACGGGTGACGCGCGGCATCGCGCGCGATAGGAGGCGCGGCGATGTCTTTATACGCTCAATATGCCGCGCTCCTCGACGGAGTGCTCGACGACCTCGTTGCCGAAGGTGTCATTCCGCCCGATGCGCCACGCAAAGGGATTGTCGTCGAACCGCCGCGCGATGCCTCGCACGGCGACCTCGCCACAAATGCGGCCATGGTTCTCGCAAAGCCGGCGGGGACTAATCCGCGAGCCTTAGCCGAGCTGATCAAGCCCAAGCTGGAGGCGCTTCCGCCGGTCACGTCCGTCGAGATCGCCGGGCCGGGCTTTATCAATATTCGCCTCAAGCCGGACGCGTGGCGCGATGAACTCAAGACCATTCTTCGCGAGGGCGAAAAGTACGGCCTGTCGACGATCGGCGGGAACGAGCGGGTCAATGTCGAATATGTGTCGGCCAACCCGACCGGGCCGATGCACGTCGGCCATTGCCGCGGCGCGGTCGTCGGCGACAGCCTCGCGCGGCTGCTCGAGGCCGCAGGCTTCCGCGTCACCAAGGAATATTACGTCAACGACGCGGGCGCGCAGGTCGATACGCTCGCTCGCTCAGTCCACCTCCGCTACCGCGAGGCGCTCGGCGAGGACACCGGCGAAATTCCCGAAGGCATGTACCCCGGCGATTATCTGAAGCCTGTCGGGGTTCTGCTCGCCGCGCAATATGGCGATCAATATGCGGAGGCGGCGGAAGAGTCGTGGCTGCCACTGTTTCGCGAAGCAGCGATCAAGGCGATGCTCGACCTGATCCGCCACGACCTCGGCCTGCTCAACATCCACCACGACATCTTCGCGTCGGAGGCTGAAGTACAGCGGACGGGCGCCGCCGATAAGGCGATGCAGGTGCTGCGCGAGAAGGGGCTGGTCTATGAAGGCGTACTCGAGCGGCCCAAGAGCCTCGATCCGCACGACGAGTGGGAGCCGGTCGAGCTGACCTTGTTCCGCTCGACCCGGTTCGGCGACGATCAGGACCGGCCGATGAAGAAGTCGGACGGCAGCTGGACCTATTTCGGCTCGGACGCAGCTTACCATTGGCAAAAGGCCCGTGACGCCGACCACCTCGTCAACATCTGGGGCGCCGACCACGCCGGTACGGTCAAGCGCATCCAGTCGGCGGTTACTGCATTGACCGACGGCCGCGTCGACCTCGACGTGAAGCTCATCAACATGGTCCGGCTGTTCCGCGGCGGCGAGCCGGTGAAGATGTCGAAGCGCGCCGGCGACTTCGTCACGCTCGCGGACGTCGTGCAAGAGGTGGGCAAGGACGTCGTCCGCTTCATGATGCTGACCAAGCGGGCCGACACGCCGCTCGACTTTGACTTCATGAAGGTGGTCGAAGCATCGAAGGACAATCCGGTCTTCTACGTCCAATACGCGCACGCCCGGATCAGTTCGCTGAAACGCAAGGCGGCGGACGCGGGTGTCGACTTGGCCAGTCAGGCCGACCTGTCGTTGCTCGACGACGAGGAGCTCGGCCTGGTGAAAGCGGCGGCGCAATATCCGCGCGTGCTCGAAAGCGCGGCGACGAGCCACGAGCCACATCGGATCGCCTTCTATCTTTACGATCTGGCGGCCGAATTCCACGCGCTGTGGAACCGCGGCAACGACGACCCCGGACGGCGCTTTCTCATTGAAAACAATCCACAACTTTCTCGGGCGCGGCTGGAATTGGCGCTTGGAATAGCGCAGGTCATCAAGAGTGGCCTCGGCCTGATGGGGGTCGCGGCAATCGAGGAGATGCGCTGATTATGACCGACGCGCGGACGGCATCCGGGTTCGACCGCTTGCCGTGGCTCGCGGACGAACCAGCGCCGCCGGCGAAGGGCCGGTCGCTCAGGCTTTTGCTGCTGATCACCACCGGCGCCCTAGTCATTGCCGGAGCGTCTTACTGGATGGGCCGGACGACCGGGACGCAGTCGCTCGCGACGCCCAAGGCCTCGCGTCCTTCGACCACCCTTCCACTCCCCGAAGCGCGGCCTGCCGAGCCGCAAGTGCCGTTAGAGCGCGTTCCCGAGGTTCAGCCGGAAGCAGTCCCGACCATCACACCTGAACCGCAACGAGAAGTGTCGATTCCGCGACTACCTGCTCGGCCCATTGCCAAAGTCGCTCCGGCCAAAAAGGCATCGAAGACAACCGCGCCAAAACCCCCGCCGGCAGCGAGGGTCCAACCCGCGCCATTGGCGCTTTGGCCGTCAGCGCGATCAGCGGGTGCGGCAGGGCGGCTGATTCAGGTTGGCGCATTTGGCACCCGCTATCAGGCCAAGCGCGGCTGGTGGGCGATGGTGCGGGCTTATCCGGCGCTCAAGGGCCTGCCGACAGTCGTGGCCGACGCGCGCAATTCGCGAGGGAAGCGGTTCTACCGGCTCCAAATCGGGACAACCTCGCAAGCCCACTCGGAAGTTCTGTGCCAGCGCATGGAAAAGATCAGCTATAGTTGCGCCGTAGTTGGCCTGCCGTGGAAGCCGAAAGGCGTTGAACGATGAGCGATACGCGCCCCTCTTATGACGACCAGCTGCCGTGGCTGCAGGCAGTCGACGACGAGGACGAGCCGCGCGGCGTTTCGGCGCGCAAGATGTTCGCGGCTCTGGCCGTCCTCGTGCTCGCGGTGGTGATCGTCGCGGCAACATTTTTCTGGCTGGGAATGCGCGACAACACGGTCAACGGACCGCCCGAGCTGATCCGCGCCCAGCCCGGCCCTTACAAGGTCAAGCCGACCAACCCTGGCGGTCTCGACGTTGCCGGCGAGAGTGAGACCGCGTTCGAGACCAGCGCTGGCGAGGACAAGGATTCCCAGCTCGACCTGAGCAAAGTGCCCGAAACCCCCGTCGCCAAGCCAGTTCCCCAACCGGTCCAACATCTGCCGACCAACGAAACCAAGACGAAGGTGGCTCCCGAGCCCGCGCCGAAGCCCGCGGAGGGCGGGTCGGGTAGCGTGATCCAGCTTGGCGCTTTTGCCAATCAGGCGCAGGCCGAACGCGCATGGACCGCCTTGTCTGCGCGGTTCCCGTCCGTCGGGGCGATGAACAAGCTGATCGTGCCGTTCCAGGGGGGCATCCGGCTCCGGGCAAGCGCGGCGTCAGCGGCCGATGCCAAAGCGGCGTGCCAAACGCTGAAAGCTGCCGGCGAAAACTGTTTCGTGGCCCAGTAGTGCAAGCCGCTATCTACGCCCCAGCGGGGTTCGAGCTAACCGATGACGAGCGAGCGTTCTTTCGCGACGCGGACCCGACCGGCTACATATTGTTCAAGCGCAATTGCGATACGCAGGACCAGCTCCTGCGCCTCACCGACTCGCTGCGTGCGTTGAGCGGCCGCGACGATCTGCCGATCCTGGTCGACCAGGAAGGCGGCCGCGTGGCGCGGATGAAGCCGCCGGCCTGGCCGGCATTCCCGGCCGCCGACGCCTTCGCCAAGCTCTATCTCGCCGCGCCATCGTCGGCGATCGAGGCGGCGCGCAGCAATGCGCGCGCGATCGGCCTGATGGTCCGGTCGGCTGGCCTGAACGTCGACGCCTTGCCGCTGCTGGACGTCCGCCAGGAGGGTGCGAGCGACATCATCGGCGATCGGGCGCTGGGATCAAATCCGATGCAGGTCGCGGCGCTCGGCCGCGCGGTGCTCGACGGCCTGGCGTCGGCCGGCGTGGTCGGGATCGTCAAGCACATGCCGGGGCACGGTAGGGCCTTGGTCGACAGCCATAAGGAATTGCCGATCGTCAACGCTAGCGCCGAGGATCTGGAGATCGACCTCGAGCCGTTCGAGCGACTGGCCTCGGCGCCGATGGGGATGACCGCGCATGTTGTCTACGAAGTGTGGGATCCTGACCTTCCGGCGAGCATGTCGCCAACGGTCATCGGCGACATCATTCGCGGACGGATCGGTTTCGACGGCTTTTTGATGAGCGACGATATCGGGATGGAGGCGCTGCAGGGCGACTTCGGGTCGCGCGGCGCGGGGGTGGTTGCCGCAGGCAATGATGCCGCGCTTCACTGCTCGGGCAATATGGAGGAGATGGTCGCGGTCGCGGCCGCCGTTCCGGCGCTGAGCGCGGAGGGCGAAGCCCGCTTGTCGCGGGCCATGGCGCTGACCCGCCTCGAGCTTGAAGGCATGGAATTCGCGGACGCGATCGCGAAGCGCGACACGCTGTTGGCCCAAGCCTAGTTATCCACGACATTTCGTGGTTCGGACTTCGCATAGCCACCACTAATTGTTATTCTGCGGTCCGTGGATGATGAGGATTTCGAGGAACGGCCGGTCCGCCAATCGGATGAGCTGACCTTGGCGCTGGACGGGTGGGAAGGCCCGCTCGATCTGCTGCTGAATCTCGCACGCTCGCAGAAGGTCGATCTCACCCAAATCTCGATTCTTCAGCTGGTCGAGCAGTATCTGGCCTATCTCGCCGAAGCGCGCGCGTTAAAGCTTGAGATTGCCGCCGATTATCTCGTGATGGCCGCATGGCTCGCCTACCTCAAATCCTGCCTCCTGCTGCCCAAGGACCCCGAGCAGGACCCGAGCCCGGAAGAGATCGCCCTCCGGTTGCAGCAGCGGCTCCTGCGGCTGGACGCGATGCGCGAAGCCGGTGCCCGGCTTTTGGGACGCGACCGCGTCGGACGCGACGTGTTCCTTCGTGGCGCTCCCGAAGGTTTGCGGCTGGTGCGCAAGGCCAGGTGGCAAGTCCGCGACTTCGACCTGTTCGCCGCTTACGGCGCGGTTCGCGCGAGAACCCAGCCGGCGATGCACGTTGTCCATGCCCGCTCGGTGATGACCCTCGATGAAGCCATCGACCGCGTCAGCCGCATGATCGGCGCGGCCCTCGATTGGACATTGCTGGAAAGCTTCCTGCCCGAGACTGAGGATTTGCAGCTCCGCCGCTCGGCGCTTGCCTCCAGTTTTCTCGCCATGCTCGAACTGGCGCGGCGCGGGCGCCTCGATTTTCTTCAGGACGAAGCTTTTGCCCCGATCAGCCTCAAGAGGGCGGCCTGATGGAGGACCTTACCCGCGCCGTCGAAGCCACCCTGTTCGCGTCGGCGGAAGCGCTCACGCTTGAAGAAATTGCCGAACATGTCGGCGAGGGTGACATCAATGCGGCGCTGACCGAACTCGGCGCTCATTACGAAGGTCGTGGGATCGAACTGGTCGAGCGTGGCGGGCGCTGGCATTTCCAGACCGCTCCCGACCTCGCGCATTTGCTCCGTCGCACGCGTGAGGAGCCCCGGCGGTTGTCGCGGGCAGCGACCGAGACGCTCGCGATCATCGCCTATCACGAGCCCGTCTCAAGGGCGGAGATCGAAGCAATCCGCGGTGTCCAAATCTCGAAGGGTACGCTCGACGTGCTGATGGATGCCGGTTGGGTGCGGCCGGCCGGGCGCAGGGAGGGCCCCGGCCGGCCGTTGCTTTATGCAACGACGCAGGACTTCCTCACCCATTTCTCGCTTGGCTCACGACGCGACCTGCCCGGCATCGACGATTTGAAGGCCGCGGGACTTTTAGACCCACTCGACGAGTCGATGTTCCAGCTTCAACTGGAAACGGAAGAAGAGGCGGACTAGAAGCACCGCCCAAAGGAGTTTTCGCGATGGGCGGTTTCAGCATTTGGCATATTCTCATCCTGGCGGTCCTCGTGCTGCTGCTGTTCGGCGGTAATCGCTTCAGCAACATGATGGGCGACCTCGCCAAGGGCATGAAGCAATTCAAGCAAGGCATGGCGGACGAGGACGAAGACAAGCGCCGCCGCTACGACGAGCAGCGCCCGCGCCAGCTTCCGCGCGACCAGGAGCCGATCGACGTCACGCCGCGTTCGTCAGAACCTGCCGCGCCGCCGCCGCCGCCGCGAGACGACGAAACCCGCTAAGAAATCCGTTTCGCCATGTTCGGCGTCGACTCCTCCGAGCTCGCAGTCGTCGCGATCCTCGCGCTGATATTCATCGGCCCCAAAGACCTGCCCAGGGTCCTGCGCACGGTCGGCTATTGGGTCGGCCGGGTGCGCGGCATGGCGCGCCATTTCACGTCCGGCATCGAAAATATGGTGCGCGAGGCCGAGCTTGAGGAGATGGAAAAAAAGTGGCGCGAGGAGAATGAGCGCATCATGCAGGTTCACCCGCCCGATGCGCATTATCCCGAGCCGGGTCAGCCCGACGAGATGCCGCCGGTAGCGGAACCGGAGCCGGACGAGCTTCCCATTGAGAAGCGGCCGCTGCCGTGAAGGATATCGACGAGACCAAGCAGCCGCTGCTCGAACATCTGATCGAACTTCGCCGGCGCTTATTGTGGTCGCTGGCGACCTTGGTGGTCTGCTTCTTCGTCTGCTTCCACTTTGCGACCAACATCTTTGCAGTGCTCGTCCAGCCATTGCTCAAGGCCGGGCAGGGCAAGTTAATCTACACAGACGTGTTCGAGGCTTTCTTCACGCAGGTGAAAGTGTCGCTGTTCGCAGCGCTGATGCTGAGCTTTCCAATGATCGCGACGCAGCTGTGGCGGTTCGTCGCGCCCGGAATGTACGTGAAGGAGAAGAAGGCGTTCCTGCCGTTCCTCCTGATGACGCCGCTGTTCTTCGGCGCCGGTGCATGTTTTGCTTATTTCGTCGCGATGCCGTGGGCACTCCATTTCCTGCTCAGCTACCAAGGCAATGTCGGCGGTGTGCAGCAGGAGGCGCTGCCGGGCGTCGGCAATTACCTGAACTTCGTCACCCGCTTCCTGTTCGGGTTCGGAGCGGCTTTCCTGCTTCCGATCCTGCTGATGATCCTCGAGCGGGCGGGGATCGTCACGCGCGAACAGCTGGCCAAGTCGCGCCGCTATGCCATTGTCGGCGCCGCCGCGGTCGCTGCGGTGCTCACGCCGCCCGACGTCGTTTCGATGCTGCTGCTGCTGGTGCCCCTGTATGGGCTTTATGAATTCGCGATCCTCGCGATCCGGATCACGCACTGGCGCGCAGCGCGCAAAGCCGCTCGTTCAACCACTTCGGATTCTGGAGCCCAGACGCAAGAGGGCCCGGAAGCGCCACCGGGGGGGGGGAGGGTTGGCGGTTCCGGGCCCATTTAAGCGGATAGCGAGAGCGGGGGGGCAAAAGGTCACTATCCGAAGAGCACAACGCCCCTTGTTCGAGATCAGTTCCGAGGGTTTTGAACTTTTTTCGATGGCGGCGTAACGACTTGTGCTGCCGTCTCAAACAGGCGGAAATACTGGCAAATCAACGCTGTAGCGTCCAAGTTTGCGGTCTAGGGTGGAGCGCAGTTGCTTGGCCAGGCCGCCGACGATGCGTTCGAACTGAACTTTTTCGACTTTTTCTTCTTCGTCGGGGTTCAGAACTCGGCTGCTGAGCGTCAGCCGCGCGGTCAGCTCGCTGGTCCGCCGCAACGATAGCTCGACGGGGTCCTTCGGTGCATTGAGCATCGCGAACTCGACGATCTCGGTGATCAGGAAAGCAACCGCCACGGCGGCATCCTGGGTCGTGTAAACCGTCTCGATGTCGAGATCGATCGTGACCCCGCGCGCCTCTTCCGGGGCGCCCGCGCGAAGCTCGGCCGCTAGCTCCGAAATGAGCGGCCGGAGCGAGATCCCACGGTTTTCTTCCATCTCCGCGAAATGGTTGCGATGGACGATGGACAAGGCGCCGACGCGGCGGCTGATCCCGGCGTAAGCCGAACGCGCCTCCACCGTTTCCGCCGTCCGGCCGTGGATGTTGAGCAGCGAGGCGACCACCTGGAGGTTGTTCTTCACGCGATGGTGGACTTCGCGGACCAGGCGCCGCTGGCCCTCAAGCGCGCCGGTCATCTCGCGTTCCGACTGGTCGACCCGGGTCACGGCCCGGGCAAAGGCGTCTCGAAGCTCCTGGATTTCTGTCGCCGGACCAAGCTTTCGCGGCAAATCCAATTCGGCTTGTCCCGGTTTATATTCGCGAACCGAGCGCTCTAGCCGCCGGAGAGGCCGGACCAGCAGGCGGCTCACCAGGAGCCAGGTGATGAGTGCGGCAAGGATCCACATCAGAACCGGGAGCAGCAGCATCAAGCGGTCGAGGGTGGTGATGCGGCGCGGGACCGAACCGACGCGCGCGGTCAGCTTCCCGTTGCTGACCGGCCACTCGCTGAAGCTCAACTGATCGTTGGATCCGCTCGGCCGTCCGATCACCAGCAGCTGGCCATGCGCGTCGGACAGCACCAAGGTCTCGATCGACCCGCCGGAGTCTGTTGCCGCGGTCCGCAGCTCCGGGGTGGAAACGATCGCGGTCGCCATTCCGCCGATGACTCCGGTACGGATCGCTACGCCGTTCATGTCCGGCGAGATGCTGACCCCGATGTCGCCCGGCGCGATTCGCGATAGGCCGCCTGTGTCGCCGACGTCTCCAACCGCGCAGAGCGGCGTGCCGTCGAGCGCCTCGAGCTCGAATCGCTGGGCGACGGCGGGCGCAATCGACAAGGATCGCTGCATTCGCTCGCATGCGCCCGATGCACCCGTCGCCAGCGCACCGTTGGCGGCGATGCGCAGCGCCAATGCATTGCGCGCGATCAGGCTTTCGGTGGCCTTGGCCGCCGTCCGTGACTGGTCGTGCTGGCGGCCTTCAAGTGCGTTGTTTGCCTGGCGAATCCCACCTTCACCGATGAGTGTGAGGCCGATCCCTATCGGAAGCAGAACTGCGGACAGGATGAGTAAGAGCTTCGCGGCCGTCGGTAGCCGCCCGAACCGCTCTCCGAGCGTCATTCGATATTCTCTGGAATGCGCCGCTCGCTAGCCGAGCTTGCCGATGAGCTTGAGGAAATCGTCGGGTACCGCCTCGCGAAGCGTGTCGTCATAGACTGAGCGAAGGGCACGACCAAGGTCGCCCTTGCGAGCGTTACGGTCTGGAGTCGCGGGCTTCTTAGAGCGCCTGGAATGCCCAGATCCCTCCGTCTCGCTTCGCTTCTTAACACTCAACTCCTAGTCCCCCCTCGGCGCGGGTTCTTTGGCGCGCGTCATACAATTCTCAATAACCGGCGCAACGGGTTCGAACCATTGCTCCCACTTTCATACAATTCGACCAGGAACCGCATGGCGAAAGGGTTCACCTTGCAGAAGCCCGGCCAGTCACGGAAACCAAATGGCCAGTGCTTTGTTCCAGAGGGGCTTCACATCTTGGGGGCGGTGAAAGCTAGGTAAGCGCACGGTCCTTCCAGGGTTGCAACAATTCCGACGCGCCGCCAAAGACGGCGCAAATTTGTTTTCCAGGGAGAAACCCCACTTATGTCCCTTGGCCAGGAACTCGCTCCGCACCTGCCATTTCTTCGCCGTTATGCCCGCGCGCTGACCGGCAGCCAGTCGCACGGCGACGCCTTTGTCCGCGCGACCCTCGAGGCGATCGTCGCCAAGCCCGACGAATTTCCGCGGGACGTCGATCCGCGGCTAGGGCTTTACAGGACGTTCCACGCGATTTGGTCGACCGCCAACATCGAGGAGGGTGAGGAGCCCGTGCAAAGCGCGACGGGCGCCGAGACGATTGCGCAGGCTCGTCTTTCGCGAATCACCCCCCTGTCGCGCCAGGCACTGCTCCTGACGTCGCTCGAGGGATTTTCTTCGGAAGACACGGGCTATTTGATCAGCGCCTCCGCCGCGGATGTCGATTCGCTGGTTGCCGAAGCGCTCGAGGAAATTGAGCGCCAAACCCTCGCCGACGTCCTGATCATCGAAGATGAGCCGATCATCGCGATGGATATCGAGACGATCGTCCGCGACCTTGGCCATAATGTTACTGGCGTCGCCGTCACTCGCGACGAGGCGGTTGCGCAGGCGCGCCAGAGCCCGCCGGGCCTTGTCCTCGCCGACATCCAGCTTGCCGACGATTCGAGCGGTATCGATGCCGTGAAGGACATCCTCGCCGAGTTCTCGGTTCCTGTGATTTTCATCACGGCGTTCCCGGAGCGGCTGTTAACCGGAACGCGGCCGGAGCCGACGTTCCTGATTACCAAACCGTTCCAGCGGTCGACGGTGAAGGCTGCGATCGCGCAGGCTCTCTTCTTCGACGCCGCGACGGTCCCCGCCGCCTGAATTCGGAAAGTTTCGGGTTCCAGCCGTTACGCACGGAACACGATTCCATCCCAGCGCGTTGGCCGGTGGAACTGTGATTTTGTGATGAGAACTAATGGCTGACCCGCGACACTCCGAACCTTCGGTGCATGAAACCACGACGGAGGCGCGTGCCGGCTCAACTCCGGGCGTTGCTCGGTACGTGCTCGTGGTCGGAACCTTGCTCGTGGTGATACTTTTTGCCGTGATCGTCTTGGTTGGCCGGGCCTGAGCACCTAGCTTCTGTCACAATCGCCGTTCATCATTTCGACAACCGCGCGCGGCCAAAGCCGCGGGCGTAAGCAGGGTGGGGTTTGAGCTTGGCTGAAGATCGTGATCAGGACCAACCAGCGGCCGTTTCGGCTGATTGGGTTCCGCTGTCCGATCCCGAATTCAAGGATCAACTGGCGGCCGTCATCCCGCACCTGCGCGCATTCGGACGTTCACTATCGGGAAGCCGCGATCTAGCTGACGACCTCGTCCAGGAAACGCTGCTGAAGGCATGGGCCGCGCGCAAGCGGTTCCAGGCGGGCACGAACATGCGCGCCTGGACCTTTATAATCCTTCGCAACTTGTTCCTGAGCCAGATGCGCCGGGCGCGCTTCAAGGGGGAGTGGGACGACATTACCGCGTCCAAGATCCTTGCGGCGCCGGCAAGCCAAGACCGTCACATCGAGCTTGGCGACATGCAGCGCGCGCTCATGCACCTGCCTCAGCCCCAGCGCGAGGCGCTCATCCTGGTTGGCGCAGGCGGCTTTGCATACGAAGAAGCGGCCGAGATTTGCGGCTGCGCGGTCGGCACGATCAAAAGTCGGGTGGCGCGCGGGCGCGTTGCGCTCGAGCAACTGCTTTCGAGTGGTAAACTGCCTTCACGTCGGCAGCACAAAACCGATCCGGACAAGTCGGCGCTTCAAACCATCATGGGTGAAGTCGACAGTCTGAGCCGCGACCACGAGCGCGATTAGGCGGGCGTTAGTTCAGCCGCCTCAACAAATCGGCAAAGTCGCGGTCGCACGGCTCCCGCGCCGCCGCCTCGAAGGCTCGGCGGAGGGCAGCCGTGATTCCGGCATGAGCGGGCGGAATGTCCACTCGAATGACCTGACGGTCCGTACTGTGCAATTCCGACGCCGCAACGGGTTCGCGTTCCAGCTTCATTTGCCCTTCTAACGGCCGAGAGGCCGCGGAAGTTTCCAGCTTCATGATTTTGCGGCAATGAGGCGCCGCTGATGGCTCGTCCAGATCCCCAGAATCCTCGCGAAGACGCGCTACGCCGGGCGGTCGATCACTCGCCGTTTCTGCGCGAAGCACTCCAGGCAAACCCGGGAATTGAAGAGGCGTTTCGTGCCAGTGGAGCAGAAGCCGCAGTGGCTGCGGCCCTGTCTTTCCACGCGGAGGATCTCGATGTCGCGCTTCGCAGGCGGCGACACGCGTTGGCACTGGCCGTCGCGCTTGGCGACTTATCGGCCGAGATGTCGCTTGAGCAGGTCACCAAGATCCTGTCGGACTTCGCCGACCGGGCGCTCGATGCAGCGGTCAAGCAGGCCATCGACGAGCGAGTGCCCGGCGCCCATGCCGATGGCTTCGCGGTCATCGCCATGGGCAAGCTCGGGAGTCACGAGCTCAACTATTCTTCGGACGTGGATCTTTTGCTCCTGTTCGATCCGGACGCGCTGCCCAAGCGGGCTCGTGAAGACGCTGGGGAAGCGGCAGTCCGTATCGGCCGGCGCCTGATCGAGACCATGCAGAAGCGGACTGCGGATGGTTACGTGCAGCGGGTCGATTTGCGGCTTCGCCCTTCGCCGGAGGTGACGCCGATAGCGTTGCCTCTCGACGCGGCCATTTCCCATTACGAATCGTCAGCCCTGCCCTGGGAACGCGCTGCCTTCATTCGCGCCCGCGCCGCCGCCGGCGATGTGGCGCTCGGCAAGCGCTTCCTCGAGGCGATCGAGCCATTCGTGTGGCGTCGCTCGCTCGATTTCGGCGTAATCGAGGAGGTGCGACAAATTTCGGCCCGCATTCGTGACCATTTTGCGCAGAATTCGGAGATCGGTCCGGGTTACGACCTGAAGCGCGGTCGCGGCGGCATCCGCGAGGTCGAGTTCTTCGTCCAGATCCAGCAGATGATTCATGGCGGCCGCGACACGTCCGTTCGATCTCCCGCGACGATGGATGCAATTGACGCATTGCTCGCCGCTGACCGGCTAGACGAAAGTACGGCGCACAAGCTCAGCGACAGCTATCGCCTGTTTCGTACCGTCGAGCATCGCGTACAGATGGTCGAGGATGCGCAGACGCATCTGCTGCCGTCCGAACCTGGCGCGCTCGAAAATCTCGCGCAATTGCACGGCCTCGATAGTAGCAATGATCTCCTGGATCTGCTGCGACCCCACGTGGAAAAAGTCGGACTGATCTTTGACGGCCTCGCGCCCGACGAGCGGGGGCAGCTGTCCAATGACCCCGACATTTTGAACCGCGAGCTTGGGCAGCTCGGTTTCGCGGACGCGGAATCAGCGGCGAGGCACGTCGCCGATTGGCGATCCGGCAAGGCGCGATCGCTCCGATCCCCGGCTGCCCAGCAGGCTTTCGAAGCGATGCTCCCTGGCCTGCTGCAGGCCATCGCCTCCGGCGCCGACCCCAACCATGCTCTCAACAGGTTAAGCGACATCGTCGAGCGGCTGTCGAGCGGCGTGAACCTGTTCCGGCTGCTCGAGGCACGCCCCCCGTTGGCGCGGCTGCTGGCCAAGGTGCTCGCCCATGCGCCCGCGCTTGCCGACCAGCTCGCTCGCCGCCCCGAGCTGTTCGAAGGGCTGTTCGACGCATCCAGCTTCGCGATGCCGCCGCCCGCGAAGGAGTTCGCGGCAGTTCTGTGCTCGGCGATAGAGGGCCAACCCTATGACGTCGCCATCGATCGGGTCCGACGCATCGTCAACGAGCGCCGCTTCGCGCTTGGCGTTCAGCTGATCGACCGTCGCCGCGACCCGCTTGAGGTCGCACAAGGCTATTCGCGGGTTGCGGAGGGGACACTCGTCGGCCTGGGCGAAGCCGCAGTCGCCGAATTCGAGGCAGCACATGGTCGTTTCCCCGGCGGCGAACTGGTCGTGCTGGGACTCGGGCGGTTGGGCGGATGCGCCTTGACCCATGCCTCCGACCTCGACCTCATCTACCTGCACAGCGCCGACCCTGAGAATATGTCTGACGGGAAGAAGCCGCTCGGCCCGAACGACTATTTCAACAGGCTGGCGAGCCGCGTGACCGCGGCGCTCAGCGTTCCAACGGCGGCGGGGCCGCTTTACGACGTCGACACGAGATTGAGGCCCGAAGGCTCGACCGGCATGCTCATCGTGTCGCTCGACGCGTTCGAGAAGTACCAGCGTGAGAACGCCTGGACATGGGAGCATATGGCGCTGTGCCGCGCGCGGCCGGTCTTCGGCTCGCCGGAAGTCCGGGAACGCGCGGCCGGCATCATCGATGAGGTGCTGCGGCTGCCGAGGAACGCGAAGCAGGTCGTCGGCGACGCAATCAAGATGCGCGCCGAGATGGCGCGTCACAAGCCACCGCAGAGCAAGCTCGACGTGAAGCTCGGGCCCGGCGGCCTGGTAGATCTCGAGTTTGCCGTGCACGTGCTCCAGCTAACGCGCCATGTCGCGCTCGATCCCCGACTGGATGTGGCGATCGAGGGACTAGCGGAGGAGGGCTTGATTTCGGCAAACATTGCCGATGCACAAAAATTGCTTGCGCGAATGCTGGTGATGATGCGGCTGGTTGCACCAGGCGACGTCAAGCCGACCCCCGAGACATGGCAACTGGTCGCCGAAGCCTGCGGAGCGGCAAGCTGGGACTCCTTGCTTGCCGAGCATGACGCGGCGCGCCAATGCATCGCGGAGCTTTGGGCGACAATCAAAGGTGAGCAATAGATGATCAACGAAGCCGAAAGGGCACCCGCAATCAAGACAACCGCGAGCGACGGCAGCACGATCGACCTCGCTTCACCAGGCCAGCCGCTGGTGCTCTATTTCTATCCGAAGGACGACACGTCCGGCTGCACCAAGGAAGCGCAGGATTTCACCGCGCTTGCCGGCGACTTCAAGAAGGCCGGCGTGAAGGTCGTCGGCCTGTCGCGCGACCCGATGAAGAAGCACGACAAGTTCATCGCCAAATATGACCTCGCCGTGCCACTCGTGTCGGACGAGGACGGCGCGATCTCAGACGCGTTCGGGACCTGGGTCGAAAAGTCGATGTACGGCCGCAAGTATATGGGGATGGAGCGCGCGACCTATCTGATCGGTGCCGACGGACGAGTCCTGAAAGCGTGGCGGAAGGTGAAGGTGCCTAACCACGCTCAGGAGGTGCTGAAGGCTGCACGGGCGCTGACGCAGGCGTAGGAGCACCTGCGGGTCCAGTGAGCTCGCGCAGGAGGGTCTCCCAATAGACCACGTCGTCGTACATCGCGCGGACGGGAATGCGTTCGTCCAGGCCGTGCGCGCGATCGTCGAGCGGGGAAATGCCCCAGCTTCCGTCGACGTCGTAGACAGGCATTCCTTGCGCGCGGAAGAATGAGCCGTCGCTTGCGCCCGCGGCCATCACGGGGAACACGTCAAAATTGGGGTCGACGACGGTGTGTATGGCCTTGGTCACCGCCGAAAGAACTTCAGGCGGGAGCGGGGAGGCGGGCGTCGGCGAGCCCAGATAATTCGGGTCAGGCGTCACCTCGACTTTGGGTCCTGCCATCGCCTGAAGCTCGGCCTGGACGTCCTTCGGCTGCACGTTCGGCATGATACGGCAGTTGACGGTTGCCTGCGCGCTTTGCGGAAGCGCGTTGTCGGCATGGCCGCCCTTCAGCATCGTCGCGACACAGCGCGTCCGCGTGAGACCAACATCAATCGGGCTCGCCTCGACGATATCAGCCGCCGCGCCGTCATTGGGATTGGCCAGCCAGCGCCGGATCGCCTGGCCCAGCTGGCTATTGCCTTCCTGCTTCGCGCGCTGCTCGAAATAGCCGCGGTTGGCCGGGTTCAGCATCGGCGTGAAGCGATGGGTGCGCAGCTTCTCCAGCGCATCCGCCAGGTCATAGATGGCGTTGTCAGGGCGTGGGCGGCTGCTGTGGCCGCCGGGGTTGTGCGTGGTCAGGAAGTAAGTCTGGAAGGTTTTCTCGGCGATCGAGAGTTGGCAGCCGAGCGGGCGGAAATTCTGGTCGTAGCCGCCGCATCCGCCGTCGGCGTTAAGCCCGAACTCCGCGTCCGTCAGATTGCGCCACTTGCTGGCACCTAGGGTCGCGCCGACCCCGCGCGTTTCCTCGTCGCCGCTGTAGAAGAAGATGATGTCGCGGCTGGGCTTGAA
Organism: Sphingomonas sp. SP3; assembly: GCF_058514305.1. Lineage (NCBI taxonomy): Bacteria > Pseudomonadati > Pseudomonadota > Alphaproteobacteria > Sphingomonadales > Sphingomonadaceae > Sphingomonas > Sphingomonas sp. SP3. Next base: position 2,074,469 of record NZ_JBZSOE010000001.1, read on the forward strand.
CCCCTCGCTGATCAGCTTGACCGCCGCCATGGTAGTCGCGACGTCGCCGTTTTTCATGTCGCTGGTGCCGCGTCCAAGGAAGTAGCCGCCTTCTTCGCGGAAAACGAACGGATCGAACTTCCAGTCCTCGCGCTTGGCCTCGACCACGTCCATGTGGCCTAGGATCAGGATCGGTTTCTTGGTGGTTTGCGGCGCGCGCCAGCGAACGATCAGGGCAACTGTATTGTCGCCGGGCAGCGCCTCGTAGGGCATGATGTGGATATCGGATTCCGGAATGCCGGCGGCACGGAACTGCGAGGCGAGAAGCTCCGCAACACGATGGGTTTCACCGCGGTTATGAACGCTCGGGATTTCGATCGCCTGCTTGAACACGTCGCGAGTCTTGGCCTGCCATTCGGGCGAGAGCTTCGTCGGAAGTGTACGCGGGTCGGTGGCGGCGACGGCCGCGCTCGACAGGGCAGCGCTCAGTGCGAGAGCGATAAAATGCTTCATGACTCGAACTCCTATTTGCCGGCGAGGTCGCGCAGCATGATCTCCCAATGGACGACATTATCGTACAGCGATTTGACCGGAAGCCGCTCGTCCTTGCCGTGGGCGCGGTTGTCGATCGGAGTCACGGTCCACCCTCCGTTGACGCCATAGACCGGAACACCGGCGACGCGGAACGGCCGCGCGTCACTCGCGCCGGTCGACATTTCGGGGAACACGGGCGTCCCCGGGTGGAGCGTCTGAACGGCGCGCGTGAAGGCTGCCGTCATGTCGGGCCGCAGGGGCGAGGCGATCGAGGAGACATAATCGTCGTTGCGGGTGACGACGACGGTCGGGTCGCCCACCACCTTCTCCAACTCCGCCTTGATCGCATTGGGATCCACGCCAGGGAATATGCGGCAGTTGATCATCGCCGTCGCAAGTTGCGGCAACGCATTGTCGGCGTGGCCCGCGAACAACCGCGTCGGCACGCAGCGGGTGCGGGTCAGCCCAACCTCGGACTCGCTCGCTTCGATGAGGTCAGCGGCCTCTCCGTCATTCGGATTGGCGAGCCAGCGCCGCATTGCGTCGCCGAGCGGGCCTTTTTCGAGCTTCTGGCGACCATCGAAATAAGCGCGCGTCGTCTCGCTCAACATCGGGGTGAAGCGATAAGCTTCGATCTTATCGAGGGCGTGGGCGAGGCTGTAGATCGCATTGTCCTTGCGCGGCTTGGACGAATGGCCGCCACGGTTGCGAACGGTCAGTGTGTAACCGGCGAAGGTCTTTTCAGCGGTCTGCATCGTGAAACCGGCCGGACTGCCGTCTTCGTTCACCCCGCCACCGCCGCCGTCGGCGTTGAGCCCGAACTCCGGATGGCCGAGCAGGTCGAGCCACTGGGTCGCGCCGTTCCTTGCGCCGATGCCGTTGGTTTCCTCGTCGCCCGTAAACAGCACGACGATGTCCCGCTTCGGCTTCCAGCCGGCCGCCTTGAGGTCGATCATCGCCCGGGTGATGGCGACGATGCCGTCCTTCATGTCGATGGTGCCCCGGCCGTAATAATAGCCGTCCTTCTCGACCATCTTGAACGGATCGGTCGCCGACCAATCCTCTGGCTTCGCCTCGACTACGTCCATGTGGCCCATCAGAAGGATCGGCGGAGCACTTGGCTTGCCAGCCGCGCGCCAGCGGACGATCAGCGCGGCGGTGTCGTCGTCGCCGGTGGTGGCGCTACCGGTGTGGTAGGGCATGACGTGGATGTCAGCCTCGGGGAAGCCCGCCGCCTTGAACTGGTCGGCGACATATTGCGCCATCTCGGGAACGTTGTGACGGCCGATGACTGTCGGAATGTCGATCACATGCTCGAACATCGCATGAGTCGCCTCGCGCTGGGCGGGCGTGAGCGCCGGTGCGGCAGCGCCGGCAGGTGAAGATAGAGCGGCAAAGGCGAGCAAGGACGTGGCGGCCATCAAGCGACGCATGAAATTCTCTCCCCCGGATTTTCAGTTGCGCGAAGCTACGCGTCATTGCCGAAGCGTCAAGACGGGCTCTGGTCAGTCACCAATTTTAATGAAATCCAGGACAGGATTGGCGCTATGTCGGATGCAATGCGCATCACCGAGTCTGTCGGGTTGGCGCTACTTGCGGGAACTTCGCTCGCGACCGCTCAACCAGCGAAGGCAAGTGCCGCCGACTGGGATACCGCCAGCACCGTCGGGCGAGACGCGCTCGTCGCTGCTGCCGTCGGCGCGCCATTGGTGGAAGGCGACGGGACGGGGCTCAAGCAAGCCGCATTCTCCCTGGGCGCGGCGCAGCTTGTCACATCCGGACTGAAGGGTGTCATCCATGAGGAGCGCCCCGACGGCAGCAACGACAATAGCTTTCCATCGGGGCATACCTCGATCAGCTTTGCGGCGGCCGCCACGCTTGAGAAGCGCTACGGTTGGCAGGTCGGAATCCCCGCTCACGTCGTCGCCGCTTTCGTCGGGTTAGCCCGCGTCGAGGCGCGCAAGCACTACGTGCATGACGTGGTGGTGGGTGCAGCGATCGGCGAAACGGCCGGCTGGCTAATCACGAGCAAGCGAGACAGCAAAGTCCAATGGTTTCCGTGGGGCGATGCGCACGGCGGCGGTGCCAGTGTTGCGATCCGCTTTTAGGCTATCGCGATGCCGTGGCCCTCCGCCAGATATTCGGCGCTCTTCATTTCCTCGAGACGGCTGACGGTGCGCTGGAACTCGAAGCTGCCATCGCCCTGGGGGTAGAGACCCTCAGGTTCCGCGTCGGCGGCCGCAAGCAGCTTCACCTTATGCTCGTAGAGCGCGTCGATCAGGGTCACGAAGCGCGAGGCTTCGTTGCGCATGTCGCGGGTCATGACCGGAATGCCGACGATGATCACCGTGTGATAGCGCCGCGCGATGGCGAGGTAGTCTGCGGCGCCGCGCGCCTGGCCGCACAGCCGCTTGAACGAAAAAACCGCAACGCCCTTCAGACTCTTTGGCACATGGAGGGTCCGGCCACCGCCGACGTCCAGTTCTTCCGACGGCACCTTGGCGCGATCCTCAACCGGATAATCGGTCAGCTGGAAGAAGGCCTTGCTGAGCGCGGCGGTGGCTTCGGGCCCATTGGGCACGTGCCACACCTCAACGCCTTCGAGGCGATCGAGCCGGTAGTCGGTCGGGCCATCGACAGCGACGACCAGCATCCTTTTCTCGATGAGTTCGATGAAGGGGATGAACAGCTCGCGATTGAGCCCGTCCTTGTACAGATCGCGGGGCGGGCGGTTTGACGTCGTCACGACCTTCACGCCTTCCGCGAGGAGTTTCTCGAACAGGCGCGACAGGATCATCGCGTCAGCCGGGTTGGTGACCTGCATCTCGTCGAAGCAGAGAAGCCTGGCCTCAGCCCCGATTTCTTCCGCGACGGGCTCGATCGGGTCGCCCTCCTGGCGTTCCCGCGCCTTGCGCAGCCGGCCATGCACCTCAAGCATGAACTCGTTGAAGTGGACGCGACGCTTCGGGGTGATGTCGATCTCGGCAAAGGCGAGGTCCATCAGCATCGACTTGCCGCGCCCGACGCCGCCCCACAGGTAAACGCCGGCCGGGCCGTCGGACCTTTTCAGCAGCCGCGACAGGAGTCCGTAGCCGGCGATGCTTGCCGCAAGGCGATCAAGCGCCGTAACCGCCTTGGCCTGCGCTGGATCGGCCTTGAGCTCTCCCGCGCTCAGCAGCTGGTCGTACGCCGGGCGTACGGGACCGGTCATGCCGGCGCGTTGCGTTCGCGAATACGCTTCAGCGTGCCGCTGAAGCTGTAGCAGGGCGCGTCGTTCTGCCTGACGACGCCCTGAAGGAATGCATGCCCGCGAGTCTGCTTGATTAGCTCGACATGGCAATCGAGCGGGCTGCCGGGCCGGCCGCGCGCGAGGAAATGGGTGGTGAGGTCGAGCGTTACGTAATGGCCGCGCTCCATGCCTGCGCACAGCCCACCGGCGAACATCGACATGTCGATGAAGCTCATCACCGATCCGCCATGGAGCGAGCCACCCATGTTCATATGCTCTTCCGTCGGGAAGATGCGGCATATGGCACGGCCAGGTCCGTCCGGCTTGAACAGCAGGCGCCCGGTAGCCGCTGCGAAGGAGCCGCGCGGGAAATCGCCCCAGCTCAGCCAGCCCGGATTATCGGCGTCGGGCGTCGCGCCGGTCGGCACGCCGACGTCTTCCATCAGCTCGGTGGGATCGTCAGTCACGGCCATTCGCGTAATCTTCAGATCGGCGGGGTGCAACTGGATGCACCAGCGCCCGCGTGATAAGTCTGGTGCTCGGTCGTTCGAAGGGAATACCGACTATGCTGTTGGCCGCAGCTGCACTCTTCTGGGTGGGACCACTCGACACATGGTCAATGGGTGGAGGTCGGACGTGGCTCTCCAGGCCAGGCTGCGTAAACCATCCTGAGCAGTGCCGAGACCCGCGGATGTGCGTAACGTTTCCCGGTACATGCGTTCGAACATGGCGTAATCAGGACACCTGCATCGGATTGCCCCAGTTCTGCAAAACCCACGATCTGACAGTACTCGTCAAAAAAGACGATTTGGACCTGATCAAATCTCTAGCTCGTCATCGGGATGTGATTGCAATGCGCACCCTTGCCGCATTGCTTTGGGAGGGTCGGTGGATGGCCAAAGATCGAGAGGCCGCGGTGGGATGGCTCTACGAAGCGGCGATCCGCAATGACGTCCCATCAATGTATCTGCTCGGTCGAGCTTTCGCAGACGGAGATGGGGTAACTGCCGACCAAAAGCTTGCTGCGTTTTGGCTAGATCGCGCGGCTGGACGTCAGCGCATCGCCCCCGTTACGCGTTAGCCGACGCGTTCGGCGATCAGCTTCTTCGTTTCGGCGATCGCCTTGGCTGGATTAAGGCCCTTCGGGCAGACGTTGGCGCAGTTCATAATCGTGTGGCAGCGATAGAGGCGGAACGGATCTTCAAGGCCGTCGAGGCGCTCGCCGGTCGCCTCGTCACGGCTGTCGGCAAGCCAGCGATAGGCCTGCAGCAGGATCGCTGGTCCAAGGAAGCGGTCCGCATTCCACCAATAGCTCGGGCAGCTGGTCGAGCAGCAGAAACAGAGGATGCACTCGTAAAGGCCGTCGAGTTTCGCGCGGTCCTCGGGAGACTGTGTGCGCTCGCGCGACGGCGCCGGCGAGGCGCTCTTCAGCCACGGCTGGATCGACGAATATTGCGCGTAGGCGTGGGTCAGGTCCGGCACCAGATCCTTCACGACGTCCATATGCGGCAGCGGCGTGATCTGGATATCGCCTTTGAGGTCCTCGATCGCCGTGGTGCAGGCAAGGCCGTTCTTCCCCTCCATGTTCATTGAACACGAACCACAAATGCCTTCACGGCAGGAGCGGCGGAATGTCAGCGTCGGGTCGATCTCGTTCTTGATCTTGATCAGGGCGTCGAGAACCATCGGCCCGCACTTGTCGAGGTCGATCGTGTAGCGGTCCCAGCGCGGGTTCGAGCCGCCGTCAGGATCGTAGCGATAAATCTTGAAGGTCCGGAGCCGCTTGCCCTCTTCGGGCTTCCACTCGCGTCCGCGCGTGATCTTGCTGTTCTTGGGAAGCGTGAACTCAGCCATGGCGGGCCGCTAGCACGGTGGCCACGCATAAGAAAAGGCCGCCCGGTGAACCGGACGGCCTCTTCTGATCGATTCGGAAGACTTAGCGGAGCAGCGCCGCGATCGCCTGTTGGACGACCATCGTGCGCGGGTCGACGCCGTACAGATAGCCGTTGTTGTAGTAATAATTGCTATACGGGCTGAGGCCGTACTGATTGCGCAAATTGTACGGAATCTGGTTGTAGGCGTAGGGGCTGATGCCGCCGGCCTGGAAACGTTGGCCGACATTATACAGCTTCTTCGCCTGGCCCGGCGGGACGCACGAGGGATTCTTCTTGGCAAGGCCCGGTGGGCAACCGCCCGCGCCATAACCGTAGGCTTGGCCGTTTGCGCCGTAGGCGTAGGCGTTTCCATGCCCGTTTCCATGTCCATGACCATTGCCTGGCTTGGCCAGGGCAGGGCCGGCGACGCCGAGCGCAAGTGCGCCGGCCATGAGGAGGATGTGCTTCATAATGCTGTCCTTTTATCGTTCCGGACATGAACGAACGTTGAGTGGAATGGTTACCGGGCCGGATACAGGAACGCCGATTGAGCGCCTCCGTTGATGTTCAGCAAGGAGAGCAAGGATGATCGGCAAATCGGACGCAACCCCGATGATCGCGGTCAAGGACCTCGACCGGGCACGCAGCTTTTACGAGGGGACGCTCGGACTTTCTGAAGTCGAGGATTTTGGCGAGGGCTTCATGCTCAAGAGCGGCGACACGAAGCTCAGCATTTATCGCTCGGCATTCGCAGGGACGAACAAGGCCACCGCGCTCACCTTCGATGTCGACGACATCGAAGGTGAAATGAAGGCACTCAAGGACAAAGGCGTCCTGTTCGAGCATTACGACCTGCCCGGGCTTGAGCGGCAGGGCGATTGCTATGTCGCCGAGGGCATGAAGACCGCTTGGTTCAAGGATCCGGACGGCAACATTCTAAGCCTCGTCGAAGGCGATTGAGTCCTGCGCAACAGTGGCCGCCGGGTGGTCCCGGCGGCGCCAAGCCAGTCCGGTTAGCGAACAATCCCGTTCAGGATGCGCGTGATGGCGTAGCTCGTCGGATCAACGACGTAGATTGTATTGCCGCTGTAAACGTAGCGATAGTCGGGACTGAGATGGTAGCGCGTGACGTAGCGCGACGGCAGCGAGCTGTAGGCGGTGTAGCCGTAGCTCGGCCCGAAGACATAACCAGTGCGATAGCGGGTTCCATGACGGACCATCGCCGGTCGAGCGGTGCGCGCGTAGCGGACGCAATGTCCGTGGCGATAGTTGACGCAGGTCATCGTGCGAACGTGGCGGGCCGCTTCGGCGGGCGCCGCCGTGGCGACAACGGCAACTCCGGCCAGCGCAAGCAGTGCAATTTTCATGGTCGTTCTCCGTGAGATGTTAGGTTTCGGAAACGAGCCCGAGGGGGCACCAGTTGCTCCCACCCTTCACTTGTAATCTGCTTTTAATGTTCGGACCTGTGGACGGTTGCCCGACTCCCCCTCGCGGTCTAGAGCGCCGCCAAATCCGCAGCGCCGGAACCTCGGCGCGCCCAAAAGCAGCAGAGGAAAGCAGCAGCTCAAATGGCTCGAAAGAAGATTGCGCTCATCGGCGCCGGAATGATCGGCGGCACCCTCGCTCACCTCGCGGCGATGCGCGAGCTTGGCGACATCGTCCTGTTCGACGTGGTCGAGGGCATTCCCGAGGGCAAGGCGCTCGACATCGCGCAGGCCGGGCCGGTCGACGACTTCGACGTGAACCTGAAGGGTTCGACCGACTATGCCGACATTGCCGGGGCTGACGTGTGCATCGTCACCGCCGGCATTGCGCGCAAGCCGGGCATGAGCCGCGACGACCTGCTCGGCATCAACTTGAAGGTGATGAAAGCCGTCGGCGAGGGCATCAAGAGCCATGCGCCGAACGCGTTCGTCATCTGCATCACCAACCCGCTCGACGCCATGGTGTGGGCGCTGCGTGAATTCTCCGGCCTCCCGCACAACATGGTCGTCGGCATGGCCGGCGTCCTCGACAGCGCGCGCTTCCGCCATTTCCTCGCGGACGAGTTCAAGGTCAGCGTCGAGGATGTCACGGCTTTCGTGCTTGGCGGGCACGGCGACACCATGGTCCCGGTGGTCGGCTATTCGACCGTCGCGGGCATCCCAATCCCCGATCTCATCAAGATGGGCTGGTCGACGCAGGAGCGGATCGACGAGATCGTGAAGCGCACGCGCGGCGGCGGCGGCGAGATCGTCGCGCTGTTGAAGACCGGCTCGGCTTATTACGCGCCCGCCACCTCCGCGATCGCGATGGCCGAGAGCTTCCTGAAGGACAAGAAGCGCGTCCTGCCCTGCGCCGCGAACCTCACCGGCCAATATGGCGTCAACGACCTTTACGTCGGCGTGCCCTGCGTGCTCGGGGCGGGCGGCGTTGAGAAGATTGTTGAGATCGAACTCGACGATGCCGCCAAGGCCAATTTCCAGGTCAGCGTCGATGCGGTGAAGGAGCTGCTCGACGCCTGCAAGCAGATCGACGGAAGCCTCGCCTGATGTCGATCCTCGTCGACAAGAACACCAAGGTCATTACGCAGGGGATGACCGGGGAGACCGGCACCTTCCATACGCAGCAGGCGCTCGCTTACGGCACGCAGATGGTAGGCGGCGTGACGCCGGGGAAGGGCGGATCGACGCACCTCGACCTGCCTGTGTTCAACACCGTGCACGAGGCGGTCTCGAAGACCGGCGCGACCGCCTCCGTCATCTACGTGCCGCCGCCGTTCGCGGCGGACTCGATCCTGGAGGCGATCGACGCCGAAGTGCCGCTGATCGTCGCGATCACCGAAGGTATCCCGGTGCTCGACATGGTTAAGGTCAAGCGTGCGCTGTCCGGCTCTAAATCGCGGCTGATCGGCCCCAATTGCCCCGGCGTCCTGACTCCGAACGAGTGCAAGATCGGGATCATGCCCGGTAATATCTTCAAGAAGGGGAGCGTCGGCGTCGTCAGTCGCTCCGGCACGCTCACTTATGAAGCGGTATTCCAGACCAGCAACGAGGGTCTTGGCCAGTCGACCGCGGTCGGTATTGGCGGCGATCCTGTGAAGGGTACTGAGTTCATCGACATGCTCGAGATGTTCCTCGCCGACGACGAGACGAAGTCGATCATCATGATCGGAGAGATCGGCGGCAGCGCGGAGGAAGACGCCGCGCAATTCCTCGCCGACGAAGCGAAGAGGGGCCGGAAGAAGCCCGTCGTCGGTTTCATTGCCGGGCGCACTGCCCCACCGGGACGCCGCATGGGCCATGCCGGCGCGATCGTCTCGGGCGGCAAGGGCGACGCCGCAAGCAAGATCGCGGCGATGGAGGCGGCTGGAATCACCGTCTCCCCAAGCCCATCTGAGCTCGGCAAGACGCTCAAGGAGTTGCTCTCGGCGTGACCGACGCCATTGGAATGATCGAACGCGAGGCCGGACCAAGCTGGGAGCGGCCCAACTGGCCCGTGTCTGAGCTCGACGACGTCAATCTCGGGCTCGATCCGACCCAGGCGACGATCGAGAAGCTCAAGGCCGCGGTCGCGGAGAAGGCGGCTGCGGCCGGCGCGACCCCCGACGAAATCCGCCGCGCGGCCGAGGACAGCATCCGGGCGATGATGCTGATCCGCACCTACCGCGTGCGCGGCCATCTTGCGGCGGCGCTCGACCCGCTCGGCCTGACCCGGCGGGATGTCCCGGCGGACCTGACCCCGGCATATCACAACTTCGGCGAGGGCGACCTTGACCGGCCGATCTGGATCTGCGGCGCGCTCGGCTTCGAGCAGGCCACGGTGCGGCAGATCGTGAAGGTGCTGCAGACGAGCTACTGCGGGCACATCGGCTTCGAGTACATGCATATCAACGAGGTCGAGGAGCGCCGCTTCATCCAGGACCGGATCGAAGGCGCCGAAGAGACCGTCCAGTTCACGCCCGAGGGCAAGCAGTCGATCCTGCAGAAGGTCATCCACGCCGAGCAGTGGGAGAAATTCCTCGCCAAGAAATATGTCGGGACCAAGCGCTTCGGGCTCGACGGCGGCGAAGGCGCAGTCCCGGCGCTCGAAGCGGTGATCAAATATGGCGGGATGATGGGCGTCGAGGAGATCGACGTCGGCATGGCCCACCGCGGGCGCCTCAATGTGCTCACCAATGTGATGGGCAAGCCTTATCGCGCGATCTTCCATGAGTTCGCGGGCGGCGCGACCAACCCGGCCGATGTCGGCGGGTCGGGTGACGTCAAATATCACCTCGGCACGTCGTCGGATCGCGAGTTTGACGGCAACAAGGTCCACCTGTCGTTGCTGCCCAACCCGTCGCACCTCGAGGCGGTCGACCCGGTTGTGCTGGGCAAGGCGCGCGCTGTGCAGACGATCAAGGGCGACAAGCACGGCCGCCACGTGCTGCCGATCCTGCTCCATGGCGACGCGGCGTTCGCAGGCCAGGGCGTAGTGTGGGAGTGCCTGAGCTTCTCCGGTCTTCCCGGCTACGGCACGGGCGGCACGATCCATTTCATCATCAACAACCAGGTCGGCTTCACCACGAGCCCGCAATTCGCACGCTCCTCGCCATACCCGTCGGACGTCGCGAAGGGCGTCCAGGCGCCGATCCTCCACGTCAACGGCGACGACCCCGAAGCGGTCACCTTCTGCTGCAAGCTCGCGATCGAGTTCCGGCAGACCTTCGGCCGCGACATCGTCATCGACATGTGGTGCTACCGCCGGTTCGGGCACAACGAGGGCGATGAGCCGAGCTTCACCCAGCCGTTGATGTACGCGGCAATCAAGAAGCACCCGGCGATCAGCCAGATCTACGGCGCTCGCCTGATCGCCGAGAAGGTCGTCGACCAGGCATGGATCGACCAGCAGACGAAGGCATACGTCGATCATCTCGAGCAGGAATTCAGCTCAGCCACGTCCTACCTGCCCAACAAGGCGGACTGGTTCGAAGGGCGATGGGCAGGGCTTGGCCGCCCGGACGAGCCGGTGCTCGGCCGCCGCAACATCGCGACCGCAATCAGCGAAAACGAGCTTCAGCGGCTGGGCAAGGTTTTGACCACCGTTCCCGACGGCCTCACCGTCCACAACACGCTGAAACGCGTCCTCGACGCGAAGAAGGCGATGTTCGACAGCGGCGACGGCTTCGACTGGTCGACGGCAGAGGCTCTCGCCTACGGCAGCTTGGTCGCCGAAGGGCAGGGCGTCCGCTTGTCGGGCCAGGATAGCGGCCGCGGCACTTTCAGCCAGCGTCACGCGGTCTGGGTCGACCAGAAGACCGGCGAAAAATACATCCCGTTGACGACCGTCGGTCCGGGCCGCTTCGAGGTCCGCGACAGCCCCCTGTCCGAATTCGGCGTGCTCGGCTTCGAATATGGCTATTCGCTCGCCGACCCGAAGTGCCTGGTGCTGTGGGAAGCGCAGTTCGGCGATTTCGCCAACGGCGCGCAAAGTATCATCGACCAGTTCGTCGCGGCGGGCGAAGCCAAGTGGCTCCGCGCCAGTGGCCTTGTCATGCTTCTACCGCACGGCTTCGAAGGGCAGGGGCCGGAGCATAGCTCGGCGCGGCTCGAGCGGTACCTGCAGCTCTGCGCCGAGGATAACCTGCAGGTCGCGAACTGCACGACGCCGGCGAACTATTTCCACATCCTGAGGCGGCAGATGCGGCGCGATTTCCGCAAGCCGCTGATCCTGATGACGCCCAAGTCGCTGCTCAGAAACAAATACGCCGTTTCTGCCCAAGCCGATTTCACCGGCGAGAGCCATTTCCGGCGGATCGTCTCCGACCTCAATGCGCCGGCCGAGGGCGAGACGCGGCGGCTGGTGCTGTGCTCGGGCAAGCTCGCTTACGAGTTGATGGAGGCGCGCGACGAGGCCGGTGACCTTGGCGTCGAGATCATTCGCATCGAGCAGCTTTATCCGTTTCCTTCAGAGCCGCTACTGAAGCGATTGAAGGCGATGCCCAAGCTTCACGACCTTGTCTGGGCGCAGGAAGAACCGAAGAACAACGGGGCCTGGAGCTTCGTCCAGCCCCTGCTCGAAACCTGTCTCGCCGACGCGGGTTTCTCCGACTTGAGGCCGCAATATGCAGGCCGTGACGCGAGCGCTTCTCCCGCAACCGGCCTCGCCAAGCGGCACGCGGCCGAGCAGGCGGCCTTGATCGCTGCGGCGCTAGGCCATAGCAGCCAGCCCGCAACCCCGGCCGTCGCGGCGCAATAAAGGGAAACCATGGCTACCGACGTCCAAGTTCCGACCCTCGGAGAATCCATTACCGAAGGAACGCTCGCGCAGTGGCTGAAGCAGCCGGGCGAAGCGGTGGCCGAGGATGAGCCGATTGCAAGCCTCGAGACCGACAAGGTCAGCGTCGAAGTTCCGTCGCCCGTTGCCGGTGTGCTCACGGAACAGCTGGTGAAGGAAGGCGATACGGTTGCGGTCGGTGCGCTGATCGCGCGGATTGATGCTGGCGCGGTCGCGGCGGCGTCCGCTCCGGCCAAGGCTGCGGCCGATGCGACGACTAATCCCGCGGGCCCGAGCGAGACCCCGGCGCTCCGCGGCGACGATCATGCGCCAGAACCGACCGCTGAGATCGCCAATCCTGACGGTCCGCCGCAGGATCCGGGCGTGACCACCATGTCTCCCGCGGTTCGCCGGGCGGTGCTCGAACATCACGTCGACCCGACCAAGATCGTGGGCACCGGCAAGGACGGGCGGCTGACCAAGGACGACGTCCTCGCTGCAGCCGAAGCGCAGAAGAACGCCCCGGCGCCGCAGGCGAAAGCGCCGACACCGGCTCCGGCCGCCCTGGCTCCGCAGAACAAGGCTCCGGTGGCTGCCGGCGAGCGGCGCGAAGAGCGCGTCAAGATGTCGCGCCTGCGCCAGACGATCGCCAAGCGCCTGAAGGATGCGCAGAACACGGCGGCGATGCTGACGACGTTCAACGACGTCGACATGTCGGCGGTGATCGACGCCCGCGCCCGCTACAAGGATCTGTTCGAGAAGAAGCACGGCATCCGCCTGGGCTTTATGGGTTTCTTCGTGAAGGCCTGCGCGCTCGCCGCGAAGGATGTGCCGAGCGTCAACGCGAGCCTAGAGGGCGACGAGATCGTCTATCATGACTATCTCGACGTCTCGGTCGCGGTGTCCGCGCCAAAGGGCCTCGTCGTGCCGGTGGTGCGCAACGCCCAGGCGATGAGCTTTGCGGAGATCGAGAAGACCATCGCCGACTTCGGCAAGCGCGCCAAGGACGGCACCCTGACGGTCGACGAGATGCAGGGCGGCACTTTCACCATCTCCAACGGCGGCGTGTTCGGATCTTTGCTGTCGACGCCGATCATCAACCCGCCGCAGTCGGCGGTGCTCGGCATGCACCGGATCGAGGAGCGCCCGGTCGTCAAGGACGGCCAGATCGTCACCCGCCCGATGATGTATCTCGCGCTTAGCTACGACCACCGCATCATTGATGGCCGCGAAGCGGTCACCTACCTCGTGCGGGTGAAGGAAGCGATCGAGGACCCGACCCGGCTCCTGATCGACTTATGATCGGTCTCCAATTCGAGCATGGCGCAAGTTGATTGTGAAGAGACGTTCGAACAGATCGCGATCTCGCACTTGCCCAGCGGTTGTGATCGTTTTGATGTTGCAAGCTTGTGGTCCACGAGCAGCGACACAAGATAGCGGTTCTGGAAAGGCATACGACGCAAGTTTCAAGACCAGTTTCCTAACCTCGTTTGCTCGTTCCTGTCGCCAGAATGGAGTGGCGGACGGAGTGCCAGCAGCTGAGATGGATCGGGTGTGCTCATGCGCCACCAAGAAGCTGGGAAGGTATAACGTCAAAGCGTTGAAGGATCTCACTCCCGAAGAGGGAATGAGGCCGATGGCGGCATGCGGAAAAGAACTGGGTTATTTGCACTGAGGCTTCGCTCGTGAGCGAACACTTCTAATTTAGAGAGCATATGATGGCTGATTACGATTTCGACGTCCTGGTGATCGGCGCCGGCCCCGGCGGCTACGTCGCCGCGATCCGCGCCGCGCAGCTCGGCCTCAAGACCGCCTGCGCCGAAAGCCGCGAGACGCTCGGCGGCACCTGCCTCAACGTCGGCTGCATCCCGTCCAAGGCGCTGCTCCACGCGTCCGAATATTTCGAGGCGGCGGCCGGCGGAGCGATGGCCAAAATGGGGGTCAAGGTTACGCCCGAGCTCGACCTTCCCGCGATGCACGCGCAGCGCATCGACGCCGTGAAGGGCCTGACCGGCGGCATCGAGTTCCTGTTCAAGAAGAACAAGATCGAATGGTTGAAGGGCCATGCGAGCTTCGAGAGCGCCGATACAGTCAAGGTCGGCGACCGCACCGTGCGTGCGAAGGACATCGTGATTGCCACCGGCTCGTCGGTGACTCCGCTGCCCGGCGTCGAGATCGACGAGAAGATCGTCGTGTCGTCGACCGGCGCGCTCGAGCTGGCCAAGGTCCCCGAGCACCTCGTCGTCATCGGCGGCGGCGTGATCGGGCTCGAGCTCGGCAGCGTGTGGCGGCGCGTCGGTGCGAAGGTCACCTGCGTCGAGTTCCTCGACCAGATCCTGCCCGGCTTCGACGACGATGTGCGCAAGGAGGCCAACAAGATCTTCAAGAAGCAGGGGATCGAGTTCCGGCTCGGGACTAAGGTCACCGGGGTGAAGGTCGACGGCGGCAAGGCGACCCTGACGGTCGAGCCGGCCAAGGGTGGCGCGGCGGAAACTATCGAGGCCGACGCGGTGCTCGTCTCTATCGGGCGGCGGCCGAACACCGAAGGCCTGGCGCTCGACAAGGCGGGCCTCAAGGTCAACCAGCGCGGCCAGGTCGAGACCGATCACAGCTTCAAGACTTCGGTTCCCGGCGTGTGGGCAATCGGCGACGTGATCCCCGGCCCGATGCTCGCTCACAAGGCGGAGGACGAAGGTATTGCGGTCGCAGAGAATATCGCTGGTCTCACGGGCATCGTGAACCACGATGTGATCCCGAGCGTCGTCTATACGATGCCGGAAATCGCCGGCGTCGGCCTGACCGAAGCGCAGGCGAAGGAGCATGGCGAGGTGAAGGTCGGCAAGTTCCCGATGCTCGCCAACAGCCGCGCCAAGACCAACCACGAGCCCGACGGCTTCGTAAAGGTGATCGCCGACGCCAAGACCGACCGCGTGCTCGGCGTGTGGATGATCGCCAGCGTTGCCGGCACGATGATCGCCCAGGCGGCGCAGGCGATGGAGTTCGGCGCGACGAGCGAAGACATCGCTTACACGTGCCACGCCCATCCGACACATTCGGAGGCGCTCAAGGAAGCGGCGATGGCGGTGCAGGGCAAGCCGATCCACATCTGACCATGGAAAGGCAAACCCCGACGTTGCTGGTGATCGCCGGCTTTGCCTTGCTTGGCGGCGCGCTGCTCTGCGGGCTGATGTGCCTCGCTTCGTATCACCATTGATCGGGAAGCCGATCCGCATCTGAGGCGTTCAGGGGTCCATGCCCGGCTTTCACACCGAATGGACAGTTTTTCCCCACGGCCCCGTCGGAACCATCGACGACGGGATCCTCAGCGTCGAAGGCGAAATCCACATGCCGCTGGGGACCTTTCCGAGGCGCATGACCGTCGCGGCGCTTGAGGCGGGCGGCTCGGTCGTATTTAGCCCCGTCGCGCTTCACGAGCCGGCCATGCGGGAGATCGAAGCGTTCGGCACCCCGAAGTTCATCGTGGTCCCGAACGGCTTCCATCGCCTCGACGCGCAGATCTGGAAGCAGCGCTATCCGCAGGCCAAAATCCTCTGTCCGCCCGGAGCGAAGAAGCGAGTTGCGCAAGCGGTGAAGGTCGATGCGACTAGTGATGTCATGGGCGATGACGCGGTCAGCCTTGTGATCGCCGACGGGACTCGGCGAGCCGAGAGCGTGCTGCTGATCCGTCGCGACCGCGGATCGACCCTGGTGGTCAACGACCTCATCTCGCACGTCCGCCATCCCAAGGGGCTCGGCGCAAAAATCTTCGCCCGGGTATTTGGGTTCGGGGTCAAGCGGCCGCAGATGGCGCGCGAGGTGCGCTGGTTGCTCGTCAACGACAAGGCCGCCCTCGCGCGTCAGCTGCGTCAGTGGGCGGAAATCCCCGACCTGAGGCGGATCATCGTGTCGCACGGCGATATCATCGATCGCCCACCCGAGACGCTGAAGGCGATCGCCGCCCGCTTAAGCTAGTCGGGATCCGCTGCTATGTCGGCGGAATGATCGCCGCTCTCCTACTCGCATCCCAAGTGGTTTCGCAGCCGGCGGACCTATCATCGTTCAAGCCCTTCCTGGACGCCTGCTGGCGTGCCGACTTCAGCCCGACCGTGCGCGACGTACATTGCTTCGAGCCGATGTACGGCGGCGCGCATGTTCGTGACCGGCACGAAGTTCAGGAGAGCGGCAAGACCGTCTATGCCGGTGAGACCATCTACAGCGCTGACGGCCCCGACCTCGTTTTCACTTATTACAATTCGCTAGGTGGAGTGGGTCAGGGGAAGGTTGGGTCGGCCGACAGGATGCTCGGCTTTACCGGGGACATGCGGGCCTCGCCCGATAAGCCCGAACAGGCGATCGACTCCGAATGGCGGCTGATCGATGCCGACCACTATGAGGTGCGATCGCTTGTTCCGGACAAGACGGGTCAGCTGGATAAGCCCCTGGTCTTTACGCGCGTCGCGGTAACTCGGCGGAAGTCAGCGCCCTAGCTAAGCCAGTTCGCGATCAGCTCCAGCAAGCTCTTGTCGCGCACCTTGAGGGGCGCCGGAGCGCTGACCTGGCATTCCAGGCACCGGGCCTGGATGCTCGGCCCGTCGAGCATCGACTGGACCTCGCCTATCACTGCGGCGATCTGCTGCTGGGATTTGCGCGATAGCATGGCGAAGGCATCTTCCGGCGCGGCGCTATCGCTGTCCTCATCCGAAAGCGATTGAAGCAGTTCGTCGCGGAAGCTGAGCGGGGGCTCGAGATAGCGAACACTGCGGTCGTCGCCGAGCTTGGCCAGCTCGGCTGCCTTGGCGATCGCCTCGTTCATTCCTCCGAAGCCGTCGACGAGGCCAAGCTGGTGAGCCATACCGCCATCCCACACTCGACCCTGCGCGATCGCGTCGATCTGCTGCGGGCTCTTGTGGCGCGATTGGGCGACCAAGTTGATGAACCGCGCATACATTGCGTTCACGCCGCCCTGGATCAGCTGGCTCGCTTCGGGCGACGGTCCCTTAAGCAGGTCGGGCTCGCCAGACAGCGGGGTCGTCTTAACTCCGTCGGCGCCGATACCCAGCTTCTGCAAGGTTCCTTGAAAGCTCGGCAGGACGCCGAACACGCCGATCGAACCGGTGATGGTCGACGGCTCGGCATAAATGAAGTCGGCCGGGGTCGAAACCCAGTAGCCGCCTGAAGCAGCGACGCTGCCCATCGATACGACCACCGGGATTCCGTCGGCCTTGGCGTTGAGGAGCGCCTGGCGAATGCGTTCGGAGGCGAGCACCGATCCGCCCGGGCTATCGACCCGCACAACCAACGCCTTGACGCCTTTGTCGACGCCCGTCGCAATCTCCTTGGCGATCGTGTCGCCACCCGCGGTGCCGGGGCCCGCCTTGCCGTCAACGATCAGGCCCGCGATCGTCACGACGCCGATCGGGCCGCTCGGCTTTTCGTCCACCACGTCGCGGACATAGGACGCGAGCTTTATCCGGCTGAAACCCGCCTCGGCATCGGCATTCTTGGTGCCGCCGAGCTGGCCCAGACGCGCTTCGAAGGCGGTTCGGTCACCGATCTTGTCGACCAGGCCCGCCGAGAGCGCGGCCTTGGCCATGTCTCCGCCCGCGGCAGCAACGGCCGCGTTCGTGTTCTGGAGGAACAGGTCGACGTTGGCCTTGGGCCGCGCCTGCTTCACGCTCTGCCGCCACGCTTCAAGCGTCGCATGATCGAGCGCCTCGTAATTCTGCCTGGCTTCGGGCGACATGTCGTTCCGGATGTATGGTTCGACCGCCGACTTGTAGGTGCCGACGCGATAGACGTTCGCGGTAACGCCGAGCTTATCAAGCAAGCCCTTGTAATAGAGGTTCGATCCGCCAGGGCCTGCGATCAGGACCGCGCCGAGCGGGTTGAGCCAGATCTCCGACGCCGCGGAGGCGAGCTGATAGCTGTCGTCGGTGTAGCCGACGCCGTAAGCGACCACCGGTTTGCCCGCCGCGCGCACCGCGCGAACGGCGTCGGCGAGGTCGCCGATCGCGGTCTGGCCGCCTCCAGTAAAGCCGTCGAGGTCAAGCGCGACCGCCTTCACCCTGCTGTCGTCTTTGGCCTTGCCCAGCGCTGCAATGAGGTCGCGCAGCCGGTATTGATCGAGCCTCGACCCACCCGCGACCTCCGACCAGCTGGCTTTGGCGGGCTGCTCGACCACGCTGCCATTGAGGTTGAGGTCGAGGACGCCGTCCTTCACCGGGGCCGGACGCGCCGACAGCGCTGCGTAGATCATGCCGAAAAACAGCAGCATAAAGATCAGGACGAGCGCGTCCTTGATCCCCACCAGCAGCTTCCAGATTGCGCGAACGAACTTCATTTGAGTGCCTCGACTGTTGCTCGGCTGCGCTAGCCGAACCCCGGCCTTACAGCTAGGCGCCTAGCTATGCACGGCGGGGTCAAAATTACAGCGGCAGAGCCAAAAAATGCGTGGCGCGATGAGTTGCGCTCGACGCTGGCGCTCGCCTGGCCGCTGATCCTCGCCAACCTCACCCAGCAGGTGATCCAGGCAACCGACGTGCTCCTCATGGGCCGTCTCGGTGCGACGCAATTGGCGGCAGCAACGCTGGCGCTCAACCTGACCTTTACCTTCAACCTGCTGATGCTGGGCCTGATCATCGCCTCTTCGCCGATGATGGCGACTGCGCTTGGGCAGCGTTTCAATGCGGTGCGTGATGTTCGGCGGACGTTTCGCGCAGGCCTGTGGCTCATCGCGATGATGCTGCCGCCTTACTGGTTGGTGCTGTGGCACGTCGGCTCGATCATGCGCGCATTCGGAATTTCCGACGAGCTAGCCAGCCAGGGTCAGACCTTCCTTCGCGCCTATATGTGGTGCACCGCGCCGTGGCTGCTGTTCCAGCTTCTCCGCAATTTCGTCGCCGCGCTCGAGCGGCCGAGAATCGTGCTCTGGCTGAGCATTGCAGGAATTGCGGTCAACGCATTGCTGAGCTGGGCGCTGATCTTCGGCCATTTTGGTCTGCCCGCGCTCGGGCTCATCGGGGGCGGTCTCGGCAGCACGCTGACCTGGCTAGCGATGTGCGCAGCGCTGGTTGCCGTCGTGCTGACCGAAAAGCGCTTCCGTCGCTTCCACCTGTTCGGGCGCTTCTGGCGGTTCGACGGTCAGCGAACGATGGCCATGGTCCGCTTGGGCTGGCCGATCGGCGTCACGATGGCACTGGAAATGGGCGTGTTCGCGCTCGCCGCTTATTTCATGGGCTGGATCGGCGCGCCCGCCGTCGCTGCCCACGCCATCGCGCTGCAGCTTGCGGCCATCACCTTCATGGTGCCGCTGGGACTGGGCCAGGCGGCGACGGTGCGAGTCGGGCTAGCGCTCGGCAGAGGCGACAATGCGGGCATCGCCCGCGCGGGCTGGACCGCCTGGGTGATAGGCGTCGGCTTCATGGGCGCGATGGCGCTCGGCATGTGGCTGTACCCGCGCACTCTGGTGACCCTGTTCCTGGACGATCTGCCGCAAAACGCGGGCGTGATCCTGCTAGCGATCAGCTTCCTCAAGGTCGCGGCCGCCTTCCAGCTGGTCGACGGCGCGCAGGTGATTGGCGCGGGCATGTTGCGCGGACTGCACGACACGCGCTGGCCGCTGATTTTCGCTCTGGTCGGCTATTGGGGTGTCGGGCTTGGCGTCGGGGCATGGCTCGCGTTCGGCGCGGACTGGAAGGGCGTCGGCATCTGGATCGGGCTCGCCAGCGGGCTGGCCGCCGTGGCGGTGCTGATGCTAGCGCGGTGGATCTTGCGCGATCGGATCGGCTTGATTTCGAAGTAACCCTCGGCGTTCGCGGCGCGAATAGTGGCCATGGAGATCCGCCTTCATCAAGGTCCCCGCGAAGCCCTGCAGCCGCTTTTTGCCGAGGCGGACGATTCCGAAGACCAAATCGCCAGCTACCGCGACCTCGGTGAGGTGCTGGTTGCCGTGGAGGAGGGCAGGATCATCGGGCACGCGCTCGTCGTCGAAACGGACGAGGAGGGTATATTCGAGATCAAGAGCCTAGCCGTACGAGAGGACCGTCGATCCCGGGGGATCGGCGCCCGACTCATTACGGCGGCCTGCGATTATTGCCGCGCCCGCGGTGGGCGATCCGTGGTCCTCGCCACCGCTGCGGCGAGCATTCTGGCCCTGAAATTCTACCAGCGGCTGGGGTTTCGCATTCAGCGCATCATTCGTGACTTCTACTCGGCGGAGCGCGGTTACGTCCCGCTGGAGCTCGATGGCATCGTCCTGCGCGACGAAGTCATTCTCGACCTCGACCTGACCCAGCCCGCAACCGCCTAAACAAAATCGGTACGTGCCGCCGTTGACAGATGAACGGCGCGCAACCACATGCGCGGCATCGTTGGCACTCTCGCATCGGGAGTGCCAACGGAAGAAGTTCAACCAAGCTGTTAAAGAGGGTTCAACCTATGGGTTTCAGGCCGCTTCACGACCGCGTCCTCGTCCGCCGGGTCGAGGCTGACGAAAAGACTGCGGGCGGGATTATCATTCCCGACACCGCCAAGGAAAAGCCGCAGGAAGGCGAAGTCGTCGCCGTCGGCGCCGGCGCCAAGTCCGAAGAGGGCAAGCTCACGCCTCTCGACGTCAAGGCCGGCGACAAGATCCTGTTCGGTAAGTGGTCGGGCACCGAGGTCAAGATCGACGGTGAAGACCTGATCATCATGAAGGAAAGCGACATTCTGGGCATTGTTGGCTGACGCCAGCCGGCTCGGGATCTTCCTCAATTAATTCAATTCCCCGGCTGTGAACCTGTTCAAAGCCGAAGTCAGGAAAGGGTAGCCAGATGGCAGCCAAAGACGTGAAATTCAGCCGCGACGCGCGTGAGCGCATTCTCGCCGGCGTCGATATCCTCGCCAATGCGGTGAAAGTGACTCTGGGCCCCAAGGGCCGCAACGTCGTGATCGACAAGAGTTTCGGAGCGCCGCGCATCACCAAGGACGGCGTTACCGTCGCCAAGGAAATCGAACTCAAGGACAAGTTCGAGAACATGGGCGCGCAGATGGTGCGTGAAGTGGCCTCGAAGACCAACGATCTCGCCGGCGACGGCACCACCACCGCGACCGTTCTCGCCCAGGCGATTGTTCGCGAGGGCATGAAGTCGGTTGCGGCCGGCATGAACCCGATGGACCTGAAGCGCGGCATCGACATTGCCGTCACCAAGGTTGTCGCGGACCTCAAGAGCCGCTCGAAGGATGTGTCGGGCAGCCAGGAGATCGCCCAGGTCGGTATCATTTCGGCAAACGGCGACAAGGAAGTCGGCGAGAAAATCGCGGAAGCGATGGAAAAGGTCGGCAAGGAAGGCGTGATTACCGTCGAGGAAGCCAAGGGCCTCGAGTTTGAGCTCGACGTCGTCGAAGGCATGCAGTTCGACCGCGGTTACCTGTCGCCTTACTTCATCACCAACCCGGAAAAGATGCAGGTCGAGCTTAGCGACCCCTACATCCTGATCCACGAGAAGAAGTTGTCGAACCTCCAGGCGATGCTTCCGATCCTGGAAGCCGTGGTCCAGAGCGGCCGTCCGCTGCTGATCATCGCCGAGGACATCGAGGGCGAAGCGCTCGCGACCCTGGTGGTCAACAAGCTGCGCGGCGGCCTCAAGGTTGCGGCCGTGAAGGCGCCGGGCTTCGGCGATCGCCGCAAGGCGATGCTCGAGGACATTGCGATCCTCACCGGGGGCGAGATGATCAGCGAGGATCTCGGCATCAAGCTGGAGACCGTCTCGCTGAACATGCTCGGCCAGGCCAAGCGCATCACGATCGACAAGGACAACACGACGATCGTCGACGGCAATGGCACCCGCGAGAACATCGAGGCCCGGGTCGGCGCCATCCGCCAACAGATCGAGTCGACGACGTCCGACTATGACCGTGAGAAGCTGCAGGAGCGGTTGGCGAAGCTCGCCGGCGGCGTTGCAGTGATCAAGGTCGGCGGTGCTTCCGAGGTCGAGGTGAAGGAGCGCAAGGACCGCGTCGATGACGCGCTCCACGCGACCCGCGCCGCGGTCGAGGAAGGCATCGTTCCGGGCGGAGGAACTGCGCTGCTTTACGCCACCAAGGCCCTCGATGGCCTCAAGGGCGAGAACGATGACCAGACCCGTGGCATCGACATCATCCGCAAGGCGCTCCAGTCGCCCCTCCGGCAGATTGCCGAGAATTCGGGCCACGATGGCGCGGTGGTGGCCGGCAAGCTGATCGACGGCAATGACCCGACGCTTGGCTTCAATGCCCAGACCGAGGTTTACGAGAACCTGGTCAAGGCTGGCGTGATCGATCCGACCAAGGTGGTTCGTGCGGCTCTGCAGGACGCAGCCAGCGTCGCTGGGCTCCTGATCACCACGGAAGCGTCGATCGCCGATGCGCCGGAAGACAAGCCTGCTCCGGCGATGGCCGGCGGCGGCATGGGCGGCATGGGCGGAATGGACTTCTAAGCCAGTCGCTTAATCCGACGAATTGGAAGGGCCGGGGGAGCGATCCTCCGGCCCTTTCTCTTTGGCTGCTTCAGCGTTCAGCATGTCCTCGGCTTCATTCAGCTGCGCGGATTGCGCGGCGCTGGGCTGGGGCGGGGCTGTATCCCTGCAAGACGCAACCAGTAGCAGAAGGGCGAACGGAAGCTTTCTCACTCGCCCAAAGTATCACTTCGGGCGAAGACAAAAAAAGAGCCGCCCCGAAGGACGGCCCTTTCCTTTATCGCTTTAGAAGAACGATTAGCCGTTCGTCGTAGCGTTCGCGACAGCATTGCTGGCGTTGTCGACGGCGTTGCCGGCGGCATCAGCAGCGTTGCCCGCAGCGTTCAGCGCGGCATCGGCGCTGGCGGCGGCGTCGTTGGTCGCGGCGTTGACGTCCGCGTCTGCATTGTTCTCGACCGCAGTCTCGTTGGCGGCGGCGTTGTCGGCGTTCTTCTGGCACGCGGCGAGGCCGAGCGCGAGGACCGCAACGGTCAGAGCAACTTTCTTCATGATCGTTCCACTCCCTTCTTAGAGGGTCCTAAGACCCAGCGTCGGCCTGCCCGTGCGAGTCGTCCAGGCCAGACCGGCGGGCATAGCGGCAATCTCTACCTGCGTACAAGGGATTATTTCGAAAGGTTGATTTGACCATATAAAGATATCTTTATATCCTTATCTGGTGAACGTCGCCCTTCCGCTCGCTGATCGATTCCAGGCCCTGGCCGACCCGACGCGGCTGCGGATCGTCGCTTTGCTGCGGTTGATGGAATTGTCGGTGGGCGAGCTCGCTCAAATCCTCGCCCAAAGCCAGCCGCGCGTTTCGCGCCACCTGAAGATCCTTGCGGACGCCGGCGTACTCGAGCGGCGCAAGGAAGGAAGCTGGGTTTTCCTAACGCTCGCCGATTCTCATGATCTCGAAGCGATGTTCGCGCTCATCGATCTTTGGGCTGACGCATCGACCCGCGCGCTTTTCTCGTCCGACGCGGCTCGCACCGAAAAAATCCGCGCCGAGCGCGCCGAAGCGGCGTCGCGTCACTTCGCGGGCATCGCCGATGTTTGGGATCGGATCAGGTCGCTCCATGTGGCCGAATGCGATGTCGAGCAGGCAATCGATCGCAGCCTCGGCCGACGTCCCCTCGGCCGGCTGGTCGACATCGGTACCGGCACGGGCCGCATGATCGAGTTGTTCGGTCCGCGCGCGAGCCAGGCCATCGGGATCGACCGGTCGTCGGAGATGCTACGACTAGCGCGGGTAAAGCTTGAGGCTGCGGGGATCGCGTCGAGTTTGCGCCAAGGCGACATGTACGCGCTGCCGCTCGCCGACAGCAGCGCAGACACGATCGTGATCCATCAGGTGCTCCACTATGCGCACTCGCCGGCATCGGCGATCGCGGAGGCCGCGCGCGTGCTTGCGCCGGGCGGCACCCTGCTGGTCGTGGATTTCGCGGCGCACGACCGCGAGGAGCTGCGCGAGCGCGACGCCCACATCCGGCTCGGCTTTGAGGATGAGGCGATGAGCGGCTGGTTTTCGGCGGCCGGATTGACGGTCGATGAAATCCGTCACCTCAAGGGCGGTGAACTCACTGTGACCTTGTGGCGCGGCGTCAAGGAAGCTCTGTCGGAAAGGAAGGCGGCATGAACGCCTTCGAGCGCCTCAGTCATCACCTGCCGCTGTTCGCCGAAGCGCGCGGCGACATCCAGGTCAGCTTCGAATTTTTCCCGCCGAAAAGCGAGGCCATGGCCGAGACTCTGTGGAGCTCGATCCAGACACTCGCGCCGCTCGAGCCGCGTTTCGTCTCGGTCACCTACGGCGCTGGCGGGTCGACTCGTGAGCGCACGCACCAAACGGTCGAGCGCATCCTCAAGGAGACTTCGCTGACGCCCGCCGCGCATTTGACCTGCGTCGGGGCAAGCAAGGACGAGATCGATTCAATCGCTCGCGATTATTGGGACCTTGGCGTTCGCAACATCGTCGCGCTGCGCGGCGACTCCTCTGAGCCGGGTTCGAAGTATCAGCCCCATGCCGAAGGCTATCGCGACGCGGTCGAGCTGGTCGCCGGCCTCAAGCAGGTCGCACCGTTCGACATTTCCGTCGCGGCGTATCCCGAAGTGCATCCGGATTCCTCGTCGCGGGCGTTCGACCTCGAGAATCTGAAGCGCAAGGTCGACGCCGGCGCCGACCGCGCGATTACGCAGTTCTTCTTCTCGGCCGATTGCTTCTTCCGCTTCCGCGACGAGGCCGCCGACGCCGGGATCGATGTCGAGATCGTCCCCGGGATCCTGCCGGTCTCGAACGTCGCCACCACGCGCCGTTTTGCAGACCTGTGTGGGGCCAGCATTCCGCCTTGGCTCAACGAGCTATTCGAGGGCTTGGACGACCTGCCTGCCGCGCGACAGCTGATCGCAGCGACGGTCGCGGCGGAACTGTGCGGCCAGCTTTACGCGGGTGGCGTTCGCCACTTCCATTTCTACACGCTCAACCGCGCGGAGCTCAGCTACGCGATCTGTCATCTGCTGGGCGTAAGGGCGAAAGCATGAGCGCCACTGAAACCTTCCGCGCTGCTGCGGCCAAACGCATCCTGATCAAGGACGGGCCTTACGGCACCGCGATCCAGGCCGAGCGATTGTCAGCCAGCGACTATTGTGCCGGGCTCGACCTGCTGCGCGACCAGAAGGGCAACAACGACCTCATCAACATCACGCAGCCGCAGATCGTTCGGGCCACGTGCGAAGCCTTCGCCGAGGCTGGTGCCGAAATCCTCGCGACCAATACGTTCAATGGCAACCGCATCAGCCAAGCCGATTATGGCGCGGAGGAATTGACCGCGGAGATGAACCGAGCCTCGGCACGGATCATCCGCGAAGTCGCGGACCGCTACACCGCAAAAGACGGCAAGCCGCGCTGGGTCGCGGGGGCGATGGGCCCGACCAACAAGACGCTGTCGCTGTCGCCCAACGTCAACGACCCCGCCTTCCGCGAGGTCGATTTCGACCAGGTCAAAGCCGTCTATCGCGAACAGGTCGATGCTTTGGTCGAAGGCGGAGTCGATTTCATACTCATCGAGACGATCTTTGACACGCTGAACGCCAAGGCAGCGATCATGGCGACATTGGAAGCGGAGCAGGCGCTCGGCCGCGCGCTTCCGCTCATGATCTCCATGACCCTGACCGACCTTAGCGGGCGCAATCTTTCGGGCCACACGGTCGAGGCATTTTGGGCCTCGGTGCGCCATGCGCGCCCGATCACCGTCGGCCTCAATTGCTCGTTCGGCGCCGCGCAGCTGCGCCCGCACCTGGCCGCCCTGTCGGCGGTCGCGGACACGTTGGTCATGGCCTACCCGAACGCGGGCCTTCCCAATGAGCTTGGAGAATATGACGAGGCCGCGGAAGAAACCGCGGCGCAGGTCCGCGAGTGGGTCGAAAGCGGGCTCGTCAACGTCGTCGGCGGCTGCTGCGGGACAACCCCGCAGCACATCGCCGCAATTGCCGGGGCGGCGCGCGATTGCACGCCGCGCGCCGTTCCGGCCGCTCCCGCGGGCACCTTGCTCGCCGGGCTCGAACCGATGCTGATCGCGGCCTGAAGGTGGAGCTGAGCAAGGTCGAGCAAGCCGGCGCGGGCGCGCGCTTCGTCAATATCGGCGAACGCTGCAACGTCACCGGCTCGGCGCGTTTCAAGAAGCTGATCCTGGCCGGCGATTATGACGCGGCGGTCGAGGTCGCGCGCGACCAGGTCGAAAACGGTGCGCAGATCATCGACGTCAACGTCGACGAGGCCTTGCTCGACAGTGAAGCCGCAATGACGACCTTCCTCAAGCGCATCGCGGCCGAGCCGGATATCGCGCGCGTGCCAGTGATGATCGACAGCTCGAAATGGAGCGTGATCGAAGCCGGCCTGAAATGCGTGTCGGGAAAGCCGATCGTCAATTCGATCTCGATGAAGGAAGGCGAGGGGCCGTTCCTTGAGCTCGCGCGCAAGTGCCGTGCCTATGGCGCCGCAGTTGTGGTCATGGCCTTCGATGAGGTCGGTCAGGCCGACACGGAGCTCCGGAAGGTCGAGATTTGCGAGCGTGCATACCGTCTGCTGACCGCCGACGGCACTTCGCCGAGCGACATCATCTTCGACCCCAACATCTTCGCGGTGGCGACCGGCATCGACGAGCATCGCCGCTATGCGATCGACTTCATCGAGGCGTCGCGCGAGATCCGCCGGCGCTGCCCAGGCACGCATATTTCAGGCGGCCTGTCCAACCTCAGCTTCTCGTTTCGCGGCAACGAGCCCGTGCGCCGCGCCATGCACAGTGTTTTTCTCTATCACGCCATTCCGGCGGGGATGGACATGGGCATCGTCAACGCGGGTCAGCTCGACGTTTACGACCAGATCGATCCTGAGCTTCGAGAGGCGTGCGAAGATGTGATCCTCGATCGCCGCGACGATGCAACCGAGCGGCTCATCGCGCTTGCCGAGCGCTTCAAGGGCACTGACGAAGCGGAAGAGAAGAAGCTTGCCGAGTGGCGCTCGTTGCCGGTCGGCGAGCGATTGTCCTACGCGCTGGTGAAGGGCATCGACGCGCATATCGTCGACGATACCGAGGAAGCGCGGCAGCAGCTCGCCGACAGCGGTGGCCGCCCGATCGAGGTCATCGAAGGCCCGCTGATGGACGGGATGAACGTCGTCGGCGACCTGTTCGGCAGCGGCAAGATGTTCTTGCCCCAGGTGGTGAAGTCGGCCCGTGTGATGAAGCGCGCGGTCGCCCACCTGATCCCGTTCATCGAGGCGGAGAAGGAAAAGACCGGCGCAACCCAAGGCAAGGGCCGGATCGTCATGGCCACCGTGAAGGGCGACGTCCACGACATCGGCAAGAATATCGTCGGCGTGGTCCTGCAGTGCAACGGCTTCGAGGTGATCGACCTCGGCGTCATGGTGCCGTGGCAGGACATCCTCCAGGCCGCGAACGACAACCAGGCCGACATGATCGGCTTGTCGGGCCTGATCACCCCGTCCCTCGACGAAATGGTGACCGTCGCGGGCGAGATGCAGCGGCTCGGCCTGTCGACGCCGTTGCTCATCGGTGGTGCGACAACGAGCAAGGCGCACACCGCACTGCGCATCGACCCGGCGTACGAAGGGCCGGTGATCCACGTGGTCGACGCCAGCCGCGCGGTCGGCGTCGCGTCGAGCCTGGTGTCGGATACGCAGCGCGAGCCGCTGATCGCAGTCACCGCCGACGACTACGACAAGCTGCGGAAATCGCGCGAGCGCAGCGGCCAGAGCGAGCTTGCGAGCCTCGAGGAAGCGCGCGCTAACGCCTTCGCTTACGATCCGTCGGGCCAGGCGCCCGCGCCCGCCTATCAGGGCCTGCACAGCTTCGGCGACTGGCCATTGAAGGACCTGCGCGCCTCGATCGACTGGACGCCCTTCTTCCGCGCGTGGGAACTTGCCGGCAATTACCCTGCGATCCTCGACGACCCGGTCGTCGGCGAGAGCGCGACCAACTTGTTCGCCGACGCGCAAGAGATGCTTGAGAAGATCATCGCCGAACGCTGGGTCACGCCCAAGGCCACCGTCGGCCTGTGGCGTTGCAAGCGGGAAGGCGACGACGTGCTCGTCCTCGTCGGCAATGATTGGACGCGGCTGCCCTTCCTTCGCCAGCAGGTGAAGAAGCGCGAAGGCCGCGCGAACCTGTGCCTCGCCGACTTCATCAGCCCCGACGGCGAAGACTGGATCGGCGGCTTCGCGGTCGGCATTCACGGCCTCGAACCGCACCTCGAGCGCTTCAAGGAAGCGCATGACGATTATTCCGACATCCTATTGAAGGCGCTCGCCGACCGGCTCGCCGAAAGCTTTGCCGAGGTCCTGCATGCGGAAGTACGCCAGCGGTTGTGGGGCTATGCCGAAGAGCATCTGTCGAACGAGCAGCTGATCCGCGAGAAATATCAGGGCATCCGCCCAGCGCCGGGCTATCCCGCTTGCCCCGACCACAGCCTGAAGCCTGTGCTGTTCCAGATGCTTGGCGGAAACCCGGGCGAAGTCACGCTGACCGAGAATTTTGCGATGCTTCCGACGTCAGCGGTGTCGGGGTTCTATTTTGGCCATCGCGACAGCCAGTATTTCGGCGTCGCGCGGATCGGCCGCGATCAGCTCGAGGATTATGCCGCGCGCTATGGCGCCAGCGTTGAGCAGGCCGAACGCTGGCTGCGGCCGAACTTGGATTGAACTGCCGCGCTCGTTACGGGCACAGCGAAACATGCTCCGCCGCCTGATCCTTCTTCTCACGCTCCTGCTCGCGCCCGCGATGGCGCAAGCGCGCGGGATTGAGCCGGAACTCGTTGCGGAAGGACCGGCGACACCCGGCGGGGAGGTCGACCTTGCGCTGCACATGCGCACCAACCCCGGCTGGCATGGTTATTGGCTTAACCCAGGCGACGCCGGCCTGCCGATGAACGTGAAATGGCAGCTGCCGAAAGGCTTCTCCGCCGGTTCGCTGCGTTACCCCGTTCCAACGCGCCTGACCGTCGCCGGCCTAATGAACTACGTCTACGAGCAGGATTATGCGGTGCTCGTTCGGTTGAAGGTGCCGGCGGACGCGCGCGGCACCATCCCGATCCGCGCTGAAGCGCATTGGCTCGCCTGCACCGACAAGGTCTGCGTGCCCGAGCAAGGGGAACTGTCGCTCGACCTACCTGTCGGCAGCGGAGCGCCCAACCGCGCTCAATTCGACGCGTGGCGGCGCGCGCTCCCGCAACCGCTCGTCACGCCGGCCCATTATGCCTCGCAAGGTGGCAAGCTGAGGGTCGCGATCCCGCTCCCGGCGTCGGTCACCGTCGATCAGCCCTACGTGTTTGCGATGACGGATCGCGTGGTCGATTACGAAGCACAGCAATCCTTCCGCCGCGTTGGCGACCAGCTTGTCGCGGAGGTGCCGACGACCGGCCTGCCGACCGACCATTTCGACGGCGTGATCGCGATCGGCGACGGGAAAGGTCTGCAATTTCACGCGCTCGCCGGCCTGGTTCCGGAAGGGGGCAGCGAGATCGGCGCGCTCGGTGCCAGGGCGGTGCTGTGGGCGGTGCTTGCAGCGATCCTCGGCGGGATCCTCTTGAACCTGATGCCCTGTGTCTTTCCCATCCTCGCGTTGAAGGCGCTGCACCTCGCCCGCGCTGGCGAGGACAAGGGGCACGCGCGGCGCGATGCCCTGGCCTATACTGCGGGCACAATCGTCGGCACGGGCGCGCTTGGCGGCGTGCTGCTCGCCATTCGGGCGGCGGGAGCGGAGGCGGGCTGGGCATTCCAGCTCCAGGATCCGCGAACGATCATGCTGTTGCTGCTGCTGGCGGTCGCGATCACGGCGAACCTGCTCGGCCTGTTCGAGCTTCCCGTGCTCGGCGGCGGCGCTCGCCCGGCGGGCAGCTTCGGCACGGGAGCGCTTGCCGCATTCGTCGCGACACCATGTGCCGGACCATTCCTCGGCGCCGCGCTCGGCACAGCATTGCTACTTCCGCTGGCCGGGTCGATCGCGGTGTTCGCCGCGCTAGGACTTGGCCTTGGTTTGCCTTTCCTGGCTGTGGCCCTGATCCCGGCGCTGCAGGATCGCTTGCCCAGGCCGGGGCGCTGGATGAAGCGCCTCCAGCGCTTCCTCGCCATCCCGATGGCCGCAAGCGCCGTTGCTGCGCTGTGGCTCCTCTACCGTCAAGCGGGCGATGGAGCGCTTTTCGATGCGGCCTTGCTGTCGATCCTCCTGCTAGTGGTCTTCGCGATTTTTGGTCGCAGCCAGAGAGGTGAATGGAACCTCCAGTGGATCGCGCTCTTCGCAATCGGTGCGATCCTAGTTGAGGGTCTTGTGATTGCACCGCCGCATTGGTCAACGCAGAGACAGGCCCCGGTTGGTGCCGAGGCGTGGAGCGAGGCGAAGGTCGCGAACTACACCGCGCAGGGCAAGCCGGTGTTCGTTTATTTCACCGCCGACTGGTGCCTCACCTGCAAGGTCAATGAAGAGGCGGCGATCGACCGGAGCGAGGTGCGCGACGCGTTCAGGAAGGCGGGCGTGAAAGTTCTCGCCGGCGACTGGACCAACGGCGACCCGGCGATCACGCGCTTCCTCGAAAGCCGCGGCAGGGCCGGCGTGCCGCTCTACCTATGGTACCGACCGGGAGAGGCGCCGGAAGAGTTGCCGCAGGTCCTGACGCCCGGAATGCTTATCTCCCGCGCTCAGGCGCAGCCGAAGCGCTAGGGGCGCGCTCGAACACCCTTTTACCGCCGACCCAGGTCTCGAGAACCTGCGTATTTCCGAGCGAAACCGGGTCAACCTTGGTCGGATCGCGGTCAACCAGGATGAAGTCGGCATATTTTCCGGGCTCAAGCGCGCCGATCTTGTCCTCGGCGAAGCCGGCGTAGGCCGAGCCGCGTGTGTAGGCATAAAGGTCTTGCGCGAAGGTCAGGCGCTCGGATGGGATCCAGCCACCCGGCGGCTGGCCGTTCATGTCCTGGCGGCTGATTCCGGCGGCGAGGCCCGGGAAGGGGTTCGGATTCTCGACGGGGAAGTCGGTGCCAAATGCCAGGCGCGCGCCATCCTTGAGCACCGTTTGCCAGGCATAAGCGCCCGCCAGCCGGTTCGGCCCAAGCCGCGCTTCGGCCATCAGCCGGTCACTCGTCTGGTGGGTGGGCTGCATCGACGCGATAATCCCGGCCGGCGCGAGGCGAGCGATGTCGGCCGGATCGACGATCTGGAAATGCTCGATGCGCCAGCGACGGTCAGCGCCATATTTCTTCGACAATTGCTCGTAGACGGTGATCACCTGGGCGTTGGCGGCATCGCCGATCGCATGGGTCGCAACCTGGAAGCCGTGCGAAGCCGCCGTGTCGGCAAGCTTCAGCAGCTCGGCATCGGAATGGAATTGCAGGCCGCGCGATTCCGGCTTGTCGGCATATGGCTGCTTCAGCCACGCACCGCGCGAACCGAGCGCGCCGTCCGCGAACAATTTGATCCCGACCACGCGCAGGCGGTCGCCATAGAGCCAGCCGGTCGGCTTGGGCACCGCCGTCATCGACTCCGTCCCTGACAGATAGCTCATCAGCCGGACGTTCAGCGTGCCAGCGGCGCCGGCGCGCTTGAAGGCCTCCCAGTCGGCGACGCGGGTGCTCATCGAACCGACGCCGGTCACGCCATAGCCGAGCAGGATTTCCTGGGCCTTGGCGAGCGCCTGATCATTCTCCGAAGCAGTAGGCTTCGGGATCGCATCGTTGATCAGCCGTTCGGCATTATCGACGAACACGCCGTCGTGGATTTCGCCGCCGGCTGGCGCCTGGGTTGCCGCCGTCACCCCGGCCGCCTTCATCGCTGCGCTGTTGGCGACGATCGCATGGCCGTCGACACGCTCGAGCACGACCGGTCGATCGGAAACGATTGCATCGAGGTCGGCGGTGGTCGGGAATTTCTTCACCGGCCACAATTCCTGGTTCCAGCCGCCGCCGAGGATCCATTTGGTATCCGGATGCGCGGCCGCATAGTCGCGCAACCGCTGCTGGAATTCGGCCAGCGATTGGACGCCGGTCACGTCTAGCCGAAGGGCGTAGAAGCCGAGATCGATGACGTGCCCGTGGCCGTCGATGAGTCCCGGCAGCAGCGTCTGGCCGTGGCCGTCCACTGTATGGTCGAAAGTGATTGGGGGAGGCGGGCCGGTGAGAAGTGTTTTGACCTTACCGTCGTTCGCGATGATGAGCCCGCTGAAATGCTGGAGCTGGCCGTCGCTGCCGGCCTGGATGCCGTTGACATTGGTGACCAAAGTGTCGGCCAGGGCCGACGTCGAAAGCAGCGCGGTGAGCGCGAGGAGCGGCTTGATCATTACGCTGGCATAGCATTGTTTGCGCCGCCGCGAAGGGCTAGTCCCGCGTCCGTGCTCAAGACGACTTCCATGCAGCCGCCGACGATCGACGATATCCGCGCCGCGCGCGAGCGCATCGGCGGCCAGGTCGTGCGGACGCCGATGCTGGTCAGCCAGACCTTGTCGGAGATCATCGGCGCGGAAATCTGGCTGAAGTTCGAGAACCTCCAATTCACCGCCGCCTACAAGGAACGCGGCGCGCTCAACAAATTGCTGCAGCTGACGCCCGAGGAACGCGCGCGCGGAGTTATTGCGGCGTCGGCCGGCAATCACGCGCAGGCGGTCGCCTATCATGCCAAGCGCCTCGGCATCCCCGCGGTGATCGTGATGCCGGAGCCGACTCCGACGGTGAAGGTGACGCAGACGGCGGGCCATGGCGCCGAAGTCGTCCTCTACGGCCAGATCGTCGACGATGCCTTCGCCAAGGCGCGCGAGCTGGCGCTCGAAAAGGGCTATGTCTTCGTCCACGCGTTCGACGATCCGCAGATCATTGCCGGGGCGGGGACGGTGGGCCTCGAAATGCTGGAGGACGCGCCCGACCTGGACACGATCGTGGTGCCGATCGGTGGCGGCGGGCTTATGTCGGGCATTTCGATCGCCGCGCGCGCGGTGAAGCCGGATATCGAGCTGATTGGGGTCGAGGCCGAGCTTTACCCGTCGATGAAATGCGAGATTCAGGGCTGCAACATGAACCTCGGTGGCGACACGCTCGCCGAAGGCATTGCGGTCAAGCAGCCGGGTGAGCTGACGTCGCGGATCCTGCGCGAGCTTGCCAACGATGTCGTGCTGGTGCCCGAACGCGATCTCGAGCGCGCGGTCGCCATGCTCGTCGGCATCGAGAAGACGGTTGTCGAAGGCGCAGGCGCGGCCGGTCTCGCCGCCATCTTGTCGGACGCCGAGCGCTACAAGGGCAAGAAGGTCGCGACGCTGCTGTGCGGCGGCAATATCGACACGCATTTGCTTGCGAACGTGCTGGTCCGCGACCTCGTTCGCCAGGGCCGCATCGCGCGGCTCCGGGTCAGCGCCGAAGACCGGCCTGGAGCGCTCGCCGCGATCACCGCCAAGTTCCACGAGGCGCGCGTCAACATCATCGAGATCAACCACAGCCGCATCTTCACCCGGCTGCCGGCCAAGGACACGCTGATCGAAGTCGAATGCGAGGCGCGCGACGCGCAGGCGATCGACGATGTCGTGGCGCGACTCGAAGGCGCCGGCTTCCAGGTCGAGCGCGCTCAGCTCGACTGATTTCCTGTCCCTTGGCGGGACAGTGCCCGCCTTCTGTCGAGTTTGGCGCGTCCGGACCCTTTTCATCGGCGTTTACCAGCCGCATAAAGAGGTCGGTAACCAGTTGAGCGAGGTCCCGGGTGAGCGCACCCTTCCGCTTTCCCAAGTTTTTTGTGACGAACCCGAGCCCGTGCCCGTATCTTCCGGGCAAGGTCGAGCGGAAGGTCTTCACCGAGCTTAACGGCCGTCATTCCAGCGAATTGAACGAAGCGCTCGGCCGGATCGGTTTCCGTCGCAGCCAGTCGGTCGCGTATCGCCCGAGCTGCATCGATTGCTCGGCGTGCGTGTCGGTCCGCGTGCTGGCCGGCGAGTTCGGGGCCAACGCGACTCAACGCAAGCTGCTCCGCCGCCACGCCGACCTCGAGGTCACGGCGTGCAAGCCGTGGACCAGCGAGGAGCAATATCAGCTGCTCCGACGCTACTTGGCCCAGCGCCACCCCGGCGGCGGGATGGCCGAGATGGACGAGGGCGATTTCGCCGACATGGTCGAGCAAACGCCCGTCCGCACCTTCGTCATCGAATATCGCGAGCCGTCGGTCGACGGTAAGCCCGGCCGCCTGGTCGGCGCCTGCCTCAGCGACCAGCAGAGCGACGGCCTGTCGATGATCTACAGCTTCTTCGACGTCGGCCCAGACGCTCGCAAGGGCCTCGGCACCTACATCATCCTCGACCATATCATCCGCGCCGCGCGGGCTGGCCTGCCGTACGTCTACCTCGGCTATTGGGTCGAAGGCTCGACGCGCATGGCCTACAAGACGGCGTTCCGGCCGCTGGAGCGCCTCGGCCGCGATGGCTGGCGCCGGATGGATGATGCGGATCTCGATGCCGCTTCCGGCACGACGATGATCCTGCCCGAGCGCCGCTCGGCGCGGCGGCTCCTCATCGACGCCTAGTCGCGCTTGGCCTCGTTGAGGCCGGCGATCTCCATCGGCTGATCCACAGCGCTCTTGATATGCGCTCGCCCGATCAGCGCCTCGATGTGCGGGATGATTCCCGACATCGGCGTCGCGACATTCGCCCGCGCCGGGTTGAACGGGATCGGCGTGCGCGAGTCATGCGCCGCCGATTGCATCGCGTAGACGTAAAGCACCGTGCGGCCGTTTCGCGGCACCTCGCTGAAGATCGGGCTGCCCGAATTGCCGGCGAGCGCAGCGCAATCGTTGAGCCAAACGCGCTCTCGGGTGCCGGCGACGCGGCACGCCGGGTCGATGGTGATCCCGCCGCTTTCGCGCCGGTCATAGGGATAGCCCGCCGACATCAAGTCGCGCGCCAGCGAGGGTTCGCCGGGTGCCAGAGTCACAAAGCCGAGTTTCTTGCCGATGCATTTGTCGAGGCGCAGCAAGACCCAGTCGGCTGCGCGCTGGGCATCGTAATCGGCGGGATCGCCCTCGATCTCGCCAGCGGCCACCACGCTCCCCCAGCTTGCCGTCCAGTGATCCGCGTCCTTCGCGTCGGCGCTGAACACCGCACGTCGACCGATTGCCGGCGCAGGGCCTTCAAAAACATGCCGGACCGAAAGCACGTGGCAGGGACTGACGAGGAAGCCGGTGGCGAGCTTGTCCGCCCACATCACGCCGATCGGCGAAGTGGCGCTGTGCGCCGCCGTGGCCTCGGTAATCCGGTCGTCTTGATCGAATACGCTGGCTTCGAGGCGTGATTGTGGAATCGCCGCAAGCAGCAGCCAAAGCCACCCGAATAATGCGACCCCCCGCATGCGCGGCGCATGGAAATATCGTTACGTGAACGCAACTATACTTTGGAAAGTATCCACAAAAAAAGCGGGACCTTTCGGCCCCGCTTCTCTTCCCCCGGGGTCTCCCCCGTAATCGTTAAGCGACTGCCGCTTCCGGCAAGGGCTCGCTGACCTCATCCGGATCGCGCAGCACATAGCCGCGACCCCAGACGGTCTCGATATAATTCGCGCCGCCGCAAGCGAGGCTGAGCTTCTTACGCAGCTTGCAGATAAACACGTCGATGATCTTCAATTCGGGCTCGTCCATGCCGCCATAGAGATGGTTCAAGAACATCTCCTTGGTCAGCGTCGTGCCCTTGCGGAGCGAAAGCAGCTCCAGCATCGCATATTCCTTGCCGGTCAGGTGCACGCGCGCGCCGTCGACTTCGACCGTCTTGGCGTCGAGGTTCACGGCCAGCTTGCCGGTGCGGATGACCGATTGCGAATGACCCTTCGAGCGGCGCACGATCGCGTGGATGCGAGCGACCAGCTCGTCGCGGTGGAACGGCTTGGTAACGTAATCGTCGGCGCCGAAGCCGAGCGCACGAACCTTGCTGTCCATTTCACCAATCCCCGAAAGGATCAGGACCGGCGTGCCGACCTTCGCGGTACGAAGTTTCTTCAGCACGTCATAACCGTGCATGTCGGGCAGGTTCAGGTCGAGGAGGATGATGTCGTAATCATAGAGCTTGCCGAGATCGAGGCCCTCTTCCCCGAGATCGGTCGTGTAGACGTTGAAGCCTTCCGTGCCGAGCATCAGCTCGATGCTCTTTGCGGTTGTCGGCTCGTCTTCGATCAGCAGCACGCGCATCTCTAATTCCCCCGTTCCCGGCCGAAAGCGTTACGCGCTCTTAACGGCCTTGAAGCGTCCATTAACCATTCGATGTCTGAAGGGAAAAGGTTAATAATGTGTAACACGCTGGATTCCTTGGATTCGTTGCAAGGGAGTCACAAACGGCTTTCCAGCGGCTATGGCCGGGCCATGCTCGAAGACCGCATCCTCTTCATCGACGCCGAGGCAATCGTGCTCGACAAGCCGGCCGGCCTGCCGGTCGACACGCCGCGCCGCGGCGGGGATTCGATCGTGTCCAGGCTGGATGAATTGCGCTGCGGCTTCAAGCGGCCGCCGACGCCGATGCACCGGCTCGACACCGACACCAGCGGTTGCCTGCTGTTCGCGCGCTCGCCCAAGGCGCGCGCCTCGTTCCAGCAGGCGCTGGAGGCGCGCCGGGTCGAAAAATATTACCTTGCGGTCGTCGGAACCGAGATCGCCGAGGAAGCGGGTACGATCGACATGCCGCTCGGCAAGACGTCGAGCGCCGAGGCGGGGTGGCGGATGGTCAAAGACGAGCATGGGCTTGAAGCGACAACGCACTGGCGGCGTCTTGCTGTCCGCGATGGCGCCACATTGGTCGAATTTCGCCCGGTCACCGGCCGCACCCACCAAATCCGCGCGCACGCCCGCGAGGCGTTCGGCCGCGGAATCGTCGGCGACCGTGTTTACGGAATCCCGGGCGGGCCGATGCTGCTCCACGCATCGCGGCTGGTCGTCCCACGGGAAGGAAAGTCGGCGATCGACGTGACCGCGCCGCTGCCATCTTATTTCGCCGAGTGGGCCGATGCGACCTGAGGACATCCAAATTCCGGAGGATGCGCTCTCCGAGAGCTTCCTCGCCGCGACCGGGCCCGGCGGGCAGAACGTCAACAAGGTCGCGACCGCGGTCCAGCTGCGCGTCGACCTCTTCCGGTTGGGCCTTCACCCCGACGTCTACGAGCGGCTCAAGACCATCGCCGGTAACCGGATCACCGGCGGCGGCGAATTGCTGATCACGGCCCGGCGCTTCCGCACGCAGGACGCCAACCGCACCGATGCGCGGGCGCGGCTGGCGGAAATGATTGCGGCTGCCCATATCGCGCCGCGCAAGCGTAAGGCGACCCGTCCGAGCCGTGCGGCAAAGGCGGCGCGGGTGGACCAGAAAAAGCAGCGCAGCGCCGTCAAGCAGGCGCGCGGAAAGGTGAGCTTCGACTGATGTACGACTTCAAGATTGCAGCCGGGGATAGCGAAACGCTCTACCGCGACCTCGCTTCGGCGCTTCAGGGGCTGGTAGCCGGCGAGCCCGATGGAATCGCGAACATGGCCAATGCAGCGGCGCTGATCTGGGAGACGCTGCCCGACCTCAACTGGGCCGGATTCTATCGCAGCGTCGGCGGCGAGCTGGTGCTCGGGCCGTTCCAGGGCCGCCCGGCATGCATCCGGATCAAGTTCGGCGAGGGCGTCTGCGGCACCGCGGCTGCGACAAAGCGGGTGCAGCGGGTCGACAATGTCCACGCCTTTCCCGGCCACATCGCGTGCGACAGCGCGTCGAACAGCGAGTTGGTTGTGCCGATCGTCCGTGACGGCGAGCTAATAGCGGTGCTCGACCTCGACAGCCCGAAGCACGCACGCTTCACCGCGGAGGATGAAGCAGGCTGCGTGAAGCTCGGGGAAATCCTAGCGAAGGTTCTTTAGCTCAGTTGCTCGAGCCGCTCGTCGGTGAGCGAACCGGGAATCAGCATGACGGGGCAGGGCAGCTCACCCGCGCCGTTGCCGCAGAAGCTCCCGACCAGGATTCCGGGATTGCCACTCGGCGCCGCGCCGAGCACTAGCGCCGCGACATCGGGCCGGCCGCTCACATAGTCGCGCACCGTCTTCACCGCTTCGCCCTGCTGGATGATGATGTTCGCTTCGACCCCGGATTCGTCGAGGATCTCGCCTATTGCCGCGCTGACCACGCCTTCGATGCGCAGGCGCTGCTCTTCCTCGATCGCCGCCTGGACGCCGCCGAACTGCACGAAATCCTGCGGCTCGACCACGCCCAGCACCTCGACCCGGCCGCTGGTCTTGGCGGCGCGACGCGCAGCGAAACGAAGCGCGACGCGCGCTTCTTCGCTGTCGTCCACGACCACCAGATAGGTGCGTTTCTTGCCTGCGGCCCCCATGCTTCGACGGTTGCTGCGTCAAAGTGCGGATAAGCGCAAGCGGCCCCCGCTGAATTGGTCCGAGACTTGACCCTGACCGGCGCATTCGCTTTGAGCCGCCGAAGCCTTTCAGGACTTAGCCCATGCCCATTGAACTCAAGATGCCCGCTTTGTCTCCGACCATGGAGGAGGGCACGCTCGCCAAATGGCTGGTCAAGGAAGGCGACGACGTGAAGTCGGGCGACATCTTGGCCGAGATCGAGACCGACAAAGCGACGATGGAGTTCGAGGCGGTCGACGAGGGCAAGATCGCGAAGATCCTGGTTCCTGAAGGCAGCGAAGGCGTGAAGGTCGGCGCGCCGATCGCGATCCTCGCCGGCGAAGGCGAAGATGCGTCCGCCGCGGCGCCGAAGGCCGACACCGCGCCCCCGGCTCCGCCCAAGGCGCCTGCACCGCCCAAGGCGGACGCGACTCCGAAGGCGCCGCCAGCGCCCGCGCCGGTCGAAACGCCCGCGGCACCCGCTGCGCCCGCCGCCCCGCCGCGCACCGAGGGCGACAGGGTGAAGGCGTCGCCGCTCGCCAAGCGGCTGGCCCAGGCGCAGAATATCGATCTCTCTTCGATCCAGGGCAGCGGCCCCGGCGGACGTATCGTCCGCGCCGACATCGACGCCGCCGCCGGCAAGGCGCCCGCGGCTGCTGCTCCGGCTGGCACTGCAGCTCCAGCCGCCGCCGGGCATTTGGTCATGCCCGGCGTGATCGAGCAGGCGATCCCGCACGAAGAGGTCAAGCTCTCCAACATCCGCAAGACCATCGCGCGCCGCCTGACCGAGGCGAAGCAGCAGGTCCCGCACATTTACCTGACCGTCGACATCCAGCTGGATGCGCTGCTCAAGCTTCGCGGCGAGCTCAACAAGGGTCTCGAAAGCCGCGGCGTGAAGCTCAGCGTCAACGATTTGCTGATCAAGGCGCTTGCCCAGTCGCTGATCGACGTGCCGGAATGCAACGTCGCCTTCGCCGGCGATCACATGCTGAAATACAGCCGCGCCGACGTTTCGGTGGCGGTGTCGATTCCCGCTGGCCTCATCACGCCGATCATCGTCGGCGCGGACAGCAAGAGCGTCTCCGCCATCTCGACCGAGATGAAGGAGCTCGCGGCCCTCGCCAAGGACGGCAAGCTCCAGCCGCAGCAGTATCAGGGCGGCACCGCGAGCCTGTCGAACATGGGCATGTTCGGGATCAAGCAGTTCGAAGCCGTCATCAATCCGCCGCAGGGCATGATCATGGCCATCGGCGCGGGCGAGAAGCGGCCCTACGTGATCAATGACTCGCTGCAGATCGCGACGATCATGTCGGCAACCGGCAGCTTCGACCATCGCGCCATCGACGGTGCCGACGGCGCCAAGCTGATGAAGCGCTTCAAGGAGCTGGTCGAGAACCCTCTGGGGATGCTGGCTTGAGCGAACCCATTCGCGCTGAATGGGCAAGTGGCCGAAGAGAGCAGCCTTCCACCTCCCTGCTTCTTCTGTTCTTTGGCGCTGCAATGTTGCTCGCCGTCGGCGTACTGGCAGCCCAAGGCCTCGTTGGAGGGGCGAAGGGCTTTCCACTGAGTTGGTCGTGTGGCGCTGCGATTTGGGGCGTAGGAGCTGTGCTACTCGCGTTTGCGACGCGTCGTGGCTCCGGCAGACCGCTTCGGATGGCTGCGCTGATGTGGTGGTTTCCCTTCTGGCTTATAGTCCTCGAAGGCAGCCGGCTGGGGTTGTTCCGGTGACCGCCCGCACGCCCCTGATCCGTGTCACCGCCATGCCCGCCGACACCAACCCTTATGGCGGCGTGTTCGGCGGCTGGCTGATGGGCCAGATGGGCCTCGCTTGCGGCTCCTTCGCCTCGCGGCGGACGGCCGGGAAAGCGATCCTCGTCGCGGCCGACCAGGTCAAGTTTCCTGGCGCGATGGCGGTCGGTGATGAGCTCAGCGTTTACGTCGAACTTCTGAAGCAGGGGCGCACATCGCTTCGCCTCAAGGCCGAAGCGCTGGCACGCGAGCGGGACGGAGACCTTGAAACCCTTGTGGCGGAGGGCGAGTTCACCTTCGTCGCGCTCGACGAAGCAGGAAAGCCGCGCGAGATCGCGGCAGAGGAAGAATAGAATGGCTGACACTTACGACCTGATCGTCCTCGGCTCCGGGCCCGGCGGCTATGTCGCCGCGATCCGAGCCGCGCAGCTCGGCCTCAAGACCGCAATCGTCGAGCGCGAGTTGCTGGGCGGCATCTGCCTCAATTGGGGCTGCATCCCGACCAAGGCGCTGCTGCGCACGGCCGAAGTGTTCCACTACATGACCCACGCCCACGCTTACGGTCTTTCCAACGAAAAGCCGTCGTTCGATCTCGCCAAGGTCGTTGCGCGCAGCCGCGCGGTCGCCAAGCAATTGAACCAGGGCGTCACGCACCTGATGAAGAAGAACAAGATCGATGTCGTGATGGGCGAGGGCGCGATTACCGGGAAGGGCAAGCTGTCGGTCAAGGGCGCGGATGGCAAGGCGACCGAGCTCGCCGCCAAGCACATCATCGTCGCGACCGGCGCGAGGGCGCGCGACCTGCCGTTCGCCAAGGCCGACGGCAAGCGCATCTGGACCTACCGCCACGCCATGACTCCGCCGGAAATGCCGACCGAGTTGCTGGTCATTGGCTCGGGCGCGATCGGGATCGAGTTCGCGAGCTTCTACGCCGACCTCGGCGCCAAGGTGACGGTGGTCGAAATGCTCGACCGCATCGTTCCGGTCGAGGACGCTGACGTCAGCGCGCAGCTCGCCAAGAGCATGACTAAGCAGGGGCTGACCATCCTGACCTCGGCTGGGGTCGAGAGCCTGACCGCCGACGGCAAGGGCGTGACCGCGAAGATCAAGACCAGCGACGGCAAGTCGGCCGACCATAAGTTCAGCCACTGCATCGTCGCGGTCGGAATCGTGCCGAATACCGAAAATATTGGGCTGGAGGCGCTCGGCGTGAAAACCACCAAGGGTCACATCGACACCGACCCGATGTGCCTCACCAATGTTCCGGGCGTCTGGGCGATCGGCGACGTCACCGCGCCGCCCTGGCTCGCGCACAAGGCTAGCCACGAAGGCGTCACCGCGGCCGAAGCGATCGCGAAGGAGCTCGGCAACAAGGATGCTCATCCGCACGCGACCGACCCGAAGAACATCCCCGGCTGCACCTACTGCCGCCCGCAGGTCGCTTCCGTCGGCCTGACCGAGGCCGCAGCCAAGGAAAAGGGCTACGAGGTCAAGGTCGGCAAGTTCCCGGCGATCGGAAACGGCAAGGCGATCGCGCTCGGTGAGGTCGACGGCTTCGTGAAGACCGTGTTCGATGCGAAGACTGGCGAGCTATTGGGCGCGCACATGATCGGTGCGGAAGTCACTGAGCTGATCCAGGGCTATACGATCGGCAAGACAGCGGAGCTGGTCGAGGACGATTTCATGCAGACCGTCTTCCCGCATCCGACTCTGTCTGAAATGATGCACGAAAGCGTCCTCGCCGCGTTCGGGCGAGTCATCCACATCTGACCGGGGGCTATACTGATGAGATGCATGTTGCTGGCCGCAGCCGCGGCGATTTCACTCGCTGTGCCCGCAGGCGCTACGACCGTGGTGACCGCCGACCGGATGCTCGACGTCACGACCGGCCGATACGTGGATCATCCGGCGATCGTGATCGGCGACGATGGCCGCATCCAGCAGATCGGCAACCTCGCGTCGATGCAGCTTCCGGCGGGCACCAGGCAGATCGATCTTCCCGGTGAGACCCTGCTTCCGGGCCTGATCGACATGCACGTCCACCTGACCAGCCTGGCCGAGGTCGGCGGCTATCAGGGCCTCAAGTACACCGACAACTTCTGGACCGCCGTGGGCGTCGCCAATGCGGTCAAGACGTTGAACGCCGGCTTCACCACCGTGCGCAACGTCGGCTCTTCCGACTTCGACGATGTTGCCTTGGAGCAGGCGATTGACGGCGGCTGGATCCAGGGTCCGCGGATCGTGCCCGCAACCTATGCGATTGGCGCGACCGGCGGGCATTGTGACGATACGGGCCTGCCGCCCTACTACGACAAGAAAGGCCCGTCGGTGATCAGCGGCGCGGAGGATGCGCGCGAGAAGGTGCGCTGGCTCCACAAATATGGCGCCGAAGTGATCAAGATTTGCGCGACCGGGGGCGTGTTCTCGCTGGGCGACAGCGTCGGCGCGCAGCAGCTAAGCCTCGCCGAGATGAAGGCGATCGCCGACGAGGCTCACATGCTCGGCCTCAGGGTCGCAGCGCACGCGCATGGCGACGAAGGCATCCACGACGCGATCCTCGCGGGCATCGACACGATCGAACACGCAAGCCTTGCTAGCGACGCCACGATCCAGCTCGCCAAGCAGCACGGCACCTGGTTCGACATGGATATCTATAACGACGACTACATTCTCGCGACTGGCACCTCGAACGGGACCGAGCAGGAGAGCCTCGACAAGGAAAAGGCGATCGGCCTCAAGCAGCGCCAGACCTTCCAACGTGGCGTGCGCGCCGGGGTGAAGATGCTGTTCGGGACCGATGCCGGGGTCTATCCGCACGGCGACAACGCCAAGCAGTTCGCCAAGATGGTGCAGTGGGGAATGACCCCGATCCAGGCGATCCGCGCAGCGACTACCAGCGCTTCGGAAGCGCTCGGCCGGCCGGACGTCGGCACGATTCAGCCAGGCGCCTGGGGAGATATCATCGCGGTTCGCGGCGATCCGCTCCAGAACGTCGCCGTGCTTGAGCATGTCGATGCGGTCATCAAGGGCGGCGTCCTGGTGAAGGGTCATTCCGCGCAGTGAGCGCGCCGACCACCAGCACTCGGACGCTCGTCATCGCGCTCCTCGCGAACCTCGGCATCGCCGCGTCCAAATTCGCCGCGGCGATGGTCACCGGATCATCGGCGATGCTGACCGAAGGCGTGCACAGCGTCGTCGATTCCACCAACCAGCTGCTGCTGATGTGGGGCCGGCACGCGTCAAAGCGTCCCCCGGACCGCAAGCATCCACTGGGC
The DNA here is from genome assembly GCF_058514305.1 of Sphingomonas sp. SP3. Classification (NCBI taxonomy): domain Bacteria; kingdom Pseudomonadati; phylum Pseudomonadota; class Alphaproteobacteria; order Sphingomonadales; family Sphingomonadaceae; genus Sphingomonas; species Sphingomonas sp. SP3. Next base: position 2,117,708 of record NZ_JBZSOE010000001.1, read on the forward strand.
TACGGGCGCGAGCTTTACTTCTGGAGCTTCGTCGTTGCCGTCCTGGTCTTCTCGCTGGGCGCCGGCGTGTCGATCTACGAAGGCATCATACATATCGCCCATCCAGAGCCGGCGGTGTCACCGCTCATTGCTTATGCAGTGCTGGTCATTGCCTTCCTGCTCGAAGGATGGTCGACGCTTGAGGCCTTCAAGGAATTCAAGGCCGCCAAGGGGAGCCTGAGCTGGCTCGAGGCGATCCGCGATTCAAAGGACCCGCCGTCGTTCATCGTCCTGCTTGAAAATGGTGCAGCGATGGCCGGCATCGTCGCGGCCGGGATAGGCCTGGCTTTGTCCCAGCTGACCGGTGACCCGTTCTTTGACGGTGCTGCGTCGATCGTCATTGGGATCATTCTCGGCGTGACAGCCTGCCTGCTTGCTTACGAATCCAAGGGCCTGCTGATCGGCGAGGCCGCGGATCCGGAGCTCGTCGAAGGTTTGCGAAAGCTCGCTTGCGGCAAGAAGGGAATCGTGGGTGTGGGGCACGTGCTGACGGTCCATTCCTCTCCCGACCAGGTCACCGCCTTGATGAGCGTCGATTTCCGCGACAGCATCACCGCGGGGGATGTCGAGCGCATCGTGAGCGAAGTCGAAAAGGAGGCCCACGAGACCTGGCCGCAAGTCCGACGCTTATTCATTCGCCCGCTCCAGGGTGCCGCCAAGCAGCTCAAGAGCTAGTAGCAGGTGGCTGGAGCGGACCGCGCGGAGATCCGACGCAATTTCCATTCACTCGTCAACATGACTGCTTCGGAGATCGAGCAGTGGCTTGAGACCGAGGAGAGCCGCGCGGTCGGTTGGAAGGGAAAGGACGGCGCGGCACACGAGAGCGTCGGTCACGCCAGTGGCCGCCGGATTGTCGGGATCCTCCGCAAGAAAGCCGCGCAGCTGGACGACGAAGACTATGCGCACATGCGCAAGGTCATCGGCTTTATTCGCCGCCATTCCGCGCAGCGGCCCGACAACATCTACACGTCGCGCTGGCGGTACAGCCTGATGAACTGGGGGCATGACCCCGTGAAGGGCTGACCATAGTTGCCAAGCGCCGCGATGCGCTTCATCGATCCGCCATGGCAAAGTCGATGCACGACGTTTCCGACCCGCGGAACGCGTCGATCCAGATCAACGTCAATGGCGAGCTGAAGCCGCGCTCCGAGGCCATGGTCTCGGTGTTCGACAGCGGTTTCATGCTCGGCGATGGCGTTTGGGAGGGCCTGCGGGTCCACAAGGGCAAGCTCGGCTTCCTCGGCCGTCATCTCGACCGCTTGTTCGAAGGCGCCAAGGCGATCGCGATGGACGTGGGGCTTACCCGCGAGGAGCTGACGCGGCGCCTTTACGAGACGCTAGACGTGAACGACATGAAGGATGGGGGTCACGTCCGGCTGATGGTCACGCGTGGGGTTCGCTCGACTCCGTACCAGGACCCGCGCGTCGTGTTCACACCGGCCACGGTGGTGATCATCGCCGAGTATAAAGAACCGGATCCGGCCGTGTACGAGCGCGGGCTCAAGTTGTTCACGGTCCACGTCCGTCGCGGCGACCCCGCGGTCCAGGACCAGAAGATCAACTCGCATTCGAAGCTCAACTGCATCCTCGCCTCGGTCCAGGCGACGCAGGCCGGGGCCGATGAAGCGCTGATGCTCGACCCGCACGGCTTCGTCGCGACGTGCAACTCGACCCACTTCTTCATCGTCCGCAAAGGCGAGATCTGGACGTCGAGCGGCAAATATTGCCTCGGCGGGATCACGCGCCAGCTGGTGCTCGAGATCGCCCGCGAAGCCGGTATCCCGGCGATCGAAAAGGACTTCTCGCTGACCGACGTCTATGGCGCCGACGAAGCCTTCGTCACCGGCACCTTCGCGGGCATCGTGCCGGTGCGCGAGATCGACGGTCGGCAGCTGACCTGCCGCGGCCCGATGGTCGAGCGGCTGCAGCAACTCTACGCCGAACGCGTCGATCGCGACGCGGAGGAGCAGAAGCGGCCGTGACCACGCGCATCGCGATGTGGTCGGGTCCGCGAAACCTCTCCACCGCGATGATGCGAAGCTTTGGCAGCCGCTCGGACACGTTCGTTTCGGACGAGCCTTTCTACGGCTGCTTCCTGAAGGAGGCGGGTGCCGACCACCCGATGCGCGACGAGGTGATCTCGGCCATGGACTGCGATTGGTCGAGCGTCATGGCGTCGCTCCGCGGCCCGCCGCCGGATGGACAGCCGATCTGGTACCAAAAGCACATGTGGCACCACATGACCGGGCCGATCGGCTACGAGGACTTCGAGGGTTTCACCCACGCCTTCCTGATCCGCGAGCCGGAGCGGATGATCGCCTCCTACCTCAAGAAGCGCGAGGGCGCGGAATTCGAAGGGTTTGGGCTCGACCGTCAGGCTGAATTCTTCGACCGCGAGGCCGACCGCCTCGGCCATGCGCCGCCGGTGGTCGACGCCAACGACGTGCTGGCGAACCCGGCCGGGGTGCTGTCGGCGCTTTGTGTCGCCCTCGATATTCCGTGGGACGATGCAATGCTCAGCTGGGTGCCGGGACGGCGTTCGACCGACGGACCGTGGGCGCCGCACTGGTATGGCGCGGTCGAAAAGAGCAGCGGCTTCGGTCCGCCGGAAACGGAGCCGGCGACCTTACCCGACGACGCGCGGCGGCTCGCCGAACGCTGCCGCCCTTATTATGAGCGGCTCGCCCTGCATCGGCTGCGTTAGGCCAACACCCTCACGCCGTTTTCGGCCCACTCGTCGTCGACATTAACGTCGTCCTCGGCCCACGCGTCGCGGGTCCGGCATTCGATGGTTCCGATGCGCGTTCCGGTGATCGGCTCCATGCGCAGGCAATAAAGGGCGCTTGGCGAAGCTTCCGGCGCGGGCATGCCGGGCAGCAAAGCAGTGCTCATGCTCATGGCGACGAACAGGTTCATCATGATCGGTTCCTCCTCATGGCGGCGGCCGCCAGATCCGCATACACCGCAACCGCGAACGAGTCGCCATCCGACGGGTTCCGATTGTTACGCCTGGTCCGGTTGACCGTTCAGCGCCCCCTCGCTATGTGGCCGCCGTCCGCGCGACTAATCGCCGGGCAAGAGCTGAACATTGCTCAATCTGCGCGTGGCCGGGCGGCCTTAGGCTGCTTGGGCGTCGCGCTTTTTGTGTTGAGCAAAGTAACCGCCGGGCTTTCCGGCAACGAAAGGTGAAGGGCTTCATGCCAACGATTAACCAGCTGATCCGCAAGGGTCGCGAACCGCAGAAGGCCAAGTCCAAGGTCCCTGCGATGGAGCAGAACCCGCAGAAGCGCGGTGTCTGCACCCGTGTCTACACGACGACCCCGAAGAAGCCGAACTCGGCGCTGCGCAAGGTGGCCAAGGTCCGTCTGACCAACCAGCGCGAAGTGATCAGCTATATCCCCGGCGAAGGCCACAACCTCCAGGAGCACAGTGTCGTGCTGATCCGCGGCGGCCGTGTGCGCGACCTTCCGGGCGTTCGCTATCACGTGCTTCGCGGCGTGCTCGACACCCAGGGTGTGAAGGATCGCCGCCAGTCGCGTTCCAAGTACGGCGCCAAGCGTCCCAAATAATCGACAGCAGTAAGCCCCGGACGGGTTCCGGATCGGCTGAAGAGAAAGGAATTATCCAATGGCTCGTCGTCGTCGCCCAGAAAAGCGCGAAATCCTTCCCGATCCGAAGTTCGGGGATGTCGTCCTGTCCAAGTTCATGAACTCGGTCATGCTCGACGGTAAGAAGTCGGTCGCCGAAGGCATCGTCTACGGCGCTCTCGACAATGTCGAAACTCGCCTGAAGCGTGAGCCGATCGGCGTGTTCCACGATGCGCTGAACAATGTGAAGCCGGGCATCGAGGTGCGTTCCCGCCGCGTCGGCGGTGCGACCTATCAGGTCCCGGTCGAGGTTCGTCCGGAGCGCGCCCAGGCGCTTGCTATCCGCTGGCTCATCTCCGCTGCGCGCTCGCGCTCGGAGAAGACCATGGCCGGCCGTCTTTCGGGCGAGCTGATGGATGCCGCGCAAAACCGCGGCAACGCCGTCAAGAAGCGCGAAGACACGCACCGCATGGCCGAAGCGAACCGCGCCTTCAGCCACTACCGCTGGTAGAAATCGTACCTATATTTGGGGAAGCCGGGTCCGCTGGCTCCCCACATCGCTAAGGAAATTGTGAAAATGGCCCGCAGCCATCCGCTCGAACGCTATCGCAACATCGGCATCATGGCGCACATCGACGCCGGCAAGACGACGACGACCGAGCGCATCCTTTATTACACCGGCAAGTCCTACAAGATCGGCGAAGTCCACGAGGGCTCGGCGACCATGGACTGGATGGAGCAGGAGCAGGAGCGCGGGATCACCATCACGTCGGCGGCAACGACGACGTTCTGGAAGGCCGAGGACGGCCAGGGCCCCGAGCACCGGATCAACATCATCGACACCCCGGGCCACGTCGACTTCACCATCGAAGTCGAGCGTTCGCTGCGCGTGCTAGACGGCGCGGTTGCGGTGTTCGACGGCGTTGCCGGCGTTGAGCCGCAGTCGGAGACCGTTTGGCGGCAGGCCGACAAGTACGGCGTTCCGCGGATGTGCTTCATCAACAAGCTCGACCGTACCGGCGCCGATTTCTACTTCTGCGTCCAGTCGATCATCGACCGTCTCGGCGCGAAGCCGCTGGTCCTCACGCTGCCGATCGGCGCGGAGAGCGACCTCAAGGGCATCGTCGACCTCGTCAGCAACCGCGGCATCGTCTGGAAGGACGAGAGCCTCGGCGCGAAGTTCGACTACGTCGACATCCCGGACGACCTTGCCGACAAGGCGGCTCAGTATCGCCACGACCTGCTCGAGACGATCGTCGAACAGGACGACGATGTCATGATGGCCTATCTCGAAGGCGAAGAGCCCGACGTCGCGACCATCAAGCGGCTGATCCGGAAGGGTACGCTCGAGCGCGCGTTCGTTCCCGTGCTGTGCGGTTCGGCCTTCAAGAACAAGGGCGTCCAGCCCCTGCTCGACGCCGTGGTCGATTATATGCCGAGCCCGATCGACGTTCCGGCGATCAAGGGTGTGAAGCCCGACACGGAAATCGAGGACTCGCGTCCGGCCGACGACAATGCGCCGTTTGCCGCGCTTGCGTTCAAGATCATGAACGACCCGTTCGTCGGTTCGCTGACCTTTGCCCGCATCTATTCGGGCAAGCTCAGCAAGGGTTCGTACCTGAACTCGGTCAAGGACCGGGACGAGAAGGTCGGCCGCATGCTTCTGATGCATGCGAACAGCCGTGAGGACATCGAAGAGGCTTATGCCGGCGATATCGTCGCTCTGGCGGGCCTCAAGGAAACCACGACCGGCGATACGCTGTGCGCCAAAAATGCTCCGATCATTCTCGAGCGGATGGAATTCCCGGATCCGGTCATCGAGGTCGCGGTTGAGCCCAAGACCAAGGCCGACCAGGAAAAGATGGGCATCGCGCTCAACCGCCTCGCCGCCGAAGATCCGAGCTTCCGCGTCACCACCGACCATGAATCGGGCCAGACGATCATCAAGGGGATGGGCGAGCTCCACCTCGAGATTCTCGTCGACCGCATGAAGCGCGAGTTCAAGGTCGAGGCCAATGTCGGCGCTCCGCAGGTCGCCTATCGCGAGTATCTCGCGAAGCCGGTCGAGCTGACCTACACCCACAAGAAGCAGTCGGGCGGCTCCGGCCAGTTCGGCGAAGTGAAGGTGAAGGTCGTTCCGGGCGAGCGCGGCACCGGCTTCCAGTTCGTCGACGAGATCAAGGGCGGCAATATCCCGCGCGAATATATCCCGTCGGTCGAGAAGGGCTTCCGCGAGACTGCGGAGACCGGCTCGCTCATCGGCTTCCCGATCGTCGACTTCGCGGTTCACCTGATCGACGGCAAGTATCACGACGTCGACTCATCGGCGTTGGCGTTCGAAATCACCGGCCGCGGCGCGATGCGCGAAGCTGCGCAGAAGGCCGGGATCAAGATCCTCGAGCCGATGATGAAGGTCGAGGTTGTGACGCCGGAAGATTATCTCGGCGACGTGATCGGCGACATCAACAGCCGGCGCGGCCAGATCCAGGGCACCGACAGCCGCGGCAACGCGCAGGTGGTCGAGGCGATCGTGCCGCTGGCCAACATGTTCGGCTACGTCAACCAGCTGCGTTCGTTCACGCAGGGACGTGCGCAGTACACGATGCAGTTCTCGCATTATGACGAAGTGCCGCAGAACGTCGCCGACGAGGTGAAGGCGAAACTAGCGTAACCGCAATTTTGTAGTTATGGGCGCGCTCGCGAGACGGGCGGCTGCCCGAATTTCCTAAAGAAGAAGAGGCGTAAAATGGCTAAGGCTAAATTCGAGCGGAATAAGCCGCACGTGAACATCGGCACCATCGGTCACGTCGACCATGGCAAGACGTCGCTGACGGCTGCAATCACCAAGGTGCTGTCGAAGCACGGCGGCGGTGAAGCCGTCGACTTCGCCAACATCGACAAGGCGCCGGAAGAGCGCGAGCGCGGCATCACCATCTCGACCGCGCACGTCGAGTATGAGACCGAAAAGCGCCACTATGCGCACGTCGACTGCCCGGGCCACGCCGACTATGTGAAGAACATGATCACCGGCGCTGCCCAGATGGACGGCGCGATCCTCGTCGTGTCGGCTGCTGACGGCCCGATGCCGCAGACCAAGGAGCACATCCTGCTCGCGGCGCAGGTCGGCGTTCCGACCATGGTCGTCTTCCTCAACAAGGTCGACCAGGTCGACGATCCGGAACTTCTGGAACTCGTCGAGCTCGAAATCCGCGAGGAGCTTTCCAAGCGCGGCTTCGACGGCGACAACATTCCGATCGTTGCCGGTTCGGCCCTTGCCGTCCTCGAGGATCGCGATGCCAACATCGGCGACGAGAAGGTCATGGAGCTGATGAAGGCCGTGGACGATTGGATTCCGCAGCCGGAGCGTCCGCTCGACAAGCCGTTCCTGATGCCGATCGAGGACGTGTTCTCGATCTCGGGCCGCGGCACCGTCGTGACCGGCCGTGTCGAGCAGGGCATCGTCAAGGTTGGCGAGGAAGTCGAGATCGTCGGCATCCGCGACACCCAGAAGACCGTCGTCACCGGCGTCGAGATGTTCCGCAAGCTGCTCGATCAGGGCCAAGCGGGCGACAACATCGGCGCGCTGCTTCGTGGCGTCGGCCGTGAAGACGTCGAGCGCGGCCAGGTGCTGTGCAAGCCCGGCTCGATCACGCCGCACACGGACTTCTCGGCTGAGGTTTACGTCCTGTCGAAGGACGAGGGCGGCCGTCACACGCCGTTCTTCGCCAACTACCGTCCGCAGTTCTACTTCCGCACGACCGACGTGACGGGCGAAGTTCAGCTGCCGGAAGGCACCGAGATGGTCATGCCTGGCGACAACGTCAGCCTGGGCGTGAAGCTGATCGCTCCGATCGCGATGGACCCAGGTCTTCGCTTCGCAATCCGCGAAGGCGGCCGTACGGTCGGCGCGGGGGTTGTCGGAACGATCTCTAAGTAATATAGGGCGCCAACCGCGCGATTCTGGATCAGGGTCGCGCGGTTCGCTTTTGAGTTTGTTTGATTAGCGGGCTTTGGCTCAGGCCAAGGCTCGTTGGCTCTTTCGCATCGGTAGGGACATGGAAACGCAGAACATCCGGATTCGCCTGAAGGCTTTCGATCATCGAGTGCTGGATCAGGCTACTGGCGACATCGCCGACACGGCGCGCCGTACGGGTGCTCTCATTCGCGGACCCATTCCCCTGCCGACGCGTATCGAGAAGTTCACCGTCAACCGCTCGCCGCACGTCGACAAGAAGTCGCGCGAGCAGTTCGAGGTCCGGACTTACAAGCGGCTGCTCGATATCGTGCAGCCCACGCCGCAGACGGTTGACGCGCTGATGAAGCTCGATCTTGCCGCCGGCGTCGATGTGGAGATCAAGCTCGCGTAAGCGAGCTTGCCTTTAGTCCCCGCGAAGGCGGGGATGGCGAGGCAAACTGGGTGATACCGCCGGAGGTTAGCTCCGGGCTGCGTCCCCGCCGCTTCCTTCAGGGAAGCTCTAGCCCAGGCGGGGCACGCAAACATTTGGATGGGCTTCACGCACATGGGATTTCCCCGTGTGCCTCTGTTGAGGAGTTTGATCATGCGCACCGGCGTGATCGCGAAGAAGGTCGGAATGACCCGCTTGTTCCAGGCGGACGGACGGCATGTGCCGGTTACCGTTCTGCAGCTGGACGACGTGCAGGTTATCGGCCGCCGCGAAAAGGACCGCGACGGATACACCGCCGTTCAGCTCGGCGCTGGCAAGGCGAAGGCGAAGAATGTCGCCAAGCCGCAGCGCGTTGCGTTCGGCAAGGCGGAGGTCGAGCCCAAGGCCCGCGTCGCCGAATTCCGCGTCGCTGACGACGCTCTCCTCGACATCGGATCCCACATCAGCGCCGACCATTTCGTCGCCGGCCAGTTCGTCGACATCTGCGGCGTGACGCAGGGCAAGGGCTTTGCCGGCGCGATGAAGCGCTGGGGCTTCGGCGGTCTCCGCGCGACCCACGGCGTCTCGGTTTCGCACCGTTCGCACGGTTCGACCGGCAACCGCCAGGATCCGGGCCGCGTGTTCAAGAACAAGAAGATGGCGGGCCACATGGGCGCCCGCAATCGCACTCAGCAGAACCTCGAAATCGTGCGCACCGACGCGATCCGCGGCCTGCTCTTCGTCAAGGGCTCGGTTCCGGGCCACAAGGGCAGCTGGCTGACGGTTCAGGACGCGGTGAAGCTGCCGCGTCACGACACCGCGCCTTATCCGGCTGGCATCCTCGAAGAGATGAAGCCGGAAGAGGCCGAAGTTCCGACCGCCGGCCTGGTCGACGACGCCGCGGTTCACGAGATTCCGGCGCTGCCGAGCGATGAGGAAGTCGCCGCCATCGCCGCTGAGCAGGAAGCCGGTGCTGCCGCCGCGGCGGAAGCCGCCGAGGCAGCGGACGCCGATGCCGCCGACGCAGCTCAGGCTGAAGACAATGAAAAAGCCCAAGCGGCCGAGGACAGCGCGAAGCCTGCCTCTGACGCCGACGAAGGCAAGGAAGGCTAAGATGAAGGTCAAGGTACAGACCCTCGACGCCAAGGCTGGTGGCGACATCGAGCTCAAGGACGATATTTTCGCCGTTGAGCCGCGCGCCGACATCCTTCACCGCGTCGTTACGTGGCAGCTCATCAACCGTCGCGCCCCGGCGCGTGCGGCGCGTGAGCGCAGCGACGTTGCCCGCACCGGCAAGAAGTTCGGTCGCCAGAAGGGCGGCGGTACGGCTCGTCACGGCGATCGCCGCGCCCCGATCTTCATCGGCGGCGGCAAGGCCCACGGTCCCCGCGCCCGCGTGTTCATCTCGAGCCTCAACAAGAAGGTTCGCCAGCTGGGCCTGAAAATGGCGCTGTCGTCGAAGGCGAAAGAGGGCAACCTCCTCGTGCTCGACAATCTCGACGTCGCCGAGGGCAAGACCAAGACGCTGAAGGCGCAGCTCGGCAAGCTGGGGTTCGGCAAGACGGCGCTGGTGATTGACGGTGATGCGCTCAACGTCGGTTTCGCCCGCGCTTCGTCGAACCTCGAAAGCATCAACCTGCTGCCGGCAGTTGGCGCCAACGTCTACGACATCATGCGCCACGAGACGCTGGTTCTGACCCGCGCCGCGGTCGAAAAGCTGGAGGCCCGGTTCAATGGCTAAGAAGCCGCAGACGGCGCTCGATGCGCGCCATTTCGACATCGTGCTCGCGCCGCACATCACCGAGAAGTCGACCATGCTGTCGGAAACCAATTCGGTTGTGTTCCGCGTCGCGCCCAAGGCGACCAAGCCGGAGATCAAGGCGGCGGTCGAAGCGCTGTTCGGCGTGACCGTCGTCGGCGTGAACACCATGGTCACCAAGGGCAAGACCAAGAAGTGGAAGGGCAAGCCCTACCAGCGCTCGGACATGAAGAAAGCGATCGTTCGCCTGGCTGAAGGTCAGTCGATCGACATTACCGAAGGGGTGCGGGCATAATGGCTCTCAAGCAATATAAGCCGACCTCTCCGGCCCGCCGCGGCCTGATCCTGGTCGACAAGTCGGCGCTTTGGAAGGGCAAGCCCGTCAAGGCGCTTACCGAAGGCAAGCGCAAGACCGGTGGCCGCAACAACAAGGGCCATGTGACCTCGCGCGGCATCGCCGGCGGTCACAAGCAGAAGTACCGGATCATCGATTTCAAGCGCCGCACCTGGGACGTCCCGGCGACCGTCGAGCGCCTGGAATATGACCCGAACCGGTCGGCCTTCATCGCGCTCGTGACCTACGAGGGCGGCGAGCAGGCTTACATCATCGCGCCGCAGCGCCTTGCGCCGGGCGACAAGATCGTTGCCGGCAAGAAGGTCGACGTGAAGCCGGGCAATGCGATGGAGATCGGCCAGATGCCGGTCGGCACGATTGTCCACAACGTCGAGATGAAGCCCGGCAAGGGTGGCCAGATTGCTCGCGCCGCCGGCACTTATGTGCAGGTCGTTGGCCGCGATCGCGGAATGGTCATCGTCAGGCTCAATTCAGGCGAGCAGCGCTATGTGCGCTCGGACTGCATGGCGACCGTTGGCGCGGTGTCGAACCCCGACAACGGCAACCAGACGCTGGCCAAGGCGGGCCGCACGCGTTGGATGGGCAAGCGCCCGCTGACGCGCGGTGTCGCCAAGAACCCGGTCGACCACCCGCACGGCGGTGGTGAGGGCCGGACCTCGGGCGGCCGTCACCCGGTCACTCCGTGGGGCAAGCCGACCAAGGGTGCCCGCACCCGTCACAACAAGGCGACCGACAAGTTCATCATTCGGTCGCGTCACGCGAAGAAGAAGGGTTAATCCATGGCCCGTTCCATCTGGAAAGGTCCGTTCGTCGAGCTTTCGCTTCTTAAGAAGGCGGAAGCTGCGCAGGACAGCAGCAAGCGCGCGCCGATCAAGACCTGGTCGCGCCGTTCGACGATCCTGCCGCAGTTCGTCGGCCTGACCTTCAATGTCTACAACGGCCGCAAGTTCGTGCCGGTGTCGGTCAATGAAGACATGGTCGGAATGAAGCTCGGTGAGTTCGCCCCGACGCGCACCTTCCACGGCCACGCGTCCGACAAGAAGGGCCGCTGATCATGAGCAAGCCAGCGGCACCCCGTAAAGTCAGCGACAAGGAAGCGCTCGCGATCGGCAACACGATCCGTGGCTCGGCCCGCAAGCTGAACCTCGTCGCGACCATGATCCGCGGCCTCAAGGTCGAGGAAGCGCTCAACATCTTGAAGTTCTCGCCCAAGGCGATGGCCGATGACGTACGCAAGGTGCTAGCGTCCGCGGTCGCCAATGCCGAGAACAACCACAACCTCGACGTCGACGCGCTCGTCGTCGCCGAGGCCAGTGTCGGCAAGTCGATCTCGATGAAGCGCTTCGCGACCCGTGCGCGTGGCCGCTCCAGCCGGATCGTCAAGCCGTTCAGCCGCATCCGCGTCGTCGTTCGCGAGCAGGAAGAAGCTTAAAATGGGTCAGAAAACCTCTCCTGTCGGGCTTCGCCTGCAGATCAACCGTACCTGGGACAGCCGTTGGTTCGCGGAAGGCGCCGATTATGGCCGCCTGCTCCTAGAGGACCTGACGATCCGCAAGTATATCCTGAAGAAGGCGCCGCAGGCGGCGATCTCCAAGGTCGTCATCGAGCGTCCGGCGAAGATCTGCCGGATCTCGATCTATGCCGCACGCCCGGGCGTGATTATCGGCAAGAAGGGTGCCGATATCGAGAAGCTGAAGAAAGAGCTGTCGAAGATGACCGGCTCCGAAGTCAGCCTCAACATCGTCGAGATCCGCAAGCCGGAGATCGACGCCAAGCTCGTCGCCCAGGGCGTTGCCGACCAGCTCGAGCGCCGCATCGCTTTCCGCCGCGCGATGAAGCGCGCCGTTCAGTCGGCGCTTCGTCTCGGCGCCGAAGGCATTCGTATCACCTGCTCGGGCCGTCTCGGCGGCGCGGAAATCGCGCGCACCGAATGGTACCGCGAAGGCCGGGTTCCGCTGCACACGCTGCGCGGCAACGTCGATTATGCCGAGGCCGAGGCCCACACCGCTTACGGCGTGTGCGGCGTCAAGGTTTGGGTCTTCAAGGGTGAGATCCTCGGGCACGATCCGCTCGCTCAGGACCGGCTGATGATGGAGGCTCAGACCTCCGGTGTCCGCCCGGCGCGCGAAGAGCGCGGCAACCGGTAAGCGCGAAGGAAAAGTAAGACATGCTGCAACCTAAGCGCACCAAGTTCCGCAAGGCCTTCAAGGGCCGCATCCATGGCAATGCCAAGGGCGGGACCGAGCTCAACTTCGGCGCTTTCGGCCTCAAGGCCATGGAGCCGGAGCGGATCACCGCGCGCCAGATCGAAGCGGCCCGCCGCGCGATCACGCGTCACATCAAGCGCTCGGGTCGCTTGTGGATCCGCATTTTCCCGGACGTTCCGGTAAGCTCGAAGCCGGCCGAAGTCCGCATGGGCTCGGGCAAGGGCTCGCCCGAATTCTGGGTCGCTCGGGTGAAGCCGGGCCGGATTCTGTTCGAGCTCGATGGCGTTCCCGGCCACCTTGCCAAGACCGCGTTTGAGCGCGCCGCCGAGAAGCTGCCGATCAAGACCAAGGTCGTTGCCCGTCTGGGCGAGACCCTGGCCGAGGAGGAAAAGTAAGATGCCTGCGATCGATGATCTCAAGCAAAAGACTGACGACCAGCTGCAGCAGCAGCTTGGCGAGTTGAAGCGCGAGCAGTTCAACCTGCGCTTCCAGTCGGCGACCAACCAGCTCGAGAAGCCGAGCCGTGTGCGCGAAGTTCGCCGCACCATCGCGCAGATCAAGACGCTGCAGACCCAACGTGCCCGCGCCGAAGCGGCGAAGGCCTGAGGAGAGTATAGAAGATGCCTAAGCGCGTCCTCACCGGCACCGTGGTGTCAGACAAGGGTGACAAGACCGTGGTGGTCCGTGTCGAGCGTCGGGTGAAGCACCCGCTCTACGGCAAGATCATCAAGCTGTCGAAGAAGTACCATGCCCATGATGAGGGCAACGCCTTCAAGGCGGGTGAGCAGGTGCGCATTGAGGAATGCGCCCCGATCTCCAAGCTGAAGACGTGGACGGTGCTCGACCGTATCGGCGCGGCCAAGGCCGTCGCGGTCGAAATCGCCGATCCGGAAGCGCTGAACCCGGAGGCCCAGCCTTCGGCGCCAGCCGAGGAAAAGGCCGAAAAGAAGCCCGCGAAGAAGACGGCAAAGGCGAAAGCCGAAGACGTCGCCGACGCGGACGCCTGAGTGAATTTGAGAGGATAAGGGTCGAACCATGATCCAGATGCAGTCCAACCTGGACGTTGCGGACAACAGCGGCGCCAAGCGCGTTCAGTGCATCAAGGTGCTGGGCGGCTCCAAGCGGCGCACCGCGGGCGTTGGCGACATCATTGTCGTTTCCGTCAAGGAAGCGCAGCCCCGCGGCCGTGTGAAGAAGGGTGACGTGCACCGCGCCGTCATCGTTCGCACGGCCAAGGACATCCGCCGTCCGGACGGTTCGGTGATCCGCTTCGATTCCAACGCGGCGGTGCTGGTCAACAAGAACGAGGAGCCGATCGGCACCCGTATCTTTGGCCCGGTCGTCCGTGAGCTTCGTGCGCGCAAGCACATGAAGATCATCAGCCTTGCGCCGGAGGTGCTGTAACCATGGCTGCTGCCAAGATCCGCAAGGGCGACCAAGTCGTCGTCCTGACCGGCAAGGACAAGGGCAAGACGGGTGAAGTTATCCGCTCGATGCCCAAGGAAATGAAGGTCGTCGTGTCGGGCGTGAACGTCCACGCGCGCCATCGCAAGCCGTCGCAGCTGAACCCGCAGGGCGGGATCGAGCGCAAGGAAGCGCCGCTGCACATGTCGAACGTCGCGATTGCCGACCCCAAGGGCGGCAAGGCCACGCGAGTCCGCTTCGAAGTGCGTGACGGCAAGAAGGTCCGCGTTGCGGCCAAGTCTGGAGAAATGATCCATGGCTGACGAAAAGAACCCGGTCGAAGAGACCGAAGTCCCGGCGGCCGATCAGGTCGAGCTCGTCGGTGACGCCGAGAAGGCCGAAGCCGAGCAGATCGAGGCTTTGCCGAAGGTCGAAGAGGCGGCGGTTCCCCAGGCACCGAAGGCGGCAAAGCCGTCCAAGATGCCGAAGGACTATAAGCCGCGCCTTCGCGCCGACTATGACGATCGCATCGTCAAGGAGATGACCGAGCGCTTCGGCTACAAGAACAAGCTCGAAGTGCCGCGCCTTGAAAAGATCGTGATCAACATGGGCGTTGGCGAAGCGACCCAGGACAAGAAGAAGGTCGAAACCGCGGCGGGCGAGATGCAGCAGATTTCCGGCCAGAAGCCGGTGATCACCAAGGCCAAGAAGTCGATCGCGCAGTTCAAGCTGCGTGAAGGCATGCCGATCGGCTGCAAGGTCACGCTGCGCCGCGAGCGCATGTACGAATTCCTCGATCGTCTGGTGACGATCGCGCTGCCGCGCGTGCGCGACTTCCGCGGTCTTAACCCCAAGTCGTTCGACGGCCGCGGCAATTACGCCCTCGGCCTCAAGGAGCAGATCATTTTCCCCGAGATCAACTACGACCAGATCGACAAGGTCCGGGGAATGGACGTCATCATCACCACCACCGCGAAGACGGATGAGGAGGCGCGGGAATTGCTGCGCCTGTTCAACTTCCCCTTCCCGGCTGAGGAGCAGCGGGAGGCCGCGTAAGCGGGCTCCCCTTAGGAGAAGAACTTAAGTCATGGCGAAACTGAGTTCGATCAATAAGAACGAGCGTCGCAAGAAGCTCGTTGAGAAGAATGCAGCGAAGTACGCGAAGCTCAAGGAGATCGCGAACGATGAGTCGCGTGATGAGACCGAGCGTCTGATCGCGCGCCTGAAGATGGCCGAGCTGCCCCGCAACGGGAACCCAACCCGGGTTCGTAACCGCTGCGAGCTGACCGGCCGGTCGCGCGCTTATTACCGCAAGTTCCGCTTGTCGCGGATCATGCTCCGGGAACTGGCCAATAAGGGCCTGATCCCCGGTGTCACCAAGTCGAGCTGGTAAGGGACCTCGAATGGCAATGACCGATCCCTTGGGTGATATGCTCACCCGCATTCGCAACGGCCAGTCGGCGCGCAAGGATTCGATCCTTACGCCGGCCTCGAAGCTGCGCGCGAACGTGCTCGATGTGCTTCAGCGTGAAGGCTACATCCGCGGCTATTCGGAAGAAGAGCTGGCGGGCCAGAAGGGCCTTCGCATCGAGCTTAAATATTTCGAGGGCCAGCCCGCGATCCAGCATCTGGCGCGCGTGTCGAAGCCCGGTCGTCGGGTCTACTCCGGCGCTCAGGAACTTCCGAGGATCCGCAACGGGCTTGGCACGATCATCGTGTCGACCCCGCGCGGCGTTCTGTCGGATGCCGAAGCGCGTGAGCAGAACGTCGGCGGCGAAGTCCTGGCGGAGGTATTCTAATGTCTCGCATCGGTAAAAAGCCGGTGGCGATGCCTTCGGGTGTCAGCGCCGCGGTCGAGGGCCAGATCCTCACCGTCAAGGGCCCGAAGGGCACGCTGTCGATGCAGCTGCTCGACGATCTCGTGAAATATGAGATCGCCGAAGGCGAGATCCGCGTGACTCCGCTGACCGATGCGCAGCGCAACCGCGCCGCGTGGGGCATGACCCGCACCAACGTGCAGAACCTCGTCACCGGTGTGACCGAGGGCTTCACCAAGGTGCTTGAGATCAACGGCGTCGGGTACCGCGCCCAAGCCCAGGGCAAGAACCTGCGACTTCAGCTTGGCTACAGCCACGACGTGAACTTCCCGGTGCCTGAAGGCGTCGAGGTCAAGACTCCCGACCAGAACACGGTCGAGATCAGCGGCATCGATAAGCAGAAGGTCGGTCAGGTCGCCGCCGAGATCCGCCGCTGGCGCAAGCCCGAGCCGTACAAGGGCAAGGGCATCAAGTATCGCGGCGAGTACATCTTCCGCAAAGAAGGCAAGAAGAAGTAAGCCATGGCTCATCTCTCTCTCTTCGAACGCCGCCGCCGTCGTGTCCGCACCGCGCTTCGCGCGCGTGCCGCAGGCAAGCCGCGGCTTTCGGTCCATCGTTCGGGCCGGCACATTTATGCCCAGGTCATCGACGACACGGCGGGCGTTACGCTCGCTTCGGCCTCGACCCTCGACAAGGACGTCAAGGGCAAGGCGGGCGCGACCAAGGACGGCGCTGCCGCTGTTGGCAAGGCGCTCGCCGAGCGTGCCAAGAAGGCCGGGGTCAGCCAGGTCGTGTTCGATCGCGGCGGCTTCCTGTTCCATGGCCGGGTGAAGGCCCTCGCCGACGCTGCCCGCGAAGGCGGACTGGAGTTCTAGAATGCAAGACGAGAACCAGCAGACCAACGACGCTAACACCGATCCGGTCGAGGCCCCGGCAGTTGCCGAGGCAACTCCGGCACCGGCTGAGCAGTCAACGCCCGAGCAGCCTCAGGCCGCCGAGCAGGTCCAGGCCGAAGAGCAAGCGGCGCCCGAGCAACCGCATCAGCAGCGCGGCCCGCGCGGCGGACGCGGCGGTGGGCGTGGCCGCGATGGCGGCGGTGGACGTGGCCGTGGCGGCCGGCGCGACGATCGTCGTGGCCGTGGCGGCGACGATGAGGGTGGCGAAGAGTTCATCGAGAAGCTCGTCCACATCAACCGCGTCTCGAAGACCGTGAAGGGCGGTAAGCGCTTCGGTTTCGCGGCGCTCGTGGTGGTCGGTGACGGCAAGGGCCGCGCCGGTTTCGGTCACGGCAAGGCGCGCGAAGTGCCGGAAGCGATCAGCAAGGCGACTGCTGCAGCGAAGAAGGCGATGATCCGCGTTCCGCTACGCGATGGCCGCACGCTTCACCACGATGGCGTAGGTCATTTCGGTGCAGGCCGCGTGGCGCTCCGCTCGGCTCCGGCCGGAACCGGCATTATCGCCGGCGGTCCGATGCGCGCGATTTTCGAAAGCCTCGGCGTTGCCGACGTGGTCACCAAGTCGGTCGGCACGTCCAACCCGTACAACATGATCCGCGCGACCTTCGAGGCGCTCAAGGAGCAGACGAGCCCGCGCTCGGTCGCTCAGCGTCGCGGCAAGAAGGTTGCCGACCTGCTCGGTCGCGGTGGCGCCAGCGCCGCTGAAGCCGAGGCCCAGGCCGAAGCGGTGACGGAGTAATAGTCATGGCGAAGATCAAGATTACGCAGACCGGGTCGCCGATCCGCCGCGACAAGACGCAGCGCGCGACGCTCGTCGGGCTCGGCCTCAACAAGCTCCACCGCACGGTGGAGGTTGAAGGCACGCCCGAGGTGCTCGGCCAGGTGCGAAAGGTCGCTCACCTGCTCAGCGTCGAAAACGCCTAACCCAATCCCGCCCTAAAGGGCTGCGCGACAAAAGCGAAAGCGAGTGCAACGACATGAAACTGAACGAACTCAAGGACAATGCTGGCGCCCGTAAGGGACGCGTTCGCGTCGGCCGCGGCATCGGTTCCGGCCTCGGCAAGACCGCCGGCCGCGGACAGAAGGGCGCCAAGGCGCGCTCGGGCGTTTCCATCGCCGGCTTCGAAGGCGGCCAGATGCCGCTTCACATGCGCATGCCGAAGCGCGGCTTCAACAACATCTTCGCCAAGGATTATGCCGAGGTGAACCTTGGTGCGGTCCAGAAAGCGATCGACGCCGGCAAGCTCGATATCAAGGGCACGCTGGACCATGATGCGCTGAAGGGCGCGGGCCTGGCTCGTGGCGGCAAGGACGGCGTTCGCCTGCTCGGCAAGGGCGAGATCAAGGCGAAGCTGGCGTTCAAGGTCGCCGGCGTGTCGAAGGGCGCGCGCGAGGCGGTCGAGAAGGCCGGTGGTTCGATCGAGCTGATCGAGCGCAAGAACCCGGCCGAGCTTGCCGCAGCCAAGAAGGGCAAGGTGCGCGAGGCGCGTCTGGCCGCCAAGGCCCAGGCCTAACTGCCAAGGGCCTTAGACAAGCGGCGTTGAGCCACTATATCGGCGGCGGGGGGCGTTCAGCCTAACGCCGCCGTTTGTTTTTCCGGAGAAGTTCACTCGATGGCATCCGCAGCCGAACAATTTGCCTCCAGCCTGACGCTCGGCAACTTCAAGAAAGCGACCGAGCTCAAGAAAAGGCTGTGGTTCACGATCGGCGCGCTGATCCTGTTCCGCCTGCTGTCGTTCGTTCCGGTGCCGGGCATCGATCCGGTTGCGATGAACGCGCTCTATGAAACCCAGAGCGGCGGCATCCTCGACGTTTTCAACACCTTTTCGGGCGGTGCCTTGTCGCGCTTCTCGATCGTCGCTTTGGGTGTGATGCCCTACATTACGGCGTCCATCGTCATCCAGCTGGGGGGCACGCTCTACGGGCCGTGGATTGCGCTTAAGAAGGAAGGCGAGACGGGCCGTAAGCGGCTCAATCAATATACTCGCTACCTGACCGTCGCGATCACCCTGGTCCAGGGTTATCTCGCGGTGCGCGGGCTGGAATCGCAGTCCGTTAGGCAGGGCATTAGCGCGGTCGTCGCGCCCGGCCTGCTGTTCGAAGTCGCGGGAACCGTGAGCCTTGTCGGCGGCACCATGTTCCTGATGTGGATCGGTGAGCAGATCACCAGCCGCGGCATCGGCAACGGCGTCTCGCTGATCATCATGGCCGGCATCGTCGCCCGGCTTCCGCAGGCCATCGGCCAGTTGCTCGAAGGCGGCCGCACCGGCTCATTGAGCGGCGTCCTCATCGTCGGCATTGTCGGCCTGACCGCGGCCCTCGTGCTGTTCATCTGCTTCATGGAGCGAGCACAGCGCCGCGTCCTGATCCAATATCCCAAGCGCCAGACCGCGCGGGGAATGCAGCAGGAGCGCTCGCACCTTCCGATCAAGCTCAACACCGCCGGCGTGATTCCGCCGATCTTCGCTTCTTCGCTGCTGCTGATGCCGCTGACATTTCTCAACTGGGCCGGCAATCGCGCGAGTGCGGATAGCGGTGCAAGCGACTGGCTGATCACCATCAGCACCTGGCTACAACACGGGTCGGGCCCGTACGAGCTGCTCTACGGCCTCGGCATTGCTTTCTTCTGCTTCTTCTACACAGCGGTGCAGTTCAACAGCGAGGAAACGGCCGAAAACCTGAAGCGCCACGGCGGCTTCATCCCGGGCATCCGCCCGGGCAAGGCCACGGAAGAATATTTTGATTATCTACTCAACCGCATCACCGTGGTCGGCGCGTCATACCTGGTGCTGATCTGCCTGATCCCGGATATTCTCTCGTCGCAGGCCGGCGTGAACTTCCGCTTGGGCGGCACCAGCCTGCTGATCGTGGTCAACGTGACGATGGATACGGTGAGCCAGATTCAGAGCCACCTGATCGCGCACCAGTACGGTGACCTGATCAAGAAGGCGAAGCTCAAGACCACGCCGCGCAGGCGCTAGTTTCACCGGCGAGCTGGGGGAGAGGGCGCCGCGATGCTGAATATTATCCTGTTGGGCCCGCCGGGCGCGGGCAAAGGCACCCAGGCCGCGCGCCTCCAGGCCAACCGCGGCATGATCCAGCTGTCGACCGGCGACATGCTGCGCGAAGCAGTTGCGGCCGGCACGCCGGTCGGCATCAAGGCGAAGGCCGTGATGGAGCGCGGCGAGCTGGTCAGCGACGCGATTGTCAGCGCTCTGATCGGGGAGCGGCTCGATGCCGCCGACGGCAAGGGCGCGATTTTCGACGGATTCCCCCGCACCAAGCACCAGGCCGAAGCGCTCGAGCTGCTGCTCGGTGAACGCGGCCGCAACCTCGACCATGTGATCGAGCTGGTGGTTGACGAGGACGAACTCGTTCGGCGGATTGTCGGACGCTTCACCTGCGCCAACTGCGGCGCACCCTACCATGACGAATTCAGGCGGCCGGCCGTCGATGGCGTCTGTGACGTCTGCGGTTCGACCGAGTTCAAGCGCCGCCCGGACGACAACGAGCAGACCGTGCGCACGCGCATGGCCGAGTACCGCGCCAAGACCGCGCCGATTCTTCCTTACTACGAGGAGCGGGGTCTCGTACGACGGGTCGACGGCATGGCTTCGGTCGACGAGGTGGCCGCGCAGATCGACGCGATTCTGGACCGCTAGTCGCGGACTAAAGTCACGAAGCGGAAGGCCGGCCGTCCGTCCGCCGCCTCATGCTCCTCGCTGCCGGTCTCGTGCCATGATCCGCTTTCGCGCGGGTCGGGCAAATGCGTGTCGCCCGGGATGTCGGCCAGCACTTCGGTGAGCTCGATGCTATCGGCGAGCGGCAGGAATAGCGCGAAGACCTCCGCGCCGCCGATCACTGACACCGGCTCCCCGCCCACCAGCCTCAGCGCTTCGTCCACATCATGCGCAACCTCGGCGCCCTCGGCCTGCCAGTTCCGGTCGCGCGTGATCACCACATGCCGTCGCCCCGGCAGAACGCCCGGTAGGCTCTCGAACGTCCTGCGGCCCATCACCATCACGCTCCCCATGGTCAGCGCCTTGAAGCGCTTGAGATCGGCTGGAAGGTGCCACGGCAGCCCTCCGTCGCGGCCGATCACGCCGTTTTGTGCGCGCGCAACGATGAGGGTGATGGGCGGGTGATCCATTCCGCTGCTTTGACGCGGGCGGGCGCTCGTGCCAAGCGCCGGGTCCGATGGACGCGCAGGCGCAGCTGATCGCCGAGGCCGGGCAAGAGCTCGGTCCGAAGGCGGTGATCACCGATCCCCGGGAAATCGAGCCCTGGATCACCGACTGGCGCGGCCGCGTCCATGGCGCGTCGCCCGCCTTGCTCGCTCCCGGATCGACCGAAGAGGTTCAGGCCATCGTCCGCCTCGCCGCGAAGCATCGCGTGCCGCTGGTGCCGCAGGGCGGGAACACCGGCATGGCAGCAGGAGCGACGCCGCCGGCGGACGGCTCGGCAATCCTCATCTCGATGCGCCGCATGAACCGGATCCGCTCGATCAGCACCGAGGACCGGGTTGCGGTCGCGGAAGCGGGCGTCGTGCTGGAAACGCTCCATCACGCCGCGCACGATATCGGCATGCGCTTTCCGCTGACCATCGGCTCGCGCGGCAGCTGCACGATCGGCGGCCTGACCTCGACCAACGCCGGCGGCACGCAAGTACTGAAGTTCGGGATGATGCGCGCGCTGGTCGCTGGGGTCGAAGCGGTGCTTCCCGACGGCAGCATCCACAGTGGCCTTTCCGGCCTCAAGAAGGACAATCGCGGCTACAGCCTCGACCAGCTGCTCATCGGCGCGGAGGGCACGCTCGGAATCATCACCGCGGTCGCGCTGAAGCTCGTGCCGGCCGTCGCCTCGCGCGCCGTCGCCTGGACCGGCGTCGATAGCCCGCAGAAGGCGCTCGACCTGCTCCGCTTCCTCGAGGCGCGGACGAGCGCGGTGGAGGGGTTTGAGCTGGTGCCGCAGGATTCGCTCAATCTCGTCCTCAAGCACGTCCCCGACACGCGCGCGCCGCTCTCGGGAACGCACGCCTGGCACGCGCTGGTCGAGGTTACGACCGCCGATCCCGATCAGGACATCAATGGCGAGCTCGAGCGCCTGCTCGCTGCCGCGCTCCAGCAGGGGATCATCGGCGACGCCGTGATCGCCGCCAACGACGCGCAGGCCGAAGCTTTCTGGAAGCTCCGCGATACCATCTCGGAGGCCGAGCGCGCCGAGGGCCAAACCCTTGCACACGACATCTCCGTGCCGGTCGCCGACATGCCGCGCTTCATCACGGACGCCGCGGTCGAGGTGGAGCGCAAATTCCCGGGCGTGATCGCCAGCGGCTTCGGCCATCTCGGTGACGGCAATATCCACTTCCACGTCCGCGCCGCCGGCCATGCTGCGCCTGACTGGTACGAGGCGGAGGGCGCCAACATCACCCGGCTTGTCGACGATCTCGTTACTGCGGCCGGCGGCTCGATCTCCGCCGAGCACGGCATCGGTCAGCTCAAGCTCCGCGAATTCGAGCGCCTCGCGCCGCCCGGGCGAATCCACGCGCTCCAGGCGATCAAGCACGCGCTCGACCCGCTCGGCATCATGAACCCGGGGAAACTGGTCCCTTAATGCTCGCTCAGCATTTCGCGCAGCCGTAGCGCGAGCGGCTCGGGCGGAAGGTTGGAGCGAATCGCGACGAAGATCGCGTCATCGCCCGCGATCGTCCCTACCACTTCGGGGAACTTCGCCTGGTCGATCGCCAGCGCAACCAGGTGCGCTGAGCCCGGCGGAGTCCGCACCACGATCATGTTTCCCGACGTGTCCACTGCGTGGGCCCATTCTGAGAATATGCGCCTCAAGCGTTCGTCAGCCTGGTCGCGTTTTCCGAGCCTTTCGGGCAGCATATAGGCCAGCTTGCCGCGCCGCTTCATCTTGACCGCGCCGATCTGTTCCAGGTCGCGCGCGACAGTCGCCTGGCTGACCTCGAACCCGGCTTGGGACAGCAATCTTACGACTTCGTCCGCGCCGCGCGGACTCTCTGTCAGCATGTGGACAATCGCGCGTTGGCGTTTCATCGGCATGCTGGTCATTTCCCTACCTGATAATAATGGCGCGCCCGGCACGAGTCGAACCCCCGCGGCGGGACGGCCGCAATAGCAAATGACTCAGCAGGTTCGACCGCTCACTTTGTGAAAGCTGGCGCGCCCGGCAGGAGTCGAACCTGCGACCTCATGCTTAGAAGGCACGTGCTCTATCCAGCTGAGCTACGGGCGCGCACGCGCAACGCCTAACCGCAATTGACGCGAAGCGGAACCGCGCTAGCCTCCCGCGTCATGGACGCCGAGGGGGAGGGGCTACGCCACGTCGAGGCACGCGCGCTGCACGGCGCGCGCTTCCGCTACTTCGACTTCGTCATGGTCGCGTTCGTGGTCGTGCTGCTGCTGTCGAACGTGATCGGCGCGGAGAAGCGCTCGGTCGTCGACGTGCCCGGTATCGGCCCATGGCCGTTCGGCGCGGGCATCCTGTTCTTCCCGATCTCCTACGTGATCGATGACGTCCTGACCGAGGTCTATGGCTTCGCCCGCGCCCGCCGCGCGCTCTGGGCCGGCTTTGCAGCGTTGCTGTTCATGGCGGTGATGGAGTGGACTGTGGTCCACCTGCCCGTCGCGGAGGGCTGGACCGGCCAGCCGGCCTATGAGCGGGTCTTCGGGTCGGGCTGGCGGATCATCCTCGCGTCCATGACCGCTTTCTTCGTCGGCGATTTCCTGAACTCGGTCGTGCTCGCCAAGATGAAGATCTGGACCAAGGGCAAGATGCTGTGGACCCGCACCATTGGCTCGACCATCGTCGGTGAAGGTGCCGACAGTTTGATCTTCTACCCGCTCGCTTTTTACGGAATGCCCGACTGGCCTGTCACGGCGCTTGGCGCGGTGATGCTCAGCCAGTTCATCCTGAAGGTCAGCTGGGAAGCGATCCTGACGCCGGTCACCTACGCAGTCGTCGGCTGGCTCAAGCGACGCGAGGGCGTGGATGTCTATGACGTTGGTACCGACTTCACGCCCTTCACCGTGGACGACTGACACCGTTCATTCGGCATTCAATCGTTTCGGCCGAAGTCGGAGCCTAACAGGGGGTTTGCGGATGAGAGTCTTAAGGCTCGCGATTGCCGCCGGATGTCTGGCTTGCGCCTCGGCCGCGCAGGCGACCACTGTCATCATCTACGTCGAGCCAATGACGCTGGAGCGCTACACCCGCGTGTTCGACACGCCCGGGCCCGACCGCTTCCTGATGTGCCCTGCGCCGCCTGCGGCGGGCAGCTGCACCGAGCTTCCGATCAAGCGCCGCCACTAGGCGGCGACCGTCTCCAGCAGTCCTTCGAACAGCCGGCGGCCGTCGGTCGCGCCGTGCGCGGGTTCGATCGCCCGCTCCGGGTGCGGCATCAGCCCGAGCACATTGCCGCTATCGTTGAGGATTCCGGCGATGTCGCGCGCCGAACCGTTGACCTGGTCGAGGTAGCGGAACGCGACCCGGCCTTCGCCTTCCAGCCGATCGAGCGTCGCCTCGTCCGCCTGGTAATTGCCGTCATGGTGCGCAACCGGGAAATGCACCTGCTCGCCAGCATCATATTGGGCGGTGAAGAGGCTCTGGCTGTTCTCGACCCGAAGCGGCACCGGGCGGCACACGAAGCTGAGCCGCGCATTGCGCATCAGTGCGCCGGGGAGCAGGCCGGTCTCCGTCAGCACCTGGAAGCCGTTGCAGATGCCGATCACTGGCACGCCCTTGCCTGCGGCGTCCTTGACCGCGCGCATGATCGGCGATCGCGCGGCCATCGCGCCCGAGCGCAGGTAATCGCCGTAGGAAAATCCGCCCGGGATGCCGACGAAATCCGTGCCTTCGGGCAGCTCACTGTCCTTGTGCCAGACCATCGCCGGCTTCTTGCCCGTGACTTCCTCAAGCGCGACGGCGAGGTCGCGGTCGCAGTTCGATCCCGGAAAGACGATGACGGCGCTCTTCATTCCATGGCTCCTGGCGGCGGACATGCGCTTGTTACCCGCAAAATATGCGGGAAAAGTGGCAGCTCAGGCGTCCGCCAAGCGCTCGATGCGGAAATTCTCGATCACCGTGTTGGCGAGGAGCTTGCGGCACATGTCCTCGATGGCGCTGTCCTCGGTGCCGTCGGCGAGGTCGAGCTCGATTAGCTTGCCCGCGCGCACGTCATTCACGCCCGAAAAGCCGAGCCCTTCCAGCGCGTGGTGGATGGCCTTCCCCTGCGGATCGAGCACGCCGGATTTGAGGGTGACGAAAACGCGCGCTTTCATGAAAAATCGCCTGCCGGTTGGGTGTGCGGCCCCTATGGCAATGAGGTTTCGGCGGAGCAAGCTTTAGACTCTGTTTACCATGTTCGGCCATCATTGGGCGGAAGCCGGACAGTGTTTCGTCGGCGGGAGGAGTAACATGGTCGGTGCACTGGCAATCGCGATGTTCGTCGCGCTGGTTGGCTTCGGATCCAAATATTTCGGCTGGAGCGATCCCGACGGAAAGGTTCAGCTCGCCCTCGTAACCAGCTTCATCCTCGGAATCATCGGCGGTTACAAAGCCAAGGGCTGATCCGGTCCCAAGGCGGCTTGCAAGCCTGTCAGTAGCGCCTTAGCCCCGTCGCCGGAGACTGCGACGATGACCGATACGCTCGAAAAGCCGACCACCAGCCCGATTTCCGCCCGCAAGCACGGCGACGTGCTGATCGTCCTCAGCAACAACCCGCCGGTGAACGCGCTGTCGACCGCGGTGCGGCAGGGCCTGGTCGAGGCCATTGCCGAGGCGGAAGGCGACGACAGCGTGAAGGCCGTCGTGATCGCCTGCGAAGGCCAGACCTTTTTCGCCGGCGCGGACATCACCGAATTCGGCAAGCCGCCGCAGCAGCCTTGGCTTCCCGCCGTTGTCGACACGATCGAGAATTGCTCGAAGCCCGTCGTCGCGGCGATCCACGGTACCGCGCTCGGCGGGGGCCTCGAGGTCGCGCTCGCCTGCCATTATCGCGTCGCCGACCCGTCGGCGAAGCTCGGCACGCCTGAAGTGAAGCTTGGGCTCCTCCCCGGCGCCGGCGGTACGCAGCGCCTGCCGCGCGTCGCCGGCGTCGAGAAAGCGCTGCAGATGTGCGCCACCGGCAACCCCATCGGCGCCAAGGAGGGCTTTGAATGCGGGCTGGTCGATCGCCTCGTTGAAGGCGAGCTGATTCCGCACGCGGTCGCTTATGCCGAGGAAGTGCGCGGCATCCGGCCGCTCCCGAAAAGCTCGGAGCGGCACGACCGTATCGACGCTGCCGCGCCGTCGGTTTTCGACGACTTCCTGAAGACCAACGCCAAGAAATTTCGCGGCTTCGAGGCACCGCTCAAGAATGTCGAAGCGGTGCGGGTTGCGACCCGGAAACCCTATGCCGAAGGCGTCATCGAAGAGCGCAGATTGTTCATGGAGTTGATGGGCAGCGAGCAATCGGCCGCGCAACGCTATTTCTTCTTCGCCGAGCGCAAGGCGTCAAAGATCGAGGGGCTTCCTGAAAACACCGAGCCCCGCCCGATCAGCAAAGTCGGCGTAATCGGCGCCGGCACGATGGGCGGCGGCATCTCGATGAATTTCCTGTCGGCCGGGATCCCCGTGACCATCATCGAGATGGGCCAGGAAGCGCTGGACCGCGGCACCGGCCTGATGCGCAAGAATTACGAAGCCAGCGCCGCTAAGGGGAAGCTGACCGAGGCGCAGGTGTCGAACGCCATGGGTTTGCTGACGCCGACGCTGGACTTCGCCGCGCTCGCCGACTGCGACCTCATCATCGAGGCGGTCTACGAGAACATGGACGTGAAAAAGGAGGTGTTCACGCGCCTCGACAAGATCGCGAAGCCCGGCGCTATCCTCGCTTCCAACACGTCCTACCTCAACCTCAACGAGATCGCGGCGGTCACATCGCGCCCCAGCGACGTCGTCGGCATGCATTTCTTCTCGCCGGCCAACATCATGAAGTTGCTGGAGGTCGTTCGCGGCGACAAGACGGCGCCGGATGCGCTGCTGACCGCGATGGGGCTCGGTAAGAAGATCAGGAAGGTCCCGGTGGTCGCCGGCGTGTGCCACGGCTTCATTGGCAACCGCATGCTGATGCCGCGCCAATATGAAGCGACCAAGCTGCTGCTCGAAGGCGCGACGCCCGAACAGGTCGACCGCGTCCATGTCGAATTCGGCATGCCGATGGGGCCGTTCCAGATGGCCGATCTCGCCGGTGTTGATATCGGATGGCACCGCGACCCGACGCGGATTGAGACGATCCGCGACCAGCTTTGCGCGATGGAGCGCTGGGGCCAGAAGAAGGGCGCGGGCTTCTACGATTATGACGAGAAACGGCGGCCGACGCCGTCACCGGTGGTCCAGCAGATCATCGAGGAATTCGCCAAGAAGCAGGGGGTCGAGCGCCGTGAGATCAGCGACCAGGAAATCGTCGAGCGGACGCTTTACACGATGGTCAACGAGGGCGCGAAGATCCTGGAGGAAGGCATCGCCCAGCGGGCGTCCGACGTGGATGTCGTGTGGGTCTACGGCTACGGCTGGCCGGTATATCGCGGCGGCCCGATGTTCTGGGCTGACAGTGTGGGGCTTCAGAACATCGTCGACGGACTGAAGCGCCAGGAAGCGCGGATGGGAAGCGACTTCAGCTTCTCGAAGCTGCTGCTCGATAAGGCCGCCAAGGGCGAGAGCTTCACGCGCTGAACAAGCGTCTTCCCCGCGCGTTTCGTTTCGCGCGAGGTGTCCATGGACCGAATGATCGAACACACCAGCGGCGACGGTCCAGTCCGTCGCTATTCAAACACGGCGGTCGCCATTCACTGGATTACGGTTGCGTTGGTGCTGTTCCAGATCTGGCTTGGCCTCAGCTTCGCTGACATGGAACAGGGCCCCGCGCGCGGCGAGCTGTTCACTTGGCACAAGACCATTGGCGTGATCATCCTTCTCGCGACCATTGCCCGGTTGACCTACCGGTTGAACAACCCGCCGCCCTTATACTCCCCCGACCTGCCGCGCTGGGAGCGCGCCGCCGGCGTGTGGAATCATCGCTTGTTCTACATTCTGCTGATCGCGCTTCCGATCGGCGGCTATCTGGCGGTCTCGGGCCACAGCAAGGGGCCGACAACGACGTTGCTTGGCGGCATTCCCGTTCCGGTGCTGCCGGGTGTTTCAGAGCAGATGGGCGAGTTGGCCGGCGACATCCACAAATATGCCGCCTTCCTACTGATCGCGCTGATTGTGCTTCACGCCGCGGCGGCGCTCAAACACCAGTTCATTGACCGGAATCCCGTTTCAGGCCGGATGCCGCCGTTCCAGCCTCCGCATGGCGAACCGGTGGTTATCGGGCAGGGCGGCGATCGTCAGGCTCGAGCAGGCTGAGCATCGCAAGCGCGACCGCGGCGATGGCGGCGCTCGTGAAGAAGGTCGCGGAAGCGCCTTCACGGTCCCACAAATAGCCCGCGCCAAGGCTCGCGAGGAGCCCTGCAACACCGGTCACGAACCAGAATGCGCCGAAGCTCGTCGCGCGCAATTCCTCGGGCGCACTATCCGCGATCATTCGGGACAAAATGCCTTGGGTCAGCGCCATGTGCGCGCCCCACAGGATCACACCAAGCGCGAGCAGTCCGAAGCTGTCGGCCTTGGCGAGAACGACGTTGCCGGCGACCAGAGCGCCCATGCCGACCATCAGGATGGCGCGCGGGCTCATCCGGTCGCTGAGCGTTCCCGCCGGATAGGCGAGCGCCACATAAGCGAGATTAAACAGTGCCAGGGTGATCGGCGACATCGCTTCGCTGAGGCCGATGTCGAGGCCTTTGAGGATCAGGAAGGCTTCGGAAAAGCGCGCGAGGCTGAACAGGAAGCCGACCGCGAGGAGTCGCTTGGTCGCCTTGTCCAGGTGCCGGAAGCCCGAGAAGAATGGCGACTTCTTGAGCGGCGCGAGATGCTTTTCGGGTTCCCTGAGCGCGATCCAGCCGAGGAGCGCCGAGGCAAAGGCCGGGATGATCGCCAGCCAGTAGACCATGCGAATGTCGCTCGCGAACCAGGCCATCAGGCCGATTGCCACGACCGGCGCAAGAAGCGCGCCGACCGTATCGAGCGATTGCCTGAGGCCGAAGGCGCGGCCGCGGATCTCGGGCGGGGTCTCATCGGCGACCATTGCGTCCCGCGGTGACCCGCGGATCCCCTTGCCGATCCGGTCGGCGAACCGCGCGACCATCGCCGCGGGCGCGCTCGCAGCCAGCGGGAACAGCGGCTTGGACAGCGCCGCAAGCGCATAGCCGCCAACAATCCACGGCTTGCGCTTCAGGCTTCGGTCCGAAAGCCGGCCCGACAGCAATTTCGCGAAGTTGGCAGTGGCCTCGGCAATGCCGTCAATGGCGCCCAGAGCGGTGGCCGGCAGACCAAGCACAATGGTGATGAACGCCGGCAGCAGCGCGTGATAGATCTCGCTCGACAGGTCCATCAGCAGGCTGACGAAGCCAAGGATCCAGACGTTGCGGGGTAGGGGCGGGCGGCTTGCCATTCGCTTTCATTTGCGGTCGCGCGGGGCCTGAAGCAACCCGGTCGCGCGGCAATATTGCAGGCGACGTAAATATTGCTATGTTACAAATGTGTTTGGGGGGTCGACACCAGCCGCGATTGCATCGCGATTCAGCGCCGTCGCCCATAATTGGGTGGCCGACGGACCGGCGGAGCGTGCAGAGCGCGCCCGCCGCAAATTGTTGACCGCGATCGGCAGCGCCGAGCCCGCAACCCTGAACCAGGTTGCGAAAAGCGTTGGCCGGGGGGCGCCTGCGGTCAGCCGCTCGGTCGATAGCCTGGTGCGCTCCTCACTCGTCGAACGCACGCAGGATCCCAACAACCGCCGCCGGCTGGCGCTTCGCCTCACAGAGAAGGGCAAGGCGGAGCTCGCCAGCGCGGGTGCGAGCGGTAGCGCATTGATGGCTAAGCTCGAACGGCTCGCACATAGCGAGCTGCGCGCGGTCGAACGCGCGATCGAAATTCTCGAACGCTAGCTTTTCGCCCGCTTGCGGCGGGTCTCCCAGCCCTTCTTGGCGGCGGCGCTGCGGCTGCGCGAGCGGCCCGAGCCGTCGTTCTTCCCGCCCTTGTCCTGCTTGTTGACCGTCGCCCAGGCGCGGCTTTCGGCTTCCTTCTTGGAAACGCCGCGCTTCTCATAGCTCTTCTCGATATGGTCGGCCTTGCGGTCCTGCTTGGCCGTGTACGCTCCACGGGGCATGTCGCCATCTCCTCTTCCATGCCCTAAACGCTTCGACGCCACCCCCGTGCCATGCTGCATTGCAACATCGCGCACTTTTCACTATGTGCGCGCGACATCTTTTTTCCGGGAAAAATCATGAATCTGCGCAACGTCGCGATCATCGCGCACGTCGATCACGGCAAGACGACCCTCGTCGACCAGCTCTTCCGCCAGTCCGGCACCTTCCGCGACAACCAGCGCGTCGAGGAGCGGGCGATGGATTCGAACGACCTCGAGAAGGAGCGGGGGATCACCATCCTCGCCAAGTGCACCTCGGTCGAATGGAGCCCCGAGGGCGGCCAGACGACGCACATCAACATCGTCGACACGCCCGGCCACGCCGATTTCGGCGCCGAGGTCGAGCGCATCCTGTCGATGGTCGACGGCGTCATCCTGCTGGTCGACGCGGCCGAAGGCCCGATGCCGCAGACCAAGTTCGTCACAGGCAAGGCGCTGTCGCTCGGCCTCAAGCCGATCGTCGTCGTCAACAAGATCGACCGCCCCGACGCGCGGCCCGCCGAAGTGCTCGACGAAGTGTTCGAGCTGTTCCTGAACCTCGAGGCGAATGACGAGCAGCTCGACTTCCCGACGCTCTACGCCTCGGGCCGCGCCGGCTATGCCGGAACCACGGACGACGTCCGCGACGGCGACCTGACGCCCTTGTTCGAGACCATCGTCAGCCATGTCCCGCGTCCGCGCGTCGACGGCGGCCCGTTCCGCATGCTCGCGACCCTGCTCGACCGCGACCCGTTCCTTGGCCGCATCCTGACCGGCCGGATCGAGAGCGGGAAGCTCACCACCAACATGCCGATCAAGGCGCTCGACGTGAACGGCAACGTCGTCGAGGAAGGACGCGCGACCAAGGTCTTCGCCTTCCGCGGGCTTGAGCGCGTTCCCGTCGACAGCGCCGAAGCGGGCGAGATCGTCGCCATCGCCGGCCTCATCAAGGCCACCGTCTCCAACACCTTCGCCGACCCGTCGGTGCAGGCGCCGCTGCACGCGAGGCCGATCGACCCGCCGACCCTGGCGATGAGCTTTTCGGTCAACGACAGCCCGTTTGCCGGTCGCGACGGCGACAAGGTGCAGAGCCGCGTCATCCGCGAGCGGCTGGAGCGCGAGGCCGAGGGCAATGTCGCGATCCGCGTCACCATGTCCGCCGACAACGACAGCTTCGAGGTCGCCGGCCGCGGCGAGCTCCAGCTCGGCGTGCTGATCGAGACGCTTCGCCGCGAAGGCTTCGAGCTCGGCATTTCGCGCCCGCGCGTCCTGTTCCGCGACGGTCCGTCGGGCCGCGAGGAGCCGTACGAGACCGTCGTCGTCGATGTCGATGACGAATTCAGCGGCACGGTCATCGACAAGATGGCGATCCGCAAGGCGGAGATGATCGACATGCGCCCGTCGGGCGGCGGCAAGACCCGCCTGACCTTCAGCGCCCCGTCGCGCGGCCTCATCGGCTATCACGGCGAGTTCCTGTCCGACACGCGCGGCACCGGCATCATGAACCGCCTGTTCGAGCGCTACGGGCCGTACAAGGGCCCGATCAGCGGCCGCCAGAACGGCGTCCTCATCTCGATGGAGCAGGGCCCCGCGGTCGCCTACGCGCTCAGCGCGCTGGAAGAGCGCGGCATCCTGTTCATCTCGCCGGGCGAGATGCTCTACGAAGGCATGGTCATCGGGGAGAACGCCAAGGTCCAGGATCTCGAGGTCAACCCGCTGAAGTCCAAGCAGCTGACCAACTTCCGCGCCAGCGGCCCCAAGGACGAAGGCATCCGCCTGACCCCGCCCAAGCGAATGAGCCTCGAACAGGCGATCGCCTACATCCAGGACGACGAGCTGGTCGAGGTCACGCCCAAGGCCATCCGCATCCGCAAGCGGTACCTCGATCCGCATGAACGGAAGCGGCAGTCGCGGAAGCTGGAGGCGGCCTGAGCCCTGCGGGCCCGGACGGCCGCTTGCGGGCGACCGCGTATCAATCCTCAGGCCCTGTTCATCGCGCCCCGGTAGAATGGCGCATCACCTGAGATCGCAATCGAGCGCCCTGTGACAGAGAGACATTCATTGCTCTCGCTCGCAGGAGATGACTTATGGATCAGGAATATTGGCTTGGGCGAAAACGGGCTTCAATGAAGTCCGCTAAAGCAGCCACCAGTTCGAGAGCCCGGTTGATTCACTACGATCTTGCCGGCCGCCACAGCCTGAGAGCCATGTCGCTTCAAGAGACGTCAGCCAGCCTGGCCGATGTTCTCCCTCCGCCACTCTATGCCGCCCGCGGCAAGGGCGGCGCCAGGTGATCGGGGCATCACACATCCTCGGCTTTGCATCAGTGGCTCTGCTGACGCTCGCCGTCTCCTTTTGGTGGAGACTGTGGCGTAGCCCGGAGCTGGCGCGCCTTGACGGCATCAAGGGATCCAAACTTGCAGAGGGCGAGATTGCATCTCGCCTTCTGGTGCTTGCAGCGGCTTTCAGCGCCGTCGCGGCGCTCGTGGCGATCGCTGGATGGTTCGCAACCTGAAGTAACGCGCCTGATTAGGCGCCTACGCGAAAGAGGCGTATGATCGTTGCATCACTGGCATCGCAGGCGCGCCGGTGCCTGAGAGTGGTGCGACGCTCCCGCCAAATGGAGCATGACATCCAATGAAAGAGGTCCGCGATCTAGCCGAGGCGCAAGCACTTGCGCTGGCGATCGTCGATACCTTGCCTGAACCGTTCGTGGTCCTCGACGAAGCGCTCTGCCTGCTTGCGGGCAGCCGCTGCTTCTACGAAGTTTTCAACGAAGATCCGGCGACCGCGCGGGGACGCTCATTGTTCGAGCTTTCGAACGGCCAATGGGACATCCCGGGCCTGCGCCAATTGCTAGCATCCGTCGTGCCGCAGCATGTCGCCGTTGAGGGGTTCGAGTTTGAGCAGGACTTTGCCCATCTCGGGAAGCGCACGCTTCAATTGAATGCCCTGCCGCTTCGCGACGAGGAGCTTCACGGCAAGATGGTTCTGCTCGCGATCCGGGACATCACCGATCGCAGAGAAGCGGAGCAGGAAAAGCAACGGCTGCTCGAGCATACCGAGCAGCTCCTCGAACAGCAGAAGACCCTTCTTCGGGAGATGCGGCACCGCATCGCAAACAGCCTGCAGATCATCGCAAGCATCCTGCTCCTGAAGGCGGGCTCGGTGTCGTCCGAGGAGACAAAGAATGAGCTTCGCGCTGCCCACCAAAGGGTCATGTCGGTCGCGACCGTGCAGGGTCATTTGCAGGAGTCCGACGGCATCGAGCAGATCGAGATGGGACCATACCTCAAAAAGCTCGGGGCCGGGCTTGAGTCCTCAATGGTCGGGCCGAAGCAGAAAATCGACATTGTGGTCGCGGCGAGCGAGGGAGCCTTGCCGACCAGTCACGCCGTCAGCATCGGCCTGATCGTCACCGAGTTGATCATGAACGCGATTAAATATGCCTTTCCCGAACCCCGCGCGTCGGCGCGCATCCGGGTGACGTTCGAAAAGGCGAATGCCGATTGGAAGCTGACGGTATCCGATAATGGCGTGGGACGAGTGCCAAGCAATGCGCCGCAAACGTCGACTGGCCTTGGCACGGCATTGATTGGCGCACTCGCCAAGCAGCTCAACGCGCAGATCACGGAGCCAGAGACGGCCAAAGGGCTTACCGTGGAAATCACTCGCTCCACGTTTGAATCTTTAATGCCGGTGGCAGCTTGAACCGGCCAGGTAAAGAGGCCCTGTGAGCGAAAATTGGCATGAGGAACGCGACCGCCTGGTGGAGCTTCTCGAAGGCATCGAATCGGGTGAAGTCACGCACATCGACAAGTTAAACGACCGGCAGCTCGAGGCGACGAGCCCAAAGAATGTTGCCGAATTGAAAGAGCGCGTTGCGAAGCTGAACGCGCGCTTGGGAAGCGACGGCACATAGTGGGATCGGTGGCTTGATCTCTGGCCGATTAGGCATGGGGCGCCAGCAGGCCTAACGTGACAGAAGCCGCCGCGCATGGGCGCCCGGCTAAGGAGAGCAGGAATGGCCAAGGGGCAACGCAAGTCCAATAAGGAAATCCGCAAGCCCAAGGCGGAAAAGCCCAAGAAGCAGAACGCGTCGAACCCGTCCGTTAAGGAAGGCGTCGTCCGTGGGCTGGAGAACTTCAGGGCCTAGGGCCGACGGGAGGGAGGCCGCATCATTGGCCGTTACACTGGCCGAGGCAATCTATGACGTTGCGTCTCTCGTTCGAGGCAGTCCCGACGCCTGAGGCTAGCGGCTAAGCAATATGATGTTCCCCGCCCGCGAGCATGACTGTGCAATCCGGATGCATGCGTTTGACTGCCTCTACCGCTTCAGCCACAGTTGCTGCTTCGACGATAGCGGAGCGCGCCAGTCCAGATGGCGCGGCGTCGGCGCTTCCCTTTGGCTCTCCGGCAATCCAGTATTTCCGCCAATGGGCTTCCTGGCCTCGCTCGACGATCGCGATTTTAAACTTGCCCATGTCAGTCGCCGTCACTTCTTAGCGGGCTCGCGTCCCGCTCGTAGAGAGTGCGGCGGGCGGGCGGCACGGGCGTGTTGCGCCGGATGAACGCCTCGGCCTCGCGGATGGTCGAAAAGGGATGTTCGCTGTCGTTCCCGCCCTTGTGCCTTAGGATCGCCTTGTAAGGCAGGTCGCCGCCCGGCGTGCTCACTACTAGCCCCGACGACGAGGAGCCCAGTTGTCCGCCCTCATTGGTCCACGCGTCCTCGCTGGACTTCATCGCGAGCTCTTCCGCAGCGGAGCGGAACGGCGTGAAATGCTTTGGGGGTTTGAATGGCGGTGGGATGCGAGCAGACATTTGCGAAATCTCCCGGATGGCCAGAGAGACCGTCGGGCGGCAATCCGAAGATTCCCGCCCACCGGCCCGTACGCGTTACAGTAGCAGGCGGAGGTCAGCGGTCTCCGCCTGATCGATTAGATGGTCTGAAGGTTCAGCGCGCAGGGCTGACGCTGCTCGTTCGTGCCAACGTCGTAGGAAAGACGCTGGCCGACCGTGGGAATGGTGTCGCCGGTCCAGGCGAAGGCGCTGCGTTCAAAGCCGAGCATATCGCCGCCGGTTTCCGGCTTGATTTCGCCATGGCCCTTACCCGTGTCGAAAGAGCTGACGGTTCCAAAATATTTCATGGTGTGTTCCTTGTTTGGCAGGAACCAGAATTGGCGTCCTGCCACGCTAGGAGGCGTCAAAGATGGGAATAAGGTGCGGCTTAGCGCCCAAGACCGTCGATAGCGACTGGTAGCAAATCTATAACGGCCGAGGATGGGGTTAGGTTGCGGGTCAGCGGCCCAAAGGACGAAGGCATCCGCCTGACCCCGCCCAAGCGAGTGAGCCTCGAACAGGCGATCGCCTACATCCAGGACGACGAGCTGGTCGAGGTCACGCCCAAGGCCATCCGCATCCGCAAGCGGTACCTCGATCCGCATGAGCGCAAGCGTCAAAGCAGGAAGCTGGAAGCGGCTTAATCCCCCCTCAGACCCGCGCCGCGGCGATGATCGGCCCGGCAGCTCCGGACTGGACCAGGATTGCCGAGCTGAGGCCCGGCTTGGCCGGCGGTAGGGCCAAGGCGAGTGCTTGCCCGTTCCAGGTTCCAAGCGCGGAAAGCGAGCGGACGACATTGCGGTGCGCGATGGTGCGGCCTTCGTTTTCGCCGGCGCGGATCGGGACATTCACCAGCTTGGGATTGTAGCGGACGAGCCAGACGGTTGCGGCTTGCTTGCCGCTGGCCTGCCCG
The DNA here is from genome assembly GCF_058514305.1 of Sphingomonas sp. SP3. Taxonomy (NCBI): domain Bacteria; kingdom Pseudomonadati; phylum Pseudomonadota; class Alphaproteobacteria; order Sphingomonadales; family Sphingomonadaceae; genus Sphingomonas; species Sphingomonas sp. SP3. The sequence continues at coordinate 2,153,257 of NZ_JBZSOE010000001.1, forward strand.
ATGATGAGCTTGTTTCCCTCGACCCGGATCGTCGGTCCGCTGGTGCCGCGATCCGCGGCACGGATTGCCGCGGTCAGCGCTTTTGCATCGCCGCCATTGGTGAAAACCTTGCCGTTGATGATCGTCTGTGGCGTCGCGACGCCTTGGTGCCCATTGGCGCGCGAGAAGGCATATTGGCGCTCGGTGAACTCGGGCCGCGCGAACGTGTCCTTCCAGCCAAGGTCGTCCCAGTAGGTCACAGCGAAGGTCAGCGCGAGCACGTCCGGTCGATTAGCGATCGCATTGATGTTGGCGATCGCCGACGGGCAGGAAGAGCAGCCCTGGCTCTGGTAGAGCTCGACCACGGTCGGATGCGAAGCGTCGTTTGCCAGGGCTGGGTTCGACGCGAGTACGACGGCGCCGAGGATTCCAACGGCTAAACGCATGATGTGTCTCCGCTCTGCTTTCAAAGCGAATACGTGCGGTAAACCAGTCTGGATACATCGGCAGTCGTCGCCACCGAGCTATTGTCCGCTTTCGACCCATTGCAGACATTCGCCCCGCGACTGTTCGCGACTCTCGCCGCGGTCCGCCCCTTAGTAACGGCGGTAGGTCGTGGTGTGGCGCTCGACGTGCAGGCTGCTGACCAGGCCGGCGGTATCGAGGTTGCAGCGGAACGCGAGGTCGTTGTTGCTGGGATTGCGCGTGGCGTAGGGCTGGCCGCCGCTGCCTGCGCCCTGATAGGCCTTGCTGCTGTAGCCGCCCTGATAATCGACTCCGCTATCGATCAGCCCCTTGACGCGCATCCCGTCGGACCGGCGCTGGACGTCGGTGATGGCGCTGACCCGCATGGAAGTGGCGATGCCGGGAAAGCCGGGCACGCCGGCCGCTCCCGGGCGATAGGCGCCGGCATAGGCCGCATAGCCGTCGGTGCCGGCATAGCCGTTGACGCCGTACAGGATCGCGCCCTGGGCAAGCGCGGCGGTGACGCAGCGGGCGACGGCCTCCTTGTCGCTGGCGCCGTAGCGGGTGCCGAGCTGTTGATCGACGATCTCGCGGATCGGCGGCGGCGCGATGAAGGGGGCGGGGAGCGGTTGCGGAGCGGCGGCGGGCTGCGCCGCGGCTGGTGCGGACGCGCCGGCAATCGCCGCCAGGGCGATGAGCGCCGAATGGGTCTTCATGGGAATTCCTTGGAGCTCACCCGGGCGACGGCGAAGGCTTTTGCAGCCGCTCAGCCGCCGCCCGGGGTCGGCCCCACTTGCGATCGAGAACGCGGGCGGGACGTTGGCCCCGCCCAGCTCGATCGATTAGGCAGTCTGCAGGTTCAGCGCGCGTGCCTGGTGCTGATCGTTGGCACCCAGCTCATAGCTGAGACGCTGTCCGACCGACGGGACCGGCGTGGTTCCCCACGAAATCGCGCCCTTGTCGAAGCGAACGACCTCGGTCGTGTTTTCCGGCGTGATTTCGCCGTAGCCCTTGGCGGAGTCGAATGACTTGATGATGCCAAATAGCTTCATGGTGAGTTCCTTTATGGGCACGCGCCGAAATTGACGGCGTGCCGGCTAGGAGACGTCAAAGATGGAAAAAGGAGCGACTTAGCGCCAAGGACCTTCGATACCGGCTGGTAGCAACAAAAGAGATACGCCGGGATGGCGACTTAAGCAATACGATTGGTAAAATATAAATTGTGGCTACTGAAGCAACTAAACTAGCTCACTATTTTCAAGCAAAAGGAAACGATATTTCAACTAATCCAATTTATAGTGAAGAGACAATCACTATATTTTGCATTAATGTTTATCGCTAACCTATCGGTACTTAACAAATAGGTCGGTCGGCGACTTGCGCCACCTCTTGGTAAGCGGAAGGCTCCGTTGGTAGGAGCGCGGTCAACCGCGCCCTTCTTCGCGCTCGAGCTGGGCAATAAGTTGGTCGAGACCTGCAATCCTAGCGCGAACTTTCCCGGCCCGATCCGGCACTTGGTCGCGCCGGCCGTCCGTTGTCAGAATAGCGTCTTCCTGAGGGAGCCGGCCAATCTCGTAGGTATCAAGTAAGTTTTGAAGCCGAGCGCGCTCGGTGAGCGCCTGTGTCTTGTTCATACTGTCTCCAAGCGAGCAACGATGGTGCGATGAGGTCGCCTAGGCGCCCTCGGGCACAATTCGAATGGCATCGATGGGACTGGCACTGGTGCGCATCAGATCCGTCGCGTCCCGTATAAGCGCCTCGAGCTGCGCAGGATCAAACCCCGGGTACCCCGGGCGCAACTCCAAGGGAGTTGCTACGCAAAGTACGATCCGCCGTTCGCCATCCCTGACCTCCCATTCGTGCCAGGACCGCAACGTACTTCGATCGTTGTCCGCGCTAGAGTCGCGGTTTGCACTTTGGCCCACTAAGCATCTCGCTCCTCGTTCCAAAGACGGTCCTGGCTCGCCTTGCCGCTCACCAGAGCGGAGTCGTTGGGCGGCGCCTCTCTCTTGTGACCACGCCATCTATCAGGTGCGGCTTGAACCTGCGCGCCATGCGGGCTGCCCCGTCCATCGAGTTGCAGACGAGCCGAACGCCGCCGCTCGTCAAATGCTCGATTGTGGAAATGCCTACGTTCTCCGCCAGGCAAGCGCTCACAACTTGCCCCTCGTCGAGAGCAACAAGAAGTACGCGGCTCATCGTTTTGCGGCCCGTTTGGCGGCTGCAATCGCATCGCCGGCATTGGTGTAGCGGTAACCCTTCCAGAGAAAAATTTCGGCGGGAACCCTTTGAATGCCGTGCCGCGCAAGCTCCTCCGCCATCGTGCGGGACGTTTCCGTTTCTCTCATATCAACGCTCCGCAACTTCGATCTGTCGCATGCTTGCGACCTAAATCGCCGTGAAGGTCTTGCTCTCGCTCGACGTCAAACAGTGCCTGGACGCGCTTAAGCCCTTCGTCGCTTGCGATCGCGAGGTGGAGCGGCTGAGCTTCAAGGCTAGCATGACGGGTGTTCAGGAAGGCAATTACGGGCCCAGTCGCGCCGAAGTGGCGCCATGTAGACTGGAGGACATCGCTCTGCCGTCGGGCCTCGTCAGGAGTGGGAGGCGCACCATTGCTTCGCTTCCGAAATTGCATGCTGCGTGGGCGCCGGGAGTTGGCCTTGGCGACCTCTGCTTCAGCACCGCTCATGTGACGAATCCCGGGCGCGCGGACCGGGCGCCGAGCGCCGCACGCACGCTACCGATCTGTTCGGCATACTCGCGAGCGAATTGCTCGTGAGCTCGTTGGTCTCGCCGTGACAGCGATTGGGTGACGTTTATTACGGAAAGCTGGTGCCGGTGCAGCAGACGATTGAGATCCATGTGATGGTGCTCCTGGCTTTGTAAGCGGGAGCGCATCAGTGTCTCTCTGCCGCTCGCGCCTACGGGCCCGTGCGAGCGATGCCTTCTATATAGGCAGCCAGTGTGATTTTACGAGTCACCAAGAAAATACCGCTAAGGCCTTCCACCCAAACTCGCGGGGCAGTTACTAGCCCACTGGATGAATGTCTGGTTTCCACCCAAAGCAGACATCCGCGATACCCCAGAAACACTTTCCTACACCCCCTCCTTTGTGGCTCATCCTCATCGATGCAGGGCGAGCCCTTCAGGCCAAACCTCGCGCGTAGGGGCGTCACTTTTGTAACCTTCCGGCCGGGTTGCTCGCGCGCACGCGCACGGGCGTGTACTTCGTGTACTTCGGAAGCGATTCAGGCAGGGACGTGCCCTAAACTTCCGGCCGGCGCTCGGGCCTACGCACATCCCTCCACGTACTGGATTGCCGCCGTCCCCGCGTGGATGACCTGCACCTGGCGCTTGCTGTTGGTCTCGAACCGCACGCCGCGTTTCTTCGGCACGGTCCAGTAGGTCAGGTACTCGGACGGCAGGTCTTCGTAATAATGGGGCTCGGCCTTGAGCGCCTTGCCATAGGCGCGGCGGACGGCGTCCGCGCTCGCGCCGACCGCGATCCCGCGCGGCGTCGTGACCTTGCTCGGCTCGACCAGCGAGACGCGCGCGAGCTTCTTGTCCTCGAACATGAAATAGACGTCGGGATAGCCGGCCGCGTCCATTTCGATGCAGCTGTCGGGATCGTCGAGCGCCTCGCCGCTGAGCTTGGCATGGAGCGCGTGCGACACCTGGTCTCGGCTCATCCCGATCTTCACCGGTCCCCATCCGTCGGGTGTCAGGTGCCAGCTCGCCCCGGCGAGCAGCAGCGCGGTGACCGATTGCGGGTTCATTGATGCTGTCTCGCGCGCTCTTTGCGGTTCGACTCTTCGAGGGCGCGGAGCAGGCTGCCCTGGCCGGGGGTCACGATGTCCGCGATCCGCCAGCCGGCGCGGGTTTGCACGAGCTCGAGCCGGAGGTTGCGCGGTTGATCGACGCCGAGCGACACGCGCAGCCTGGCGGTGGCTTTTCGGTTTGCGCGGGCGAGGCTGCGGATCTCCGCGCGGATCCGTTCGAAATCCTGGCAATCGCACAGAGGGTCGCCGTCGAGATAGCCGACCTCGCCATGCGCGAGCCGGCTGTCTTCGTTGATCGCCGTAAGCAGCGGCGGCGCGAAATAGCGGTCGGGATGGTCGAACGGGCTGAAGTCGCGGTTGGCATACCCGGCGTAGACATGCTGGATCCACGCGCGAGGTCCTATGGCGGGGCTCTCGTTGGGCGAGCTCGCCGCGAGCAGGAGCGTCAGCGCGATCATTTGCCGCTCCCCATTTTCAACACCAGGGCCCACTCATCGTCGCGGACGGGCGCGACCGACAGCCGCGACTGGCGGATCAGCTCCATCTTCGCGAGCTTGGGCTCGGCCTTGATCTCGGCGAGGGTCACCGGCCGCTCGAGTTTCCTCACCGGCTCGACCCGGACGCGGACCCATTGCGGCGCCTTGGGATCGGGCTCGGCCTCGCGGATGATGCGCATGATGCCGACCACCGCCTTGTCGGACATGCTGTGATAGAGGAACGCCTCGTCGCCGGGCTTCATCGCCCTCAAATTGATGCGCGCGGTCGGGTTGCGGACGCCGTCCCATTCGGTGGCGCCGTCGCGCACCAGATCGTCCCAGCCATAGGCTTCCGGTTCCGATTTCATCAGCCATTTGGCCATTTGCGCCGCGCTCCCTTTTTCGCGTTTCCGTTACACCGCCGACGGGCTGCCTCAAAGCGTCGGTGAGCCGAGCCGAAATCCTTAACAAATCGCCAGAAAACTGAATAAATTGAAAGAGTTCCTGATTCCATCCCGCGTCACAAACGGTTCACCGCTGAGTGGGTTGGCCGCGGTTAACCAATAACATATCTGGTTTTCAGCAAGTGAGAGCGAGTGAGCCAGAAGCGCTTTTGACGCCGGGCTCCAAGGGCAAGACGGGCATCCCCCGCTGGAATGATTGAAGCGCGCATTTTGCGCCTCCAGCGGGTCTGTCCGCCAGTATAAGGGCAACACATTTTGGTTAAGCTTCTCGGGGCCCGCGGCGCGTCCGCGGTGATGGGACTATTCATGCTTGCGATCGGCTCCAGCGCCTCGGCGCAGGCTGCGCCGACGCTGAGCATCGCGCAGGCCGTCAAGTCGCTCGACGTTGACGCCGCCGCGAAGCCGTTCGGCACGGTCGCCTCGACCCTGGCTCGTCCGGCCGTCGCCGCTACCACCGCTGTCGCCAACGCCGTCGGCACCGTCTTTCAGTCGCAGCCGGCGCAGTCGGTGACCGTGCGGCTTCCGCAATCGGTCGCGGCCGAAGCCGCCTGGCTCTACAAGAACGGCTGGCCGCTTTACGCGCTCGCCGACCGCTACGGCGCCGGTGCTTCGCTCGACCAGGAAACCAACTGCCTCGCGACCGCCGTCTATTTCGAAGCGCGCGGTGAAACCGTCGAAGGGCAGCTCGCTGTCGCCCGCGTCGTCATGAACCGCGCGGCCTCGGGCAAGTATCCGACCGACTGGTGCGGCGTGATGAAGCAGCCGTGGCAGTTCTCGTTCGTCAATCCGCGCACCGGTTCCTATCCGTCGATCGACATGAACTCGACCGCCTGGGCCCGCGCCGAAGGCATTGCCCGCCTCGCCGTCGCCAACGTCGTGCCGAGCGTCTCGACCGACGTCCTCTGGTATCACGCCGATTACGTGGCGCCGTCGTGGGGGCGCCGCCTCAGCATGGTGCAGAAGATCGGCCAGCACATTTTCTATCGCGCCTAATTCGCGCGCATCGATTGCCCAAGGCGCTCGGAGATCCCCGCTCCGGGCGCCTTTTTCTTTAACGTCAACGCCCTGCCGCAGCGCCGAGTCATCCTGGCGTAAACCTCGTTCAATGGGGATTCGCACCGGCGCCAATCCGCGCAACGATCCAAGTCACGGATTTTCCGGGGGGAATTTCCGTTGGGGTCGGAGGTGAGCGCGTGCTCAGGATTTTAATCGTCGAAGATGATTCCCAGCTCGCCGCCACGATAAAATATCTCGTCGAAGACAATCCCCGCTACCGCGTTGTCGCCATGGCCGCCGATGCCGAGGGCGCGATCGCCGCTGCGGAGGAGCATGACCCCGACCTCGTCCTGCTCGACCTTCACCTTGCCCGGCAGACGACCGGATTTTCGGTTGCGGTGCGATTGAACGACATGGGCGTGCCCTGCCTGTTTGTGAGCGGCAAGGCGCCGGCCTTCCCGATGCCGGACCTGGCGCTCGGATGCCTGATGAAGCCGTTCACCGCGGAGGACGTGCATCGCTCTTTGGCCATGGCGGAGGACCTCCTCAGGGGCCGCGAGGCCGTTCGGCCCAAGATGCCGGAAAATCTGACGCTGTACGAGCCGCAGGAAGAGGGCGCTGCTGGCGAGCCCGGCTACATTCCCTCAAAGCCGTCGCTGCGGACGCGGATCGAGCATTGGATCTCGGGACAGCATCACTAGCTGCGCGCTAGAGCGGCATCTTTCCGCGGCGCGGCTCGCGCACGCCCATCGTCTCGCTGCACAGTGGTGCGCCCGCGTCGAGGAGTGCCTGGCGGCGACTCCTGATCTCGGCGTTTCGCTGGACGTCTTCATATTTCAGCAGGGATGCGATCGCGGGGTGAGCGAGTGTGCGTTTGACGAACCCTGACGTGCGCGGCCAGCGCGCTGGCTCGCATTCGAAGCCGGCATAGGCCCCGTTCTGGAAAAAGCTCGCGACCGCGATGTCGGCCGCTCCGATCTCGCCGAACAAGAACCCCTCTGCCGGTAGCTGACTCTCGAGATAATCGAGCGCCGCAGGGATGTCCTCGCTCAATGATTTTTCGATCCGCGCTTCGTCGCTCGGTTCGTTCCACACCAAAGGCCGCACGACCTTTTGATAGAAGAAGTTCCAGATGAAGACGTCGCCGAGGCGCGTGTCGGCGAATTCCTCAAGCCAGCGCGCTTTGGCCCGCTCCTTCGGATCTGCAGGAAACAGCGGATGCCCCGGATAGGCTTCATCGAGATAGGCGCAGATGACCGACGAATCGCTGATCGTGAAATCGCCGTCGACCAGCAGTGGAATGCGCCGCAACGGACTCAGCCGTTCGAACTCGTCGTTGCCGTAGAACGGCGTGATCGGGTCGACCTCATAAGCGAGGCCTTTGAGGTTCAGGCACGCCAGCACTTTGCGGACGTAGGGGCTGACGAAGCTTCCGACGATGCTGATCACGGGGCAGATCCTAGCGCGTCAAAATAGAACTTGCACACGCTGCATTTGTAGCGCTACATATGTAGCGACACTTCCAGGAGTCGAACGCATGCGTGCTCTACTGCCTTTCATCGTCGCTACCTTGATCCTGCCGGTCTCATCGCACCTGCGGGCTGCCGAAAATGTGGCGGTGCCGGCGTTTAAATCGGTTGAACTTCGCGGGGGTGGCAATGTCGTGGTGGTCCCGGGCCAGACGCAGCGCGTGACCATCGTCGAGGGAAGCTCGCAGGTCACGCGCTTCCGCATGAAAGAGGGCGGCAGGCTTCAGATCGACATTTGCGATCGGCAGTGCCCGCGCAACTACAGTCTTCAGGTGCGGATCGAGAGCCCACGCGTGCCTGACTTGGCGATCTCCGGGGGCGGCGGCATCAATGTGAGCGGCGGTTTCAGCCCGCAGTCGCACATCGCCGTGGCGATCGATGGCGGCGGCAAGATCGATGCGCGCGCCGTCGAAGTGCGAGACGTTACAGCAGCGGTGGACGGCGGTGGGCGCATCAATGTCCGCGCCGGTTCGGTCCTAACGGCCGCGGTGGATGGCGGCGGCGCCATCCGCTATTCGGGCAACCCGCGGGTCACCAGCGCGATTGATGGCGGCGGGTCGGTCACTCGCGAGAATTAAGCCGCGAGCTCCTTGATCTCGACTCGACCGGCATCGAACTGAAGCCCAACGGTAAGCAGCGCGCGAAACGCATTGTAGCCGCCGGTGCCGGGATGGAAGGCATGGAAGAATAGTTGGGGCCGGCCATCGAGGCCAGGGGCTACCGAAGCGTGGCCGGGTGCGGTCCATTCCTGAGTCGATCGAAGGAGCGGTTCGCCCTGCTTCCTGTATGGGCCCAGCGGATGGTCGGCGACCGCAACTCCGATCCCATAGGACGGGGTCGAAAAGTCATTGCCGGCGTAGAACAGCCAGTATCGGCCATCCTGGCGCGTGACGAACGGGCCTTCGATCAAATGGCCTTCCCAGTCGAGATCGTTGGTCAGCACGATCCGGTCGTCACCCACTAGCGAACGGCCGTCTTCGGCAAGGCGCTGGCCGCGGACAGGCGTCGACATGGCTTCAAGGATCGCTTCGGCAAGGCCGAATTCGCCAAGCGCTGCCCGCACGCGCGTCCAGTTCGCCAACGCCGCCTCGATGAACGGGTGCATGAGGAAGAAGCGGACCATTGGCCGCTGGCGATTGGCCCAGGGCACGATCGCCGCGGCGAAAGCAGCGGTGCGCCGGTCCGTATCGGCCTCGAACAAAGTGTCGATCAGGTCGGGGTGGCGTCTCGTGAGCATCGCCAAAGGCCGCGGCCAGATGCTATTCCGGTCGTCCTTCCAGAACAGATATTTGTCGCCGTTCTTATCGATGAAGATGTGGCTGTCGATCACGCCACCGCTCATTTGCGGTTGGCTTTCGTCGAAGCCGAGCCCGGTCGTGTCGACCGGGTTGCCGGTGATCAAAGGTTGGCCGTTGTCTTCCCACGGTCCAAGCGGCGAACTACTGCGAGCGAGGCCGATTGCGAGCGCGTTCGATTTCTGCCGCGCAGTGAAGGCCAGCCAATATTCGCCGCCGATCCTGGCCATCTCCGGAGCCCAGAAGTCGGCCACAGTCTTGCCTTTTGCAGCCCAAAAAGGTTCATAATCATTGGCGAATACAAACCCTTTTGGTTCCCAATGCAGTAAATCAGTCGAGTGGAGGATAGGAAAGGCGTCAGGCGCGTCATTGGACGTCGCGACCAGCCAATAGTCATCACCATCCTTCAGGACCGCCGGGTCGCCGTAGCCGACCAAAATCTTCGGATGGATGTTCTCGGTAAGCAGCGGCCGCCATCGAATTGACGGCTCGGGATGTTCCGCTTGCTCAGCGAAGACATGCGGGATCCGCGTCCCAAAGTCCTCCGACAACTGCCTGTAGAACTTCGAAAACGCCTGCTGGGTGCCGGCTTCGATGAAATAGGATCGCGCCTGGCCAGCTTCGCGCACGTGGATGCGAAAGCCTTCGCCTTCCTCGCAAGCGTCGACCGCAAAGGGAAAGGTGGCGGTGTGAGCGGCCTCGTTCATGGCGACACAATGCGCCTGGCCGAGGATGGATGCCCCGCGTGGATTCGAACCACGATTGACGGAGTCAGAGTCCGTAGTCTTACCATTAGACGACGGGGCAGCTTGGGAAGCGGCGGGATAGAAAGGGCCTGATGGGCTGTCAACGCCGAGCTGCTTAAGGCTCCGGACTTGCCTAAACGCAGTAATTTGTGATTAAAACCGACCCAAGTCAGCCGTCTATTTCGGCGGTGCAGGACAGAACGAGCGTGTGTCATGGCGCAAGGAGTCGCCAGTGCGCCTGCCTTGCAGCAGAATTATGCTGAGCAGGGCGGGCCGTCGGAACCAAGGCCTTCGCCGCGGCGAGAGGTCTACCGCCACACCTATGGAGCGATCGACCTCGGCACCAACAACTGCCGCCTCCTGGTCGCGCGCCCTACCGAGGGCGGCTTCACGGTCATCGACGCTTTCTCGCGGATTGTGCGCCTTGGCGAGGGGCTGTCCCGCACCGGCGCCTTGTCGCAGGACGCAATGGACCGCGCAGTAGGCGCTTTGTCCGTCTGCGCTGACAAATTGAGGCGCCGCAACGTTTCGCTATCGCGGTCGGTAGCGACCGAAGCCTGCCGGCGCGCAGCCAACGGCGAAGAGTTTGCCGAGCGGGTTCGCAATGAGACCGGGATCGCGCTCGACATCATCGAGCCGCAGGAAGAAGCCCGCCTTGCCGTGCTCGGTTGCCACAAGCTTCTCGAGCCGGGTGACGGGCCGGCATTGATCTTCGATATCGGTGGCGGCTCGACCGAGCTCGTGCTGATCGACCAGGATGATGGCGTGCCGAAGATCCGGGCGTGGTGGAGCGCGCCCTGGGGCGTCGTATCGCTGACGGAGAGTGAGGGGCGCGAAGCCCTGGAAGGCGAAGACCGGGTCAAGGCGTACAAGCGCATGCGCCAACGCGCGCGGAGTTCGTTTGCCAACTTCGCGACCATGCTGCCCGAAAACCGCGAGGGGATCCGATTGCTAGGCACCAGCGGCACCGTGACGACCCTCGCCAGCGTGCATCTCGCCTTGCCGTCCTACGACCGTCGCGCGGTGGACGGCCTCCATGTTCCCATCGACGCCATGACCAAGATCAGCACCATGATCGCCGGAATGGACTACGAAGAGCGGTCCAACCTCCCTTGCATTGGCAGCGAGCGCGCCGACCTGGTCGTCGCCGGCTGCGCGATCCTGGAAGCGATCATCGAAATTTGGCCGGCCAAGAACCTCGGCGTCGCCGACAGGGGCATCCGCGAGGGCATTCTCCGTTCCTTGATGGCGCGAGACGGCTGGCAATTGTGAAGCGGGTCAAGACGGCCAAGGGCCGCAAGATCTCGTCGACGCGCTGGCTCGAACGGCAACTCAACGATCCCTATGTGAAGCGCGCGAAGGCCGAGAACTATCGCAGTCGTGCGGCCTATAAGCTGACCGAGCTCGACGAGCGGTTCGGCTTTCTCAAGGGCGTCAAATCGGTCGTTGACCTGGGCATCGCGCCCGGCGGGTGGAGCCAGGTCGTGCGGCGCAAGCTGCCCCAGTCGGCGGTTGTCGGTATCGACTTGCTGCCGACCGACCCGATCGACGGCGTCGCGATCCTGCAAATGGATTTCATGGCTGACGATGCACCCGACCGCTTGAAGGAGGCGCTCGGCGGGCCCGCGGACCTCGTGCTGTCGGACATGGCCGCCAACACGGTTGGGCATCAGCAGACCGATCATCTGCGCACCATGGCGCTGGTCGAGGCCGGGCTTGAGTTCGCGCGGGAGGTACTTCGCCCGGGCGGCGCTTATGTCGCCAAGGTGCTGGCGGGCGGTGCCGACAATCAGCTGGTGGCCGAGCTCAAGCGCAGCTTCTCAACCGTGAAACACGCCAAGCCGCCGGCGAGCCGGAAGGATTCGAGCGAGTGGTACGTCGTCGCCCAAGGGTTCAAGGGCGGCTAACTAGCCTTCCTGCGCGCGGCCTCGATCGCTTGCTTCAGGGCATCGTAACCGACCGCGCCGTTCATCACACGATCGCCGATGACGAACAGCGGTGTCCCGGTCGCGCCGAGTTGCTCCGCGAGGTGGAAATTCTTCTTGAGCTCGGCCTCGATCTGCGGATCGCTCTTCGGCCCAGCCTCGATCCCGGCAATCCTCGCTGCGGCCGCATTGGTATCTGCCGCAGGGCGTCCGGCAGCCCACAAGCTGTCGTGGAACTGGCTGAAGCGGCCTAGTTTCGATGCCGTGAGTGAAAGGCGCGCCGCCGCGACACTGTCCGGCCCCAAGATGGGAAGCTCGCGATAGACGACGCGAAGGCCCTTATCCTCCTGCAGCAGGCGATCCACATAGGGGTTGCTCGCCTTGCAATAGGGGCAGGCGTAATCGAAGAACTCGACCAAGGTGACTTCGGGCTTCGCAGCGCCCTTCCAGGAGCTTCCAAACGGCGTTTCGATCGCCGCCCGGTTGGCGTCGAGCACCGGCTCATATTGAGCATCGCGCAATGCATCGACCGCGTCGGACAGGATTTTCGGGTCTGACAGGAGGCCTTGCCGGACAATGCGGCTGCTAACGATGCCCGGGCCCGCATAGGCCAGCACGCCGACGGTCAGCACCGATCCGATGATTCCCCCCGCGAACGCCGCCGTCCAGGACGACGACCCGTTATTAGTGCTCACTGATTTGTCTCGTCCCTGTATTTTTTGTCTTTTTTGGCGAGTTCGGCGCGCGACACCATGGCGATGTCCTGCGCGCGAAGATAGTCCGGCGTTCCCGGAGGGATGCCGCGCATCGCCATCTGCGCGCTTGCATAGGCAAGCTTGGGATTGCCCTCGAGGTTGCTGCGCTCAGCGGTTGCGAGCGAAGCCCGGCCGGTGTCGCCTTCGCGGTCGTAAATCACGCCGAGCTGATACCAGGCGAACGGATCCTCGTTGTCGCGGCCAACGGCGGCCTTCAGAACCTGCTTGGCTTCGGGGAAATTCTTCGGGTCTTCGGTGGCCACCAGGGCGTGGCCGAGCATCGCTGCGATCAGGGGCATGTCGCCCGACCGCTGGGTCGCCTCTCTAAGCGGCGCAATCGCGTCCTTGGGCTTGCCGCCTTCGAGCAGGATTTGGCCCTTCAGCTCAAGGAAGAAGGGATCGTGGGGTTCGGCCGCGAGGAGCGCATTTGCTTCGGCCTGCGCTTTCTCCGGGTATCCGCCAAGGTGATAGGCGTAAGCGCGCGCATAATGGCCCGGAATGCTCTGGTCGCTCTCCGGATATTTGATCACGGCCTGGCTTGGGTTCGCGAAGCCGTAGAGCTTCGCCTTGACCCGCTCAAACCGGGCCTCGAGCGCCGGGTCGATCGGCTTGTTGTAGGCGGGATCCGCCTTGAAGCTTTGCTCGAGCGCCTGGATGCGCTCGTTCGAAAGCGGGTGGGTCCGGTCATAGCTGTCCTTGGCATAGACCGCGAGCCGATACTCCTGGTTTTGCAGCTTGCCGAAGAAGTCGAGCAGGCCCTTGCCGCTGATGCCGGCACCGTGAAGATATTTCACCGCGGCCTGGTCGGCGGAGGCCTCCTGCGTCCTCGTGAACGCGAGGAACTTGGTCATGGCGACCTGCTGGCCGGCCATCATGATGCCCATCGCCGCGTCGCCGGCGCCTGCGGCGATGGCGAGCGCGCCAAGCACCATGGTCGCAATCGAAATGCCGGTGGCTTCGCTTGCGCCCTGCTGAAGTCGGATGGAGTGGCCGCCTGCGACGTGGCCGAGTTCGTGCGCGATCACGCCCTGGAGCTGGTTCACATTATCTGCCGCGAGCAGCAGCCCCGTCTGGACGTAGACCGTCTGCCCGGTGGCGACGAAGGCGTTGATCTCTGGATCGTTCAGCAGCGCGATGTTGACGCTGTTGGGATCGAGCCCGGCGGCATCGATCAACGGCCGGCTGATGTCTTTAAAGAGGAGCTCGGTTTCGGTGTCACGGAGGATCGAGGGCCCGCCGCCGCTGTCCTGCGCCGCCGCCGGCTGCAAGGCCGTGGTCACGAGCATCAGCGCCAGCATTAACAGGCGCGCGAAACGGGCGACCGGCGAATTCATCGCCGGTCGCTTACCATCTTGACCGCTGAATGAGCGATTAAAAAGCGGGCCCGATGCCTTTCGGGCGTGCGATTTAACCGAAGGTGCGCTGCCACCAGCCGCTGCGCCGTGGGCCTTCCTCTTCCGATTCGGCCGCGGTGTCGTTGTTGGCGGCCGGCGGAGCGGTAGGCTCATCCGCCTTAGCGGCGGGCTTGGCCTTCGCTTTGCTGGCCCGCTTGCGCGGCGCTTTAGCGGGCGCAGCCGCGTCCTCGGCCGTTTCGGCAGGCGGAGTTTCGGCTGCGACCGGTTCTGGCGCCGCGACATCTGCTTCGGCGTCCGCCTTCTTCGAACGGCGACGCTTGGGCTTGGCCTCCTCCGCAGGCTTGGTCTCGGCGATCGGCGGTTCCCCATCCGTCGGCGTTTCGACCATCGGTGAGCTATCCGGCTCGACCGCAGGCTCTTCGGTCACCGCTGCGGCAGGCTTGCGCCCGCGACGCCGGCGCCGGCCCTTGTCCTGAGCGGGCTCCTCTGCCTCGGCTTCAGCTTCCGCAGGTTCAGTTTGCTCGGTGTCAGCGGCGGGCTGTTCATCATGCGAAGCGTCGCCTTCTACTCCTTCGCGGCGACCCCGGCCGCGCCCGCCACGACGGCGGCGCCGGCGCCGGCGACCCTGGCGGTCGCCGTCATGATGACGCTCTTCTGCTGCTTCTTCGTCCTCGCCTTCCAGGCTTATCTCAACGACGTCCTCGTCCTCGTCGTCAGCGATATCCTCGTCAGCGATATCCTCGTCAGCGTCGTCGACGATGGCCGGTGCCTGCGTCCGAGGTGCCGGCGTCGGCCGTGTTCCGGAGCTGTCCACGGTCATCCGCGCGCCCTCGAATGTCTCGTCGATCACAACCTCGATCGACACCCCGTAGCGGTGCTCGATATCCGCGAGTTCGGCCCGCTTCTTGTTGAGCACATAGACGGCTGCTTCGCGGCCGGCACGGAGCGTGATGCGGTCGCCGCGGCCGCGGGTCGCTTCATCCTCGATGATCCGGAGGGCGCTGAGTCCCGCGGAAGCAGCCGTGCGCATGAGGCCGGTGCCTTCGCAGTGGGGGCAGGGCTTGGTCGACGCTTCGAGGACGCCGGTGCGCAGGCGCTGGCGGCTCATTTCCATCAGGCCGAAGCTCGAGATGCGGCCGACCTGGATGCGGGCGCGGTCGCTCTTCAGCGCCTCCTTCATCGCCTTCTCGACTTTGCGGACATGGCTGTTCTGTTCCATGTCGATGAAGTCGATGACGATGAGGCCGGCCATGTCGCGCAGGCGAAGCTGGCGGGCGATTTCGGCGGCTGCTTCGATGTTGGTGCTGAACGCGGTTTGCTCGATATTATGCTCGCGCGTCGAACGGCCCGAGTTGATGTCGATGGAAACCAGAGCTTCGGTCGGGTTGATGACGAGATAGCCGCCGGACTTCAGCTGAACGATCGGCTGGTACATCGCGGATAACTGGTCCTCGACGCCGTAGCGCTGGAACAGAGGTGTGGTGTCGGTGTGCTGGGTGACCCGCCGGACATGGCTCGGCATCAGCAGCTTCATGAAGCCGCGAGCGGCCTTATAGCCCTCTTCGCCTTCGACCATCACCTCGTCGATATCGCGGTGATAAAGGTCGCGGATCGCGCGTTTGATGAGGTCGCTGTCGCGATAGATCAGAGCAGGCGCGGTGCTGCCGAGCGTTCGCTCGCGGATTTCGTCCCACAGGCGGGCGAGATAATCGAAATCGCGCTTGATCTCGACCTTGGTGCGGGACAGGCCCGCGGTGCGCACGATCAGCCCCATGGTCTTGGGCAGATTGAGGTCGCTCATGATCGATTTCAGGCGCTTGCGATCAGCCCCGTTCGAGATCTTGCGCGAAATACCGCCGCCATGGCTGGTGTTCGGCATCAGCACGCAATAGCGGCCGGCGAGGCTCAAATAAGTCGTGAGCGCCGCGCCCTTGTTGCCGCGCTCTTCCTTGACGACCTGAACCAGCAACACCTGGCGGCGTTGGATGACGTCCTGGATTTTGTAGCGGCGGCGCAAATTCTGGCGCTTGCGGCGAAGCTCGTCGGCGGCCGATTCATCGACCGGCGAACGGTTGGACCCGGTGCCGGCCTCAGTCGCGGTGGCTTCGGCGACCTCATCGCCTTCCTCACGAGCTTCACCGTCGCCGTGGTCGTCGTCCTCGGCTTCGAATTCGGCCGAACGCAGCCGCTCTTCTTCGGCCGCGTGCTCGGCCTCTTCGCGAAGCAGGGCTTCGCGGTCAGCCTTGGGGATCTGGTAATAATCGGGGTGGATTTCGCTGAAGGCGAGGAAGCCGTGGCGATTGCCGCCGTAATCGACGAACGCCGCCTGAAGCGACGGTTCGACCCTGGTAACCTTGGCTAGATAGATATTCCCTTTGAGCTGCTTGTGCTCAGCGGATTCGAAGTCAAATTCCTCGATCCGGTTTCCCTTGGCGACGGCAACCCGGGTCTCCTCGGGATGGCGCGCGTCGATCAGCATGCGCATGGACATTGAATATTCTCCGGGCGCGCCGGGCCGGCCCTTCGGGACCGTGGCGCGCGAGCATTGGGGCCTTGCCCGCGGCGAAATGACCGTCGGCAATGGCTTGATGTGACAATTGTGCCTCTGCTCGATGCGCCATTCCGCAGTTATTCGCGGAAAACGCGCCCGCCGCCTCTTTCAAGGGCGGACAAAGGGCGTTCTGTGGCATCATTCGAGCGTCAACCTCGTGGATGGCCGCGAACCTCGCACTGGGTCGGGCCGGTTTCTTCGGCTGGTGCCGAAGATCGCATTGGCGGTTAGCACCGCCGAGTCTGCGCCGCAACCGTTGCTGCGTGCGAAATAATCCCCGCTCGCCGCGATAAATTGGAGCTTGCGTGACAGTCGCTGCACCGATGCTATGTGGCGTCGATGAGAATGTTCACAATGCATCAGTGGAACGCAGCCTAATGCTGAGCGCGAGCACGTTCTCCGATCGCCGCGGGCTGTGGGCCTTCATCATCGGCGTAATCGCCGTCACCGCGGGCGTCCTGCTTCACCTGCCAATGTTCTGGATGGGGCGGATGACACATTTCCAGCTCTACGGCATGCCCATGGGCAACGACATGATACTGGGCATGGCCGCGATCGTGCTCGGGGTAGCGGTGGCGGCCTACGGGCTGCTGCCGAGGAACATCTCGCGGCAGCTCGCGGTGAGCCAGGACCTCGTCGTCACGCCGCCCGAGGATGCGCCACTATCGTCCGCGCACTGGACCCTGATGGCGGTGCTCGTCATCGCCCTGATAATCGACATCATGAAACCCGCCAGCCTCGGCTTCACCATTCCGGGCATGGTCAGTGAATATGGCGTGCCGAAAGCGACGGCGTCGCTGGTGCCCTTCTTCGCCCTGAGCGGAACTGTGGTCGGATCAATCCTCTGGGGCGTGCTTGCCGACATTTACGGCCGCAAGGCCTCGATTCTGCTCTCCGCGGTGATGTTTGTCGGCACATCCATCTGCGGGGCAATGCCGTCGCTGGCCTGGAACATCGGCATGTGCTTCATGATGGGCGCAGCCGCGGGCGGCATGCTCCCCGTTACTTATGCGCTGCTCGCCGAGATGATGCCTAGCAAGCACCGGGGCTGGGCGCTGGTTCTCGTTGGAGGATTGGGTGCGGTCGGGGGCTATTTCGCCGCGAGCGGCTTTTCCGCCCTGCTCCAGCCCATGTTCGGCTGGCGCATCCTGTGGCTTCTTAACCTACCGACCGGTCTGTCGCTGGTGTTGCTCGGCGCCTTCATCCCCGAATCTGCTAAGTTTCTGCTCGCGCGCGGACGCCGCGAGGAAGCGCGCAAGGTGATGGAGCGGTTCGGTTCGAAGGCTCGGCAAACGAAGCCCGCCGAAGCCGCGGCGCTTGCCAGTGGGGCCTCGACGGCGCTGACCGGCCGCGCCTTTTTTGGCAAGCTGTTCGCACTGAGCCTCGCGGCAATCTGTTACGGCCTGATCAATTTCGGCCTGTTGCTATGGCTTCCGGCGGACATGGTGGCGCGGGGCTACAGCATGGAATTGTCGAGCAGGTTGCTCGCGGAATCCGCTCTCATCGCTTTCCCCACAGTTTTCGTAGTGGCCTATTTGTACAGCGGTTGGAGCACGAAATGGTCGGTGGTCGGCTCGCTTGTCGTGAGCTTGCTGGGTCTTGGCGGCGTCTTGTGGATCGAGTTCGCGGGGACGGGTAGTCCGGTTCTTCCGGTCGCGCTTCTGATTGTCGGCACCAATGCGTTGATCGCGATGCTGCTGCCCTATGCCGCCGAGAGCTTCCCCCTGCGCATTCGGGGCCGGACAACGGGCACGGTCGCTGCCTGCACCAAGGCGGGCGGGATGGTCGCGCAATTCCTGGCCATTCTCGCGCTCGTGCCACCGCTCGCACTCGTTGCACTGGTCATCATGGTGCCGACCATCGCCGCGCTCCTGCTCGTAAGCTGGTTCGGGAAGGAAACTCGCGGGCGCGACCTGCGCGATCTTGATCCCGATGGCCGCACCTTTGCGGCTACCGGCATTTAGCGTGAGCCAGCATTCCACCTTTGCGCCGGCGGCGCGCTCTTTATAGCAGGCGCGATGATCGAAAAGGCATCCACCCTTCTGATGTTCGGGGCGACGGGTGACCTCGCCCGACGGATGCTGTTACCGTCGCTCTACGGCCTCGATTCCGACGGGCTCCTTCCCGACGATCTGCGGATCGTCGGTACGGCCCGAACCGAGCTCGACGACCAGGCGTTTCGCGAGCGCGCGGACGCTGCGCTCCAGGAGCATCTGCCGGCAGGGTTCTACCAAGCCGGAGTGGCCGACCGCTTCCTCAGCCGGCTTCATTATGTGCCGCTCGACATCAACGATCCGGCTGGCTTCGAGCTGCTCGCGCAGGCGATCGGCGATCCATGCCACGGCGTTGCGATCTTCCTGTCGACTGCTCCATCGCTGTTCAAGCCGACGATTGATGGGCTGGCGCTGGCTGGGCTCGCTTGTCCGACCGTGCGCATGGCGCTCGAAAAGCCGCTAGGCAGCGACCTCGAATCGAGCCGTGAGATCAATGACGCGGTGGCGTCGGCGTTCCCCGAGGACCGGACATTCCGGATCGACCATTATCTCGGCAAGGAGACGGTCCAGAACCTGCTGGCACTGAGGTTCGCCAACGTGATGTTCGAGCCGTTGTGGAACAGCGCGCACATCGATCATGTCCAGATTACCGTGGCGGAGACGATCGGACTTGAGGGCCGCGGCGATTATTACGACCAATCCGGCGCGCTGCGTGACATGGTCCAGAACCACATGCTCCAGCTTCTGGCGCTGGTCGCAATGGAGCCGCCGAGCGATTTCAACGCCGCCGCGGTGCGAGACGAAAAGGTCAAAGTGCTGCGCGCGCTTCGCCCGATCACTGCTTCCGAGGTCGAAGCCCTCACGGTGACGGGGCAATATGCTCGCGGAGCGATCGATGGTGAGCCCGTGCCCGGCTATGATGAGGAAATCGGCCGCGACAGCCAGACCGAGACATTCGTCGCCCTAAAAGCCCACATCGACAATTGGCGGTGGAAGGGCGTCCCTTTCTACCTTCGCACCGGCAAGCGGATGCCGCAGCGCGACACCGAGATCTTCATCCAGTTTCGTGACGTGCCCTACTCGATCTTCGCGTCGCGCGGAGCGACCACCAAGCCCAACAAGCTCATCATCGGCGTGCAGCCCGAAGAGACGGTCAGCCTTCACCTGATGTCCAAAACGCCGGGGCTCGACCGCCAGGGCGTACGGCTGCGCGAGATTCCGCTCGATATCGGTCTGGCCAATGCCTTCAGCGAGTATCGCCGGCGCATCGCTTACGAGCGGCTGCTGCTCGACCTGATCGAAGGCGATCCGACCTTGTTCGTCCGTCGCGATGAGGTCGAGGCGCAATGGACTTGGATCGATCGCATCCGCAACGCCTGGGCGGAGAAAGGTCTGACGCCGAGGCCTTATTCGGCCGGGACCTGGGGACCCTCGGCATCGATCGCGCTGACCGAGCGCGACGGCATCAGCTGGCACGAGTGAACTGATGGCGCTGCACTCGACCATCGCAACTGTCACGGACCGCATCATCGAGCGGTCAAAGCCGACCCGACGGCGCTACCTGGAGCTGATGGCCGAAGAAAAGGAGCGGGGGATCAATCGCCCACGCCTGAGCTGCGGCAATTTCGCGCATGGCTTCGCGGCTGCCGGTGAAGACAAGGAGGCGATCAGCCACCTGCGTGGGCCGAATATCGGCATCGTCACCGCCTACAACGACATGCTGTCCGCACATCAGCCCTACGGGCGCTACCCGGAGCAGATGAAGATCTTCGCCCGCGAAGTGGGCGCGACCGCACAGGTCGCGGGCGGCGTCCCAGCGATGTGCGACGGGGTGACCCAGGGCCAGCCCGGAATGGACCTGTCCCTGTTCAGCCGCGACGTGATCGCGATGAGCACGACGGTGGCGCTCAGCCACGGCATGTTCGACGCGGCGGCCCTGCTCGGTATTTGCGACAAAATCGTACCGGGGCTGTTGATCGGTGCGCTGCGCTTCGGCCATTTGCCGATGCTGCTCGTGCCCGGCGGGCCGATGCCGTCGGGACTCCCGAACAAGGAGAAGCAGCGCGTCCGCCAGCTTTACGCTGAAGGCAAGGTCGGCAAGGACGAGCTGCTGAAGGCCGAGAGCCGGTCCTATCACGCACCCGGCACCTGCACATTCTACGGCACTGCCAACTCGAACCAGATGATGATGGAACTGATGGGGCTTCACATTCCCAATGCGGCCTTCATCAATCCGGGCACGCCGCTTCGGCAGGCGCTGACCCGCGCGGCGGTCCATCGGCTGGCCGCGCTCGCAAAGGCGAATGAGAGACCGCTCGCACACGTGGTCGATGAAAAAGCGATCGTGAACGCGATGGCAGGGCTGGTCGCGACTGGTGGCTCGACCAATCACTTCATCCATTTGCCGGCCATCGCTCGCGCGGCCGGCATCCGGATCGACTGGACCGACTTTGCCGAACTGTCGTCTGCGGTGCCGCTGATCGCGCGCGTTTATCCCAACGGGTCAAAGGACGTGAACGACTTCCAGGACGCAGGCGGCATGGCGTTCGTGACTTACACATTGGCGCATGAGGGCTTGATCCACAGCGACACGCTGACTGCCGGCGCCGATTCCATGGAGGCGTGGATCGGCAATCCGGAGCTTCATGGCGAGGAACTCATCTGGAAGCCGGCCGAGGAAAGCGCCGACGTCGATATGCTCCGCCCGGCAAGCGATCCGTTCCTGCCCGACGGCGGAATGCGCCTCGTTCAGGGCAATATCGGCCGCGCCGTCTTCAAGACCAGCGCGGTGGACGAAGAGCGGTGGCTGATCGAGGCGCCGGCGCGCTGCTTCTCCGAGCAAAATGAGGTCCTCGAAGCCTTCAAGGCCGGCGAGCTCGACAAGGATGTTGTGGTCATCGTGCGGTTCCAGGGACCACGCGCCAACGGCATGCCCGAGCTGCATAAGCTGACCCCAACCTTGGGCGTTCTCCAGGATCGCGGGCATAAGGTCGCGCTGGTCACCGACGGTCGCATGTCCGGAGCGAGCGGGAAGGTGCCCGCGGCCATCCATGTCTCGCCTGAAGCGCTTCCGGACGGGCCGCTCGCCAGAGTTCGCGACGGTGACATGATCAGGCTCGATGCGCGGTCGGGGACCTTGGAAGCGGTCGGTGTCGATCTCGCAACGCGTCCGCCGGCCAATTCGCCGCCGCCGCCATCAGGCACCGGCCGCGAGCTGTTCGCGCTAATGCGAATGCAAGCAGGCCACGCGGAGGAGGGCGCCTCCGCGATGCTCGACGCCATGGAAGCGGAGCAAGCGTGAGGCAGGTCGCAGTCGCGGATATCGGCGGAACGCACGCGCGCTTCGCGCTTGCCGGCATAGACGGCGGAAGAGTCGTCTCGCTCGACGAGCCAGAGACCTTGAAGACCGCCGAATATGCGAGTTTCCAGACGGCCTGGGAGGAGTTCGGCCGTCGCAAGCAGGTCGCGCCAACCGACCTCGCGATCGCCTTTGCCGGCCCCGTAGGCGGCGAAATGCTGAAGCTGACCAACAACCCGTGGGTAATCAGGCCGGCGCTGATCAAGGAGCGGCTGGGGGTCGACCGCTACACGATCGTCAACGATTTCGGGGCGGTGGCTTATGCCGTTGCGACCTTGCCCGATGAGGACTTTCAGCACCTTTGCGGGCCCAAGCGTCCCCTGCCCGACGAGGGCGTGATCAGCATTGTCGGGCCTGGCACTGGTCTGGGAGTAGCGGCACTGCTCAAGAAGGCCGACCATTATGAAGTGATCGAGACTGAGGGCGGGCATGTCGATTTCGCGCCGCTCGACAGCTTAGAGGACAAGATCCTGACCCAGCTCCGCCGCCATTTTCGCCGGGTCTCGATCGAGCGCGTGGCGTCGGGGCAGGGCTTGTGGAACCTGTACGAGGCGCTCGGCGCGATCGAGGGGCGCGACCTCAAATTCCACAACGACAAGGAATTGTGGCCGGCGGCGCTCGAAGCGAGCGACAGCCTCGCCACCGCCGCGCTCGACCGTTTGTGCCTGACCCTAGGCGCCGTCGCGGGTGACATGGCGCTTGCGCAAGGGGCCTCGGCGGTCGTGATCGCCGGCGGTGTTGGCCTGCGCATCGCCGATTATCTTCCGCGTTCAGGCTTTCGCGACCGCTTCATCGCCAAGGGCCGGTTCGAGCGCCGAATGGACGAGATGCCGGTGAAGCTCATCACCCATCCGCAGCCGGGTCTGTACGGCGCCGCTGCCGCCTTCGCGAAGGAGCACGGATGACCATCGACGATGTCATGCGCGCCGCGCCGGTGATTCCCGTTCTCGTGCTCGACGGTGAGGAAGACTGGACGAAGCTTGCCGAGGTGTTCGTGGATGCGGGTCTTCCGGTGCTGGAGGTCACGCTGCGCACGCCAGCGGCTCTCGATGCGATCCGGCAGATGTCGCAAGTCCCTGGCGCAGTCGTCGGGGCAGGAACGGTCCTGAACGAAGCGCAGCTTGCCCAGTCGATCGACGCGGGATCGCAGTTCATCGTTTCGCCCGGCCTGACCAATCCGCTTGCGCTGGCGGCGCGTGACACGGGCATTGCGTACCTGCCCGGCGTCGCGACCGCCGCCGACATCATGCGCGGCCTCGATCTTGGTCTCGACCGGTTCAAATTCTTTCCGGCCGAGGCGTCGGGCGGGATTCCCGCCCTAAAGGCGTTGTCGGCCCCATTCTTCAACGTGCGCTTCTGCCCAACCGGCGGTGTTCGGCCCGACAATGCGGCGGAATGGCTCGCGCTGCCGTCAGTACTCTGCGTCGGCGGGACATGGCTTTATCGCGCTGGCGACAGCCTGGACGAGGTTGCCGAGCGCGCCCACGCTGCGTCCGCACTGCGCGCCTAAACTTCCCGTTAACCATATTGCCGTGATACAAGCCTTTTCGTTCAATGACTTGGCGTGATCGAATGAGGGCGATGCTGGAAAGGCGCGGAACGGTTGCCGGCGCGGTCGTTGTTGCCGCGGCGATCGGCGCTGCGCTGCTTGCCTTCGCCAGCGGGAGCGGAGCCGCTTCCCAGTCGAGCCTGACGGTCAACCTGCCGCCCGCCGCAACCGATCGGATTTACGGCGCTCCGCAGGCCCGGGGACGGCCCATTGTGGTGATCGATGCTGGTCACGGGGGCCGCGATCCCGGTGCCCGGAGCGTGTCCGGCGAAGCGTCCGAGAAGGACCTGACCCTGGCACTGGCCCGCGAGCTTCGCGATGACCTGGTCAAACGCGGGCGCGTCCGTGTCGCAATGACTCGCGACGATGATCGCTATCTGACGCTGGAGGATCGGGCGGCGGTGGCCCGGCGCCTCAACGCGGCGATGTTCATCTCCCTGCACATGGACAGTGCGCCCAACCCGCTGGCTCGCGGGGCGAGCGTCTACTCGCTCTCCGACGTGGCCTCCGATCCGGACGCGGCGCGCTTCGCCGCGCTCGAGAACGCCGGGGTCGATATTCGCGGTTCCGATGGATCGGTAGGCTCAATCCTCTCCGACCTAGCGATGCGCGCGCAGATGAGCGCTTCGGCGGATCTCGCGGCGCGCTTTGTCAGCAAATCGACCGGCCGGTTCGAGCTTCGCTCCAATCCGCATCGCTTCGCGGCATTCCACGTGCTCCGCCGCGCCGGATCGCCGGCCGTTCTTTTCGAGGCCGGCTACATCAGCAATGCCGATGATGAGCTGCTACTCCGCTCGCCTGAGCATCGCGCCCAGATCGCGCTCGCGCTGGCGCAGGCCATCGAAGCCGACGTCGCAGCGCATTCGCGGCGTTAACGCGTTAACTCACTTCCCGCTTTTCTTCGAAGCCGCTAGACGCGCTGGCGAATGAAGTTCGAGCGTCTGGCCTTACCTGACTGGCAGCTTCCTGATCTCGTCGCCTTCAACAAGAGGGTTCACGAGCGGGTCGATCCCTGGTGGGAGGAGAAATGGGTCCGCCGTCTGACCTGGACAGGGCTGGGTTTCTTCACCTTCTTCGCGCTGGTCTGGATTTATTTCGCGAGCGGCCTGCCTTCCTCGCAAACGCTTTTGGCCTACCAGCCGCCCCTGCCAACCAACGTTCGCGGATATGACGGGACGCCCGTCCAGACCTTCGCGCGCGAGCGCCGCGTCGAGCTCAGCTACGACGAATATCCGCCACTCGTCATTCACGCGTTCATCTCGGCGGAAGACAAAACCTTTTTTACCCACGGGGGCATCGATTACCTTGGGCTGCTCGGAGCGGTCGCCGACTTCACGACCAAGAGCGTCACCGGGGGCGGCAGGGCCAAGGGCGGGTCGACCATCACCCAGCAGGTCGCAAAATACCTCCTTAAGGACTCAAGTTACAACATCGGCCGCAAGGTTCGTGAGGCGATCCTGGCTTTTCGGCTGGAATCGACGCTTTCCAAGCAACAGATCCTTGAGCTTTACCTCAACTCGATCTTCCTCGGCCGCAACGCTTACGGGGTGCAGGCCGCGGCTCGCGCCTATTTCGACAAGGACGTCAATGAACTGACCTTGCCCGAAGCGGCCTACCTGGCCGTCCTTCCCAAGGCGCCGGCCAATTACGATCCCGTGCGCGCAACCCAAAAGGCGCTCAACCGGCGCAACTATGTCCTCAAGGAGATGTACAAAAACGGCTACATCAAGGAGGAGGAATGGAAGGCCGCTGCCGCAACGCCGCTCGGCACGATCCGCTACGGCAGCAGCGAGAAATTCCGCCAGCAGGGCGGCTATTTCATGGAAGAGGTGCGGCGCGAGCTGATCAAGCGGTTCGGCGAGAATGCCGATAGCTCCCCCAACAGCCTTTATGCCGGGGGCCTGTGGGTCCGGACCTCGATGGATCCCAAGCTGCAGGATGCAGCCGCGCAGGCACTTCGTGAGGGCCTCGCGCGGTTCGACGGTGGTCGCGGATGGCGCGACACTGGCCTCAGCGTCGATCTGTCGAAGGATTGGGCAGGGCAGCTCGATCGCGCGAAGGTCGGCGTGGGCTTCCCCGATTGGTCGAAGGCCGTCGTGCTGTCGAAGGATGCCGGCGCTGCGACCGTTGGCTTTACCAACGGTTCCCAAGGCACGCTTCCCGCTTCCGCTGCATCGATGGCGGTGCGCGGCGTTGGTGGCCAGGCTTTCGACTCATTGAAGCCCGGAATGGTCGTCATCGTGAAGCAGACGGGTCCGGGCTCGTACCAGCTTCGCTCAGTGCCCGAGATCGGCGGCGGAATGGTCGCGGAGGAAGTGCACACCGGCCGGGTCCTTGCGATGCAGGGCGGCTTCGACGTCATTGGGTCGAGCTACAATCGCGCGACCCAGGCGCTTCGCCAGCCTGGCTCGGCGTTTAAGCCGATCGTCTACGTCACCGCGCTGCAGAACGGCTTCACGCCAGCGACCATCGAGCTCGATGCCCCATTCTGCGTTTGGCAGGGTGCGGGACTCGGCAACAAATGCTTCGTCAACTTCGACCGCCGGTCTGCGGGACCGCATACGCTGCGCTGGGGCGTTGAGCAGTCGCGCAACCTGATGACGGTCCGCGCCGCTTCGACGGTCGGCATGCCGAAGATTACCGACACCGCCCGCAAGATGGGCGTCGGTGATTACGGCAATTACCTGTCCTTCGCGCTCGGCGCTGGTGAAACAACTGTTTTGCGGCTGACCAACGCCTATGCGATCCTTGCAAATCAGGGCCGGTCGGTGAAGCCGACCACGATCGATTACGTCCAGGATCGGTCGGGCAAGATCATTTATCGCTCGGACAATCGCTGCGCGGTGATGGGCAATTGCAACGCGCCCGATTGGGACGGAAAGGCAATGCCGCGGCCGCCAAACCGGACGAAGCAACTGCTGGATCCGATGGCCGCATTCCAGATGGTGCACATCATGGAGGGCGTTATCCAGCGCGGCACTGCGACGGTGCTCCGCGACCTCAACCGGCCGCTGTTCGGCAAGACCGGCACCACGAACGGTCCGACCAACGTTTGGTTCGTTGGCGGCACGCCCGACATCGTCGCAGGCGTCTACCTAGGCTACGATCAGCCCAAGCCGATGGGCGGGTATGCGCAGGGGGGCCGGATCGCAGCACCGGTATTTAGGGAATGGGCACAGACCGCGCTCAAGGACCAGCCCAAGGTTCCGTTCGTCGCGCCGCCCGGCATCCGCTGGGTGCGGATCGATCGCGCGACCGGAAAACGGGTCTATGGCGTATTTCCAACAACGGAAGATCCGAAGGCGTCGGTGATCTGGGAAGCGTTCCAGCCGCAGACCGAACCGCGCCGCTCGTATCGGGGCGCCAGCGGCGATCCTTATGGGCAGGAGGAAGATGCCCAGGTGCAGCCAACCCCTCGCCAGGCGACGCGGCCAAGGGCAGCAGTACCGCAGGCCGCCCCGCCTGCGTCTACGGCGCCGCAGCCACCTGCTGGCTTGCCAACGCAGAACGGCGTCTAATAGGGCCTGACGCGACACTAGTGACGGAAGCTTGACGATGCGCGCCGAAGCGCAGGCCCATATCGACCAGATCAATGCCGCGACCGCATTGCTGCGCCGGTTCCTCGATTGGGACCGGGCGGTGAAGCGGCTCGAGGAGCTTAACGGGAAGGTCGAGGACCCGACGCTTTGGGACGATCCCAAGGCGGCGCAGGAGGTGATGCGCGAACGTCAGCGGCTCGAGCAGGCGATGGGCGCGACGCAGGCGATCGAGCGCGAGCTTTCCGACACGGTCGAGCTAATCGAAATGGCCGAAACCGAAGGCGATGACGGCCTGGTCGACGATGGCGTGAACTCGCTCGCCGAGCTTGCGGGGCGGGCCGAACGCGACAAAGTCGCCGCGCTGCTCGCCGGCGAAGCGGACGCCAACAGCAGCTATATCGAGGTCAACGCAGGGGCAGGGGGCACCGAGAGCCAGGATTGGGCCGGTATGCTGCAGCGCATGTACACGCGCTGGGCCGAGCGCCACGGCATGAAGGTCGAGCTGATCGACCATCATTCGGGCGAGCAGGCGGGGATCAAGTCGGCGACGTTGCTGGTGAAGGGCGAGAATGCCTATGGCAACCTCAAGACCGAAAGCGGCGTTCACCGGCTGGTCCGCATCAGCCCCTATGATGCCAACGCGCGCCGGCACACGAGCTTCGCCAGCGTGTGGGTCTATCCCGAGGTTGATGACGACATCGACATCCAGATCAACGAAGCCGAGCTCCGGATCGACACCTATCGCGCATCGGGGGCCGGCGGACAGCATGTGAACACTACCGACAGCGCGGTCCGGATCACGCACATCCCGACCGGCATTGTCGTCGCCTGCCAGAACGAGCGATCGCAGCACAAGAACCGCGCATCTGCGTTCAAGCAGCTAAAGGCGCGGCTTTACGAGGCGGAACTCCAGAAGCGCGAAGCCGAGGCGAATGCGGCCAATGCCGCGAAAACCGACATCGGTTGGGGTCACCAGATCCGCTCGTACGTCCTCCAGCCCTATCAGCTGGTCAAAGACCTGCGCACCGGGGTTACTTCGACCGCGCCGAGCGACGTGCTCGACGGCGACCTCGACCGGTTCATGGCCGCGGCCCTGTCGCAACGCGTCACGGGCGAGAAGATTGAGGTCGAAGACGTTGAATAGGGCGGCTGCGTTTGTGCTGGTCGCGGCGCTCGCGTCGTGTCGGGCGACGCCGGGCGAGCCCACATTCCCGGACGCTCATCGCGAGGTTGCGCCGATCGTCGGCGGCACCTTCTCGACCGAAGATGCCCGCGACCGGCTGGGTGAAGCCGAGCAGGTGATGGAACTGGCCGGCGTCAAGAAGGGCATGTCGGTCGCCGACGTCGGCGCGGGCGAGGGCTATTATACCATTCGCCTGGCGCGCGTCGTCGGCGCGAAGGGCCGCGTGCTTGCCGAGGACATTCTCCCCGACGTTCGCGATACGCTGAGCGACCGCGTGCAGCGCGAAAGCCTCGACAATGTGTCGGTAAAACTGGGCGCGCCGGACGATCCGATGCTTCCGGGGCAATCCTTCGACCGCGTGTTCCTTGTCCACATGTATCATGAGGTGGAATCGCCTTACGCGTTCCTGTGGCACCTGCGCGACGGGGTGAAGCCGGACGGAGAAGTGGTGGTGGTCGATTCCAACCGCCCGGTGAAACAGCACGGAATCCCGCCCAGGCAACTGCAATGCGAGTTCGCGGCGCTGAACATGACTCCGGTCAGGTTCAGCATGCTGACCGGCGGTGAGGCTTACCTCATTGCGTTCAGGGCGGCTGGCCCGAAGCCCGCGCCGGACAAGATCAAGGCCTGCGAGAGCTAGAGCAGCCCGATCGCGCGCATGCTGGTGCACTGCATTCCGCCGAACACCAGATGGTCGAGCAAGGTGCAGTCGAGCGCCTCGGCGGCAACCGCCAGGCGCCGGGTTGCCCTGCAGTCGGAATCGCTGGGCCGCGCATCGCCGCTCGGATGGTTATGCGCAAGGACGATGCCTGCGCTTCCATGCTCCGTCGCGTCGGCCATGATTGACCGCAGCGGGAATGGGGCGCCGCCGTCGTCGCCGGCATAGCGCGCCACGTGAACGCAGCGCGCCTGATCGTCGACATGGGCGACCCACAGGCTCTCGCGGGTCAGGTCACCGTCGGCCAGGCAGCCCGCGAAAAACTCGCGGGCCGCTCGGAGCCCGTCCAATTTCAGCGGGAGTTCGGCACGCTGATACCGCATGGGCGCAACCTACGCCCGGCACGGTAAAGCGGCTATTTGAACCGCGTTCGTTTTGGCGGGAATCAATCATCCGAATTGGATCGACCTATTCGGTCTTGGACGGCGTTGGCCTGCGGGTTAGGGTGATTCCGCGATGCGCCAATATCTCGACCTCATGCAGCGGATTCTCGACGAGGGCGTCGAGCAGCAGGACCGCACGCGGACAGGCACCTTGTCCTGGTTCGGGGCGCAGATGCGCTTCGATCTCGCCGACGGCTTCCCGCTGCTGACGACGAAGAAGCTTCACCTGCGCTCGATCATCGTCGAGCTGTTGTGGTTTCTCCGCGGCGACACCAACATCAACTGGCTGAAAGAGCGCAACGTCCGCATCTGGGATGAGTGGGCGGACGAGAACGGCGACCTCGGCCCCGTCTACGGCAAGCAGTGGCGCGATTGGGAAAGCCCGGACGGCAAGCATATCGACCAGATCGCCAACCTGGTCGAACTGATCCGCAAAGATCCTTACTCGCGGCGCCAGATCGTCACGGCCTGGAATCCGGGGGAGATAGGCCGGATGGCCCTGGCTCCCTGCCACTGCCTGTTCCAGACGCAGGTCGCGGCGGGCCGGCTGAACCTCCAGCTCTACCAGCGCAGCGCCGACATCTTCCTGGGCGTGCCGTTCAACATCGCATCTTACGCGCTGCTGACGCACATGCTGGCGCGCGAATGCGGGCTTGAGCCCGGCGTGTTCGTGTGGACGGGCGGCGATTGCCACCTTTACTCCAACCACCTGGATCAAGCGCGGCTGCAGCTCAGCCGCGACCCCAGGCCGTTACCTCAGCTGGTGATCAAGGATCGCGGGCAGGGGCTGCTCGATTATGAGAGCGACGATTTCGTGTTCGAGAATTACGAGCCCCACCCGCACATCTCGGCCCCGGTCGCTGTCTGAGGACGCTCCGCCGATAATGGCTGGGAAGATTCCGGCGCCGGAATGGAGCGCAATGGCCTGAGCCGCGTTTGAAACCCCCGTTAGACGAGGAGAACACCATGTTTCAGAAGATCGTCACGGTTGCCATTCTTGGCGCCGCGCTCGCCACGGCGGCGTGCAACACGGTTCGCGGCGCAGCGCGCGACGTGAACTCGGTCGCCAACTGCACTGAGAACGCCATCAACGGCAGCACCCGCTGCTAGGCTCGTTCAGCCAGTAGACAAACGGCCTTGCCTACGGCCATGATCGTTCCACACCCATAACGGAGGAGCATCATGGTTCAGAAGCTGGTTGCGGTTGCGTTGGTTGGCGTTTGCCTGGCCGTCGCCGCCTGCAACACGGTGCGCGGCGCCGCCCACGACGTGAGCTCGGTCGCGAACTGCACCGACAACGCCATTCATGGGCAGAACTGCCGCTAAGGCGTTTGTCGCTCAAACAGAAAACCCCGCCGAAGCATCTGCTCCGGCGGGGTTTTTATTTGTCCGAAGACTAAGGCCTTAGTCCTGGAGGTAGTCGCCCGCGTCGGCGTCGAGCCCGTGCCCGCTCGGCACCACCTCGCCCAGCGGATCATCGCCGGTACCGGCGCTATCACGAGGCGAGCGCGCGTTTTCCGCAGCGCGAAGCTCTTCGGCTGAATCCGGCGCAATGAGCGCTTCCTGCATGCGGCGCTGAGCTGCGCGGAGAGCCGTATCGCGCGACGAGGCAGCAACGCGCAGGCGGTTCATGCCCGCGCCCGTGCCCGCCGGGATAAGCCGGCCGACGATCACATTCTCCTTGAGACCCTGGAGATTATCGACCTTGCCCTGCACAGCGGCTTCGGTGAGAACGCGCGTGGTTTCCTGGAACGATGCGGCCGAGATGAAGCTGCGGGTCTGCAGGCTCGCCTTGGTGATGCCCAGGAGCACCGGCTTACCTTCGGCCTTCTTCTGCTTCTTCTCGAGCTTGGCGTTGGTTTCGTCCATCTCGTCACGATCGACTTGTTCGCCGGCCAGCAGCGTGGTGTCGCCGCCATCCGTGATCTCGACCTTCTGCAGCATCTGGCGAACGATCACCTCGATGTGCTTGTCGTTGATCTTCACGCCCTGAAGTCGATAGACCTCCTGGATTTCGCTCACGAGATACTCCGCGAGCGCGACCACACCGAGCACTTCCAGGATATCGTGCGGATCAGGCGAGCCGCCGACGAGGTTGTCGCCGCGCTTCACGAAGTCGCCTTCCTGGACTTCGATCATCTTGGCCTTCGGGACCAGATATTCGACCGGCTCCGAACCGTCCTCGGGAACGATAGCGATCTTACGCTTCGCCTTATAGTCGCGCATGAAGGTGACCTTGCCGCTGACCTTGGCAATGATCGCATTCTCCTTCGGCTTGCGCGCCTCGAACAGCTCCGCAACGCGCGGCAGACCGCCCGTGATGTCGCGGGTACGCGCGGCCTCCCGCGGCATACGCGCCAGCACTTCGCCAGCCTCGACCTGCTGTCCGTCCTCGACCGCGACGATCGCTCCGGCGGCGAGCCGGTAGACGCCGTCTTCGCCCTTCTTTTTGCCGGTCAGCGTCAGGCGCGGGTGCGGGGTGTCCTTCTTCGACTTGGTCGTGTCGTCGGTGACCACGCGCTGCGTAATGCCGGTCGATTCGTCGACCTGCTCCGTCATCGTCCGGTTCTCGATCAGGTCCTGGTACTTCACGGTACCGGCCTTCTCGGTGATCACCGGGCTAAACGACGGATCCCACTCCGCGATGCGGTCGCCGCGACTGACGATGTGCCCGCTCTCGCATAGCAAGTGCGCGCCATAAGGCACGCGGTGCGTGGAAAGCTCACGGCCATCCATGTCGAGGATGGCGATCTCGCCCGAACGGGACAGCGACAGGTGCCGTCCACGCGGATCGACGATCGTCGGCATGTCGCGGAACTCGATCGTGCCGTCGACCGGCGCTTCGAGATTCGACTGCTCGTTAAGCTGCGCCGCGCCACCGATGTGGAAGGTCCGCATCGTCAGCTGGGTGCCAGGCTCACCGATCGACTGGGCGGCAATAACGCCGACCGCCTCACCGATGTTGACCGGCGTTCCGCGCGCCAGGTCACGGCCGTAGCATTTGCCGCAAACGCCCTGCTTCGAGGCACAGACCAACGGCGAGCGGATCTTCACGCCCTGGACTCCGATGGCCTCGATCTGCGCGACCATTGCCTCGTCGAGCAGGGTGCCCTCAGGGATGGCGATCTTGTCGGTCTTCGGATCGACGATGTCTTCTGCAGTCGTGCGGCCGAGCACGCGGTCCGCGAGCGAGGCGATCATCGCGCCGCCCTGGACGATCGCCCGCATTTCGAGCGCCTGATCGGTTCCGCAATCCTCCTCGATGATCACGGCGTCCTGCGACACGTCGACGAGACGGCGGGTCAGGTAACCCGAGTTGGCCGTTTTGAGCGCCGTATCCGCGAGACCCTTGCGGGCGCCGTGGGTCGAGTTGAAGTATTCAAGAACGGTCAGGCCTTCCTTGAAGTTCGAGATGATCGGCGTTTCGATGATCTCGCCCGACGGCTTGGCCATGAGGCCGCGCATGCCCGCCAGCTGCTTGATCTGGGCCTGCGAGCCACGAGCGCCCGAGTGGGCCATCATGTAGATCGAGTTCAGATCAGCCTGGCGGCCGTTGTCGAGCTTCGGCGTCGCCGAAATTTCCTTCATCATCGCGGTTGCGACCTGGTCGCCGCAACGGGACCAGGCGTCGATCACCTTGTTATACTTTTCCTGCTGGGTGATCAGACCGTCCTGATACTGCTGCTCATAGTCCTTCACGAGCGCGCGAGTTTCCTCGACGAGGTTCTCCTTCGCCTGCGGGATGACCATGTCGTCCTTGCCGAACGAAATGCCGGCAGCGAACGCGTGGCGGAAACCGAGCTGCATGATCGCGTCGGCGAACAGCACCGTCTCCTTCTGGCCCGTGTGGCGATAGACGATGTCGATGACGTCGCCGATCTCCTTCTTGGTCAGCACGCGGTTGACCGTCTCGAAGGGCACCTTGTGGCTCTTCGGGAGCGTCTCGCCGAGCAGCATGCGGCCTGCGGTCGTCTCGAACCGCTTCATGTAGGTGTTACCCTCCTCGTCCGTTTGCGGAACGCGGCTGATAATCTTTGAATGAAGCGTGACGGCTCCTGCGCTGAGGGCCTGGTGAACCTCGGCCATGTCGCTCAGCATCATGCCCTGGCCCGGCTCATCATCCTTCTCGAGGCTGAGGTAATAGAGGCCAAGCACCATGTCTTGCGACGGGACGATGATCGGCTTGCCGTTGGCGGGCGAGAGGATGTTGTTGGTCGACATCATCAGCACGCGGGCTTCGAGCTGGGCTTCGAGGCTCAGGGGCACGTGAACGGCCATCTGGTCGCCGTCGAAGTCGGCGTTGAACGCGGCGCAGACCAGCGGGTGAAGCTGGATCGCCTTGCCCTCGATCAGGACCGGCTCGAACGCCTGGATGCCCAAGCGGTGGAGCGTCGGCGCGCGGTTCAGGAGCACGGGATGCTCGCGGATCACCTCATCGAGGATGTCCCAAACTTCCTTGCGCTCCTTTTCGACCCACTTCTTCGCCTGCTTGAGGGTCATCGAGAGACCCTTGGCGTCGAGGCGCGAGTAGATGAACGGCTTGAACAGCTCCAAGGCCATCTTCTTCGGCAACCCGCACTGGTGGAGCTTGAGCTCCGGACCGGTGACGATGACCGAACGCCCCGAATAGTCGACGCGCTTGCCGAGCAGGTTCTGACGGAACCGGCCCTGCTTGCCCTTCAGCATATCGGACAGCGACTTCAGCGGACGCTTGTTGGCGCCGGTGATGGTGCGGCCGCGACGGCCGTTGTCGAACAGGGCGTCGACCGCTTCCTGGAGCATGCGCTTTTCGTTGCGGACAATGATGTCCGGCGCGCGCAGCTCCATCAGGCGCTTCAGACGGTTGTTACGGTTGATCACGCGGCGATAGAGATCGTTGAGATCCGACGTCGCGAAGCGGCCACCGTCGAGCGGCACGAGCGGGCGAAGCTCCGGCGGAATGACCGGAACGACTTCCATGATCATCCATTCGGGGCGGTTGCCGGACTCGAGGAAGCTCTCGACGACCTTCAGGCGCTTGATGATCTTCTTCGGCTTCAGCTCGGACTTGGTCTCGGCCAGTTCCTTGAGCAGCACTTCTTTTTCACCGGCGAGGTCGAGGTCCATCAGCATGTGCTTGACGGCCTCGGCGCCGATTCCGGCCGAGAAAGCGTCTTCGCCATACTCGTCCTGCGCGGCAAGAAGCTCGTCCTCGGTCAGCAGCTGGTACTTCTCGAGCGCGGTCAGGCCCGGCTCGATCACCACATAGCTCTCGAAATAGAGGATGCGCTCAAGCTGCTTCAGCTGCATGTCGAGCAGCAGGCCGATGCGGCTCGGAAGCGACTTCAGGAACCAGATGTGCGCGACCGGAGCGGCGAGCTCGATATGGCCCATGCGCTCGCGGCGGACCTTGGATACGGTCACTTCCACGCCGCACTTTTCGCAGACGATTCCCTTGTACTTCATGCGCTTGTACTTGCCGCACAAGCATTCGTAGTCCTTGATCGGACCGAAGATGCGCGCACAGAACAAGCCGTCACGCTCAGGCTTGAACGTGCGATAGTTGATCGTTTCCGGCTTCTTGATCTCACCGAAGGACCAGCTGCGGATCTTGTCAGGCGACGCGATGCCGATCCGGATCTCGTCGAAGGTTTCCGGCTTGGCGATCGGGTTCGCGAAGTTCGTCAGTTCGTTCATGTCTAGCTCCTGACCCCTTCCGCCTGGGAAGGGGCCCAGTTGATCCTTGAATTATTCGGCGGCGAGAGCGGCTGGCTGTTCCGCGTCCGGGTCCTCGATGCTGTCGAGCTCGACGTTGAGGCCGAGCGACCGCATTTCCTTGACCAGCACGTTGAAGCTTTCCGGAATGCCGGCTTCGAAGGTGTCGTCACCCTTGACGATCGCTTCGTAGACCTTGGTCCGGCCGATCACGTCGTCCGACTTGACCGTCAGCATCTCCTGGAGCGTGTACGCCGCGCCGTAAGCCTGGAGCGCCCACACCTCCATTTCACCGAAGCGCTGGCCACCGAACTGGGCCTTACCGCCCAGCGGCTGCTGGGTGACGAGGCTATATGGGCCGATTGAACGCGCGTGGATCTTGTCGTCCACTAGGTGGTGCAGCTTCAGCATGTAGATGTAGCCGACCGTTACCTGCCGATCGAAGGGAGTCCCTGTGCGGCCGTCGTACAGCGTGACCTGGCCCGACGTGTTGAGACCCGCCTTCTCCAGCATTGCGCTGACGTCCGGCTCGCGTGCGCCGTCGAACACCGGGGTGCCCATCGGGACGCCGGCGGTGAGGTTGGAGGCAAGCTCCATCACCGAATCGTCGTCGCGGGCGTCGATCTCCTTGGCATAACCGTCGCCATAAACGTCCTTGAGCTTGGCCCGGATCGCTTTGACGTCCTTGCCGGCGACGTCCTTGCCGCGCTCATGCATGCCATCGAGCATTTCCTGGATCTGGCGACCCAGGCCGCGCGATGCCCAGCCGAGGTGCGTTTCGAAGATCTGGCCCACGTTCATGCGGCTCGGCACGCCGAGCGGGTTGAGCACGATGTCCGCATGGGTCCCGTCTTCGAGGAACGGCATGTCCTCGATCGGCAGGATGCGGCTGATCACGCCCTTGTTGCCGTGACGGCCGGCCATCTTGTCGCCCGGCTGAAGCTTGCGCTTCACCGCAACGAAGACCTTGACCATCTTGAGCACGCCCGGCGGCAGCTCATCGCCGCGCTCGAGCTTCTCGACACGGTCCTCGAAACGCCGGTTGATGACATTCGCCGCCTCATCGTACTGCGCTTTCAGCGCTTCGATGTCGGCTTGGCGCTTGTCGTCCTTGACCGCGATCTTCCACCATTCGTGACGATCCGCGCCTTCGAGGGTCGCGTCGTCCAACGTCGCGCCCTTCTTGATACCCTTCGGTGCCGCGGTCGCGGTCTGCTTCAGCAGCATCTCGCGAAGACGCGAGAAGGTCGCGCGGTTGAGGATGCCGCGTTCGTCGTCGGCGTCCTTCTTGAGCCGTTCCTTCTCTTCGGTCTGAATCGCCCGCGTACGGTCATCGATGTCGATGCCGTGACGGTTGAATACGCGCACTTCGACTACCGTGCCGGAAACACCCGGCGGGAGGCGGAGCGAGGTGTCGCGGACGTCTGAGGCCTTTTCACCGAAGATGGCGCGGAGAAGCTTTTCCTCCGGCGTCATCGGGCTTTCGCCCTTCGGGGTGATCTTGCCGCAGAGGATGTCGCCCGGTTCGACCTCAGCACCGATGTAGACGATGCCCGCCTCGTCGAGGTTGCGAAGCGCTTCCTCGCCGACGTTCGGGATGTCGCGGGTGATGTCTTCGGGCCCGAGCTTGGTGTCGCGGGCCATGACCTCGAACTCTTCGATGTGGATCGAGGTGAAGACGTCGTCCTTCACGATCCGTTCGGAGATCAGGATCGAGTCCTCATAATTGTACCCGTTCCACGGCATGAACGCGACGAGCACGTTCCGGCCGAGCGCGAGTTCACCATATTCGGTCGACGGACCGTCAGCGATGATCTCACCGGCTTCGACCGTGTCACCGACCTTCACCAGCGGGCGCTGATTGATGCAGGTGTTCTGGTTGGAGCGCTGGAACTTCATCAGTGTGTAGATGTCGACGCCCGATTCACCCGGCTTAAGGTCGCCGGTAGCGCGGACGACGATACGGGCGGCATCGACCTGGTCGACGATGCCTGAGCGGCGCGCGCCGATGGCTGCACCCGAATCGCGCGCAACCGTTTCCTCCATGCCGGTGCCGACCAGCGGCGCCTCGGCCTGGAGCAGTGGCACCGCCTGGCGCTGCATGTTCGAACCCATCAGCGCGCGGTTGGCGTCATCGTTCTCGAGGAACGGAATGAGTGACGCCGCCACCGACACCAGCTGCTTGGGGCTGACGTCCATCAGCGTGATCTGGTCGCGCGGGGCGATCAGGAACTCGCCGTTGCGGCGGGCCGAGATGATTTCCTCGGCGAACGTGCCGTTCTTCGTAATCTCGGCGTTCGCCTGGGCGATGGTGTGCTTCGCCTCTTCCATCGCCGACAGGTAAACGACGTCGGTCGTCACCTTGCCGTCGACGACCTTGCGGTACGGCGTCTCGATGAAGCCGTATTTGTTCACACGGCTGAAGCTGGCGAGCGAGTTGATGAGGCCGATGTTCGGGCCTTCCGGAGTCTCGATCGGGCAAATGCGGCCATAGTGAGTTGGGTGCACGTCGCGCACCTCGAAGCCCGCGCGCTCACGGGTGAGGCCGCCCGGTCCAAGCGCCGAGACACGGCGCTTGTGGGTGACTTCCGAGAGCGGGTTGGTCTGGTCCATGAACTGCGACAGCTGCGATGAGCCGAAGAACTCGCGAACCGCGGCGACCGCCGGCTTCGCGTTGATGAGGTCGTTCGGCATGACCGTCGACACATCGACGCTCGACATGCGCTCCTTGACCGCACGCTCCATGCGCAGAAGGCCGACCCGATACTGGTTTTCGAGCAATTCGCCGACCGAACGGACACGGCGGTTGGCGAGGTTATCGATGTCGTCGATTTCGCCCTTGCCGTCCTTGAGGTTCACCAGTTCCTGGACGACCGCGAGGATGTCTTCCTTGCGCAGCGTCGTGACAGTGTCCTCGGCATCGAGGCCAAGGCGCATGTTCAGCTTAACGCGGCCGACCGCGGACAGGTCATAGCGCTCAGGGTCGAAGAACAGGCCATAGAACAGAGCATCCGCGGTCTCGCGCGTCGGCGGCTCGCCGGGGCGCATGACGCGGTAGATGTCGGAGAGGGCGCTGTCCCCGTCCTCGCTCTTGTCGGCCTTCAGCGTGTTGCGGATCCACGGACCCGTGTTGACGTAGTCGATGTCGAGCAGCTCAAGCTTCTTAACGCCCGCCTTGTCGAGTTTCGCGAGATTCTCCTCGCTGACTTCGTCGCCGGCTTCGATGTAGATCTCACCGGTCTTCTCATTGA
Source organism: Sphingomonas sp. SP3 (assembly GCF_058514305.1). Lineage (NCBI taxonomy): Bacteria > Pseudomonadati > Pseudomonadota > Alphaproteobacteria > Sphingomonadales > Sphingomonadaceae > Sphingomonas > Sphingomonas sp. SP3. The sequence continues at coordinate 2,191,241 of NZ_JBZSOE010000001.1, forward strand.
TGAGGTCGTAGGCCGAGTAGCGCCCGAAGATTTCCTCGGTCGGGATGATGAGGTTCTTCACCCCATCCTTGCCGGCCTGGTTGGCGCGGCGCGGCGTGATCTTCTCGTTGCCCTTAAAGATAACCTCACCGGTGTCGGCGTCGACGACGTCGTGCGTTGGCTTCTGGCCACGCCAGGCCTCAGCCGAATAAGGAATCTGCCAGCCGTTTTTGCCACGCGTGTAGATCACGCGCTTGTAGAAGGTGTTGAGGATTTCTTCGCTCGACATGCCAAGCGCATGGAGGAGGGCCGTCACCGGCAGCTTGCGCTTGCGGTCGATACGGACGTTGACGATGTCCTTGGCGTCGAACTCGAAGTCCAGCCAGCTGCCGCGATAGGGAATGACGCGCGCCGCGAACAGGAACTTGCCGCTGGCGTGGGTCTTGCCGCGGTCGTGGTCGAACAACACGCCCGGCGAGCGGTGCATCTGGCTGACGATCACGCGCTCGGTGCCGTTGATGATGAAGGTGCCGTTCATGGTCATGAGCGGCATGTCGCCCATGTAAACGTCCTGCTCCTTGATATCGATGACCGACTTGGCTTCGGTCTCGGGATCGATCTCGAACGTGGTCAGGCGCAAGGTGACGCGCATCGGCGCGGCATAGGTCAGCCCCCGCTGGCGGCATTCGTCGGTGTCGTACTTGGGGTCTTCGAGCTCGTAATGATCGAAGTCGAGGTGTGCGGTGCCGGCGAAGTCGACGATCGGAAACACCGAGCGCAGCGTCTTCTCAAGGCCAGAGACGTAGCTCGTCTTGGGGTCCGAACGAAGGAACTGTTCGTAGCTTTCGCGCTGAACCTCGATGAGGTTCGGCATTTCCGAAATCTCGTGGATGTTCCCGAAGATCTTGCGGATGCGTCGCTGATTGACCTTGTTCGCGCTCTTATGACGAGGCGCGTCGATCGCTTTGGTGGCCATGTGCTTCCCTGCGCTATGCGGAGCACGCGCTGATCGAGCGCCCCGCGATGGTTTTCCGGCGTTGGCCGGATCATGTCTGGAGCGCGGTCCCGGTTTCCCTCTCCAATGCGTCTGGTCCGTGCGCCGTTTCGGACCCTGTCCCGGAGAGGACGGGAAAAGCCCCGGGCGCACGTCACCGTGCGGCGGAGCCGTCTATTTGTTGGATAGGGCCGATATAATCCTATTTCCCCGCTTGTGAAGGGGGGAAGTGGCAAATCTTCGTTATCAATCGTTCTTGAGCTCGTTGAACTCCAGAACATTGCCGTCAGGATCACGCAGAAAGCAGGTCAGACGGCGCCCCCAATCGACCGGCCCTTCAGTGATGGCGACACCTTCGCGCTTCGCCCAATCGAGCACGGCCTGGAGTGAATCCACCACAAACGCGGCATGCGTATAGCCGGGCCATTTGACGGGCTCGTCTAGCAGCACGTTGTTGGAGCGTTCGATGCCATTGAAGATGAGGTTGATGCGGCTGCCATCGTCGGCAACGATTTCAGCCACATCGTTGTCGCTGAAATCGGGGTCGATCCGAAAGCCGATCTCTCGATAGAACTCGAGCGCCTTCGCGGGGTCAGTGACGCGGATCCCAACATGGTCGTAACCGCGAAACTCGAACGGGTGATTTGTCATGACCGGCCAGATGGGGTCTATCGCCCTTCCTCAAAAGCCGGACTTCCTCACACGATCATTGAATAAAACTCACAGAGGATGCAGATCGGACCGCGATGCCGGTGCGGCCGCCCTCATTGAGATCGATCGCAGCCTTCGATGCGGCGGCCCGCCATGCGAGCTTCACCAAGGCAGCCGCCGAACTCAACCTCACCCCGGGCGCGATTAGCCATGCGATCAAGGCGCTGGAAGAGCGGCTCGATCAGACGTTGTTCGAGCGGAACGGACGGACGGTTGCGCTGACCCCAGCAGGGCTGACCCTGGCCGCGAAAGTAAGGGTCAGTCTCGGTCTGCTCTCGGACGCATTCGAAACGACACCCTGGCGGGCGCTGGATCGGCTGGTCGTTTCGACCACCGGCTCGATCGCCCAGAAGATACTTCTGCCTCGCCTTGGAGAGTTGCAGGCTTCCATTCCGGCGGCTCGTCTCGACATCCGGACGACCGACGCGCTCGCCGACTTCGATGAGGGCATCGACCTTGCCATCCGCTTCGGTCCCGGCGGATGGCGCGGCCTTCAGAGCCGCAAACTGGCGGAAGAGCGACTGATCCCGGTGGTCGGCGCGACATATCGGCCTCAAGACCGTCCAAAAAGTCAGGCCGAACTCGCAGATCACCGTTTGATCCACCATGCCGAAAGCGGCTGGCGGCTATGGCTCGATCCCGCGCAGCCCGATCCGACCCGGACTGCAAGCGCGCTCTTCCTGGCGGACCAAGCACTAGTGATCGACGCTGCGGCGGCCGGCCATGGCGTGGGCCTGGTGCGCGAGCGACTGGCCGACGAGGAACTCCGCTCAGGCCGCCTTGTCCAAATTCTGGATCGAACGGTGCCGGCCGAATATGCATATTGGGCGGTGTGGAGCGCCAGTTCGCCCAAGCTATCTTTGATCGAAGCATTTGTAGAAGCGGCCGCGGCGATTTTTGGAATTGAACTTTATTCAACTCACCGATGAATTGATCTGGCTGTTCGCGTCGCCACGCGCCGGGCATGCCACGGTCCATGACCAAGCCATTGATCCTCTACTACGCGCCGACAGCTTGTTCGATCGCGCCCCACATTGCGATCGAAGAAATCGGCGTTCCATTCGAAGCGCGTCGCATTGACCTCGGGAAAGGCGAGCAATCGTCACCGGAATTCCTTGCGCTAAGCCCGCTCGGCCGCGTTCCGACGATGATCATCAACGGCGAGGCAGTCACCGAAGTGCCGGCGTTGCTCACTTACGTGGCGAGCCTGAATCCAGCCGCGGGCCTGACGCCTCCGCCAGGCAGCCTCGCATATGCGCGCTGCTTCGAATGGCTCGGGTTCCTGGCGAGCAGCCTCCACGTCGCCTACGCGCAGTTCCGGCGCCCCCAGCGCTTTCTTCCGGAAGAATCGCATTCGCGTGACGAGTTGGTCGAGCAGGGCCGTGACAATACGATCCGCTTCTATCGGGAAGTCGAGCGGCGCCTGATAGGCGGCTGGGCCGCCGGCGACGCTTACTCGATCGCCGACATGAACCTTTTCCCGTTCTTCACCTGGGCATGGCGCCTGGATTTCGACGTTCGCGCCGAATGCCCGAAATGGGCTGCGTTGTTCGATCGGGTGAAGGACCGTCCGGCGGTGCAGCGCGCGCTCGAGCGCGAGGGGATTAGCGTTTAGCCCCGCGCGGCGCGCGAGAGGATTCCGGATGTGACCGTGCCGCTGACTCGCGCCGGCGGGGCGCCAAGCGCCATCTGAAAGATCAGGGCTTCGAACATCCCCTGCAGCGGCCATTCGTTTTTCAGAAGGCACTCGTTGCCACCCAACTTGGCGGCGTCTGCCCGTGCCGTGTCGATCAAGCCGCTATAGGTCGGCCGACCAGCCTCGCTGGTTCCGAATTCAGCCCATGCCGCCGCCCAATCCTGCGCAAACTGCTCCATCCGGTCGAGCACCGGCGCCAGCTTGGGATCCGGACGAGCGTGATCCTTCAGAAAGGTGAGATGGCAGCGCAATTCCCACGGCGACATCACCGTTGGCGAGTTCATCATCTCGAACTTGAGTTGGCCCCCGCGCCCTTCGCCGGGCTTAACCTCGCGCGCGTCCGTGGTCCCCGCTTTTGCTGACGCCATCAAAGCAGGCAGATTTCCGCCGCCCACCGTGTCTAGCACCAAGTGAATGCGTTGTTCGGAGCCCTTGTTCTCCACCTTGTGACGGCGGAAGCTGTCGAACGCCCAGCACGAGCCGGCCTCCATGTGCACAGCTTCCTCGCCACAAGTGAAGGTCACACCTGGATTCGTGATCACCGGGATGTGCAGCCGGAGGTGGGTTCGCCAATAATAATGCGTATCTATGTGCAACGGCACGTCGGCGCCGGCCGCCAGACCCATGAGGCGACTGCGTCCCCAGACGCCGCCGATCTCGGCCATGATTTCCTGAATGTACGGGCACAGGCGCAGCTGCGGGGTAGGGGCCATCTGTCCGCTGAAATCGTCGGTCTGCTGACCCCCGGGACTGACCAGGCGCACCGCCTCGTTTCCGACAAAGCCCGTCGGGTGCGCGCTCCAGGCGAGATCGGGCAAAGCGCGAACCTCAGCCGCGAGTGCGTCCGGATCGAAGCGAATAGGAAGCTTCAGGAAGGGGGTGTCGAGGCGCATTTTGCTCGTCATGGTTTTCGCAGCGTGGGGAAGCTGAATCAAGACTTCGAGCTTGATGCGCGTTCAAAGGTTGGCGCACATCGGCTGATGGCAACCAAACACAACGGATATGATGACCGTTACCTGGTAGTGCAGGACGGGCTTCAGCTGCATTATCGAGACTATCGCGGCAGTACTGACCGGCCCCCTGTGCTCTGCCTCCACGGCCTAACCCGCAACGCACGAGACTCCGCTGAGCTCGCTGATCGGCTGTCACCCCAGTTTCGCGTGATCGCGCTCGATTTTCGTGGGCGGGGGGACAGCGACTTCGATCCAGATCCGACCCGCTATAACGCCCTGGTTTATGCCAACGACACGATCCAGCTGCTCGATGAGCTGGACATAGATCAGGCAATCTTTGTCGGGACGTCCCTGGGCGGGCTTGTGACAATGCTGATTGCGACGACCTCGCCTCAACGCATTGCCGGTGCGATCTTGAATGATGTCGGCCCCGAACTCGACGCGGCGGGCTTGGACCGCATTAAATCCTACGTCGGTAAAGACCTGCGCTTTGCAAACTGGGATGAGGCGGCGGACGTGATCGCGGCGAATAATGGCAATCTTCCTGCCAGCAACACTCACGCAGACTGGGTGAAGGCCGCCCGGCGGTCGTGCCGGGAAGAAGCCGGCCAGATCCGCTACGATTATGACATGGCGATCGCGAATGCCTTCAGCGCCGTGAACAGTTCAGCGAAGGTCGATCTGTGGCCGATGTTCGGCGCATTGGCGCAAAAGCCGTTGCTGATCGTCCGCGGAGAGAAAAGCGATCTGTTGGCGCCCGCCGCGTTCGAACGAATAAAGGGCGTCGGGCCGACCACGCGGTCCGTAGTCGTTCCCGGCGCTGGTCATGCACCAACGCTAAGCGAGCCCGAAGCGATCGCGGCAGTCGACGCCTTCCTCGCGGGCATCGCGCCATAGAAAAAGGGCGGCTCCGCGTGCGGAACCGCCCTGTCTCTTTGCGTGAAGCGAAGCTTACTTGAGCTCGACGGTGCCGCCGGCTTCCTCGATCTGCTTCTTGATCTTCTCGGCTTCGTCCTTGTTGACGCCTTCCTTGATCGGCTTCGGAGCGCTTTCGACAAGCGTTTTTGCTTCGCCGAGGCCAAGACCGGTGATCGCGCGAACTTCCTTGATCACGTTAATCTTCTTGCCGCCGTCGCCGGTGAGGATGACGTCGAATTCGGTCTTCTCTTCAGCGGCCGGGGCAGCGGCGCCGCCGCCAGCAGCCGGGCCGGCAACCGCAACCGCAGCCGCGGCCGAGACGCCCCACTTCTCTTCGAGCGCCTTGGCGAGATCCGCGGCCTCGAGGACGGTCAGTTCGGAAAGCTGGTCAACCAGCTTAGCAATGTCAGCCATTTGATACTCCTTGGTGGGGCCAATGCCCCGATTGTCGTGCGTTGATGAAAAAAGATGCCTTAGGCGGCCTGCGCCCCATAGGCAGCAAAGACCCGTGCCAGCTGCGCGCCAGGCTCGTTGACGGTGCGGGCGATCTTGCTCGCGGGCGCCTGGATAAGGCCCACGATCTTCGCGCGCAGCTCGTCGAGCGACGGCAATGCGGCCAGCGCCTTGATCCCGTTAACGTCGAGAACCGTGTCACCCATCGCTCCGCCGACGATCTCGAACTTGTCGGTCGTCTTGGCGAAATCGACCGCGACCTTGGCGGCCGCGACGGGGTCTCCGGACGTTGCAAGCGCGGTCGGGCCCTTCAGCAGGTCACCGATCGGCTTGTAGCGCGTGTCCTCGAGCGCAATCAGGGCAAGGCGGTTCTTCGCAACTTTGAACTGGGCTCCGGCGTCGCGCATCTTCAAGCGCAGCTCCGTCGATTGCGCGACAGAGAGACCGAGATTGCGGGTGATGACCACCACGCTCGTCTCGTTGAAGACGTTCTTCAGCTCGTCGACCAGATCGGCTTTTTGCGAACGATCCATGCCAACTCCACATATTCGGACCAGGCGAACCCGGTCCGAGTTTCAACAATGGCCCGCCGCGGTTGCCCGCCTCGAGCCGCAAATGTCCGTGGGGATGGATCAACGGCGCTGCCGCTTGGCAACGCACGACCGGGCGAACATCGCACGCCAGCCCGAAAATTCCTGTCCCCGCCTAGGCTGCAAATTAAGGGGTCGCGCTAACGATGGCCCCAGCAACTGTCTCGGACGGTTGCACCGCCGAAGCGATGCGAGCGCGCGCCTATAACGAAATTCGCCAGCCGATCAACCCGTTGAGGCGAGGGGCGCTCACCTGCCCAAAAGAAAACCGGCCCGGGCGCGAGGCCCGAGCCGGTCTTTCTTATCAGACGCTGCCTTAGAGACCGCGTTCCGGCGCCGGAGGCGGCGGCGGAGGCGGAGGCGGCGGAGCCGGGCAGGTGTCAGTCGCCAGGATCACCGAGCCGTCCGGGCACGTCTGCGTCGCCGGAGGCGGCGGCGGAGGCGGTGGAGGCGGCGGGGGAGGCGGCGGCGGAGGCGCGGCCACGAAGTTGTAAATCAGGCTCAGCAGCAGGCTGTGCGATTCAAAACGTCCACTTCCTTCCAGCGGAATCGAACCCGCCGTGCCGAAGCCAAGGTCGGTGTCCCACTTCATCTTGCCGGTGCGGAAGTAGCGATACTTGAGGCCGACATCGATGTTGTCGCTGACTGCAGCGCGAACACCAGCGATACCCTGAAGAGCGATGTCGCTGTCGCTGTCACCAAGGACGCGGACGCGCGCAAGGCCGATACCGCCACCGAAGTAACCGCCCCAACCGGCGTCGTCACCGAAGTCGACCATGCCATTCAGCATGCCCGAAAGGACGCTGACATGGCCGCCGTAATTGAGATCGCCGTTGCTGACCGCGGGGTTCGCGTCGAGAACGGCATTCGCTGCGAACAGGAACGGCTGGTCGATTTCGATGTCGCGGACGCTCGCATGCTTGTAGCCGAGCTCGCCCTCGAGGCGGAACATGCCAAGATCATATCCGCCAACCAGGTCGACGTCGTATCCCGTCTTATACTCGATGTCGAAGCCTTCATTGTAGAAGTTCGCACCGCTGGGAATCGCCGGATCCGGGTTCGCCGGGAAGACGACGTTCACGTCGACGTTCGTGTCGCGCGGCTTCATAAGGCCAATATCGACACCAACGTACGGCGAACCGTCGCGCGCCATCGCTGGCGAAGCGATTGCCGCCGTAGCCACGGCGGCAAGCAGGAAATTGCGCATGTACTTAACCCCTTTCAGCGCTGATTATCGCTCGCTCAACTTACGCGGGTGGCCAAGGTTTCGCTAGAGCAACAGACGCGGAAAATCTGCGAACAATTGTGGCTTGCGTGCCACAGTTACGAGAGAGCCCCGGACGAAACTGACGAGCAGTCTCCTCCGGGGCTCAAATCCGCTCGGGGCCTGAGCGGAAGTATTAGGCCTTAGCGGCCGCGTTCACCGCGCTCGACTGGCGGCGGGGGCGGCGGAGGCGGCGGCACCGGGCAGCTGCTGGTCGCGAGAATGACCGAGCCATCCGGGCAGGTCTGGGTCGCCGGGGCAGCCGGAGGCGGCGGCGGCGGCGCAATGACCGGCGCCGGTGCGGCGGCCGGGGCACCGAAGTTGAACACCAGGCTCGCGAGCAAGCTGTGCGAACTATAGTGGTTGCTGGCATCAAATGCCGCGACACCGCCGCTGCCCGCTCCGACGCCGGTGAAGGTCACGCTGTCGTCGAAGTTCAGGTTGCCAGTGCGGAAGTAGCGATACTTCAGGCCGACATCGATGTTGTCGCTAACCGGCATGTAGACGCCAGCGAGGAGCTGCCATGCCCATGCGCTGTCGCTGTCGCCAAGCTCCTTGACGCGCGCCCGACCGAAGCCGCCGCCGGCATAGGCACCCACGCCGCCGTTGCCGCCGAAGTCGACCAGGCCGTTGATCATGCCCGAGAGCACGCTGGTGTGGCCGTTGAGGTCGAACTCGTCACCGGTATAGCTGGTGCCCGCGCCGGTGTTGAAAGCGGTGATGAACGCGTTGTTGAAGCGCGCGCTCTTCAGGGCCGAGCGCTTGTAGCCAAGCTCACCCTCAAGCCGGAACATGCCGAAGTCGTAGCCGCCGATGAGATCGACGTCGTAGCCGGTCTTGTGCCGGATCGTCGCCGCGCGGGTGGTCGCGATGTCGGTCACCAGCGGATCGGTGAAGTTGACGGTGGCATCGACGTGCTGGTTCTTGGGGAACAGCGCGCCGCCCTCGATCCCAACGTAGCCAGAGCCGTCGCGGGCCATGGCCGGCGTCGCAATGGCGGCCGCGGCAACCGCGGCGAAAAGATACTTTTGCATTTGGGTTGTCACCCTTTCTTGTTGTTCCCTGTCGCCGCGCCCAACTTTGCTGCACTGCGAAAGTTGCGGGTTTCAGAGTCACAGGGGCGACTTTAGCCAATAGTGTGGCAGCAAGGTCACAGATGAGCCGAAGCTCCGCGACGACAAACCGTGCGCGCTTAAGAGAAAGGGCCGGAACGGCGTGAAACCGATCCGACCCTCCGTAGTGATTAAATGCGCATTACACGCACATTACTAACCGTTACGCGCCCGAAACTTCCTCAAGCGCGATCTTGACGCCCGGGCCCATCGTCGAGCTCACGGAAATCTTCTTCAGGAACTTGCCCTTCGCACCCGACGGCTTGTTCTTGATGATCGCGTCCATGAACGCGCGGAAATTCTCGCCGAGGTCGGCTTCGGAGAAGCTCGCCTTGCCGATGCCGACGTGGACGATGCCCGCCTTTTCGACGCGGAATTCGACCTGGCCGCCCTTGGCGTCGGTGACCGCCTTGGTCACGTCCATCGTCACCGTGCCGAGCTTCGGGTTCGGCATCAGCCCCTTGGGGCCGAGCACCTTACCGAGGCGGCCGACGACGCCCATCATGTCCGGGGTCGCGATCACGCGGTCGAAATCGATGGTGCCGCCCTGGACGGTTTCCATCAGGTCTTCGGCGCCGACGACGTCCGCGCCCGCGGCCTTGGCTTCGTCGGCCTTGGCGCCCTTGGCGAAGACGGCGACGCGCACCGTCTTGCCGGTACCCTTGGGCAGCGACACGACGCCGCGGACCATCTGGTCGGCGTGGCGCGGGTCGACGCCGAGGTTCAGCGCAACTTCGATCGTCTCGTCGAACTTGGCGGTGGCGTTGGACTTGACGACCGAAATCGCCTCATCGACGCCGTAGAATTTGTCGCGGTCGACCGCGGTGAGCTGCTGCTGGCGCTTGGTGAGCTTGGTCATCTGCTTAGCCCTCCACCACGTCGAGGCCCATCGCGCGGGCGGAGCCTTCGATAATCTTGGTCGCCGCGTCGAGGTCGTTGGCGTTGAGGTCCTTCATCTTGGTCTCGGCGATCTCGCGCAGCTGCGAGCGCTTGATCGTGCCCGCGCTTGCCTTGCCCGTTTCGGCCGAGCCCGATTTGATCCGCGCCGCCTTCTTCAAAAGGAAGGACGCGGTCGGGGTCTTGGTCACGAACGAGAACGAACGATCCGCATAGACCGTGATCACGGTCGGGATCGGCGAGCCCTTCTCCATCTCCTGCGTGGCGGCGTTGAACGCCTTGCAGAATTCCATGATGTTGACGCCGCGCTGGCCGAGCGCCGGGCCGATCGGCGGCGCCGGGTTGGCAGTGCCCGCGGGCACCTGCAGCTTGATATAGCCGGTGATTTTCTTTGCCATGTCACTCTCGAATTCGGCACAAAGTGGTACTTTGCGCCGGGTTGAAGTTTAGTGGTGCTAGCGGATCGCCGGAGCGAGCCTCCCACAGACGGTTCCAGATTGTGCTGGAGGCGGGGCCATTAGCTGAAGGCCTTTGCGAAGGCAAATCGGTCCGCCTCCGCCGAGGATCAGCTCTTCGACATCCTTCGCCGTTACCGGCAAGGCACTGTCATCGTCGAACAGGCCGCCGTTGAACCAATCAATGGGCGTGAAGCCGAGGCGCCCGCCCTTATGCGCCATGGCGCGGAAGAACTCCCAGGCGAAGCAGTGCTTGCGCCAAACGTCCGCCCAACCATCGCCACCGCCAGTTTTCTGCGCGCCCTTTCGAAGGTGAACCAATCGCCGGCCTTGTCGGCGGCCATGGGATCTACCAAGCCAAGTAGCGCGCACAGGTTGTTGAAATGGCTTGCGAGGCCGAGCGCTCTTTCAGCTCGAGGCCGCCTCACTTGTCGACGAATTCATGCGGTGTCACGCTGGCCCCTCACTCGGGCAGCCGCACTCTGACGAGCGGCCATGCGAAAGAAAAGGGCCGCCGAAGCGACCCTTTTAAAAACGAAAGAGTAGCCGCTGAGGCTACTTCACCAATTCTACCTGCTCGAATTCCAGCTCGACCGGCGTGGCGCGGCCGAAGATCGAGACGCTGACCTTCACGCGGCCACGGTCGAAGTCGAGTTCCTCGACGACGCCGTTGAAGCTCGCGAACGGGCCGTCGAGCACCTTCACCGCATCGCCGATCTCATAATCGACGCTGATCTTTGTCTTGGGCCCGTGCGCGGCGGCCTCGTCCTTGGTGTCGAGCATGCGCGCGGCCTGTGCGTCGGGGATCGGCTGCGGCTTGCCGTTGGGGCCGAGGAAGCCGGTCACCTTCGGCGTGTTCTTGACCAGGTGGTAGACCTGGTCGTTGAGCTCGAGCTTGGCGAGCACGTAGCCGGGCATGAACTTGCGTTCCGACTGCACCTTCTTGCCGCGCTTCACCTCGGTGATGGTCTCGGTCGGCACTTCGATCTGCTCGACGAAGCGCTCGAGCCCCATGCGGGTCGCTTCGCTGTTGATCGCGTCGCGGACCTTGTTCTCGAAGCCGGAATAAGCGTGGATGATGTACCAGCGGGACATGTTCGTCAGACCTTAAATTACTTGGCGAGGAAGCTGAGGAGATAGCGGACCATCGACGAGAAAAAGGCGTCGACGCCGAAGAAGAAGAAGGCGAGCATCAAGGTCATGATCATCACCATGATCGCGGTCGCCACCGTTTCCTTGCGGGTCGGCCAGTGGACCTTCGCGGTCTCGGCGCGGACCTGACGGATGAATTCGCCGGGGGATGTCTTGGCCACGTGCTCGTTCGCTCTTCCTGATAGAAAAAGGCTCCGCGAACCCGGAGGTCGGCGGAGCTGGCTGCGACTTAGCGGCTACCGCCTGAGTCTTCAAGGTTCCGAATGGCACTCGGTCCCACGAAAGTACTACTTTCGTGGGTGCCCAATGGCAGGGGCAGAGGGACTCGAACCCACGACCCTCGGTTTTGGAGACCGATGCTCTACCAACTGAGCTATACCCCTAGGCCGATGCGCGACCTAGTGGCGGGCGCCGCTGCGCGCAAGGTCACTTGATCAGCGGAAGGCCGATCCAGCTTCCCTCAGCGCCGGTGAACACCCGCTGCGTTGCCGCGCGATAGTCGCCGGGTTTCGCGAAGAAGATGTTGGGCACGAAGGTTTGCGGGTTGCGGTCGTAGAGCGGGAACCAGCTCGACTGGACCTGGACCATCAGCCGGTGGCCGGGCTGGACGACATAATCGAGCGCGGGCAGCGCGAATTCGTAAGTGACCGGCTGGTTGGCCGGAATGGCTGAGGGCCGCGCCGGGTCGACGCGATAGCGGCCGCGGAGCACGTCCATCGCGATCGCGAGCTGGTAGCCGTCGGGGCGGACGTCGATCAGCTTCACCACCCAGTCGCTGTCGCTGCCGCTGGTCGACGCGACGAGGTGGACGAGCGGCGTGCCCGCGAGGCGTAGCGGCTTGGCAAGCGTCGGGCCGGTGAAAGCGAGCACGTCGGCGCGGGCGGCGGCAAAGCGCTGATCGTCGACCAGCCAGCTGGGCCAGGTCGACCCTTCCGCCCAGGGAGAGAGGTTGGGCCGCGAGCGGTAGGTGACCGGGTTGGCCGGATCCGAGATGTAGCTGTCGCTGGAGGCAGCGGGGACGTTGAACGATAGTGACTTGCCCGGCGCGAGGTAGAGCGCGGTGAGGTTGGCGGGGCAGCCGCGCAGGCATGCCGGCGGCCAGTCCTCGAGCCGCTGCCAGCGATTGGTCCCCGCCTCGAACGCCGTCACCCGCGCGATGTCGGTTGCCGCACCGCCCTTCAAATAGCGGTCGAGGAACGGGATCATCACCTCGCGGCGGAAATAGCGACCGGTGTCGGAGCCCCATTCGATTGAGCCGATAGCGAAGGCCGCGCCATTGGCCTGTCCGTGGTACCAGGGACCGAGGACGAGATGGGCGTTGGGGCTGGCCTTGGTTGCGGCGAAGGCGGCGGTCGCGCCGTAGATGTCCTCCTGGTCCCACAGGCTGCCGACGAACAAGGTCGGAACGCTGAGCGGATTGCGGGCGAGGATCTTGTCGACCGCCTGGTCCTGCCAAAATTCGTCGTAAGCGGGGTGCTGGGTCAGGCGCAGCCAGAAGGGCAGCTGCTCCATGCCCATCGCCTTGCCGTAGGCACCGGCCGACCCGAAGGCGAGGAAGTTGGAGTAATCGTCAAAGCCGCCGGGGAAGCGCCGCTCCTCCGAATTGCGGTCTGCGGTCTGCCCGTAGACGTAGGACATCATCTCCTGGCGGAAGGCGCCGTTGTGGAACCAGTCGTCGCCCTTCCACACGTCGACCATCGGGCTGATCGGCACGCTGGCTTTGAGCGCCGGGTGCGGATTCACCAGGCTCATCAGCGCGGTGAACCCGTCATAGCTGGTGCCGATCGTGGCGACCCTGCCGTTGCTCTCCGGCACGTTCTTCACCAGCCAGTCGATCGTGTCCCAGGCGTCGGTCGAATGGTCGACCGCGGTCGGGTTGAGCGGTCCGCGGAGCGGGCGGTTCATCACATAATCGCCCTCGGACCGGTACTTCCCGCGGACGTCCTGGATGGCGACGATATAGCCAGCGCGCACCAGCTCCGAATAAGCGACGTTGAGGATGTTTTCGGGGATCGGGCCATTGCCCTGGGCGGTCGCGACATCCGCCGAATAAGGCGTTCGGTCGAGCATGATCGGCGCTTGCGCAACGCCCTTCGGAATGATGAGGACGGTGTACAGCTTCGCCCCGTCGCGCATTGGGATCATCGCTTCGCGCCGTACGTAGGTGTAGCTCGACTTCGGCCAGTTGTAACCGCGCGGAAGCTTGGGCCGAGCGGCCACTTGGACGAACGGCGAGCGGAACTTGGAGGGAATGTCGCCGCCCGGCTGGACCGCCGGCTGCACGTGCGTTTCGGCGAGTATGGGCGATGCCAGCGCGAGCGCGCCAACAATTAACGCCAGCTTCCTGAAGATCACGCCGTGCTCATCGCACGGCGCAACTCCAACGGGCAAGCCGCGCCTATTCGGCTGGGATGGGGGCGGGCTCGGCCGATGGCGCCGCGCGGCGCGCCTGGAAGAAGCTTTTCACGAAGACGAAGAACAGAGGCACGAAGAAGATCGCGAGGAAGGTCGCCGACAAAGCTCCGCCGACAACCGCGCGGCCGATCGCATTCTGGCTTCCGGCGCCCGGACCGCTGGCGATCGCCAGCGGGAAGACGCCGAACACGAGCGCGAGGCTGGTCATCAGCATCGGCCGAAGCCTCAGCTTCGCGGCTTCGACAGCGGCAGCCACCGCATCGGCGCCGGCCTTCAGCCGCTCCTCGGCGAATTCGACGATCAGGATCGCGTTCTTGGCACCAAGGCCCATCGTCGTGATCAGGCCGACCTGGAGATAGATGTTGTTGTCGACGCCCGTCAGCTTCGCGATCACGACCGCGCCGATGATGCCCAGCGGAACGACCAGGAGCACCGCGACCGGAATTGTCCAGCTTTCGTAAAGGGCGGCGAGGCAGAGGAAGACGATCAGCAGCGACAGCCCGTAAAGCATCGGCGCCTGGCCGCCGGATTGCTGCTCCTCATAGCTGAGCCCGGTCCATTGCAACGCGGTCCCGGGCGGCAGCTTCGTCTGCATTTCTTCGAGCGCCCGCATTGCCGTGCCGGTGCTGACGCCGGGTGCCGGAGAGCCCTGAATCTCAAGCGACGGAAGGCCATTGTAGCGCGACAGCTGAACCGGCGCGTTGGCCCATTTGAGCGAGGAGAATGCGGTGAAGGGCGCCATGCTCTTGCCGTCACCGCCGCGGACATAAAGGTCCTCAATATCTTCGGGGCGCTGGCGGTAAGGCTCGTCGGCCTGGATATACACGCGTTTCACGCGGCCCCGGTCGATGAAGTCGTTGACGTAGGATCCGCCCCACGCGGACGAGATCGTCTGATTGATCTGGCCAACGTCGAGGCCGAGCGTGCGTGCCTTGTCCTGGTCCACATCGACGGTCATTTGCGGAGCGTCTTCGAGACTGACCGGGCGAACCCCGACCATGCGCTTGTCCTGCATCGCCATGCCGAGAAGCATGTTGCGCGCTTCGGTCAGCTTGGCGTGGCCGATATTGCCGGTGTCGACCAGCTGAAGGTCGAAACCGGTCGCATTGCCGAGCTCAAGCGCCGCGGGCGGAATGAAGGAGATGATCAGCGCGTCGCGGTAAGCGGCGAAAGCACCCGACGCCCGCGCCGCAATCTCTTTCGACGTGTTCGCCTTCCCGCCGCGCTCTTCCCACGGCTTCAGGGGAAGGAAGGCGATGCCCGCATTCTGCCCCTGTCCGGCGAAGGAGAATCCACCGACGGTGAACACCCCTTCGACGTTTTTGCCCTCGTTCTTTTCGAAATAATGGCGCGCATAATCGAGCGCCTCGTCGGTGCGAGGCAGGGTGGCGCCGGAAGGGAGGGCGACGAGCGTGAACACGGCGCCCGTATCCTCGTCTGGCATGAAGCCGGTCGGCAGCCGCCAGAACAATATGCCCATCAGCGCGACGATCACGCCGTAGGCGACCGCGGCGCGGCGCTTGCGCCCAAGCATCCGGTGAACGCCGGCCTCGTGGATGTCGCGCGCCTGGTCGAAGCGGTCGTTGAACCAGCGGAAGAAGCGCGCCAGCGGGCCATTGCCAACATGCTTGTGGGGGTCGCCGGGCTTGAGGATCGTCGCTGCGAGCGCGGGGGTCAGGATCAAGGCGACGAGCACCGACAGTGCCATCGCGGAAACCAGCGTGATCGAGAACTGCCGATAAACGACGCCGGTCGACCCGCCGAAAAAGGCCATCGGCAGGAACACCGCGGCAAGCACCGTCGCAATGGCGATCAGCGCGCCGGACAGCTCATCCATAGAACGGCGCGCGGCTTCCTTGGGTGCGAGGCCCTCGTCCTGGATCAATCGCTCGACGTTCTCGACGACGACGATCGCGTCATCGACCAAGAGGCCGATCGCCAGCACCATGCCGAACAGGGTCAGCGTGTTGATGCTGAATCCGGCAATGCTCATCACCGTCAACGTTCCAAGCAGCACGACCGGGATGGCGATGGTCGGGATCAGGGTCGCGCGAATGTTCTGAAGGAACAGGAACATGACCAGGAACACGAGCACCATCGCCTCGAACAAGGTCTCGACCACCTGTTTCAGCGAGACCTTAACGAACGGCGTCGTGTCCCACGGGTAGATGACCTTCACGTCCGACGGGAAGGTCTTCGAAATCTCGGCGATCTTGGCCTTGACCTCCGCAATGGTCTTGAGCGCGTCGGCGCCGGGCGCGAGCCGGATCGCAGCCGCGGTCGCGGGATGGCCGCTATACTTGGCGCTGAAGCCGTAGCCTTCCGAACCGAGCTCGACCCGGGCGACGTCGCGGAGGCGAACGACCGAGCCATCGGCCGAAGTCTTCAGCCGGATCTCGCCGAACTGCTCCGGCGTCTGCAGCCGCGACTGGACCGATACGGTGGCGTTGAGCTGCTGGTTCGCCGGTGCCGGCAGGTTGCCCAGCTGACCGGCTGAGACCTGCGCGTTTTGCGCCTGCACGGCAGCCGTCACATCGGCCATGGTCAGCTGGTAGCTGTTGAGCTTCATCGGATCGACCCAGATGCGCATCGCATATTGCGAGCCGAACAGCTGGAAGCCGCCGATCCCGTTGATGCGGCTGACCGGCTCCTGGATCTTCGACGCCATCATGTCGGCAAGGTCGAACTGGTCGTGCGAATTGTCCGCCGAGTAGAGGCCCGGCACGAGTGCGAAATTTGCCGAGGACTTTTCGACCCGAACGCCCTGGCGCTGGACCTCCTGAGGAAGCAGCGGAAGTGCCGCCTGGACCTTGTTGTTGACCTGGACCTGCGCCGTATCGGGGTCAGTGCCCTGCTCGAACGTCAAGGTGACGGCGACCGTGCCCGACGATGACGATTGCGAAGAGAAATAGCGCAGGTGATCGATGCCCTGCAGCTGCTGCTCGATGATCTGCGTGGTGGTCTTGTCGAGCGTCGTCGCATCGGCGCCGGGGTAGACGGCGGTCACGCTGATCTGGGGCGGCGCGAGCGCCGGGAATTGCGCGATCGGCAGCGAACGTATGGACAGCAGTCCGAACAAGCAGACGAGGATCGCCAGCACCCAAGCGAAGATGGGTCGCTCGATGAAGTAGCGCGAGATCGACATTATTTACTTTGCGAGAGCTGCGGCTTCACGGGGATGCCGGGCCGCACGAGCGGGCCGGCGTCGACAATCACCTTGTCGCCGGGCTTGAGCCCGCCGGTCACGAGCCAATCATCGCCGATCGTGCGGTCGGCCTGGACCACGCGAAGCTCTGACACTCCCTTGGCGCCGACGAGCAGCACCGTCGGCCGCCCACGCTCGTCGCGGCTGACTGCGCGCTGCGGAACGAGGATGCCGCGCGACTGGACGCCCTGCGAAATCTCACCCCGCACGAACATGCCGGGGAGCAGGATGTGCTGGGGGTTGGGGAAGACGGCGCGGATTGCCTGCGAGCCGGTAGCGGGGTCAACAGTCACGTCGGCGAAGCTCAACGTGCCGGTCATCGGATACGCCGAGCCGCTTTCGAGCTGCAGCCGCACCGGCGCCTTGTCGCTCGCGACCTGGCCGGAAAGCATCTGCTCGCGCAGGCGGAGCAAGTCGGTGCTCGATTGCTGGATATCGACGTAGATCGGGTCGAGACGCTGGATCGTCGTCAGCGCATTGTCTTGGCCCGCCTGGACGAGCGCACCCGTCGTATAAAGCGAACGGCCGATGCGGCCGGCGATCGGCGCCCGGACGGTCGTTCGGCCAAGGTCGATCTGGGCCGAGCGAAGGGCAGCGGCCTGGGCTTCCACGTCGGCTCGAGCTTCGCCGGCGGCGGACAGGGCATTGTCGTATAATTGGCGGGAGACGAAGTTGCGTTTCACCAGCTCGGCATAGCGCTTCACCTGGCCGTCGGCGGCAATCGTCGAAGCGCGCGCCCGAGCAAGCGCGGCGCGAGCGCTCGCAACCTTCGCCTCATAAGTGGCGGGATCGATGCGATAGAGCGGCTGGCCGGCGTGGACATAGTCGCCCTCGGTGAACAGACGAGCGCGGATGATTCCGTCGACCTGCGGACGGACGTCGGAGGTCTCGAACGGCGAGGTACGGCCGGGAAGCTCGGTGGTGAGCGACACCGGCTCCTCGCGAACGACAATCACGCCGACCGGAGTCGGTCCGGGAGCGGGCGGCGGCGGCGCGGCGCGGCCGAACAACAGCCATGCGACGAGCAGCACCAGCGCGAGCGCCGAGGTGGCAAGCGCGACTTGCTGGCCCATCGGCCGCTGACGAACGCGGATGATTAGCGATTCACGTTCGCTCAATTCTGCCCCCTGGTGGATATTCATGGCCAAGCTTCGACTTCGGGCACGCTGCCCCGGTGGAGGCCGACATAAGCAATGATGCGCGCGGCGTCATTCGACGAAAATCCGGCGGCGAACAGGTTGCGCATATCGCGCGTGCGGATTTCGGCGCGGAACCAGGCGGCAAGGGCGAAGCGGCGCAGCGTTTCCAGCCGCTCATTGGCGAGCGGACGCGCGATCGCGATGCCAAACAGCTTGCTGGTCAGCCGATTGAAAAAGGAATTGGGGTTGGCACTGCGCGGGCCTTCGCCGCGCGCCATGTCGATCACGGACCATTCAGTCCGGCCGAGCGCGTCATTGTCATTGGTCGGCCCGAGCGGTTCATGACGACCCTCCCAAGCCACGTCCGAATCCAGCCGCTGATGTTGAAAAGCCATGGCCCGCCACCCTTTTCGGGTCAGCGAATCCACAGTCGCCCGGGCAAGCGCCCAGGCACCGAAACGATCGGCTGGCCCAGTGATAACCGATGAAAAGCAATAAAACGCGACAGGGCCGTTCGGCCGATGGTTGATTTGGGATTCGGCAAGTTTCGATTCAAGACCATTCCGTCGAAGAAATATTCACCTTCGACGAACCGGCTTTTTGCGAACGGCTTGCGATGAGCGTCCGAGGCCGTAGGCAGGGCCGATGTCTGCGTTCCCCGAATCAAGCATTAATACCGCAACCCTCATCGCCGCCGGCGACGACGGCACCAACTATGACAATGTCGCGATTTCGCTCCACTGGGCGACCGCCGCGCTGGTCATCGCCAACTTCGCGCTCGCGCAGACCTGGGACTGGTTCCCGAAGCCCGCACGCGAGTTGATGGAAGACACGCATATGTCGTTCGGCGTGCTCCTGACCGCCGTGCTTGTCGCGCGGTTGGTGTGGCGCTGGCTGCCCGGGCATCAGGTTTCATCGCTCGAGCAGGGCTGGGTCCGCATCGCCTCCAAGGCCACGCATTATCTGCTCTACCTCTTGCTGATTGCGGAAGCGGGCTTGGGCTTTGCCTTTCGCTGGGGCGCGGGGCGGCCGATGGAGTTCTTCGGGCTCGGCATTCCGCCGCTGATCGGCGAAATGGCCAAGCCGCTACGGCATGACCTGCGCGAGCTTCACGAGAAGATCGGCTGGGCGATTATCATCCTTGCGGCGCTGCACGCGGCCGCGGCGCTCTACCATCATTATGTGCTGAAGGACCGCGTCCTCACGAGGATGCTGCCGAAGGCGCGTTAGAAGTCGCTTTCGGCGACGAACCGCGCCCCGGCGCTATCTTGCAGCACCCAGCGGACTTGCGCCTTGACCTGGCCCATGCGGGGGATCGCGATCGCCAGCCGCTCACCGACGCGCAGTTCCTCATCCGTGGACTCGATGCGGCAACCCTGGTCCGAAAAGTTGGTGAGCTTGACCGGCACCTTGGTGCCGTCGCCGCGGTGCATCACCGCCTCGATTTCTACGGGGTGGCGCTCCCGGCGCCGGACCGTTCCATTACGCTGCATACATGCCTCCCACTCAGGCGGGACTAGTGTGGGCCGATCGTGTAAATGAAGATTTAACGCCCGCTTTTAAGACGTTAGACTCCGAGCGGGCAGCATCGCCTTCAGCACATTGTCCCGAAGTACGAAGTGGTGGAACAGCGCCGCCAGTGCATGCAGCCCGATGATCGCCAGCAATACCCAGCCCAATTGCTCGTGCCAGGCGTGAAGCTTGTCGGCGAGATCGAGGTCGCGGTGGACGAGCGCCGGGAAGGCGAACCCGAAGATCTTGAGATGGCGCGCGCTGGCGCTTGAGTCCGCCCAGCCCACGATCGGCAGCGCGAACAGCAAGGCATAAATGAGCATGTGGGTGGCCCGGCTCGCCATCCACATGCCAAGCGGCAGGTCGCCGCGGCCCGAGATCGGACCCGCGCCCCACCGCATCGCCAGGCGGATGGTGGTGATGGCGAGGATGGTGAGGCCGATGACGCGGTGAACGTCGAGCCAGAACGCCCGCGCGGCAAGATCGTCCAAGCTGTTGCGGAACCAGGCGAGGCCAAAGGCCGCGGCGACGAGCGACGCGGTCAGCCAGTGAAATGAGATCATCAAGGTACGACGGTTCATATAGGCGTATGTGGATTGGACGATCGCTCCGGTTCATCGCCGAACGGATTTGAACCGAACCCGCGCTCCCCCGAACAGAGCGTGCGTCAATCGGAGCCAACGGGGGAGCTTCAATCCCATGAAATTTGCGAAGCTGTTTTTCCTGATGATCGTGTGCGCCTTCGCGGGCGCGAGTCCGGCCTTTGCCGTGCCGAGCTATTCGCGCCAGACTGGCGAGCCGTGCACGTCCTGCCACTATGGCGGATATGGTCCGGCACTCACGCCGCACGGGCGCGAGTTCAAGATCAACGGCTATTCGGACGGCAAGTTCGTGCTGCCGCTTTCGGTTACCGGCGTGGCGAGCTTTACGCACACCGCAAAGGCGCAACCGGAGGCAGCTTCCGAGCACGACAGCCGCAACAACAATTTCGCGATCGACGAGGTCGTTGGTTGGGTGGCGGGACGGATCCTGCCCCACCTCGGCACCTTCATTGCGGTCGAATATTCGGAGATCGAACGCCACGCGGAACTCGATCACTTCAACATCAACTACACACAGCCACTGAAGATTGCCGGGAAGGACGCCATCCTCGGCGTCAGCGTCAACAATGCGCCGGGCTCGACCGACCCGTTCCAATCCTTCAGCGAGATGTCTTTCCCGCACGACAGCTCTTCGCTTGTGCCCGAGCATCAGGGCATTCCGCTGCTGACCGACGGCGCGGGCGGTCAGGTCATTGGCGTCAACCCGTATCTCTGGTTCGACGATAGCATTTACGCCGAAATCGGCGGCTACCGGTCGCTCAGTCCCAAGCTGATCGACAAGATTGGCGTCGAGGATGAGTTCGGGAAGATATCCGGCGTCACCACTTATGGGCGCCTGGCTTATCAGAAAGATTTCGGGAAGCAGGTCGCCTCGATCGGGCTCGTCGGCTTGCGCAGCAGGGTCCACCCGGAACGAGAACCCGGGCCGACGAACAAGTTCACCGACTGGGGCCTGGACGCGACTTATCAATATCTCGGCAACCGCAAGAACATCGTCGCCGCAAACCTGACCTACCTGCACGAGCACCAGAAGCGCGACTTCGATGTCGCGGAAGGCGACCTGGAGCGGCGTGGGCACAACCTCAATTCCGTGAAGGCCAGCGTCAGCTATTATCGCGACAACACCTATGGCCTCAGCGGCGCGTTGTTCAGCAGCTGGGGCACGCGCGACACCGACCTGTTCGAGGCCGAGGAAGGCGGGGGCAGCCGCACCGGCAAGGCCAACACGTCGGGCTTCATCATCCAGACCGATTTCACGCCTTTCGGTAAGGAGGACAGCCCGAACAGCCCGTGGATGAACTTGCGCGTCGGGCTTCAATATATCGGCTACTTCAAGTTCAACGGCGCTGCCCATGACTATGACGGCTTCGGTCGCGACGCCAAGGACAACAACACCGTGTACGGCTTCATCCAGGTCGCGTTGTGATGAGGAAGACAGCGCAAGCCGCAGTGCTCACCGCGTTGATCTTCGCTGCTGCCGTGGGCGTTCCCCACGGCAGTTTGCGCGCGGCTGGCGATCACGAGGCCGGCGCCGACGTGTTCGATGCTTATTGTAGCGACTGCCACAGCGTTTCGCCTAAGGGCACGAACCGCAAGGGACCGACGCTTTACGGCGTCATGGGCCGCCGCGCGGGGATCGTCCCGGGCTTCGCTTATTCCGCCGGCATGGCGAAGTCAGGCCTCACCTGGAACCCGCAGACCCTCAACAATTACCTCGCCAACCCGCGCGGGATGTTTGCCGATGGCAAGATGAAGAAGGGTTTGCCCAAGCCCGAAGACCGGGCCAACGTAATCGCTTACTTGCAGCGACCGGACTGAGCGCAGTCAGGCGGCGATGTCGTAGGGCTGGATCTCGCCGGACAGATAGAGGTTGCGGGCCTTGGTCCGCGACAGCTTGCCGGAACTAGTCCGGGGCAGGGTGCGCGGCGGCACGAGCTCGACGACTGGGGTGATGCCGGTGATCGCCCGCACGCGCTCACGGATTTCATCGCGCAGCTTACCCCGCTCTTCGTTGTCCGAGACGCGGCAGTGAACGAGGACCGCGGGTGTCTCTTCGCCGGACGGGCCGGTGATTGCGAACGCCGCGATGTCGCCTGACTTGAAGCCGGGCAGTTGCTCCACTGCCCATTCGATGTCCTGCGGCCAGTGATTGCGGCCGTTGATGATGATCATGTCCTTGGCGCGGCCGACGATGAAGATGTAGCCGCCGGACATGTAACCCATGTCGCCGGTGTCCAGCCAACCATCATCGGACAGGCAGGCCTCGGTCGATTCTTCGTCGCGGAAATAGCTGTGCATGACCGAGGCGCCGCGCACATAAACCTTGCCGATGCCGCGATCAGGCAGGATCTCGCCGTCCGGGCCGCGGATTTCGACTTCCATGCCTTCAACCGGCTTTCCGCAATTTACGATCGCGCGGTAACGGCGCGGCCCCTCGGCATCCTCCGGAAGGCCGCCAGAAAGCTTGTTTTCTTCGACCAGCTCGAGCCGGATACCTTCGCCGGGCGGCATCAGCGAGACGGCCAGGGTGGCTTCGGCGAGGCCGTAGCTTGGACAGAAGGCGCTTGCCTTAAATCCGGCTGGGGCGAAGCTGTCGACGAACGCCTGCATCACGTCCGGACGGATCATGTCCGCGCCATTGCCGGCGATGCGCCAGCGAGACAAATCGAAGCGGTCCTCGGCGCGGGTTTGCGAGCTCATCCGGCGCGAGCAAATGTCGTAGCCGAAGGTTGGTGAATAGCTGATGGAGATGCCCGGATTGCGGGTAATCAAATCGAGCCACGCCAGGGGGCGGCGCGCAAAATCCTCAGTCTTCAGATAATCGACCGAAAGCTGGTTTGCGACCGGCGACAGGAAGCACCCGACAAGGCCCATGTCGTGATACCAGGGCAGCCAGCTGATGACCCGGTCCGTATCGGTCATCTGAAGACCGACGCTGTGGGCGCGCAAATTGTCCAGCAGCGCGCGGTGGGTGACGGCGACCCCGTGCGGGAAGCGGGTCGAGCCGCTCGAATATTGCAGATAAGCGATGTCATCGCCCGTTGCGGAAGGAAGCGGGTCAGTGCTGGGCGCAACTTCCGTTACCGATTCCCAGCTACGCGATTTCACCCCAGCCTTGTCGGCTGCGACCTCGCAGAAATGGGCCAGCTCTTCAGGGTAGAGGAGCAGGGCAGGGTCGGAGCTCTTCAGCTGCACACTCAGCTGATCGACATAGGCCTCGCGCCCGCCGAAGCTCGTCGGGAGCGGGAGCGGGACCGGCCACGCGCCGGCATAGACCGCGCCGAAGAAGCAGGCCGCAAACTCAGGGCCGGTTTCGGCTACGAGCGCAATCCGGTCGCCGGGCTTGATCCCAAGGGCGATGAAGCGGCGCGCTTCGACCAGCGCATCATCGCGCAGCTCGGCGAAAGTGTAGGCTTGCGTGAGGGTTCCGCGCGCGTCGTGGAAGTTCAGGCCCCGCTTACCCTCGGCGGCATAGTCCAAGGCCTCACCGAGAGTCGCGAAGTCCGCCAGCCGGCGCGGCTGCGTATCCAGGGTCGGTGTCCCACCCGGGGGTGCAAGCTCGTTGACCAATGACGCGTTGCGCTCGAGCACGCCGTCCCTTCCTTGAAAGATCAATATTGCAGCTGCTCCAGCCGCAGCCGGTTTCCCCTTGGCTGGGGAGTGTGGCACAAAAACGGCGTCATGGCACCTGTTCGAGGACGAAAGGAGCGGCCGCCGCTCGACCAGAAGAAACTGGAAGAGCTCGGGCTGCGCTATGTCGAGCGCTTCGCCACGACACGATCCAAGTTGCGCGAATATTTGGCTCGCAAGCTGCGCGAGCGGGGCTGGAAGGGCGAGCGTGAGCCCGACACGGCAGCCATATCCGAGCGCTTCGCCGATCTCGGCTATATCGACGACGCTGCTTACGCGCTCAACAAGGCGCGATCGCTTGCCGCCCGGGGTTACGGAAAGCGACGACTGGTCGACAAGTTGCGAATTGCCGGCGTTGAAGAAGCAGACGGAGAGGACGCGCGCGCGCATGCCGACGAGGAGGCGATGGCGTCTGCCTTAAGGTTCGCCCAGCGTCGGCGAATGGGGCCCTTCGCGACCCACATCCTCGACCCGAAGCAGCGTGAAAAGGCGCTGGGGGCGATGGTCCGGGCAGGCCATGCTTTTGCTCTCGCGCGAAAGATCGTCGACTTGAGACCGGGTGATTCCACCGACTTTCTCAACCTGGATTAACAGTTCGGCCTCAAATGCATGCGTAAAGTCGGTTTGCCGACACTGTCACTCATGTTAATGGGCTTCGGTGAGTAGCGTATCGGTACAATTGGCTGCGGGAGAGGCTCGGGCCGAAATGGATTCGGACGACAGTTCTTCCGCGTCGGAACTTCCGGCGGTGACGGGGCGCGTGAAATGGTTCGACGCGACTCGCGGCTTCGGATTCCTCGTCAGCGACGACCTCGACGGCGACATCCTGATTCATTTCAGCGTCCTTCGCGAGCATGGCCGGCGCAGCGTTCCGGAAGGCGCCATCATCGAATGCGTCCCGGTGAGGCTCGACCGAGGGCTCCAGGCGAAGAAAATCATCTCGATCGACCTGTCGGCCGCCTTGCCCGCGCAGCCGCGCTCGTCCATCCCCGCAGCTGAACGCGCCGACCGCCGCGCCCTTTCGGACGAGGCTGGCGAGTTCGAGCCGGTGGAGGTGAAATGGTTCAACCGCGTGCGCGGCTATGGCTTCGTGAAACGGCCCGACGAGTCCGGGGGCGAGGACGTGTTCGTCCATATGGAGACTGTTCGCGAAGCGCATCTGGGCGAGATCCAACCGGGCCAGCGGCTCATGGCGCGGATTGCCCCCAGCTCGAAGGGCTTTACCGCGGTGGAAATCCGCGACGACGAGTTGCCAGCTTAGTCGTTTTTCTCGCGCTCGCGGCCTGCGGCCCGCAGGCGCCCGCCCAAAATGCACCGGCAATCGTTCAGGCCGACGAAGGCGCACAGACCGGCCTTAAGGAGATCCCGTTGATCATCCATTCGGCAAGCGGCGACCATCGCTTCGTGGTTGAGGTGGCGGAGACGCCGGAGCAACAGGAGCGCGGCCTAATGTTCCGCAAGGAGCTCGCGCCGAATCGCGGCATGGTCTTCCCTTACGACCCGCCGCAGATCGTCGCCTTCTGGATGAAGAACACGCTGATCCCGCTCGACATGATCTTCATCCGCGATGACCGTACGATCGCCCGGATCGCGACCGCGCAGCCGCTGACGCTGGATACCGTGCCGTCGGGCGAGCCGATCGTCGCGGTGCTCGAACTTCGTGGCGGCCGTGCCGCCGAGCTAGGTATTCGCGAGGGCGATCGCGTCGATTGGTCGCGCTAGGCTTGCACCCTCGGCTTCGAGCGGGCAGAGGCAGCGACCCATGGGATGGTTGGCAAACGCATTCACCTGGTGGAACGGCGCCACTTGGGGCACCAGCATCGTCACGCGCCGCTTTGGAAACGAAGTCGGCCGCGATGACGCGGGCAACGTCTATTACGAGGACAAGAAGCGCCCCAACCGCCGGTGGGTGATTTACAACGGCAACAACGACGGCAGCCTGGTCCCGCCCAACTGGCAACTTTGGCTCCGCGGGACGATCGACGATCTCCCATCCAAGGCGCTTCCGCCAGTCCGGAAATTCCAACGCAAGCCAACCGGCAACCTCACCGGCACGATGGAAGCCTTTCGTCCTGACGGAGCGTTGGGATCGGGCAAGATCCGCCCCGCTTCGACCGGCGATTACGAGCCGTGGATGCCCGAATAATTGTGAAGAAGCTGGCCGCACCGCTCCTGATCGGCCTCGCGCTGGCATCGTGCGACCGCGCGAGCGAGCAGCAGAACCAGTCAGCTGCAAAGAAGGCGGCAGGCGCGACCGCCAACCAGGCCGACGTCACGCCGATGGCGCAGCGCGTCGCAATTCTCGGAATTCTCAACAAGCGCAACGGCATCGTGCAGAACGTAGCGCTTCATCCCGGCCAGTCGGCTCGCTGGAAGGACGTGATTGTCCGCTTGCGCGCGTGCGAGGCGACGGCGCCGTGGGAAGACGAAAAGCTGACCGGCGCCTTCGTCCAGGTCGACGTGAGGGAAAGCGACAAGAATTTCCATCGCGTGTTCTCGGGCTGGCTTTACAAGGAATCACCCTCGCTCAACGCGGTTGAGCACCCGGTCTACGATGTCTGGACCAAGAGCTGCGAGATGACGTACCCGGCCGGTCCTCCCGCGCCCGCTGCGCCGGTAACTTCGAGCAACCTGTCGAGCGCGAGAAAGTCGGGCGGCGCGCCGGCCGCAGCCCCAGCTTCGCCAAGCGCGCCGTCGCCGGAAACGCCGGCGCCGCCGAGCGCCGCCGACAACAACGCGACATAGTCCTCCCGAGCCACGCTCACAGCGCCCAACGAGGCCAGGTGGTCGGTCATGAACTGGCAGTCGAGCAGGGTGAAGTTACCGGCCTTCAGGCGCGCCACCAGCCATGCCAGCGCGACCTTGGAAGCATCGGTCCTGCGGCTGAACATGCTTTCGCCGAAGAAAGCGCGGCCAAGCTTTACCCCGTAAACACCGCCGACCAGCGCGTCGCCGTCCCAGACTTCGATCGAATGCGCATGGCCAGAGCCGTGCAGGGCCATCATCGCCCGCTCGATGTCGTCGTTGATCCAGGTTTCTTCGCGATCGGCGCAGCCGGCGATTACGCCACCGAAGTCGCGGTCGCGGGTAATCTCGAACTTGCCTCGCCTTATGGTGCGCCGAAGCGAGCGCGATAAGTGAAAGCGGTCGATTGGAATGATCGCGCGGTTCCTGGGCTCGACCCAGAACAATTCGTCCGCGTCGCGGCCGTCGGCCATCGGAAAGATCCCGGTGGCATAGCCCTGGAGCAGCAGGCGCGGATCGAGGCGGCTCATGGGCGGATCTTACAGGATCTCGCGCACCATTTCCTGCGGCCGGCAGAGCCGCACGCCTTTTGGCGTTTCGACGAGTGGACGGTTAATTAGGATAGGATGTTGGATCATCGCGTCCAGCACGTCGTCATCCGATACATCGGGACCGGTGAGGCCAAGCTCTGCGGCAAGGGATTCCTTGGCCCGAAGTCCCTCTCGCGGGGTGATGCCTGCCCTCTCGTAGAGCGCCTTCAGCTCCTCGCGCGTCGGAGGGTTCTTCAGATACTCGCGAACCCAGATATCGGCACCGGAATCGCGAAGGATTTCGAGCGTCTTGCGCGAAGTTCCGCACATCGGGTTGTGGTAGATGGTCGCTTTCATATCGGTCGAACTTTCCTCGTGAATCCAAACACATCGCTCAACCGTTCAAGAGCCGCAGAAATGGCGGGCAGGTGCATATTGTCGCGGTTGCGGAACGATGAGCCGCAATCGTCGTTCCTGCGCATGTGACATGTTTCGACGCCGGGGGTACCGGGTCGGGAATATGTTCCGGCAGCTCAACAAACGGGAGAAAGAGCGATGCGTAAATCTATTGTTGCCCTTACGCTTGCAAGTACACTTACGCTCGGTGCGTGCGCTTCGACGCCGCGCAACGGCGATATTGCCCAGGGTGCGGCCATTGGCGCAGCCGGCGGCGCGGCACTCGGCGCGGTTGTGCCGGGCGTCAGCGTGATCGAAGGCGCCGCGGTTGGCGCAGCGATCGGTGGACTTGGCGGCGCGATCTGGGCCGACAACAACAACGATGGCTATGTCGATGGCTATGTCCAGAACGGCCAATATTATGCCGGAACCCCGCAGGGCTATGACCCGACGCTTCATCGCGTGGCGACGGGCGCTCTCGGCGGCGCCGCTCTCGGCGCGGTTGCCGGTGCGGTCATTCCGGGCGTCAGCGTCCTCGAAGGCGCGGTCATCGGTGCGGCGGTCGGCGGTGTCGCCGGCGCGATCTGGGCCGACCGTGACAACGACGGCCGGGTGGACGGATACGTCTACAACGGTCAATATTATGCCGGTTCACCGTCAGCGACGGCTCCGGCTCCGATGGCTCCGGCGCCGGTTCGCAGCGGCGAGCGCGGCTAAATTTGGGTCTCCTCGGGGTTTCCGCCCCGAGGATTTCCAAGTATCGGAGAAGTCGTGATTAATTCGCGTAGTTTGTGCACCGGCCACTGGCCGGTGCACTTATTTTCGAAGCTGAACGGCGCCGCGGCGGGCCTCTTGCTCGCCGTGGCTCCGCTCGTATTGGTCTCGCCCGCGCCCGCCTCGGCAGCGACCGTTGCCGCGCCGTCCGGCCAGACCATCGACGATTTTTATCGCCTGCGGAAAGACGCGCCCCTGTGGCTGGCACCAACCGCCGGCAACTCGGCCGAGCAGCTGATTTCGCTGCTCAGCACCTCCAGCCTCGATGGGCTGAGCCCCGACAAATATCATGTCGCGACGCTCCAGGCGGCGCTCGAGGAAGCTCGGAACGGCAAGAAGAAGACGGTTGAGAAAGCCGATCGCGCCCTGTCCCAGGCGTTTGTCGATTACGTCCGCGACCTGCGGCAGGATCCGGGCGTCGGCATCACCTATGTCGACCCCTCGTTGAAGCCCGCGCCGCCGTCGGCGCTTGCGGCGCTGATCGGCGCCGCGAACGCGCCGTCGCTCAACGATTATCTCTCTTCGATGGGCTGGATGCATCCGTTTTACGGGCAGCTTCGCGAAGCCATCGCCGAGCACAAGTATAGCGACGACAAGCAGCGTGAGCTTCTGGCGCTGAACCTCCAGCGTGCGCGCGCTCTGCCCGGCGACAAGGGCCGCTACGTGCTCGTCAACGCGGCCCAGCAGCGGCTCTACATGTATGACGGCGGCAAGCCGGTGGATTCGATGGTGGTCGTCGTCGGCAAGCCCAAATGGCCGACGCCGATGCTGACCGCCTACATCCGTTACGCCGCGCTCAACCCTTATTGGTATGTGCCGCCCGACCTAGCCGGCGAGGACGTCGCGCAGTTCGTCGTCAAACAGGGTCTCAAGTATCTCGACGACTACGGCTACGAGGTCGTCTCGGACTGGACTCCAAACCCCACGATCATCGACCCCAAGACAGTCGACTGGCAGGGCGTCAACGACGGCAAGGTCGAGGTCATGATCCGGCAAAAACCTGGCCCCAAGAACTTCATGGGCCGGGTCAAGTTCATGTTCCCCAATCAGTTCGGGGTGTATCTCCACGACAACCCGCGGCGAGAGCTGTTCAAGCAGTCGACGCGCTATTTCAGCGGAGGCTGCGTCCGCCTCGAGGATGCCTGGCGGTTGAGCCGCTGGCTGTTCGACGGGCGCGAGCTGACCTGGGAGGGCGCGGGTCCGGAACAGCCGGTGATGCTGAACAGCCCGGTACCGGTCTACATTACTTACCTGACAGCGATGCCCGACGGGCAATCGATCGCTTATTATGACGATGCCTACGGCCGCGACACGCCCAAGCTCGCGACCAGCGAGACGACAAACGGCACCGTCGCCAGCGCCGCTAAATAAGCTACAGCTGCCAGGTCGCGACGTACTGAAGCGAATAAGGGATGGCGCGTCCCTGGTCGTCCAGCGCCGGGCGGAAGCGCAGCCTGCTCACGACCAGCGGGCAGAGGCCGCCGTCCACGACGCTGTCGCCGCTCGACCGCATCACCCGGCAACTGCTCGGGAGGCCGCTTGCATCGACCTTTAAAGCGAGCATGGCGCGGCCCGCCGGAAGCCGTCCCGCGGCCAGCCGCTGGTAATCGCCTCGATTGAGGTTCCTCACCAGCCGCGCGG
The DNA here is from genome assembly GCF_058514305.1 of Sphingomonas sp. SP3. Lineage (NCBI taxonomy): Bacteria > Pseudomonadati > Pseudomonadota > Alphaproteobacteria > Sphingomonadales > Sphingomonadaceae > Sphingomonas > Sphingomonas sp. SP3. The sequence continues at coordinate 2,221,004 of NZ_JBZSOE010000001.1, forward strand.
GCGTGAATTTCGAATAATCGCCGCCACCGCCTGGGCCATTGCCGTTACCGCCTGCGCCGGTCCCGTTGCCGGACACTCCGGCACCTGACGTCGGGGCGTTCCCTGTACCCGCGATCTTCGCCGCGGGAATGGGTGACGGCAACGGAATGCGCTGCGGCGGAGCGACGACCGGCGTTGCGTCGGCTTTCTTGGCCGGTGCGCCTTCCGGCTTTTTCATCTGGTGAGGCTTGGTCGCCGGCGGGGGAGGCGGCGACGGAGGTGGAGGCGGCAGCCGGACGTCGAACGTCTTCAGCGTTTCGACCGCGGCGCTTACGAAGCGGCCATTGAGGCCGGTGAGGATGATCGCGGCCAGCGCCACATGCACCGCGACGACGGCAGCAATGGCCTTGGCGCGATCTGGCCGGTTCGCGGTTCCTGTGTAGCTGGACATCGTGCTTTGTCCTCATCCCGACAAACGCACGTTCCACGCAAAAGTTTTGCCTTTTCAGGCGGCGTGAAGTTCCGGATCGGGCTTGATCGGCGGCACCACGAAAATCCACCACAGGATGGCGGCGAAGGAGATCGCGCCGGTCAGCAGGAAGGCGGCCAGGTAGCTCCCGCCGGAGGTCTCGATCGCCCAGCCGGTCAGCAGCGGCATGACGATGCCCGACGTATTGCCGATGCCGTTGACGACACCGACCCAGGCGCCCGACGACTTGCCGGCGAACATCTGCGAGATTTGGTACGAAACCTGGCCGCCGATCCCGCCGAAGGTGCCGGCGGTGAACAGTGCGGCGAGGAGGATAGTGTGGCTCTGTGCAAGGCCTGCGGTGATCACGGCCGCTCCTAGCGCGAACTGGTAAAGCATGACGAACCCGCGGCGGACGGTGGCCTCGTCGCGGCCCGTCGCGACCAGCCAGTCGCTGAGCCATCCCCAGAAGGGCGCGAAGCCGGCCTGCAAGAGGTAGACGATGGTCGTGACCCCGGTCATCTCGATGATCGTGAAGCCGCGATTTTCGGTGAGGTAGAGCGGCAGCCAGGCGAGCAGGAAATAGAAGGGGTAGGTGTTGGCGAAGTGGGCAACGCCCATCGTCCACGCACCGCGCTTCCTGACCAAGCGGGCGAACGAAATCGGCATTTCGGCGCGCGCATGCTCCGCCGTCTTCCAGAATGGCTTGCTCGCAGCCTGCCACGGCAGGAGCCAGAGCAAGGTCAGCACCCCAAAGACCCAAAAGATCGGCCGCCAACCGAAGTAAGCGAGCATCAGGCCGCCAGCGAACGTTCCGACTGCCGGGCCAAGGCCCAGCGCGAAGGCCAGCATGCCGTTGGCGATTCCGCGCCGATGATCGGGCACATGCTCGGCAATGACCTTGGAAGCGCACGGGAAGGCGACGCCTTCACCGATGCCCAGAAGAACGCGCATCGTCACCAGCGCTGCAAGCCCGCCGACGAAGCCCGTCGCGAACGTCGCGGCAGCCCACAGCATCAATCCCCCGGCAAGCAGCCGGTAGACGCAGATCCGCGACGTCAGCCAACCGACGAAGAATTGCGCCGGCGCGTAAATCCACGCGAATGCCGACAGCGCGAGGCCGAATTGCTCATGGTTGAGATGAAGCTCTTGCTTGAGCTTGGGCCCGGCGATCCCGACGGCGCCTCGATCGACGTAATTGATGATGATGAAGAGCGCGAGAAGAACGGTCAGCCAAAAGGCAGGATTGGCCCGCCGTCCCGTCGCCGCTGTCGCCATCGCTGATCTCCCCGGTGGCGCAGCTTGGACCAACCGGCGGCAAATTCAACCGGGTTGAGCTTCAGGTCCGGGTGCGGACTGCTGTCGCAGGAGTGACGGGGCAGGGCTGCGTGGCGATCAACTGGGTGGCTGGCGCAACCACAGGCTTGTTGTCCTGGTTACCGGGCGGCGAATAGCGGCAGACGAGAGCGTCGAACCTGTGGTCCTGAACAAACGCGCAGCCGACCTCGGTCGTCGTCGACCAGACCATTTGCGTGAAGTGCGCGCATTGAGACCAATCGCCATTGCAGACGTTGGGAAATGTCCCCGCGCGGTAGAGCTTTTTCTCATCGCCCCAACCCTTCGCCATCTTCATGGGCGAATTCGCACCGTGGGGACTGATCGCGATATTCTCCCGCTCATTGGCCGGACGGCTGTCTCTGGGCGAATGCTTGAGCTCACCGGTCTTCGCCAGGACTTGGGCCCATTCGGCCGCATGCCCCTTAAGAGTTTCGCTCCATTTGAGCGGCGGCGATTTCTCCGTCGAACGAAGCTCGTTGTGATAATCGAGCAGCCCCGTGCTGATGAGTTGCCCGGGAACCTGCTCGGCGCGCTCCGCCCGGCGCTCGAGCGGCTCAATCTCCCGATCGAGGCGGCGGACTTCGCGGTCGTTCCCCTCCAGTATCGCGATCTTTCGTTCAAACCTGAGCGTGGCGATGTCACGGAGCAATTGGTCGTAGGCTGGGTCTTCATCGCGGCCCGGCGCCGCATGCCTGGTGGCGCGCCCTTGCAGATCGGCCGACGTCTGTTCCAGCGTTCCGATGCGGTCCCTGACCTCGCTATAGCGCCGCTGGATTTCAGCGAGGCGGCGCAGCTTCGCGGCATCGATGCCCATGTCACCGTAAAGCGCGATGATCATCTCATTCAGCGCCATCCAGTTTTGCCGGATTGATTGTGCGCTGTCCCCAAGGCTTCTCGCCTGTTGCCGTGTCATCCACCACAATTTGATCCGCGTTGTCGCGTCGTAACAATCCTTGCCGAAGGACAGGACTCCGAAGGCATGACCGTAAAGCTCGCGGGTCGCGCGCTTGATCGCCTCTTCCGCGGCCTTGTCCATGACCTGGCCCGCTGCGCCCCGGCCGAGATCCCCCAGTCCGATGCGGCCGGATTCCGCGATCCGCCGTTGTTCGTCGCGCAGCTGTTCGGCGGTGTACCCCATGTCGCGAGCAAGTTGTTCGAGGTTCTCGGCTTGCGCCTGCTTCTCGTAGAAGTCGCTTTGGACGTGATCGGTCGCTTCACGGATGGTCCTGCCGCCGCCAAGCTCTCGTGCCTCCTGGCTAAGGCGCTCGCTTTCCTGTTCGAGCTGATTGATTTCCGTCGTCCGCGGGTCGGCGGCAGGAAGTGGCGGGAGTTCAGGTCCGTTCTGGGCCCGGGCGGGCGCCGCGCAGGCGATTGCGGTTCCAACGGTAATCAAGGCCAATGGCCGGGAGAAGTGCCCCTTCTGCATCGCAAGCCCCCTCAGACGCGACAGCTTGGGCGCTTCTTACCACAAGCGGGTCGGGGAACGAACCGGGGTGCTTAGATCGCCGATCCGTCGTGCTGCCTGGCGAGCCACTGCTCAAGCCATTTGATCGTGTAATTGCCTTCCAGGAATTCGGGGTCGCGGACCAGTTTCTGGTGGAGCGGGATCGTCGTCTTCATGCCCTCGACGACATATTCCTCTAGCGCGCGCCGGAGGCGCCGGATGCACTCCTCGCGGTCGCGGCCGTAGACGATCAGCTTGCCGATCATGCTGTCGTAGTAAGGTGGGACCCTATAGCCAGTGTACAGCCCGCTATCGACGCGCACGTGCATGCCGCCCGGCGCGACGTAATTCTTCACGAGGCCAGGTGATGGAGCGAAAGTCTCCGGGTCCTCGGCGTTGATCCGGCATTCGATCGCATGGCCGTGAAGCTCAACCTGGTCCTGGCGGCAGGTCAGCCCCTCGCCCGAGGCGACGCGGATCTGTTCGCGCACAAGGTCCATGTCGCTGATCATCTCGGTCACCGGATGCTCGACCTGCAGCCGGGTGTTCATCTCGATGAAGTAGAATTCGCCATTCTCGTAGAGGAACTCGATCGTGCCCGCGCCGCGATAGCCCATGTCACTCATCGCCTTGCGCACGATTTCGCCCATGCGCGCCCGCTCTTCGGGCGTGATGACCGGTGACGGGGCCTCCTCGAGCACCTTCTGGTGGCGCCGCTGCAATGAGCAGTCGCGCTCGCCAAGATGGATCGCGCCGCCCTCGCCGTCACCGAATACCTGGAACTCGATGTGCCTCGGATCGGACAGGTATTTTTCCATGTAGACGGTATCGTCGCCGAAGGCTGAGCGTGCTTCCGACGCGGCCTGGCTCATCAGGCTTTCGAGCTGGTCTTCGGACTGGACGACCTTCATGCCGCGTCCGCCGCCGCCCGACGCGGCCTTGATCAGCACCGGATAGCCGATCTCCGCGGCAAGCTCATGCGCTTCGGCCACGCTCTTGATCGCGCCCGCCGAGCCGGGGACGAGCGGCAGGCCGAGCTTGGCGGCAGTGCGCTTGGCCTCGATCTTGTCGCCCATCGTCCGGATATGCTCGGGCTTGGGGCCGACCCAGACGATGTTGTGACTCTCGACGATCTCCGCGAACTGCGCATTCTCGCTCAAGAAACCGTAGCCCGGATGGATCGCGTCGGCGTGCACGATCTCGGCAGCCGAAATGATGTTGGGGATGTTCAAATAGCTGTCGGTTGCCGCTGGCGGGCCAATGCACACAGTCTCGTCGGCTAGGCGCACGTGCATCGCATCAGCGTCCGCGGTCGAATGGACCGCGACCGTGGTGATGCCCATTTCGTGGCAGGCCCGGTGGATGCGCAGCGCGATCTCGCCGCGGTTGGCGATCAGCAGCTTCTTGATCTGCATGCGTCCGGCCCTAGCCGAGGATCACGAGCGGCTGATCGAATTCGACCGGCTGGCCGTCCGAAATCATGATCTTCTTGACGACGCCGCCCGCGGGCGCGGTGATCGGGTTCATCACCTTCATCGCTTCGACGATGAGCAAGGTATCGCCCGCTTTCACCGGCTTGCCGACTTCCACGAAAGGATTGGCGCCGGGCTCGGGCGCAAGAAAGGCGGTGCCGACCATCGGCGATTTGACCGACTGTCCGGAAACTTCCTCTTCCTGAGCGCCGACATCTTCCTTGCCGTGCATCGGCGGGGCGCTGAGCGCGGGGGCAGCGGCCGCAGGCGCAGCAGCCATTGGCGCGCCGAATATTGCAGCCGGCTCGCGGCTGACCTTGATCCGGCGCTCGCCGTCCTGAACCTCGATCTCGGTCAGCTCATTGTCAGTGAGCAATTGGGCAAGGTCGCGCACGAGCGACGGGTCGATCCGCATGTCGCCATTGTTCGCAGCCTTGGGCGGTTGCGCCATCGTTATTCCCCTATTGAATCTGGCTCTTGGACTGCGTCGCCGCCGCTCCCTTGCAGAGGTGCGACGCCGCGTCCAGTGCCAGGACATAGCTTAAAGGACCGAAGCCGATGATGGATCCGCGGGCGACCTGGCCGACCAGGCTCTGCCGGCGGAAGCCCTCGCGGGCGTAGATATTTGTCAGGTGAACTTCGATCACCGGAACGGCTAGCGCGGAGACGGCATCGCGGATCGCGATCGAGCTGTGAGCATAGCCGCCCGCGTTCAGGATTACCGCCGACGCTTTGGCCATCGCTTCGTGCAGCCAGTCGACGATCACGCCCTCATGATTGGACTGGCGTATGTCGAGCTTCAACTTCAATGCCTTGGCACGCTCCTCGAGCATCGCGCCGATGTCGGCCAAGGTCTGGGTGCCGTAGATGCGGGGTTCGCGGCTGCCGAGCAGGTTCAGGTTCGGCCCGTTCAATACGAATACTGTGTCGGTCATTTGCGCCGGGCGGTGGAGCTTCCTATCTGCCGTTTGTCAATGACTCTCGACGGAAGCCTTGGGATTCGCGTGAACGGCGAGCATCGCCGGGTAATGAGCGGAATCAGCGTCGCGGAGATGCTGAACGAGCTCGGGCTCGACCCGCTGCGCGTCGCTGTCGAGCGCAATCTCGAGATCGTGCCGCGCGGCACGCTGGACGAGGTATGCGTCGAGGACGGCGATGATTTCGAGATCGTGCATTTCGTGGGAGGCGGGTGAGTGACGGCGCAGCAGGGCATCAAGGCCGATAGCTGGACGGTCGCCGGCCGGACCTTCACCTCACGGCTGATCGTCGGCACCGGCAAGTATAAGAGCTTCGAAGAGAATGCGGCCGCGGTCGAGGCGTCCGGCGCGGAGATCGTCACGGTCGCGGTGCGGCGGGTGAATATCTCCGACCCGAAGCAGCCGATGCTGACCGACTTCATCGACCCCAAGAAGGTCATGTACCTGCCCAATACGGCGGGATGCTTCACCGCCGACGACGCCATCCGGACCTTGCGCCTGGCGCGCGAGGCGGGCGGTTGGAACCTGATTAAGCTCGAAGTGCTTGGCGAAGCCAAGACGCTCTATCCCGACATGCGCGAGACGCTTAAGGCGACCGAGGTGCTGGTCAAAGAGGGCTTCGAGCCGATGGTTTATTGCGTCGACGATCCGATCGCCGCGAAGCAGCTCGAGGAAGCTGGCGCGGTCGCGATCATGCCGTTGGGCGCGCCGATCGGCTCCGGGCTCGGCATCCAGAACCGAGTGACCATCCGCCTGATCGTCGAGGGCGCCAATGTGCCTGTGCTGGTCGATGCCGGCGTCGGCACCGCGAGCGACGCGGCGCAGGCAATGGAATTGGGCTGCGACGGCGTGTTGATGAACACGGCGATCGCGGAGGCGAAGAATCCGGTGTTGATGGCTCGCGCGATGAAAGCGGCGGTCGAAGCCGGACGGCTCGCTTACCTGGCGGGACGGATGCAGAAGCGGCGCTACGCCGACCCCTCAAGCCCGCTTGCGGGACTTATCTAGTTGCTGTCACGATGTGGGCCGACAGGCTTGTGTCGAGCCCGCTTCCGTCGCCGATTTCAACGCTGACTTTCTCGACCACGCGATCGACACCCGCAGGGTCGCGCTCTTCGATCTCGCCGCGGAGCGGACTTCCCGCGACCAGTCCCTGAACCGCGTCATGCCCGGACACCATTGTTCCGGCCGCGGCGACCGTCTCAATCTCGATCGAAGAAAAACCGGCCGCGCGAAGATCGCCCTCGATCGCTGACCTGTCGGCGTAGCCATAGGGCGTGCGCGCGAGGAACTGCGGCGGGTCGTCCGGGAACAGGTCGCCGACGATGCCGTGGATGGTGTTGGAGACCGGGTTCTTCGCCAGCGTGTCCCATACCAGCAGCAAATAATGACCGCCCTCGCGCAGCACTCGCCGCGCCTCTGCGTTGCCGCGCACGCGGTCGGGATAGAACATGACGCCGAATTGACAGACGACCAGGTCGAACTCGCCATCGCTAAACGGCAGCTCCTGCGCGTCGGCGACCTGGAGCACGACCTCGTCGGAGCCGATCCGGCCCGCTGCAACCTCAAGCATCGCCTGGTTGAGGTCGGTCGCCACGATCTCGGCATCGGGGAGCGCCTGGTGGAGCGCTTCCGTCACGATCCCGGTCCCGGCGGCAGTCTCCAATATCCGGCGCGGTCGTAACGCGCGGGCCCGATCGGCAGCAAGCTTGGCATAGGGCTCGAACAGCAACGGCCCCAGAAAGCGATCGTAAAGACCCGGAATGGAGCCGGCGAACGCGCTGTCGTTCGTGGTCATTGGCGGAACGTCCCCATCGTGTCGCGGTTTACGGAAACCATGACAGACTTCGCCGCCGAGCGCGAGGCGATGGTCGAACGGCAGCTGAAACGCCGCGGAATCACCGACACGAGCATTCTAGAGGCATTCCGGGCCGTGCCGCGCGAGCAGTTCGTTGGCATCGAGCACGCGGCGCTAGCCTACGGCGATCATCCGCTCCCGATCGAGGCCGGCCAGACCATTTCCCAACCCTATATCGTCGGCCTGATGATCGATGCGGCACGGATCCGGCCGAGGGACAAGGTGCTCGAGGTCGGTGCAGGGTCGGGCTACGCTGCCGCGGTCATCAGCCGGATCGCTGACAAAGTCATTGCGATCGAGCGCCAGCAGCAGCTCGTTATCGTTGCGCGCGAGCGGCTGGCGCGTCTCGGTTATGCCAACGTCAAGATTGTCGAGGGGGATGGCACCCGCGGCTGGCCTGACGAAGCGCCCTTTGATGCAATCCTTACAGCCGCGAGCGGCAGTCACGTGCCCGAGGCCCTGATCGCGCAGCTTGCACCTGGCGGACGCCTGGTGATGCCGATCGGCGATCCCGGGGCCGTGCAGGAGCTGGTCAAGGTGACGAAGCAGGAAGACGGCATACTGAGGCAGGAAAACCTGGGCCTCGTGCGCTTCGTGCCGCTTATCGGCGAAGAGGGATGGGAGGAGTGGTGAGCACCGTTTCCACCACTTCGGATAATAAACAGGATGGATCAAACGCTCCGAGTCGAGCGTAGACTACTATGCTCGGTTTCACTGAACCGGAGGGCAACATGCCGCATCGGCGGCGCACACAGAAAGGCAGCTTCGGCGGCCATTTCGACGAAATCGTGGAGCATTTTCCGCACGACGAGTCGGCCAAGCGGAGCAAGTCCGACAAGCGCGACGAGAGACCGAAGGACGACATTAACGTCCACGACAAACTGTTCGAAAGCGCCTGGCGAAAGGCGCGCGATAATCAGTCGAGCCGCTTCTCGAACCAGTGATGCGCGTAAAGCTCGTCGTTAAAGGCGGGCACTTCGACATAGCCGCTGGAGCGATACAGCGCTTGCGCCTCGGTCAGCGATCGCTCGGTTTCGAGCCTGATCAGCTTGTAGCCTCGCGACCGTGCGCGCTTCTCCAGTTCTGCAAGTAGTCGCCGGCCGAGGCCCATGCCGCGAGCCTCGTCGGCGACCCACATCCGCTTGATGTAAGCTGCGCCGTCATCGCGCTTGAACCCCCCGCAGGCGATTGGCTGGCCATTGTTCCGGATGACAAGGAAGCAACCGCCCGGCGGCTCGAAGCCGCTGAGATCCGGCGCAGAGCTCAGCGACGCATCGAAGCCAGACTCGAAGCGATTGGCGAGCTCTCCAAAGTATCGTGCCAGGCACGCCGCGGCGTCGGGGTTATCGGGTGCGACCTCCTCAACCTCGACGGCCGGGCGGCCGCGCCCGCTCACTTCTTTGCTTTCTCGCGCAGCTTGGAGATTGTCGTCGCGTTGCTGATCACCTCGACGTCGGTCTTGCAGTGAAGCAGGCGGATGCCTTTGCGCGTCATCGCCTCATCGAACGCCGGGCCGAAGCGCTCGGTCGATTCTACCGTCTCGGCCCAGCCGCTGAACGCGCGGGCAAGCGCGGCGAAGTCGGGGTTCTTGAGCTCAGTGGCGCTGATGCGCTTCGGATATTCCCGCTCCTGGTGCATTCGAATGGTGCCGTACGCGGAGTTGTCGGCGATGATGACGATGACGTCGGCGCCATATTGCGCGGCGGTCGCAAGCTCCTGTCCATTCATCAGGAAGTCGCCGTCCCCCGCGACGCACACCACCGGCCGGTCGCGGAAGCGGATCGCGGCGGCGACCGCGGCGGGAAGGCCGTAGCCCATCGTTCCCGACGTCGGCGCAAGCTGCGTCGGCAGCGGCCCATAGTGCCAGTAACGGTGCCACCAGCCCGAGAAATTGCCCGCCCCGTTGCAGACGATCGTGTTCTCCGGGAGCGCGTCGCGCATCGCTTTGACGCACGGGCCGAGGTCGAGCTTTACGCCTTTGCGCGGAGCCGGCTCCGACCATTCGAGCCAATCCTTATGCGCTTCCTCGCCGGCGCCGAATTTGACCAAATCGGGGTCGTTCCACTCGTCGACCATCTCCGCGAACTCACCCATATCCGCGCAGATCGGCAGATCGGCATGATAGACGCGGCCCAGCTCGTTCGGGTCGGGATGGACGTGCACCAGAGTCTGGTTCGGGTGATCGGGCGTGATCAGGGTGTAGCCGTCGGTCGTCGCCTCGCCGAGGCGGGGCCCGACGGCGATGATTAGGTCGGCGTCGCGAATGCGCTGCTGCAGCTTGGGGTTGGGGCCGTAGCCCAGCTGTCCCGCGTAGACGCCGCAGCTGTTGCAGATCGCGTCCTGCCGCCGGAATGCCGCGGCGACGGGGATCCCGTGGCGAAAAGCGAAGTTGGCGAAATGGTGGGATGCGCGCGGGCTCCAGTCCGCTCCGCCGACGATTGCGATCGGATTGGTGGCTTCCTTCAATAGCTCGAACATTGCCTGGACCGCGCCCGGATCGGGCTCCTCGGCGAGAGGAGGGACTACCGGACGGTCGAGCGTCTCGACCTCGTCGCGAAGCATGTCCTCAGGCAGCGCGAGGACCACCGGACCGGGACGGCCGGCGGTGGCGACGCGATAGGCCCGCGCGACATATTCGGGGATCCGCCGCGCATCCTCGATCCGCGCCGCCCATTTGGCGATGGGACCGAAGAAAGCGGGGAAGTCGATTTCCTGGAAGCCCTCGCGGTCGCGGTCGCCCCGCGCGACGTCGCCGATGAACAGGATCATCGGGGTTGAATCCTGGAACGCGACATGGACCCCAGCGGTGGCGTTGGTCGCGCCCGGCCCTCTCGTGACGAACGCCACGCCCGGTCTTCCGGTCATTTTGCCATCGGCGTCGGCCATGTACGACACGCCGCCTTCCTGGCGGCACACGATCGTCTCGATTTCCGGCGTGTCGTGGAGCGCGTCGAGCACCGCGAGGAAGCTTTCGCCCGGCACCGTGAAGATGCGGTCGCAACCGTTGATGCGCAGCTGGTCGACGAGAATGCGCCCGCCCGTTCGTGTCGTCATGGCCGCGCCTGTAGCCGCTGGCGATGCAGGTGCAAACCGGCTAGGCGGCGCTGCCATGTATATCCTCACCATCCACTATCCGAAGGCCGAAGGCGCGAGCTTCGACTTCGATTACTTCAAGTCGACCCACCTGCCGGCAGTCGGCCAGGCATTCCAGCCGTTCGGCCTGGGCTGGGCAACGGTGCTCCGGGGCGAGGAGGTTGTCGGGGGCGGAGAGCCGGCTTTCTTTGCCACGGCGTTCCTTAGCTTCGCTGACGAGGAAGCGGCGCGTAACGCCGTGAAGTCAGATGCAGGGAAGGACCTTACGAAGGATTTCGTGAACTTCACCGACGCCACGCCGGTTATGCAGTTCAACACCGCAGTGCGTTAGAAGGGGTACATGGCCGCGCGAGGACAGGACGAACTTATCCAGGCCATCGCCCTCAGTCCGATCGCGATGGTCATCAGCAATCCGCGCAAGGCCGACAATCCGCTCGAAGTCGTCAACGACGTCTTTTGCGACCTGACCGGCTATGGCGAGGGCGAGATCGTCGGGCGCAATTGCCGCTTTCTGGCCGGGGCAACTCCCGAAGCCGGGCCGACCGAGCAGTTGCGCGCGTCGATCAGGGAGCGGCGACCGGCGCTGGTCGAGATTACCAACTACCGCAAGGACGGCTCGGTCTTCAGGAATGGCGTGATGGTCACGCCGCTGCTCGGCCAGGAAGAGGAACTGGCCTGGTTCCTCGGCTCACAGGTCGAGTTGCCGATGGACACGCCATCCGGGTTGGCACCGCGGCAGGTTCACGCAGCGGACTTGATCGCGAAACTGTCGCCCCGCCAAAAGGAAGTGCTTCAGGGCATGGCCCGCGGCCTGCTGAATAAGCAAATCGCCTGGTCGCTGAAGATCAGCGAGAAAACCGTGAAGATGCACCGTGCGCTGATGCTCGACGCGTTGGGTGTGAGGACATCGGCGGAGGCGATCCGCATCGCGGTCGAGGGCGGGCTCTAGTTACCGCCTAAAGGCCGTATGGGTGAGCGCCTGATCACCCCTTAAATTCCATCGTGAACGATAGCGCCCCGACGCGGCGCGGATGATGGAGAATTTGCGATGAAGGCCCTCAACAAGATCACGCTGTTCCTGATTATCGTCGGCGGCCTCAATTGGGGCTTCGTCGGCCTGCTCAATTTTGACCTGGTTGCCGCGATCTTCGGCGAGATGTCGGTACTCAGTCGCATCATCTACACGCTCGTCGGCGCGTCCGCGCTCTATCAAATTGTGCCGCTGGTGACTGCCAAGGGTGAGTGAAGGCGGGCGTCCAGGCGATCACGCCTGGTGCACCGCTTTCACCACCTGATAGCTTTCGAGGCCTTCCTTCCCACCTTCGGAGCCGAAGCCTGAATCCTTCACCCCTCCGAAGGGGGCGTCGGCTCCGGAGATGGCGAAGGTATTGATCCCGACCATCCCGCTTTCAACCAGGTCACCGATGAGGTTCGCGCGCCGGCCATTCTCGGTGAAGGCGAAGGCGGCAAGGCCGAAGGGCAGGCGGTTGGCCTGCTCGATCACTTCTTCGAACGTGTCGAACGGGCGCGACACCGCGACCGGGCCGAACGGCTCGTCGTTCATGATGTCCGCCTCATTGGGGACGTCGGCGAGCAGGGTCGGCTGGAAGAAGAAGCCGCCGTCCCCCTTTTCGCCGCCGGCCATCACCCGCGCGCCCTTCGCCTTGGCGTCCTGCACCAAGGCGTCGATCGCATCCGGACGGCGCTTGTTGGCGAGCGGGCCCATCTTGATGTCGGCCTCGAGCCCGTTGCCGACTTTTACCTTGGCCGTGCGCTCGGCGAAGCCCTTGATGAAGGCGTCGTAGATGCCGCTCTGGACGTAGAAGCGGGTCGGCGAGACGCACACCTGGCCAGCGTTCCGGAATTTCTGGGGCACGACCATGTCGAGCGTCTTTTCGAGATCACAGTCGTCGAAAATCAGCACCGGCGCATGGCCGCCGAGTTCCATCGTCACGCGGGTCATGCTGTCGGCGCACAGCCGCATCAGATGCTTGCCGACGTTGGTCGAACCGGTGAAGCTGACCTTGCGGATGACTCGGCTGGCGATGAGAGTTTCGCTGACCAGGCCGCTGTCACCGTGGACGAGCTGCGCGACGCCGGCGGGAATGCCGGCATCCGCGAGAGCGCGGAACATCTCGGTCCCGACGCCCGGCGTTTCGTGTGGCGGACGGGAGATGACCGTGCAGCCCGTGGCGAGCGCGGCGCTGACCTTCTTGGCGAGGAGATAGAGCGGGAAATTCCATGGCGTGAAGGTCGCAACCGGTCCGACCGGCTGGCGGATCACGCGGCTGACCTGGCCGGCCGGGCGAACCAGGGTGCGGCCATAGTCGCGCTTGGCTTCCTCGGCATACCAATCGAACAGCTGGGCCGACGCGAGGGTTTCTAGCTTCGCTTCGTTGAGCGGCTTGCCCTGTTCCTGCGTCATTGTGCGGGCGATAAGGTCGACGCGCTCGCGGATCAGGTCCGCGGCCTTGTGAAGGATCGCGCCGCGCTTCTCGACGTCCATGGCGCGCCATTCCGGCCAGGCGCGTTCGGAAGCGGCAAGCGCCTCTTCCAGGTCGGCCTTCGTCGCGTAAGGCAGAGCGGCGATCGGCTGTGCGTCGACCGGGTTGACCACGTCGTGCAAGTCGCGGCCTTCGCCGGTCTTCCACACGCCGTCGATGAAAAGCTTGAGGTCTGTTTCGTATCCCATGGCGCGCAGATAGGCTCCGCTTGTTGCGGCTGCAACGGGTCGCTAATCGCTACTGACAAAGGAGCAAGCATGACCAAGCAGGAACTCGTCGAGCGGATGCAGCAGGGCCAGGCGTGGATCCCGGGCAAGCGCGTCAAGATCGACTTCGGCGGAAGTGAAGGCGCGGTCACGCTCGATGGCGCGGCGCAGCAGGTCACGGAAGAGGACGGGGCGGCGGACACCACGATCAAGGTCGGCTGGGACGACTGGCAGCAGCTTGCCGCAGGTCAGCTCGACGGGATGACCGCCTTCATGATGGGCAAGCTCAAGGTCGAAGGCGACATGTCCAACGCAATGCAGCTGCAGGGCGTTCTGGCAAAGCTCAAGGGCTGACCTTTGCCCGAGCGAGACCTAGCGCGGCTGCTTGCCGAGCTCGATCCACGGCTTTCGACCGAGCGTTATTCGTTTGAGCTGACGAGCTCCGCGACGCTGGCCGCGGATGCGTTCGCAATCATCCGCGAGGAGGAAGGGCTGACCGCGATCAGGTCGAGCCCGACCGGCCACTGGGCGCATATCGCGATCGGCGTGCTGTCAGACCTCGAGTCCATTGGCCTGACCGCAGCCTTGTCCAAGTATCTCGCGGACGCGGGCATCAGCGCCAACGTCGTCGCTGCACTCCACCACGATCATATCTTCGTGCCATGGGGCCAGCGCGAAGCCGCGCTCGACGTGCTGCGCGGCCTTTCGAACTACTGATTCGCCACTTCACCACTTCGTCGAATGGTCGTTGCGTCACGGGCCGCCGCGCATCAGCACCAGCTGAAACCGACGGGGGAGACCATGCGCAAGATGATTTTCGCGGCTGCCTTGGTTGCGGCCCCAGCCTATTCGCAAAACGCACAGATCCTCGATGCGCGGACCGCACAAGCGATCATAAGCGGTTGCGCCACCCACGCCGGCGCGAAGATGCAAAGCCATGCGATCGCCGTGGTCGATACGGGCGGGCATCTGGTCGCCGCGCTCCGGATGGATGGCAACGGCTCGGGCATGATGGATTTTGCGATCGCGAAGGCCGCGGCGGTCGCGGCCTGGGGCTTCGCAACTGCGCAAATGGCCGACGGGGCAAAAGAGACGCCCGGTTTTGCCTTCGCGCCGCATGTCGTGACGGTCGCGGGCGGAGTCCCGATCTTCAGCGCCGACGGCAAGACCCGGTTGGGCGCCGCGGGTGCATCGGGCGAGGCGCCGGAAGACGATGCCGCTTGTGTGGCCGTCGGGATCGCCGCGGCGGGACTGCGCTCGTCCCGTCCTTGAGCAAGCCGCGCCACCTTTCTATGGGCGGCGCATGCAGAAGATTTATCCCAGCGCGGAAGCGGCACTTGAAGGGCTGCTGACCGATGGCATGACGCTCGCGGCCGGCGGGTTCGGCCTGTGCGGCATTCCGGAGCGGCTGATCGACGCGATCCAGGCAAGCGGGGTCAAGGACCTCACCATCGCGTCGAACAATGCCGGCATCGATAATGAGGGCTTAGGCAAGCTGCTTCGCACGCGGCAGGTCAAGAAGATGATCTCCTCCTACGTCGGCGAGAACAAAGAGTTCGAGCGGCAATTCCTGGCCGGCGAGCTCGAGGTCGAGTTCTGCCCCCAGGGCACACTCGCCGAGCGGATGCGCGCGGGCGGGGCGGGCATCCCCGGCTTCTACACCAAGACGGGTGTGGGAACGCAGGTCGCCGAGGGCAAAGAGGTCAAGAGTTTCGACGGCGAGGATTATATCCTCGAGCGCGGAATCCGCGCCGATTTGAGCGTGATCAAGGGCTGGAAGGCGGACGAGAGCGGCAACCTCATGTTCCGCAAGACCGCCCGCAACTTCAACTTTCCTGCCGCGACCTGCGGCAGGGTCTGCGTCGCCGAGGTCGAGGAAATCGTGCCGGTCGGATCGCTCGACCCCGACTGCATCCACTTGCCGTCGATCTACGTGAACCGACTGATCCTCGGCGCGCCGTACGACAAAAAGATCGAGTTCCGCACCGTGCGTGAGCGGGAGGCTGCATGATGGCGACCGCCGTTGAGAACAAAGGTTGGACCCGCGACCAGATGGCGGCGCGCGCCGCGCGCGAGCTCGAGGATGGCTATTACGTCAATCTCGGCATTGGCATCCCGACCTTGGTCGCGAACAATATCCCGGCCGGAATGACCGTCACGTTGCAGAGCGAGAACGGCATGCTCGGCATCGGGCCGTTCCCCTTTGCGGGCGAAGAAGATCCCGACCTGATCAATGCCGGCAAGCAGACGATTAGCGAGCTCGACCAGTCGAGCTATTTCGACAGCGCGCAAAGCTTCGCGATGATCCGTGGAGGGCATATCGACCTTGCCGTGCTCGGCGGCATGGAAGTCAGCGAGCATGGCGACCTCGCCAACTGGATGGTGCCGGGCAAGATGATCAAGGGCATGGGCGGCGCCATGGACCTCGTCGCCGGGGTCAAGAAGATCATCGTCGTGATGGAGCATGTGTCGAAGGACGGCAGCCCCAAGTTCATCCCGGCCTGCACCCTTCCGCTGACCGGTAAGAATGTCGTCGACATGATCATCACCGACCTCGCGGTGTTC
Source organism: Sphingomonas sp. SP3 (assembly GCF_058514305.1). Lineage (NCBI taxonomy): Bacteria > Pseudomonadati > Pseudomonadota > Alphaproteobacteria > Sphingomonadales > Sphingomonadaceae > Sphingomonas > Sphingomonas sp. SP3. The sequence continues at coordinate 2,236,909 of NZ_JBZSOE010000001.1, forward strand.
CAGCGGCCGAACCACATGAGCCCGTTCAAGCTGATCGAGCTCGCGCCCGGCGTGACCGCCGAGGAAGTCCGATCGAAGACCACCGCCAGTTACGAGGGCTGAGCTGGGCAAAGCCGAAGCTGTGATCCGCGGCTGGGCGGGGAGTGTCCAGATGCGCGCCTTGTTCTGGGCGGCAGCCCTGTTCGCGTTCGTCATGGCGGTCATGCCGCATCCGCCGCGAATCCCGGGCGAGCCGAGCGACAAGATCCAGCACATCATGGCGTTCACGACCCTGAGCCTGCTCGGGTCTTGGGCGTATCCGGAAACGCGGCCGTGGAAGCTGCTTGTGCGCCTGTCGCTGTTCGGCGCGGTGATCGAGGTGATCCAGCTCATACCGGCGCTCAACAGGGACGGCGATGTCGTCGACTGGCTCGCGGATACGGCCGCCGTGCTTGTCGTGTTGCTGATCGTCGGCTGGTTTCGCAGGCGCTCTAGGGTCGGCGGTTAAGCCAGCCGACCACCGTCTGCGCCAATGCGATGCGGTGATCCGCAAATGGATGGTCGGTGTTCATCTCGATCGCCGTTACGCGGCGGTTGACCTTGCGCAGCGCGGCCGTGGTCGGGCGATTTTCTTCAGCGGCGCCATATTTGGCAGTGACCGTCAGGATCGGCAGGCCAGCGAGGCGCGGCGCGGCTGCAACGAGGTCCCATTGCGAGCGCTTGGCGACGACTTCATCGGCAATCTTCTCCGGAGAGGCGCCGGAATTCCCGAAATCGTCGAAGCCGCTGACCAACTCGTCGCGGGTGACATCGCCTTTGCTGGTGCCGCCGGCGATGTTCCACGCGTCGATCAGAATAAGGCCGTCCAACCCCGTCGCTGACGCGGCGGCCATCGCTGCAGTCGCGCCGCCCATCGAGTGGCCGGCAAGGACGATATGCTTAGTGTCGATGCCGAGCTTGGCCCCGGCGTCGGACCGCGCGAATTCGAGCGCCGCCACCGCGTCCTCCATCGAGTTGGAGATGGAGAAGTCGCCCGGCGAACCCCAGACGCCGCGATAAGTGAAGGTGAGGACGTCCCATCCGGCGCGGCGCATCGCCTGGGCGAGGTCGAGATTGCGCTCGTTGCCCGGAAGCCCATGCATCAGGATCACGGTGTGATGCGGGCCCTTCCCAGCCGCGACGAACAGCAAGGCATTGAGACCAACCCCATGCGACGGGACCAACAGCTGCTTGTTGTGCGCGGGGAAAGCGGCATTGCGGGGCGGATCGACGGTCGCGCTCGGCGCGGCAATTGACGGCGTTGCCAGGGTAAGCGCCAGCGCGCCCGCCAGAATGATCGCTTTGCTCATGATCCCTCCCGATGACGCGTTTGGCTGATTGCTAGCGCTTGCAGCGCCGCTGTCCATGGCCGCTGGACGCGCCGCCGTCGCGCTCCTATCTCCGCGAGCGAACATACAAGGGAACCGCATGACCCAGTTCGACGACCGTGAGCGCGCATTCGAGACCAAGTTCGCGCACGATGAAGAAATGAAGTTTCGTATCACCGCGCGCCGCAATCGCCTGCTGGGCGAATGGGCCGCCCGGCAGATGGGCCTGACCGAGGCCGAAGCCGAATCCTATGCCAAGGACGTGGTGCGCTCCGACTTCGAAGAAGCCGGCGAGCATGACGTGATCCGCAAGGTGATGGGTGACCTCACCGCCGCTGGCGTCGATTGCGACGAGGACAAGATCACGGAAGCGCTGCGCAACAAGGAAATCGAAGCGCGCCGGCAGATCATCGAGGCAACGAACCTGTAATGCCGATGCCAGCCGAACAGATCGAAGCGTTGATCAAGGCGGCGATTCCAGACGCTGAGGTGACAATCCGCGACCTCGCCGGCGATGGCGACCATTATGCCGCGCGGGTCACCAGCGCCTCGTTCGAGGGACTGAGCAGGATCAAGCAGCACCAGGCGGTCTATGCCGCGCTTGGGGGGCGAGTAGGGGGCGAACTTCACGCATTGCAGCTCGAAACCGCAGTGCCGACCATGGAGAATTTGAAGTGACTGACCCTAACAGCCGTATCGGCGAGATCGTCCGCGGTAACGACATCGTTCTGTTCATGAAGGGCACCGCGCTCTTCCCCCAGTGCGGCTTTTCGAGCCGCGCGATTGCGATCCTCGACCGGCTCGGCGCCAAATATGAGACGGTGGACGTGCTCCAGGATCCGGAGATCCGTCAGGGCATCAAGGAATATTCGGACTGGCCGACCATCCCCCAGCTCTATGTGAAGGGCGAATTCGTCGGCGGATCGGACATCATGATGGAGATGTTCGAAAGCGGCGAGCTGCAGCAGCTGGTCGGAGCCGAAGCCTGAAACGAGGAAGGGGCGGAGCAGCTGGACCAGAGAACCGCTGCGCCGCCCCTTCATTGGCTGTGGAACCAAGTGGACGCGATAATAGTAGCAATGGGCGTGCCAATTCGAAAAAATGGCTGATTTACGCTATTTTTTCTTGAACCGAAGAAAGGCTGCGTGGCCGTTGCGTAAAATTTTCCGACAGGATTTCGGCTAAATGGGTCGCGACAATCCCAATCCCGGCTTCGAGCCGAAGCTGTTCTGCGACCTTACCCAAAGCTGGTCGGACGTCGGTGGCGGCGTTCGCACTTATTTGCTGCACAAGCGCCGGCACATCCTCGAATCCACGCCGCACCGGCACCTGCTGATCATCCCTGGCCCGCGCGACGAAGTGATCGAGGAAGAACGGGCGATTACGGTGGTTATCAAGTCGCCGAAGGTCCCCGGTAGTCCGCATTACCGCCTGCTGCTGAGGACAGGAGCCGTGCGCAGGGCGCTCGAGCGCTTCCAGCCCGACCTGATCGAGTGCCAGGACGCCTATGTCCTCCCCTGGGCGGCGATCGCCCATCGCAAGCGTCATCCGGCGACCGCGCTGGTGGCCGCCTACATGACCGACTTTCCCACGGTTTATGTCGAGCGGCCCTTCTCGAAATTCCTCGGCCGCCCGATCGGCGGTCTCTGCAGCCGCATCTGCTATTGGTACTGCGGCAAACTCTATGGCCGCTTCGACGCGATGTTCGCGCTCAGCGAGAACGGCGGTGCGACCAAGCTGCGGTCGCTCGGCATTTCCAACGTCGACGTGGTGCCGCTCGGGGTTGAGGTCGGCGAATTCGGTGCCGACCGGCGCGATCCGAAGCTTCGCAAGAAGCTCGGGCTCGCCGACGATCAGCCATTGTTGATTTACGTCGGGCGCCTCGATGGCGAGAAGAAGCCTGATGTGGTGGCGGATGCCTTTCGGCGCCTTCCCGCCAAGCTTGGCGCCAAGCTGGCATTGATTGGCGAGGGGCCCCTCAAGGCCGAGATTGCGGCGCTCGGCGACGATCGGATCGTCATGCCGGGCTACATGAAGAACCGCGCGGAGCTGGCGCGCTGGCTGGCAAGCGCCGACATCTATGTTTCCGGCATGGCCGACGAAACGTTCGGCGTGTCGATCGTCGAGGCGCAGGCTTCCGGCTTGCCGGTCGTGGGCGTCGCGGCTGGCGCAATGGTCGACCGGGTGACCGACGAGGTCGGCCGTCTCGGGCCGGTCGGCGATGCCCAGGTGATGTCCCAAAACGTCCTCGACGTGTGGGAGGCAGGCAAAGGCAAGTTCGCGAAGGAAGCGCGTTCCCATGCGCTCCAGTTCAGCTGGGACCACAGCATGGAGGCACTGTTCACGCGCCTCTATCCGGCGGCTTTCACGCGCCGCGCCGCGCAAAAAGTCGGCGTTCCGGCTGCGGCGGCGCTCGCCGCCTGAGGAAGCACGTGGAGGCGCCCTACGCGAAGCTTGAGCAGCTCGAACCCGGGGTTGCGCGGGTTCTCGCGCACAACCCGTCCGCCTTCACTTATTACGGCACGCAGACCTACCTGATCGGCGAGAAAGAGGTCGCCGTCGTCGATCCTGGGCCCGACTTGCCCGAGCATCTTGATGCGCTGGAGCAGGCACTCGGCGGCCGCCGAGTGGTTGCGATCATGTGCACCCACACCCACCGCGACCACAGCCCTGCGTCGCGTCCCCTCTCGGAAGCGACCGGCGCGCCGATCATCGGGTGCGCGCCGCTGGCGCTGGAAACGGTGGGCCCTCGTGCCGATGCGGCATTCGATGGCGATTACGAGCCGGACCGGGTGCTGCAGGGCGGCGAGACGCTCGAACTCGATGGAAAGGCGGTCACGGCCGTCGCGACGCCGGGCCACACCTCCAACCACCTTTGCTTCGCCTACGAGGGGGCGCTCCTGACCGGCGATCACGTCATGGGCTGGTCGACGACCGTGGTCGTTCCGCCCGACGGCGACATGGCCGAATATATGCGGAGCCTCGACAAGCTTCGGCAGCGCGACGATCGCATTTACTACCCCGCGCACGGCCCCGCCGTGACCAACCCTCAGCAATATGTCCGGCACCTCGTTGGGCACCGCATGCAGCGCGAGAAACAGATACTGGGGCTGGTCGGGGAGAAGACGCGACCGATCCCGGATATCGTCGCCAATGCCTATCCCGGGCTTGACCCAAGGCTGGTTGTTGCGGCTGGCGGGTCGGTGCTCGCGCACCTCGTGGACCTAGAGCGACGCGGGCTCGTTGAACGCGACGGAGAGACATGGACAGCCGTTTCACCAAGCCGGTAGCGATACTCGCGATCATCGTCGCACTGCTGCTTGGCGTGGTGGTCGGGACAAGCACCGGGATCGCGGATCGCATCTTCGGCGGTCCGAAAGCGGAAACGATCGCAGCATCGAGCCTCGAATCGATGCGCGCCCAGAATCGGCTGATTGCGTTCGCTGCGCGCTATGTCTCGGTGACGACCTCGACCACGAGCCGGTTCGGCTTTTCCGCAAAGCGCACGCTCATTCTTCCCGGCGACGTCCGCTACGAACTCGACCTGTCGAAGCTGCAGCCGGGCGACGTCAAATGGGACGGGTCGTCGCACACGCTCTCGGTGAAGCTGCCGGAAATCGAAGTCGCGGGACCGGACGTCGATTTGAACGCCGTGCAGGAATATGGAGCGGGCGGCGTCCTGTCCGCGCTGACCAACGCCAACCAGAATCTGGACCAAGCCAATCGCGCTGGCGCTGTCGCCGACCTTCGCAAACAGGCGTCCGCGGAGGTGCCGATGCGCCTTGCCCGGCAGGCTGCGCGGGCCGCGGTCGAACGAAGCTTTGCGATGCCGTTGATCGCGGCTGGCTTCAAGGATGCGAAGGTGGTCGCGCGCTTCCCGACGGATGGCACCGACCACGCTAGCTACATGGACCGTTCGACCCCATATGAGGACGCGATCAAGGAGGCGGAGCGCCGCCGCGCTGCCGAAGGACAGAAATGACCGTCCAGACTGCAAGTCTAAAGGGCCTCGACCTGCTCAGCGAGATCGGGCGGCTCAAGCGCGAGCGCAATGCCGTGATCCTCGCCCATTATTACCAGAAGCCCGAGATCCAGGACCTTGCCGATTTCGTCGGCGACAGCCTCGATTTGTCGCGCAAGGCCGCGGCGACTGACGCCGACGTCATCGCCTTTTGCGGCGTGCGCTTCATGGCTGAGACCGCGAAGATCCTGTCGCCCGAAAAGACCGTGATCCTGCCCGACATGGATGCGGGCTGTTCGCTCGAAGACAGCTGCCCGCCCGACCAGTTCGCCGCGTTCCGCGCCGCCCACCCGGACCATATCGCGCTGACCTACATCAACTGCTCGGCCGCGGTGAAAGCCTTGAGCGACATCATCGTCACCTCTTCGAGCGCACAGACGATCCTCGACCAGATCCCCAAGGACCAGAAGATCATCTTCGGCCCTGACCGGCATTTGGGCGGCTATCTCGCGCGCAAGATGGGCCGCGAGATGCTGCTGTGGCCGGGCATCTGCATCGTCCACCAGGCATTCTCGGAGACCGAGCTTTTGAAGCTCAAGGCCGAGCACCCGGACGCGCCCGTCGCGGCGCACCCCGAATGCCCGCCGCATATCATCGACCACGCCGACCACGTGGGATCGACCAAATCGATCCTCGACTTCGCCTCGAGCTCGCCGGCGCAAACGATCCTGGTCGCCACCGAGCCGCACATCATCCACCAGATGGAGAAAGCGGCCCCGGGCAAGACATTCATCGGGGTCCCGGGCGGCGACGGTAACTGCAACTGCAACATGTGTCCGTACATGGCGCTGAACACGCTCGAGAAGCTGTACGTTGCGCTGCGCGACTTCGAGCCGCGGATCGAGCTGTCAGAAGAAGTCATGGAGCGTGCGCGCGTGCCGCTCGAGCGGATGCTTGAAATGGCCGGGCGCACGGTCGGGCAGGGCGACGTCGGCAAGCCGATCGTCGACCACCCCGAGGACATCGATCCGCGCATCAGCGGCGACTGAACGCCGTTCGTCGAAGCGTGCGTTGACGCGGCTGATTGCCGCTTTCACTGGTGGCGCCAACCAACGGAGAACAAGTTCTTGCGCAAGCTCGCTTTCGCCGCGGCGGCGGCATTCATCGCGACCGCCGCTTTCGCCCAGACGACCGACGATCCGTACCTCTGGCTGGAGGATATCAACGGCGCCCGAGCCGTCGCTCAGGTCAAGCAGTGGAACCAGGCGACGGAAGACCTGCTGACGCACAGCGCCGCCTATGACGCCTATCGCAAGCGCGCGCTCGATATCCTCAATGACGAGCAGCAGATCGCGGAGCCGGAGGCCGTGCTTGGCGACCAGGTCACCAACCACTGGGTCGATGCGAAAAATCCGCGCGGGCTGTGGCGCATTGCGTCTTTGTCGTCCTACGTCGCAGGCAAGCCGCAATGGCGGACGCTGATCGACGTCGACGCGCTCGGGAAAGCCGAAGGCAAGAGTTGGGTATGGCACGGCGCCAATTGCCTCGCTCCGAACTACCAGCGGTGCCTCGTATCGCTGAGCCCCGGCGGCACCGACGCCGACGTCGTCCGCGAATTCGACATTTCGACCGGTGAGTTCGTCGCGGACGGCTTCACGCTCCCCAACGCGAAAAGTAATACCGCCTGGGCCGATCGGGATCACCTGCTGGTCGGGACTGACTTTGGCGAAGGCAGCATGACGAGGTCGGGCTACCCGCGGATCGTGAAGTTGTGGACGCGCGGCACCCCGCTCAGCTCGGCGAAGACGGTGTTCACCGGCGAGGCGAGCGACGTCTCGGCAAGCCCCTTCACATCGCTCGACGGCGACAAGCGCTGGACCTTCATCAACCGCAGCAAGACGACCTGGACCAATGAGGATTCCCTGCTGACCGACGACGGCCGGCTGGTGAAGCTGCCACTGCCGGACACGGCCGATTTCAATACCGTTCTCCAGGGGCGGATGATCGCAACACTGAATCATCCGCTCGGCGACCTGCCCGAGGGCGCCATCGTATCTTATTCGCTGGCGGACATTGCCGCCGGACGAACTGCAGCGCCGGAACTGGTGATGGCGCCGAGCGCGAGCCAGGCGATCGAGGAAGTGTCGGCGTCCGACCATGTGCTGTGGGTCAAGGCGCTCGACGACGTGTCGGGGAAGCTGTTCGCGCTGACCCGCGCGCCTGACGGCAAATGGTCAAGCCAGGCCATGCCGCTCGCCGGCAACAGCACGATCCACCTCCTCAACGTCGCCGACAAAAGCGATCTCGCCCTCGCCGAGGTCGAAGGCATGCTGACCCCGCCGACCCTGTACGGGGTGACGCCCGGGGCAGCGCCCTTGAAGGTGCAAAGCCTGCCCGCGAAGTTCGACGCCAGCGCCTATCAAGTCGAACAGCGCTTCGCGGTCTCGAAGGACGGGACTCGCGTCCCTTACTTCCTTGTTCGTAAGAAGGGTGTGACCGGCCCGGTCCCGGTGCTGATCCACGCATATGGGGGCTTCCGGGCGGCACAGACGCCGGGCTACCTCACCGGCCAACCCTATCGCGCGGGACCGCTCGCGCTGTTCTGGGTCGAGCAGGGCAACGCCTATGTCCTCGCCAACATTCGGGGCGGCGGGGAATATGGCCCCAAGTGGCATGAGGCCGCGCTGCGTGAGCATCGCCAGCGCAGCTTCGACGACTTCCATGCGGTTGCCGAAGACCTGATCAAGTCGGGCGTGACGGAGAAGGGCAAGATCGGTGCTTCGGGGCGATCAAACGGCGGCGTGCTGATGGGCGCCATCCTGAACCAGCGCCCGGACCTTTATTCGGCGGCGATCATCGGCTCACCATTGTGGGACATGAAGCGCTACACGCACCTGCTCGCGGGCGCTTCCTGGGCCGATGAATATGGCGATCCCGACAAGCCCGAACAGTGGGCCTATTTGTCCAAATATTCGCCCTACCAAAACATGCGAAAAGACGTCCGCTACCCGGCCGTCTTCATCTACGGGTCGACCAAGGACGACCGCGTCCATCCGGGCCATGCGCGCAAAGCCGCCGCGCGGTTCATCGAATATGGCAACCGGGTCTACTTCCACGAATATATGGAGGGCGGCCATTCGGTCGGCGCCGATTACGCCGAGGACGCCAAGCGGTCGGCGATGCTGCTCATGTACCTGGACAAGGAACTTGGGGCGGACGGATCAACGGCTTCAGGGCCAGAGCGGGGCCGGTAGAGTCGCGCGCTAGACGATCCCAAGATCCTCTTTTAGCTTCCGGCTGAGGGGGAACAAAAATGGCTCGTCGAATAGCTGCTGCGCTGCTGCTCTGCCTGGTTGGTTCTGCGGCCGCGGCGCAGAATTTTGCAGCCCAGTTCCCGGCGAGGATCCTCGCTGCTCACAATCGCGAGCGAGCCGCGTTGGGCGTACCCCAGTTGGTTTGGGACAATGATCTCGGCACCGGAGCAGCTGCCTGGGCGCAGCAGCTCGCGCTGACCAACCGGTTCGAGCATTCCGACCGCAAGGCGCGCCGCGGGATCGGAGAAAACCTCTGGATGGGGACTCACGGCGCTTACTCTCCGGAGGCGATGGTCGGCGGCTGGCTATCGGAAAAGCGTATGTTCATGCCGGGGGTGTTCCCGAACAATGCCCGCTCCGGGAACTGGATCGATATCGGTCACTACAGCCAGCTGATCTGGCCGACGACGACGCGGATTGGGTGCGCGCTCGCGTCCAACGGCCGCACGGATTACCTCGTCTGCCGCTACTCGCCCGCCGGCAACATCGATGGCCGCTGGGTTGGGCCGGGGCGCGCCGAGCGCGGTTGATCAGGGAACGCGACGCGTCTCCGCCGCGATTGTCGCCGTTTCCGCGTGATGCTTGTCGAGATGGCGCTTGATGATCCGCAGGTTGCGGGTGTTCGAGCGGAAGAAGAAGTCGGGGATCGCGCCGACCCAGGGGATCAGCCCAAGCAGGAAGTCGAAACCGACATTGCCGGCCATGCGCGTCATCTGCCACTTCGACATGCCGAGGTTGCGCGCCTCCCACACCATGTAGCTGCCGAGCGCCGCGCCCGCGACGTCGCCAACTCCAGGAACGAGGTCGAGGATCACATCGAGGCCGATCGGCCGGTTGAGGCCCGGGATGACGAACACGCGCTCAAGCAACTTTTCCATCGCTTCGACGCGCTGGCGAACGGAGTGGGGATCCGCACCAGTCGGGAATGGCAGCTTGTTCTTGTCCAGCACCTTCAGTCTCCGCTGCCCGGCCGTTGCTCCAGGTCGGTCAGCGTGTGACGCGCGTAGCGGTTCCCGGCGAAGCCCTGAATGCGCTTCGACACCAAGGACCAGCGGATCGGCGCCGTGATCGGGATGAAGAGCTGCTGCTCGTCTATTTTGGCCGCGACCTGGCCTAGCAAGGCGTAGCGCTGGGCCGGCGCGGCCGCATTACGCGCGGATTCGAGCAGTTCATCGAGGGCGGGGTCGCACACCGGCGCCACGCGGCACCGCAGACGGCGCACGAACCATGCGCTCGACGTCGAGGGCGCCACTTCATCGATCAAAGCAAAGTCGGCGGCTGCGGGGCTCGGCGCGCGTTCGACGGTGAAGCCAAGCGCCCCCCAATCGAGCGTAAGTTCGCGGAGCAGCAAATCGGCGCCGGGTCCATCAGGAAGAGCAACCCGGATCGGCGGCCGATCGACCTTCCCGAACATTGTGGCGACCCGTGCCTGTATGGACTGGAGCCGTTCGGAAAGGGGCGTCCCGGCCCACGCCGGCGCAACCGGTGCTGTCATGCCGTCCAGGCCGGGCTCGAGCAGCGTGGCGCGCGCGGCAAGGTTCGGGACGCCGAGGGCGGCAATAAAGCGGTCACGGTCGATCGCCTGGCTGAGGAGGCCGCGAAGCTCCGGATCATCGAGCGGGCCGCCATGGCGCAAAGGAATGAGACCAAACAGGCCCGACGCCGGGTCGAAGCGGAGGCTGCCTCGAGGCAGCTTGACCCGCTGGGCGATCGGGAGGTCGGCAAAGCCTCCACCAAGCACAAGGTCCGTGTCCCCGGCCGCGAAGGCGCGCACTGCGGCGTCAGCGTTTGCACCCGCCAGCAAGACCTCCTCATGTTCGATATCCGCATCGTCCCCTGAAACGATGTCGCGGGACAGGCTGAGCTTAGAATTATCGCTGGCAACGGACCCGACGCGAAAGGGGCCGGTGCCGTGTCCATCGCGCATTATGGCGAGCTCGGGCTGGGCAAGCAGCGGCAGGAGATTGGGGCGGGGGGCAATCAACTGAATCTCGATCACACGGTCGGTCATCGCGACCACGTCCTGGACCGCGCCAAGCGTATCCTTCAGGGCGTTTTTGCTTCGCGCGGCGAGTTGTCGCTTGAGCAGCTTCGCCACTTGCTGCGCGGTGATCTTCCGGCCGTCGGGCCATTGGGTCGACGCAATCCGGAAGATGTAGCTCAACCCGTCGTCGCTGACGTTCCATCGTTCCGCCAATCCCGGAACGATGTTGCCGGCAGCATCGAAGGTGACGAGGCCCTGCGCGGCATTTTGAAGCAGCACTGCATCGGACGTTGAAAGCGGCCCGGTAGCGGGGTCCTGGAGCTTTGGCTCGCTACCGACAACAACAACCTTGACCTCGCCCTGTGGCTGCTGCCGGCAGGCCGCGGGTGTTAGTGCAAGTGCAAGCAGCAGGGGGAGCAGGCGCCGCATCATTTCCCGATTTAGCCGCAACACCCCATTCAGCAAGCGTCTGGATATGTCGTGCCAAGTGTTTTACTGAACTAAGGCAGTGGCGATTCCGCGCGATACTTTGGATGAAGGCGATGCCGTCGGGCCGTGGCAACGCGGCGGAACACCCGTCGAGGTGCTCCCAGACCCATTCGCCGAAGCACCGCAACCCGCCGACGCAGAGCCCGCGCCACCGAAGAAGCGCCGGCGCTGGCCGATCTATCTCTATTCTGTTGCGGGCCTGCTGTTCCTGACTTTGGTCTGGCTCGTCCTGACGGCTCCGTTGTCGCGGGCGCTCGAGCCACTTCAGGACCCGGCGCTCCTGCTCCTCTCCGATGACGGCCACGCCATCGCCCGGCGCGGCGCGGTCAAGGAAGCGCCGGTCGATGTCGACAAGCTCAATCCGCTGACGCCCGCCGCGTTCGTCGCAATCGAGGATCGCCGCTTCTATCGCCATTGGGGCATCGACCCGCGAGGCATCGGCCGGGCGTTCGTCGCCAATCTTCGCGGGGGCGGGGTACGGCAGGGCGGCAGCACGATCACCCAACAGCTGGCCAAGACCAACTTCCTGTCAGGAGACCGCACAATCAAACGCAAGGCGCAGGAGGTGATCATTGCCTTCTGGCTGGAAGGCTGGCTGACCAAGCAGGAGATCCTGTCGCGCTACCTTTCGAGCGTTTACTTCGGCGACGGCGTGTATGGGCTGCGCGCCGCGTCTCATCATTATTTCCGCCGCGACCCGGAAAACCTGAACCTCGCACAATCGGCGATGCTCGCGGGGATGGTCCAGGCGCCGTCGCGGCTGGCCCCGACGCACAATCTCGCGCTCGCCCAGAAGCGCAGCCGGCTCGTGCTCAAGGCCATGGCGGATACAGGTGTGATCAGCGCCTCGCGAGCCGCCTCCACACGCGTGGCGCGCGCCAGCGGACAAAGCTCCAAAGTGCCGACCGGCTCCTACTTCGCCGACTGGGTCACGCCATACGCACAGGCCGCGCAGCCGCCCGATTTTGGGGAGATCAAGGTCACGACCACGCTCGATTCCAACCTGCAGCGGATCGCGGTACGCGCAGTCAATCGAGCGTCGGTCGGCGGTGCGCAGGTTGCACTCGTGGCCATGCGTCCGGATGGTCGCGTCGTGGCGATGGTCGGCGGCAAGGACTATGCGAAGTCGTCTTTCAACCGGGTGACCCAGGCCCGCCGCCAACCGGGATCGGCGTTCAAGCTGTTCGTCTATCTTGCCGCGCTTCGGTCCGGGTGGACGCCGGACAGTTTGATCGAGGACGAGCCGATCACCATCAGCGGCTGGACTCCGGTCAATAGTGATGGGGTCTATCGCGGGCAGATCACGCTTCGCGAAGCATTCGCCCGTTCGAGCAACGCGGCGAGCGTCCGCCTTTCGGAAGCAGTCGGGCGCAGCAATGTGATGCGGGCGGCGCGCGACTTGGGAATCACCACACCCTTGCCCGACAAGCCGAGCCTGGCGCTGGGGACAGCTGGGGTCAGCCTGCTGGAACTGACGTCCGCTTATGCCGCCGTCGCGAGCGGACGCTATCCGGTTCACACACGTGGCTTGCCCGAAGATCAGCCCGCAGAAGGTATCGCTGCTTTCTTCCAGCGCGACGGGACCCTGGCCCGGCAACGCGACTGGGCGCCCATGCTCGACCTGCTTTACGCCGCCGCCAACGAGGGGACGGGACGGCGCGCGGCGCTCGCCACGCCGACCTTCGGCAAGACCGGGACCACGCAGGACAATCGCGACGCTCTGTTCGTCGGCTTTGCCGGCGACCTGGTGGTCGGCGTGTGGGTCGGCCGCGACGATTACGGCTCATTGGGCCACATAACCGGCGGGACGATACCGGCGCAGATCTGGCGCAGTTTCATGAGCTCGGCGCTGGCGATCGACGGCCGGCGCGGACCGCCGCTGCCGTTCGGCCCGCGCCCGCAGCGCCCGCGGCCGGAAGACGGCGATTTGAAGAGCCCGCTGCCGCCCGAGTGGAGCAATGCCACCAAGCGCTTGCGCGAACTGGCAAGGGATCTGGGCGGCGCGCTCGAACACACCGAAAGATAATTATTAAAAGTTATGTCCGGCGTTCGACATTTTAAGCCTTTTTAAACCACCCAAGCCTAATTTCACCCTCAACTTGTGCGGTTGTGCACGGGTCGGGTTCGCGTTGCGAATGGCTGATGGGAGACCAGAGATGGCCAAGTTTATTAAGCTTCTGAAGAACGCCGAGGGCGCGACCGCCATCGAATATGGTCTGATCGCCGCTCTCATTGCGGTTGCAGCAATTGGCGCGATGCAGGGCATCGGCACCAAGCTCAACTCGACGTTCAATAACGTTTCGAACGTTCTCTAAGAACGGTCGCAGTTGCTTGAGAGGCGGCGGTGCCGAGAGGCGCCGCCGCTTTTCTTTTGCGTGAAGCGGTCGGCGTCAACTGCAACCGTTTGTCATTTCCGGCTTTTAAAGGAATACTCGATAAGTGGATCGAGTGAGCCGAATGCGACAGTTTGCGATCTTGCCCGTTTTGCTCTTCCTGGCGCCGCCGGTGCCGGCCGCGCCCCTGCACGACCCCGTCACCCTGAACATCGGCCTCAATTGCCAGTGGCAGAAGGGCTGCATGGCCAAGCAGCATCACGCGATGAAGCGCGCGCTGTTCTATGTCAGCAAGAAGCAGCCGGCCGCCTGGCGCGTCCAGCAATGCAATCGCAACGCGGCCAGGAAACGCAACCGGGTCGATTGGGTCGGGTTCGACAATTGTATCCGCAATGCGGCGCTGAGGCCGGCACCCCGCGCGCCGATGAAGCGCGGCCGGAAGATCGCCTAGCGGCTTCCCGGCACGGTTGTTGCGCAGCAGCTACACCGTTGCATTTACTATGAATCTGGCTTGCGGACGGCATTATCGATGGATAGGCCTTGAAGCGTGTCGCGGACTTGTCCGCGGAACAAGGCTTCGGGGGTGGGTTTCCGACAAGCCGGATTGATCTGGGCATGCCGAGCCCGGGGGCCGGCCGCGGAGTTTCTTCAGCCGCAAGTCTGCTCGGGCAGATGAGTTTTAGTAGGGCTGGGGGAATTTTGTGGCGACGATTAACGGCACCAACGGTGACGACACGCTGAATGGGACGGACGATCAGGACACCATTCATGGCCTGGATGGAAACGACACCATCATTGGCGGCACTGGCTCGGATACGATCGACGGCGGTGAGGGCGCGGACACGATCTATAGCGCTTATGCGTCGCCCGACTATCGCGCTCCCTATTATTATATTCCGTTTCAAGCGCCTGAGCTCGACACTGGAAGTGAGGTCGACACGCTGATCGGCGGCGGCGGAGATGACACGATCTTCGCCGGATACGGCGACAATGTCGATGGTGGCGAGGGCAGTTACGGCGATCAGCTATTCATCAGCTTTCAAGGGGCGAGCAGCGGCGTAACGGCCGACTTCAGTCTCGGCGCGCTGGTTGTTGGCGGCGGCACCATCACCGGCATAGAAAAAATCAACTGGATTCAAGGCAGTAATTACGACGATTACATCAAGAGCGCCGGCGGCGGACAGACCGTGCTCCTTGGGATGGGTGGCGATGACATCCTGATTGCAGGCTATTCGACCACGTTGCTCGACGGCGGCGATGGGAATGACATCGTCGATGGGCGCGGCAGCCAGTACCTCCAGGAAGTCGACGGAGGCGACGGCAACGACACTCTTTATGTTCCGGCCAACTTGAGCGCGCGCGCGGATGGCGGCGACGGTGACGATGTAATCTTCGGAGCCGGAACCATTCATGGAGGTGCCGGAGATGACACCATCCACGTTGCAATCACGTCTTATACGAACTTCATCAGCGGCGACGCCGGCAACGACACTATCATCGGCAGTACGATCCGCGACTTATTCTGGGGCGGAATTGGCGACGACGCACTGTCGGGCGGCGGGGGCGACGATACATTCCGTTTCGGGGCTGGCGACGGGAAAGACGTGATTACCGATTTCTCGGCGGGCGATCTGATCGAGGTAGCAGACTATCTTCGGCCCCAATCGATTACCCAGGTCGGGGGCGATGTTGTGCTCGTGTTGTCCGGCACCGACCAGATTACGTTGTTGAATACCGACGTGGCGACCGTACGAGCCGGAACGTATTTCGCGGCCCTCCCGTTCGGTCAGTCGATCTACGGCACGGCAAATAATGACCATTTGAATGGCGGTAGCGGTGGTGATTGGATCGAAGGGCGTCTTGGAGCGGATGTCATCGATGGCGGAGCGGGCAACGATTCGCTCTATTCATATAGTGCCGAGGGGCTTTCGAATTCGGATGTCAAGGACACCGACGGAGCGCACGACACGTTGATCGGTGGCGCCGGGGATGACTACCTCAACGCTGGTTACGGCGATGATGTCGATGGTGGCACTGGCAACGACACATTATACTTAAGTCTGATCACGGCGCCCGCCGGGGTTTCTCTTGATACCACTTCCGTTCTCGCTGGAACTATCATCGGCGGCGCAATCATTCAGAACATCGAAAACTTACAGTTTGTTGGCGGCACGGACTTTGCCGACACGATAACCGTGTCGACCAATGTCAGCGTTGACGGTGAGGGTGGGAACGATGTCTTCCATTTGAACGGCGACACCCCAAACATTCATGGGGGCGATGGCGATGACGTCGTCATTGCTGGCGATGGCTTTCATGGTATCGAGGGCGGTAACGGCGACGATACGTTGATCAGCGGGCCGGGCATCGATGCCTTCAGCGGTGGCGATGGCAGCGACACGGTTGATTACCGCAACGCGACGAGCGGTGTTTCGGTAGACCTCGAATGGGGAACGGGCGCCGGTGGCGACTCTTTTCTTAACGTCGAAAATGTTACCGGCTCAGCCTACGGTGATACCCTGGGCGGAGATTACCGCAGCAACATTCTGAACGGCGCCAGTGGGAATGACACGTTTCGCGGGGGATGGGGCAACGATACGCTTACCGGCGGCGAGGGTAAGGACACGTTCCTGTTCGCCAAAGACGACGGTCAGGACATCGTAACAGATCTCTCCGCTGGAGAATTGGTCAAGATCGACGGCTATGTCGCGGCGGTGTCGATCACCCAACTAGGCTCTGATGTGGTGGTGGCCTTGTCGAGCTCGGACCAAATCACGTTTCAGAATGCCGACCTCGCAACAGTCCAGGCCAGCCTTCAATTCGTCCCTCCACAGCCGGTTTCCGTGACCGGCACCAGTGGCGATGACCTGCTCCGCGGGGGCGACGGCAATGACAGGTTGAACGGCCTTGCCGGCAACGACACGCTGATCGGAGAGGCCGGAGCGGACACGATGAATGGGGGAGCCGGCAACGACACCTACTTCGTCGAGAACGCGAACGACATCATTGTCGAAGGCTCGCGCGGGGGAATCGATCAAGTTCTGGCACAGGTCGATTACACCCTAGGCGCTCGGGTCCAAGTGGAAGTCCTCACCGCCTATTACGACCCATACGCCGGGGCGGCTGTCGGCGGCCCCGCGTCGCCCATCAACCTCACCGGCAATGAGTTTGGCCAGACCCTGCAGGGCAATCCGGCCAACAATGTGCTGAAGGGCATGGGCGGGGTCGATACTCTGCTCGGCGGTGCAGGCGACGACACCCTCAACGGTGGCGCGGGCGCCGATACACTGACCGGCGGCTCTGGCAACGACAGCTTCCTGTTCGGCAAAGGTGGCGGCAAGGACGTCATCACCGATTTCTCGTCCGGCGATACGCTGACCATCTCCGGGTACACCGCGGCGCAGTCGATAGTTCAGTCCGGAAGCAACGTCATCATTACGTTGGCGCGATCGGACACAATCACCCTTCAGAACACCGACGTCGCAACCGTCCAGGCCGGCATCCAGTTCGACACCGGCACCGGCGGCGGAACCGGTGGCGGTGGGGGAACGCCCGGGGGCCCGAGCGAGGGCGACGACACGCTGACCGGTACCACGCGAGGCGACACGATCAATGGCCTCGGCGGCAACGATACGATCCTCGGCCTTGCAGGGTCAGACAAGCTGCTTGGCGGGGACGGCAACGACGTTCTTCGCGGCGGGGCTGGGGCCGACACGCTGACCGGCGGCGCTGGCGCAGACCTGTTCGTGTTCGAAGCTGGCGGCAACAACGACAAGGTCACCGATTTCGTGTCGGGGGTCGACAAGATCGACCTTCACTTGCTGAGCGGGGTTTCGAGCGCCGACATCAAGACCGCGCTCAACAACGGGAACACCATCATCTCGGTCGATACTACCCATGACGGCCGCGCCGACTTCACTATTACGCTGACCGGCGTCAGCCATGTCGACGCGGGCGACTTCATCTTCGCCTGAGCGCAGGTTTAATCTCGGGCCGTAACGCGGTAAGGTCAGGCTCGAAGCTCGGTGGAGGCTCGAGTCTGTTCGGGTCCGACGGAGGTCGGTCTGTTGGGGCGATGCGTGCGTATTTGGATGTTGATCGCCGGCGTTTGCGGGAGTGTCTGCACGATGGCTTCGACACGAGCGGAAACGATTGGGTGCAGCGTCCAACAGGCCGCGAACCTGCCAGCGGAAATTGGCGGGCCCGACGCGGTCTGCGCCGCCATTACTGAAGCCACTCGTCCAGCGCTGCAACGCGCGGGCATCAGTGCGTCGCAGCTGTCGGTTCAGGTTCGCGTCGTGTCGGATCACAGGATCGCCGCGGTCGCATCACTAGGCGGCAGGCAATTGCCAGAGCATGTCGTCGACGTCGCCGATCGGACGCTCAACCGCCGCGCGATCGAGATGCTGGCAGCGGCGATGGCGGCCGAGGTCTCGAACTCCAGCAAAGGCCAGACGGGGGAACAGTAAATGCGTGACGGCGGGGTACAGCAGCTTAGCGCGCCGAGCTTGGTCTATAGCTATGACCAGATTGCCGACCAGCTGGTCAATGGGTTTTACGGCGGTGACTGGCACCGCTGGGACGTCACCCAGGGCGGGACGATCACGGTAAACCTGACGGCGCTGACGAGCGCCGGAATGACGCTGGCCAGGGCGGCGTTGGCCGAATGGACCGACATCATCGGCATCAACTTTTCCGAGGTGCTGACCGGCGGGCAGATTGTCTTCGACGACAGCGACAGCGGCGCCTACGCATCGACCGACTATTCGAACCACCTGATTTCATCGTCGTTCGTGAATGTCTCGACCAATTGGCTTCAGAGCTACGGAACGTCGCTCTATAGTTATTCCTTCCAGACCTACATCCACGAGATCGGCCACGCACTCGGTCTCGGGCACGCCGGAAATTACAACGGGTCGGCCAATTATTCGTCCGACGCGCTCTATTTGAACGACGCCTGGTCGACCACGGTCATGTCGTACTTCAGCCAGGGCGAGAACAGTTACTTCAAATCGCAAGGGTTCACGACCGAGTTCGTCCTGACTCCGATGGAAGGCGACATCGTCGCGATGCAGGCGCTTTACGGCCTGTCGACGACAACCCGAACCGGGGATACAATTTACGGCTTCGGGACCAACGCCGGAAAGCCGGTCTACGACCCGTCCCTTAATCCCAGTGCCGCTCTGACGATCTTCGATGGTGGTGGCAACGATACGATCGATTACCACAGCAGCTCGGCCAACCAGCGCATCGACCTCAATCCCGAGACCTTTTCCAACGTCATGGGGCTGGTCGGGAATTTGATGATCGCCCGCGGCGTGACGATCGAAAACGCGGTCGGCGGCAGCGGTAATGACACGCTGGTCGGCAACGACGTTGCAAACCAACTGTTCGGGAACGCGGGCAACGATAGCCTGCAGGGCAATGCCGGCGACGACACGCTGACCGGCGGCGCGGGCAATGACACGTTCCTGTTCGCGAGTGGCGATGGCCAGGACGTGGTTACCGATTTCGCGGCCGGCGATATCGCTCGGATAATTGACTACGATTCGGTGCAGACGATTGACCAGCTTGGCTCGGACGTCGTCGTTACCTTGTCGGCGACGGATGGTATCACCTTCCAAGACACGGATGTTGCAACCGTCCAGGCCGCGCTGCGGTTTGGCCCGGCGCCGCCGCCGGTAGTGATTAACGGGACGCGCTCCGCCGACATCCTAACGGGCGGCGCTGGCGACGACACGCTCAATGGCCTCGCCGGAAACGACAAGCTCGACGGGGGCGCTGGCGCCGACACGATGAACGGCGGCGCGGGGGGCGACACTTATTATGTCGACAATGCCGGGGACGTCGTGACGGACCTTTCGGGCCAGGGCACCGACACAGTCCACACGACGATCGGCTACACGCTCGGCCCAAATGTGGAGAATGGAGTTCTGGACGGCAGTGCGTCGATCGATCTTACGGGCAACGCTCTTGCGAACACGCTGACCGGCAACGATGGCGACAACTTCCTCTACGGCCTGGCCGCGAGCGACAAGCTCATCGGCTTCGGAGGTAATGATACGCTTCGCGGCGGCATTGGGGCGGACACGCTGACCGGAGGTCTTGGCGCAGACAAGTTTCAGTTCGAACTTGGTGGCGGCAACGACAAGGTGACCGACTTCGTCTCGGGCACGGACAAGGTCGACCTTCATCTGCTCGCGGGCGTCACCAGCGCCGACTTGAAGATCGCAACGACCAAGAGCGGTACCGTGGTCTCAGTGGACACTAATCACGACGGCCGCTTCGACTTCACGATCACGTTGACGGGCGTTAGTCACGTCGACACCGGCGATTTCATCTTCGCCTGACCATAAGAAAAAGGGCGGCTCAGCGGCCGCCCTTTTGGGTGATTGGTGGAGCCGAGGGGGATCGAACCCCTGACCTTCGCAATGCCATTGCGACGCTCTCCCAGCTGAGCTACGGCCCCACGTCTTCGGGACGCCTCTAGGCGAACTATCCCCGTCTGGAAAAGGGGAAATCGCTCGCCCGGGCGCGGTTTCTAGTTTTCGTCGTCCTGGCCGGCCGTCTCAACGCCCAGATCGTCGTCCCCGGTCTCGAGATCGACTTCCTCGTCGGCGCTGATTTCGGCGTCCTCGTCGACGGCCAGATCCTCGGCCTCAAGCTCGGCGTCCGCGACAGGCTCCTTGGCGGCGACCGGAGCGGCTTCAAACGTCAGCGGCTGCTTCGACTTCAGCACCGGTTCGGGGATGAAATCCGTACCGCATTCGATGCAGTGGACCGGGTCATCCTTGCCGAGATCGTAAAAGCGGGTCGAGCACTTGGGGCAAGTGCGCTTGGCGCCCCATTCGGGCTTCACCATGAGGGTTCAACTCCAGTAAAAATCATGTGGTCGCGGGCGGCGCCCAGCGTTCGGTCGCGCGCCTTGCCATAGGGATATGGCCCTGTCAAAGCGGATGCCAAGGGGGCGGTTGTTCTGCGTGACTGAGGAAGTTTGCTCGCAATGACGCCACTCCATCGTCGCGCTTTCATCCGCAACGCTCTCGCAGCGGGTGTCGCTGTCCACTCCGTTCCTGTGTGGGCGCGCGGGCTGAGCGGCTTTCCTCCGCCCGATCGCGAGCTGATGGCGCCGGTGCCAGGCGGGCGCGTCTATGTTCGCATCAATGGCCGCCTCGACGGCCCGCGAGCACCGATCATCATGCTGCATGGCGGGCCGGGGGGAACGCACCTTTCGATGATGGAGGGGCTGGCGCTTGCTGACGAGCGCGCGGTGATCCTTTACGACCAGCTCGGCAGCGGACGGTCGGATCATCCCACCGAACCCGCCAATTGGACCGTGGCCCGGTTCACCGATGAGCTGGAAGCGGTAGGCCAGGCCGTCGGGGTCAGTCGCTGGCACGTGCTTGGGCATAGTTGGGGCGGGACGGTTGCGCTGGAATATGGTGCGCGACACCCGGCGAGGCTGGCCGGGCTAGTGCTGGCGAGTCCGCTGATTTCGACGCGTAGCTGGATCGCCGACGCCAACGCGCTGCGGGCCGAGCTTCCTGTGGACGTCCAGGCGGCTTTGGCGGCATGCGAGCCGCCGAGACCGGCCACTCCGGCGTGCGAAACGGCCACCGACGTCTTCTACAAGGAATTCAATCGGCGCGAGCCCGAAAGAGACAGCCTCAAGGCCTATAATGCCGCCGACAAGGCGGCAGGCGGTAAGGGCTACAATAGCGACCTGTACAACAGGATGTGGGGATCGAGCGAATTCGTCTCGACCGGCGCGCTCAAGGACTATGACGGCGAACCGCTTCTCGCCAGGCTGGAGGGCAAAAACACACTCTTCATTGACGGCCAATATGACGAGGCGCGGCCGGTTACGCTGGCTGCATTTGCGGCGCGAGTGCCGGGCGCCGAGTTCGCCGTCGTTCCCGGGGCCGCCCATGGCTTCTTTAGCGACCGGCCCGAGGAGGCGCTTGGGATCCTTCGCCCGTGGCTGCGCGAGCACGACCCCGTCCGATGACGATCATCGCCGTCGATGGACCCGCGGCGAGCGGGAAGGGGACGATCGCGCGCTCGCTCGCCAAGCATTATGGCCTACCGCACATGGATACGGGGCTGTTGTACCGCGCGGCAGCGCTGAACCTGTGGCGCTGGGGCGGAGACCCGGGCAACGAGTTCGAAGCGGTGAGGGCCGCTCAGGAGCTCAACCTCGACGCCGACGACCCGGAGCTGAGGAGCGAGCCTGTGTCCAGGATCGCCTCGGCCATCTCGGCCTATCCGCAAGTCCGGTCGGTCCTGCTCAAGCGGCAGCAGGACTTCGCGCACCAGGCTGGTGGCGCGGTGCTCGACGGGCGGGACATCGGCACCGTCATTGCGCCCGATGCAGACGTGAAGTTGTTCGTTACTGCGGCAGCCGAAGTTCGCGCCGAGCGCCGCATGCGAGAGCTCGAGCAGCGCGGGATGCATGCAACGTTTGAGGACGTGCTGGCCGACATCCGTTCCCGCGACGAGCGCGATTCAAACCGGGAGGCGGCGCCGCTCACGCAGGCGCCAGATGCCCTTCGCCTCGATACGAGCGAGATGAATGCGGAAGAAGCGGTCGCCGCGGCGTTGCGAATGGTCGAGGATCGGCTGACTGAAGCTTAGTGTGAGGTGCCTGGCGCAGTCGCGGACATAGGTTGCGCTGCGTCGGTCGCGGGCTTCGCCGTATCTGGCTCAGTCGTCGCAAGCGCGGTCGGCGCGGGTCGGGGATCAAGCCCGTAGACGTCATTGGCGAACGCCAGTTGCCCGTCCGCCACCGTCGCGGTCAGGTACAGCAGGTAGACCGGCACCCCCTTGTCGACCATGACGTGCAATTCGGGCGCGTCGCTGGGCGGCGCCGCGTCGCGCCCAAGCAGCCACTGCGCGAGGCGGCTCGCATGTTCGAGGCGGACGCAGCCCAGGCTCAGGGTGCGCTTGGCTTTGCCGAACAGCTCCTTGTGCGGCGTGTCGTGAAGGAAGATGTCGTCGGCGTTTTCGAAGCTGAACTTCATCGCACCCATCATGTTGTTCACGCCAGGCTTCTGCCGGATGAAGACATGGTCGGTGCCCGCGGCGACCGCCTTCCAGTCGATTGTAGCCGGGTCGACCGGCTGCGGGTCGGTCCAGCTTGCAACCGTGTCGTATTTGGCCGCCTTCAGGTAGGACACACCCCGCTTGATCACGATTGGAGCGACTTTCCGGCGCGCGACGTCGTCGAGGATGTGCCAGTAGGGGTTGAAGGTCACATAATGGATCGTGCCCGCCAGCAGCGGGGTTGGCGATGTGGTCTTGCCGACCACCACCTTCATGCTGTCGACCGGCTGGCCGTTCTCCAGCATCCAGAGTTCGGCGCTCGCCACATCGACCAGGATCGCGCGGCCGGTGGCCGGAAGAAGCCGCAGACGATCGAGGCTTGCGCGGACCCGCGGGTCCGCGGCCTGTCCGGCGGTGACGGCCTGGTCGCGGAGCGCCGCGTAGAGCGGGTTCACTGCCGAGACCTGATCGACCTTGGCCAGGAGCGACGGCGACGCGACCAGTTCCGACAGCGCTTCTTTGGCCGTCGGGATCGCCGGCTTTAGCGCGGAGTCGCCATAATCGACGCCCGCAATCGGAGCTTTCAAGTCGCGCACATATTTCAGCCAGGCGACCGATATTGCGGCGTCATCGTCAAGAGTTCCGCGAGTGATCGCGCTTCGGACGGTCGCAGCCAGGACGGGCCCCTCGGCCAGGCCATCGATAGGAGCACGGTCGAGGACCTCGGCGAGCTTCGCCGCGGCCTGTCGCCCGGCATCGTCGCGAAGCCAAATGGGCGCACCCGCGCGGTCGTAGAAATAGAAAGCGTCGACACCCGCGTCGCCGGATCTCACCTGCGGAATGACTGGAGCCGGGGGAGGCGGTGGTGGCGGCTTCTTGCGCGCGTCGGCCGGCGCGGCAACGAGCAGGGCCAGACCCATCGCAACTCCGCCACTTAGTCCACGAACTCGCATAGCTTTGCCTTGCCCCCGATTCAACGCGCTGAATCTGCGGGGAAATAACCTAAGATTGAATGGAGCGGGAGATGGCATTTCACGGTTCGCCGCTTTTCTTCGACCGCGGCACATGCAAGATCGCCCCGAATGACGGCTTCCACGACCATCCGATCGGCAACGCTCGCGGACGAAAGCGTCCTTGGAAGCCTCGGCGCGATGCTGGTTCAGGAGCATTACGAGTTCGACCCGCGGCGCTTCCTCGCACCACTGCCGGACATGCCACAGGCGTACGGCCATTTCCTCGTCTCCCACATTGATGCGGACCATCGAATGGTCCTTGTCGCCGAGCAAGGCGGGACCGTGGTCGGTTATGTCTTCTTCGGGCTTGAGGGGTTTGACTACATGGCGTTGCGAGGACCGGCAGGCGCGGTCTACGACCTCGTCGTCGATCCGGAGCACCGTGGCCGAGGGGTAGGGAAGAAGCTGCTCGATGCGGCGCTTGCCGAACTGGCCAAGCGTGGAGCTCCGCGCGCTGTGCTGTCGACGGCGGAGAAGAACCATGGCGCGCACCAGCTGTTCGAGCGCGAGGGATTCCGACGGACGATGATTGAAATGACGAAGGAGCTCTAGCGCTTCGCCTTGCGCTCTTTTCGTTCGGCTTCCTTGGCCATGGGCGCAAGGAAGGTCACCAGATCCCATTCGGCGTGGATGCTCACCAGAAGCAGGGCCATCAGTGCGGCCCCAATCGCGCTCTCGCTCCATTCGGCGCCGGTCAACAGCGCGATCGAGGCTCCACCCAGCCCTACGTATGCCACGGTCGGCATCACTCCGTACCACCAGGTATCGAAGATACTGTCCTTGGGCCCGGTCAATTGCGCGCGGGCAATGCCCACCGTGCTCCGGATTCCCATCGCGACACCAAGCAGTGCAAGTCCGCCGCTTAAGATCCCGAATAGCTGGGGTGTCATCGGCGGCGCTACCGCTGCGGCGCTCATCGCCATGACGACGGCGAGGTGCCAGACGATCGGCGACGTGTAGAGATGCTTCCCGGCTTCCATCGCCTCGCGGTCGCGGCCCTGGGTCAGCGTGACCACGACGAACATCAGGCCGATCAGCGCGCCCGCCGACGGTCCGACGATCAGGTAGAAGTTTTCCCAGTCAGCGAACATGCACCCCGCTTAGCCGGTCAAGGCTTGCGGCGCACCGCCCAAATGAACGCGGACAGGCTGCTGATCACCGCAGCGACGGCAATCAGGAGTGGCGGATCGAGAACAAGCATTACAACCGACTCCGAGCTGAACGGAAGCATGTTCCCTATTTGTTCCTATGATGCAATAGGAAAATTCCTACCGGCGCCCGTTCTTGCTCTTCGGAGGCGCCTCCGCTAAGGCGCGCCCGTCCGACCGATGCTCATTTAGCGTCTGCGGCAGCCCGTCCTTCGGCGAGCGCGTACGGTAGACCGGTTCAGACCGGGGCCGGGACGCGCTTTTTTCCGTGGATGGGAAGCCGATCGGATGCCGTGGCCGGATGAGCTGACCACGGCAGTGAATTTGACCAGGTCCGCATGTGAAGGCCCGCCATGGTGGCGGCCACGCGGCAGGCCCGATTGATACGAGAGACACAAGAGACTTATGGCTACCACGACCTTCCCGACCCGCGACGATTTCGCGGCCCTCCTCAATGAAAGCCTCGGCGGCGAGAATGAAGCCTTCGAAGGCAAGGTGGTGAAGGGCAAAGTCACCGCAATCGAAAACGACATGGCGGTGATCGACGTCGGCTTGAAGTCGGAAGGGCGCGTTGCGCTGCGCGAGTTTGCCGCGCCGGGCCAGAAGGCCGAGCTCAACGTCGGTGACGAGGTCGAGGTCTACGTCGACCGCGTCGAGAACAGCCAGGGTGAAGCGATGCTGTCGCGCGACCGCGCGCGCCGCGAAGCCGCCTGGGACAAGCTCGAAAAGGAATTCGAAGCCGGCAACCGCGTCGAGGGCGTGATCTTCGGCCGCGTGAAGGGTGGCTTCACCGTCGATCTCGGCGGCGCCGTGGCCTTCCTGCCCGGCAGCCAGGTCGACATTCGCCCGGTTCGCGACGTCGGTCCGCTGATGGACCTCCCGCAGCCGTTCCAGATCCTCAAGATGGACCGTCGCCGCGGCAACATCGTCGTGTCGCGCCGCGCGATCCTGGAAGAGACCCGCGCCGAGCAGCGCAGCGGCCTCATCCAGAGCCTCGCCGAGGGCCAGGTCATCGAGGGCGTGGTCAAGAACATCACCGATTATGGCGCGTTCGTCGACCTGGGCGGCATCGACGGCCTGCTCCACGTCACGGACATTTCGTACAAGCGCGTCAATCACCCCTCAGAGGTGCTCAACATCGGCGACACGGTGAAGGTGCAGATCATCCGCATCAACCGCGACACGCAGCGCATCAGCCTTGGCATGAAGCAGCTCGAGAGCGATCCGTGGGAAGGCGCGGCCGCCAAATATGCGATCGGCGGCACCTTCAGCGGCCGAGTGACGAACATCACCGAATATGGCGCGTTCGTCGAGCTTGAGCCGGGCATCGAAGGCTTGGTCCACGTTTCCGAAATGAGCTGGACCAAGAAGAACGTCCACCCGGGCAAGATCGTCAGCACTTCGCAAGAGGTCGACGTGAAGGTGCTCGAGGTCGACGAGGAAAAGCGCCGCATTTCGCTCGGTCTCAAGCAGGCCCAGTCGAACCCGTGGGAAGCTTTCGCATCGGCTCATCCGGTCGGCTCGACCGTCGAGGGCGAAGTCAAGAATGCGACCGAATTCGGCCTGTTCATCGGGCTCGAGGGCGACGTCGACGGCATGGTGCACATGTCGGACATCGCTTGGGGTGTTTCGGGCGAGGAAGCGCTTCAGCTCCACCGCAAGGGTGAGATGGTGAAGGCGCAGGTTCTCGACGTCGACGTCGAGAAGGAGCGCATCAGCCTCGGCATGAAGCAGCTCGAAGGCGGCGGCGGCAAGGGTGTCGGCGCAGGCGCAGGCGCGGGCGCATCGGCAGCCGGTGGTGTTCGCAAGGGCGAGGTCGTCACAGTCACGGTTCGCGCGGTCCAGGACGCAGGCCTCGACGTGCAGGTCGGCGACGATGGCGCGACCGGCTTCCTCAAGCGTGGCGACCTTGGCCGCGACCGCGACGAGCAGCGCGCAGAGCGCTTCCAGGTCGGCCAGAAGTTCGACGCGATGGTCGTCGGGTTTGACCGTTCGAAGAAGCCGAATTTCTCGATCAAGGCGATGCAGATCGCCGAAGAGAAGCAGGCCGTGGCCCAGTACGGCAGCTCGGACTCGGGGGCGTCGCTTGGCGACATCCTCGGCGCCGCGCTGAAGGAAAAGGCCGAAGCGTCCGCCAAGGAGAGCAAGTCCGCAGCAAAGCCCGCCAAGGCTGAGAAGGCTGAGAAGGCTGAGAAGGCTGCTCCAGCCAAGGCTGCAAAGGCGGACAAGGCCGAGACGGCTGAGGCTGCCGCCGAGGGCGAACCGTCCGAGGAAAAGAAGGCCACCAAGAAGAAAAAGTAACGGGAAAAAGCGGCGTTTCCTCGTGAGACGCCGCTTAAATCCTTCTTGCGTCGGGCAAATTTTCCTGACAGCCTGCGCAAATCGGTCCCTCGTATTCGGGGGAGTAAAGGGACCGGACCAACTCCTTTCGCGGGGAAGCCGATGATCCGTTCTGAGCTGGTGCAGAAGCTGTGCACCGATTTTCCCGACCTCACGCAACGTGAAGTCGAGGGTGTGGTCAGCGCCATTTTCGACTCGATCACTGAGCAACTCGCTCATGGCGGACGCGTCGAGCTGCGCGGCTTCGGAGCGTTCTCAACGCGTCAGCGCGATGCGCGGCTGGGGCGCAACCCGCGCACCGGCGAATCCGTGTCGGTCGATGCCAAGCGAGTGCCCTATTTCAAGCCGGGCAAGGAAATGCGCGAGCGCTTAAACCTGCAGGAAGTGACCGCGGAATAAGCCGGCTCGTGCACTACCGTCGCCGGAGCTTAGCGGACGTGGCGGAACGGTAGACGCTGGGGACTTAAAATCCTCTTCCCAATAGGGAGTGTGGGTTCGATTCCCACCGTCCGCACCAACTCGTGTTACAGGCCTTTCGAAGCGCCGACGCGGGCCTATTATCCAAAGATAAGGTCAAAATCGGCCATTCAAGAGGAATTTGTTAAGCGTTCGCGGGTTAACGGCTAAAGTCGTGACCAGTTCGGATGTATCTTCGGTGACCGACACACCCAGTTCGCGTCTTGAGAACGCTCAGCGCGACGTCGTCGTGCTTGTCGTCCTGATCACTGCGGTGATGCTGCTCATCTGGAATGGCAGCGCCTTCTTCCGTCACCTGCGCATCGCCGGCGAGTTCGGTCCCGAAGTCCGGATCGCAAGCACGGCTCTAACGCTTAATGTGGCGCTCATCTTGTTCGGGTGGCGCCGTTACGTCGACCTTCAGCACGAAGCGGAGATGCGCGCCGAACACGAGAAACGGGCGGCGGTATTAGCCAGCACCGACCCCGTGACCGGCCTCTATAACCGCAAGGGTTTCGCGGATCGGGCGGCAGAATTGGCCGCGGACGCTGCGGTGTCGAGCAGAAGTCTCGGCATCGTCTCCTTCCAGATCAACCGGTTCAAGACGGTGAACGATCAGCATGGCTACGAGACCGGCGATCGCTTGCTCAAGGGCATCGCCGCCGCTCTCGCCGATGAGCTGGGTTCCGACGCCGTGGTCGCTCGTTTGAGCGGTGACGAATTCGCCGTTGCGCAAGTGCTGGAGCCGGGCAATCTCGCGCCCGCGGAGGAAACCGCCGAGGCGGTGCTTCGGGCTGCGACGCGGCCCTTCATGTTCGACGAGCGGATCATCCAGGTTGGTGCGTTCGCCGGCATCGCCACCGCGCCGGGAGCCGGTGCCAGCATTCCCGATATCCTTCGCCGTGCCGACATCGCCATGGATCATGCCCGCAGCGGCCGCGTCGCGCGGCCCGTGTGGTTCGATGCCGGCATGGAGCGCGCGCTCGTCGCACAGGGCGAGATCGAGCAGGGCATCCGCTACGGTCTCGATCACGGACAGTTCGTCCCTTACTTCGAACCGCAGGTTAGTTTTGAGACCGGCGAAATCGTCGGCTTCGAAGTTCTGGCGCGGTGGACTCATCCATTGTCGGGAATCATCGGCCCCGATGTCTTCATCCCCGTCGCGGAAGAAATCGGGCTCATCGGGCGCCTGTCCGAACAGGTGATCGGCGAAGCCCTTCGCGAAGCCGCCAGCTGGGACCCAGCAATCAAGATTTCGGTCAACATCTCCCCGACGCAGCTCACTGATGGGTGGCTTGCCCAGCGGATCGTCCGGATCCTCGCCGAGACCGGCTTCCCAGCCGAACGGCTGGTGGTCGAAGTTACCGAGAGCTCGCTGTTCGCCGACATCGATTTTGCGCGCTCGATCGTCACGAGCCTGAAGAACCAGGGTGTCCGCCTCGCGCTGGACGATTTCGGCACCGGCTTTTCGTCGCTGTCGCACCTGCGCTCGCTGCCGTTCGACATCATCAAGATCGATCGGAGCTTCGTCAGCAACATCCACGTTAAGAAGGAAAGCCTGGCGATTATCCGCGCGGTCACCACCCTTGCGGGCGCTCTGTCCGTTCCGGTGTGCGTCGAGGGGATCGAGACCGAAGCCGCGTTCGACACTGTCGTTCGGCTTGGCTGCGCGATCGGCCAAGGCTGGTATTTCGGCAAGCCGATGCCGGCTCACCAGGCTCGTGACCTGCTTGCCGCCCGCGAGCGCACGGGCGAACAACAGCCTCCCCAAGCCGCCCAGGCTTAAGCCTCCCCACTGATCGGAATTGACCGTCTGTCCCGCTGCGGGACGGATGGCTCCGTCACGCATTTTGCGAGTTTTGAACATGGTAAAAACCGCGTTAAGGATTTGCCATGCAGCTTGCTCGACCAGCCTTTGCGCCGCATCCGCGAGCGTTCGGCCGTGGTCCTGTTCGGCACTGGGCGCCGGCAGTGGCTGCCGCGCCGCTCCTGAGCGATGATTTGAAGCTGTTCCTGTCGACTTTCGCGGTCGGCTTCCTGTTCGTCTCGGTCCTGATCGCTTAGTCGCGGGCCCTAGTCACAAGCCAGGTGGAGCTTCCACCCGAGCCAGGCCGAGACGAGGCACATCGCCGCCACCAAAAGAAGCTGCCCGGTGGGCCCGACGCCCATGCTGCTCAGCGCGAACGCCATCAGCGACCCAATCACCATCGCCCCTGAATTGACGATGTTGTTCGCAGCGACCGTTCGCGCCGTTTCGGTCTTGGGCACGGTCGTCGTCAGGAAGGCGTAGAGTGGGACCACGAACATCCCGCCGGTGATTGCGACGCCGAGCAGGCACACGATCATCAGCCCGGCCATCGGATGGAACACGAAATTGCCGAGCGTCGTCAGTTCGGGCCCATGCTTGCCCCAGGCGAGTGCGGTGAAGTGGAGCATGAGCACGAATAGGCCCATGGCGACGACCGACGCTGGTGCAAACCTCGCCGAGACCTCGCTCTTGAGCAGGCGGTTGATGAGGATGGACCCAATAGCGATGCCGATCGAGAAGATGGCGATGAATAGGCTCGCGACCTGCTCGTTCGCGCCGAGCACATTCTTCACGAGCGGCGGGAAGATGATGATCAGCACCGCACCGATCGTCCAAAAGAAACTGATCGAGCAGATCGCCAGGAACAGGCGCCGGATGTGCATGGTCGCGCTGACAAGCGCGATCGAGGCGCGGATGATGTGCCAATTGAACGGGATGCGCTCCGCGGCCGGCGGGGCAGGGGGGACCTGTCGCCCTGCGAGGAAGCCGATGATTGCGATGCCCACCGTCGCGGCAGCCGCGATCGATGGCGCAGCGGCCAGCACGCCGGCGAGGATCGTCCCGCCGAGGATGGCGATATAGGTTCCAGCTTCGACGAGGCCGGTGCCTCCCAGCACTTCGTCCTTGCGCAGGTGCTGCGGCAGGATTGCGTACTTGATTGGCCCGAAGAATGTCGAATGAACGCCCATGAGCCCGACCGCGATCAGCATCAGCGGGATGTTGGCGAGCATCAGTCCCGCTCCGCCGAGGATCATGATCCCGATTTCCGCGAGCTTGATGATGCGGATCAGCCGCGCCTTGTCATGGTCGTCGGCAAGCTGCCCTGACAGCGCCGAAAAGAGGAAGAACGGGAGGATGAACAGGCCCTGCGCTATCGCGCTGAACTGAAACTCTTTCGCCGGGTTTGAATAGAGCTGGTAGGTGACAAACAGTACCACGGCCTGCTTGAACAGGCTGTCGTTGAACGCGCCGAGGAATTGGGTCGCGAACAGCGGAACGAACCGCCGCGCGCGGAGGAGATGGGCGACGTTCTGGATCAAAGCTGGGGCGCTGGGGGTGCCATGGACGTTGGGGCGAAGGCATAGCCAGCTTTGCGCATGCCGCCAAACCTTATAACGGCACGGTTTGAAACGATGTTGTCGCTACCGAACCTCCTGACCCTGTCCCGCATCTTCGCGGTGCCGATCCTGGTGTTCCTGCTGTGGCGCCCGGCGCCGCTCGATTATGCGATCACGTTCGTCCTCTACTGCGTTGTCGGGATCACCGACTATTTCGACGGCTACCTGGCGCGCGCGCAGGGCAGGATTTCGCGCCTCGGTCAATTCCTCGATCCGATCGCCGACAAGATCATGGTCGGTGCGGTGCTCATCATGCTGATCTCGAGCCGCAAGGCGAACCCGGTGCCCGAGATCGCCGGTCTCAACATCATCCCGGCGTTGGTCATCCTGCTGCGCGAAATCATCGTCTCAGGCCTCCGCGAGTTTCTGGCCGAGCTCAAGGTTTCGGTGCCCGTCAGCGCGCTCGCGAAATGGAAAACGACCTTCCAGATGGTCGCGCTCGGCGCCTTGATCCTTGGTGGCTCGGCACCGGAGATGCCGTGGGTCCATCTGGTCGGCTTGGCGTGCCTCTGGCTCGCTGCGGCGCTGACCTTGGTGACGGGCTACGATTATTTGCGCATCGGCATCCGGCACATGGATTGACCGACTAATCGATTTTCTATGTCTCTCTAACAAAATTTAGTCGTTTCAATCGATGACAGCCCGCGCCTAGGGCTCGCACACGACATTTTAATTTTTGGAGAGGGATCATGGACGCAAAGACCGGCGATATCGGCGGCGGTTGCCCGATGAAAGGCACCCAGGTGCGCTCGCTGCTTGGCCGCACCAACAAGGATTGGTGGCCCGAAGCGCTTCCGGTCGACATGCTCCACCAACACGGCGTGTCGCCCGACCCGATGGGCGAGGACTTCAATTACGCCGAAGCCTTCAAGAAGCTCGACTATCAGGCGTTGAAGGCGGACCTCACGGCGCTGATGACAGACAGCAAGCCGTGGTGGCCGGCCGACTATGGCCACTACGGCCCCTTCATGATCCGCATGGCGTGGCACGCGGCCGGCACTTATCGCATCACCGATGGCCGGGGTGGGGCTTCGAGCGGCCAACAGCGGTTCGAACCGCTCAACAGCTGGCCGGACAACGGCAATCTGGACAAGGCGCGGCGCCTGCTGTGGCCGATCAAGCAGAAGTATGGCCAGTCGATCAGCTGGGCCGACCTGTTCATCCTCGCCGGCAACGTCGCGATCGAATCGATGGGCGGGCCCGTGTTCGGCTTCGGTGGAGGCCGCAAGGACGTCTACCAGTCCGAGGGCGACACGTTCTGGGGCGCGGAGGAGATCTGGGTCAACCAGGGCGCCAAGACGCGCATTATGCCTGAGGAAGAACTGGAGCTCGAAGGGCCGCTTGCAGCGATCCAGATGGGCCTCATCTACGTCAATCCGGAAGGCCCGGGCGGAAATCCCGATCCGCTCCTCTCGGCGCGCGACATGAAGGCGACCTTCCTGCGCATGGCGATGAATTCGGAAGAAACCGTCGCACTGACCGCCGGCGGCCATGCTTTCGGCAAGGCGCACGGCGCCAAGCCCGCCGAGAGTTTCGGGAGCGACCCGGCGTCCGAAGCTATTCATCTCCAGGGGCTCGGGTGGCTCACTGACGACGAGCAGATCCAGACGGGCAACATCACCACCTCCGGCATCGAAGGTGCGTGGTCGAACAACCCGACCAAGTGGGGCGGCGACTATTTCCGCCTGCTGTTCAAGTACGACTATGAACTGGTGACGAGCCCGGCCGGCGCAAAGCAATGGACACCGATCAATCCGGATCCGGAAGACCTGGCGCCGGACGCGCGTGACCCATCGAAGCGTGTGCCGACCATGATGACGACGGCCGACATGGCGCTGAAGATGGACCCCGAGTTCCGCGCCATTTCCGAACGTTTCCGCGACGATCAGGCGGCGCTTGACGACGCCTTTGCCCGCGCCTGGTTCAAGCTGACCCATCGCGACATGGGTCCGAAGTCCCGTTATCTCGGTCCGGAAGTGCCAGCGGAAGACCTGATCTGGCAGGACCCGGTGCCGCAGGGAACGGCTCCGTCGAGCGCAGATATCGCCGCGTTCAAATCGGCGGTGCTGAGCAGCGGGCTGACGGTTGCGCAGCTGGTCAAGACCGCATGGGCGTCCGCCTCGACCTTCCGCAAGTCGGATCATCGCGGCGGCGCGAACGGCGCGCGCATTGCGCTCGAGCCCCAGAAGAACTGGACGGTCAACGAGCCCCAAGAGCTCGCCAAGGTGCTAGCCAAGCTCAATGAGCTGCGGGGATCGATGTCGCTGGCCGACGCAATTGTCCTCGCGGGCTCGGCCGCGGTTGAAAAGGCGGCCAAGGATGGCGGCGTTTCGATCGAGGTGCCCTTCACGGGCGGGCGTGGCGACGCGACGCAAGAGTGGACCGACGTCGAAAGCTTTGTCTGGATGGAGCCGCAGGCCGACGGCTTCCGCAACTTCCTGAAAACCCGGCAGAGCGTGAAGACCGAAGAGTTGCTGCTCGACAAGGCGTCATTGCTGGGTCTGTCGGGGCCTGAGATGACTGTGCTCCTCGGCGGCCTGCGCGTACTTGGCGCCAACCATGGAGACAGCGCCAACGGCGTCTTCACCGACCGCAAGGGCCACCTGACAAACGACTTCTTCGTCAACCTGCTCGACAACGACACCTTCTGGGAAGTTGTGGACGAGAGCGGTGACGAGGAATTCGTCGGGCGCGATCGCGGCGGCCGGCATGAAAGGTGGCGCGCAACCCGTACTGACCTCATCTTCGGATCGAACAGCCAGCTTCGCGCGACCGCCGAAGTTTATGCCGAGCGTGGCAATGAGGAGAAATTCGTCCGCGATTTCGTGAAGGCGTGGACGAAGGTGATGAACGCGGACCTCGTTTGATCTCGTTTCTAGGCGGCCGCGGCGCTCGCGTCGTGGCCGCCCACAATCCGTCGCAGGGATTTCGCCAGGAGCTGGAACTCGCGCTCGCGCGGGCTCGACCGGCGCCAGATCAGCGCGATTCGACGATAGTTATAGTCTGAACTCAACGAGCGTGCTTCGACATCCGTCCCGGTGAGGATTCCGGCATCGATCGCCATCCCGGGGACGAAGGTCAGGCCGAGCCCGTTGTCGACCATCTGCACGAGCGTGTGCAGCGATGTCCCCATCATCGCAGCATTGGCGCGTAGCTCCGGCCGGTTGCAGGCCGAGAGCGCATGATCCTTCAGGCAGTGGCCATCCTCGAGAAGCAGCAGCCGGTTTTCGTCGATGGTCTGCGCGTCGACGGCCGGGGCCTTCGGCGCTTCGGCAGCGGGGAAGGCGACGAACAATGGATCATCGAACAACGGCGCGCTGTCGACCTCGCCGCAGCCAAACGGGAGCGCGAGAAGCACGCAGTCCAGCTGGCCGCGGTGAAGGGCCTCGCACGCGGCGGCGCTCGCCTCTTCGCGCAGGTACAGTTTGAGGCTTGGCCATTGCTGCCGAAGGCGCGGAAGCATCGCCGGAAGCAGGAAAGGCGCGATCGTCGGGATGACGCCCATGCGGAGCTCGCCATGGAGCGGCTCGCCTTCGGCCCGTGCCATCTCTGCCAGCTCCTCAGCTTCGCGCAGTACGCGAAGTGCCTTGTCAGCAATCCGCTGGCCCAGCGCTGTGAAACGAACGACGCGCCGGGTGCGTTCGACCAGAGTGATCCCCATCAGGCTCTCGAGTTCGCGTAAGCCCGCGGAAAGGGTGGATTGAGTGACGAAGCAGGCTTCTGCCGCGCGCCCGAAATGGCCGTGCTGGCGGAGCGCAACGAGATATTGCAATTGCTTGATGGTTGGGAGGTGAAGACTCATCGACTGTCCCGATTATGGCGTATCGCATAATCGATTTCCTCGATGGTTCGCAATTGATGAAGGGCGAAAGTGACACGATGCTGACGATTGATGACAAACTTCCGTCGATAACGGTGGCCGTGCAGCGCGGCGGGGACTTAAGCGGCGAGACGCTCGATCTCGGCGCGTCAAACGGCCGCTGGAAGATCCTGTTCTTCTGGCCCAAGAATTTTACGGCCGTCTGCCCGACCGACATCGTCGGCTATGGTCAGTTGCAGAAGTCGTTCGATGAGCGCGGCGCCGACCTGATCGGCGCGTCTACCGACACCGCACCCATGCACCTCGCGTGGAGGAAGTCTGACCGCAATCTCGCGGCCTGCGACTTCCCCTGGATCGCCGACGACAAATGCGAACTCGCAAAGGCGATGGGCATTCACGATCCGGTCGAAGGGCTGGCGCGGCGCGCAACGTTCATCGTTGATCCCGACAACGCGATCCAACACATCACCGTCAATGCCAAGATCGTGGGCCGCAATCCCGAAGAGACCTTGCGCGTGCTCGATGCTTTGCTGACCGGCGAAGAGTGTCCTTGTAATTGGGTGCCGGGCGACGAATTCGTGACGCCGGTCTGACAATCAGGCGAGCAACCGGCCCCCAACAACGAGCAAGGTCACCGCGAGGATTGGGCGCAAGAATGCGTCCGACGACCGGCTGCCCAGCAGGCTGCCAACGATGATCCCCGGGACCGACCCGATCAGTAGCGCGCCCATTAGGGAAAAATCGACCGAGCCCATCATCCAGTGTCCGATGCCGGCAATGAGCGTCAGCGGCACCGCGTGGGCAATGTCGCTACCGGCAATGCGCGCGACCGGGAGCTTTGGATAAAGGATCAATAGCGCAGTCGTGCCTAAGGCCCCCGCCCCTACGGACGTTATTGAGACGAGCACGCCGAGAGTCGCGCCGAGGACGACTGTCC
Source organism: Sphingomonas sp. SP3 (assembly GCF_058514305.1). Lineage (NCBI taxonomy): Bacteria > Pseudomonadati > Pseudomonadota > Alphaproteobacteria > Sphingomonadales > Sphingomonadaceae > Sphingomonas > Sphingomonas sp. SP3. The sequence goes on from NZ_JBZSOE010000001.1 coordinate 2,272,518, forward strand.
AGGCGGTTACCCGCCTGCTGGTCATGCCGTGGATATGGTCGCCGGCAAAACGCAGAATGAGTGGTCGGAACATCACGGCGATGCCGGTCACGATCAGCGCGAAGCCGAGGAGCAGGTTCAACGCTCCGGAACTGTGCGTCGCGTTCACGCCGGACCGGCTCATGACGTAAAGGGTCAGGACGGCGGCGGGGACGCTTCCCGACGCGAGGCCAAGCACGATGCGCCAGTCGACCGTCTGACCCTTGTGGTGGACAACGGTGCCCACGCTTTTGGTGACCGACGCGTAGAGAAGGTCGGTTCCGACCGCCGTCGCAGGGTGAAAGCCGAACAGCAGAACCAGCAGCGGCGTCATGAGAGATCCGCCGCCGACCCCGGTCAGGCCGACGAGCATGCCGACAAGGAAGCCTGCCAGCGAATAGAGCGGATTGTAGGCGGAGAAGATCGCTGTCCCCTTAGCTCACACGATCAAATTGCTGTGAAATCTTTGGTTTTCTGTACCGGCAAGGGTGAGCTTTGCCCAAAGCCGATGTTTCCGCAATAGGACGTGCCGAGAGGCCCAGGCCATGTCTGGCAATTCTCAAAGCGGTCTCTTAAATTATAGGGACAACGGCAAAAGGTATCACGCGTCTTGCAGTCCGGCCTGATCGCTTATCTCGATTCCGTCAAATCCCGCGATCCTGCGGCGCGCTCGCGCTGGGACGTGGCCTTTTACCCCGGCGTATGGGCGCTTGGCCTTTACCGGCTGTCGCATTGGCTTTGGGAGGGGCATCTCTATTTCCTCGCCCGCCTGGTCAATCATTTCAGCCGATTCCTGACCGGCATCGACATCCATCCCGGCGCCAAGATCGGTCAGCGATTCTTCCTCGATCACGGCTTCAGCGTGATCGGCGAAAGCGCCGAGATCCATGACGACGTCACTATCTATCAGCATGTCACTCTCGGCGGCACCAACCCGACGACAGGCGTCGGCGGCAAGCGCCACCCAACACTTTGCTCCGGCGTCGTGGTCGGGTCTGGCGCGCAGGTGCTCGGGCCGATCGAGATCGGCGAGGGTGCAAAGATCGGTGCCAACTCCGTCGTCACCAAGGATGTCGCGCCTGGTCAGACCGTGGTCGGCATCCCTGCCAAGCCGGTACCGGTCGACGCGGTCCATTACAGCCCGGGCTTTATGCCCTACGGCACGCCGTGCGGCGAAGACGTGGATCCGGTCCGGGCGCGCTTGTGCGAGCTTGAGGATGAGATCGCCGAGCTGCGCAAGGAACTGAAGGCGCTGAAGCTGACCCGCCAGCCGCAGCCGAAGGCAAAGAGCGCTTGAGCGTCATCGCGCCGTTCCCGAGCCAATGGGACCGGCGCCGGATTGCCACCTTCGACCGTAAGGAACTGATGCGGATCCTCGACTTGTACGGCCGGATGGTCGCCGCCGGGCATTGGCGCGATTATGCGCTTCGGATCGATCCCGACGTGGCGATTTTCGCCGCATATCGCCGTCACTCGGAACGCCCCGAAGTGCGCATTGAAAAACGCCCCGCGCTTCGATTGAAGCAGGGGGCGTTTGCGCTGGTCGGAGAGCATGGCGCGGTGCTCAAGCGAGGCCAGGAGCTCGCAGGAGTCCTGGCTCCGCTCGAGCGCCGGCTTATGCGGCTTGTGGGGTAGCTGCCACCGTCCGGTCGAGGATCGGCAGGCGCTCCCGCAGACTTTCCGGCAACGGCCGGACGATCACGCCGCGGGCTTGGTGCCAGAAGGCCGACAGCATCAGCAGGGCCGACCCGATCACCAGCGCCGTCAGCGCGACGTTGAGCTCGACGGCACCGAACTCGCGGAACAGCTGCTGCATCGCGAACAGCACGTAAGCCAGTGCCGAGACGAGCAGCGCACGGCGGTCGATCGCGAGCGCGGTGATGCCGAGTGCCACGTAGAGCAGGATGACTACGATACCCTCGCCGACGGTCGCATGACCGTCGTTCAGGCCGAGCAGCGTGAACACCGGGTGCACGATCATCGGCGCCGCCAGAAGGTGCAGCCAGAAGGCGACGTCGGCGCGGCGCGTCAGGCGGGCTCGGTCCGACCCGTCCCACCACATGGCGAACATAAAGATCCCGATGCCCAGCGCAAGAACGACACCCAGGATGATGTTCTTCGTATTGGGGTCGTTCGGCCCCAGCGCGGCCATCACGCCACCCGCGGCAATGGCAGCCACCGAAGCAGCGCCAGCGGCAACGGTGATCGGCACGCGGAAACGGCGCCAGTGAAGCCATGCGGCAGCGGCCGCGACAGCGCCCGAGACCGCAACGACTGCGCCGCCCAGCAAGTTGTTATTGTCGAAGGCGTTCTCGCCGACGACCTGCGCGACCGCCATTCCGGTCGTCGCAAACACGCCGCCGACAAAGGTCAGCAGCAGCAGGATCGAGGGGAGGGCCATGCGCCGCTTGGCGGTGAAGAATAAAGCGAGGCCCCACGAAGTCGCGGCAATACCCAGGGGCGCAACGAACGATGGCCCGCGCTCGCCGATGATCAGGTCCAGCGACTGGCCGACCGATTGGCCGATCCAGCCGACCGCAAACAACAGTATCGCGGCGGCGATCGACACAAAAATGTCGTTGAAGCCGGTGATCAGCCGGAATTGTTCTTCGTCGGGGATGGCCGTCGAGCGCTGGCCCTGAACGTGGGCGCGTAGCGCGTTCGCTGCGTCGGCGGTGATCACGCCGGACGCGACGGCGTCGTCTAGCTCTTGCTGGCTGTACATAGTCTTCCTCCTGTTGGTCGGAAGAATATGCCTAGTGTATTATCGTGTCAATACACCATTACGCAGATCACTCGCCGCCGTCTGTCCCCGATTCCACCGGCAGGCCCCGCGCTTGCTTGAACGCCACCTCGAACATGCCGTCGAGCCAATAACCGTCGAGCCAGCGCTTGGTCCAAGCGTCGTTCGCGCCGAACCGCCGTTGCTGTTCCATGCGGTCGAACTTTTTTGCCGCTTGCTCGGGCGTGGCGGAGCTCTTCGCGAGCGCTTCCGCCTGACGTTTGATGTCGCCCATCGACCAGCGAAGGGTAGCCAGATAGGACCGGTCCCGCTGAACCCTCCCGTGGCCCGGGATGAGGATTTTGAAGTCGTACTTTTCCATCCGGTCCAGCGTCGCCAGCCACGGCTGCATCAGGTCGCTGAACCCATACGGCGTCGGCGCTACGACCGCATCGCCGCTGATCATCACCTTCTGCTTCGGTAGCCAGACGATCGCGTCTCCGCGCGTGTTCGCGCGACCCAGATAGAGCGCCTGCACCGGGGTCAGTGGGTCGTCGACCATTAACTGGTCGGCGAAGGTCTCGGTGGGGAGCGCGACGTAATTCGGCAGCTGCCGTTTGGCGCGCTCCATCACCCACGCCGCCTCAATGGCAAATTGCTGACGTTCGTCCTTAGGCAGGGTGAGATTTTGGGCTGATTTGCGAAACTCAGCGCTCGTCTCGACGGCTCCGTCGAACCTTGTCTTAGCGAGCTTCTCGTCGGGTTTCCCGATGCCCACCTTGAGCACGTCAGCGTATGCCATGACTTTGCCGGTCCACTCGGTCGCAATGATCCGCGTCTTGGGGAATTTCGCAAGCACCGCCGGGATGCCGAGCGGGTGGTCGTTGTGCCAGTGAGTGATGATCACTGCCTTGATCGGCTTCGGTGTCAGCCGCGCGACGGCGCCCACCACGTCCTCGCCATCGGCGATCGTCCCGCCACTGTCGACCAGCACGACACCGTCGCTCTGCTCAATGATCTCGACGTTGCCGATGACTGCCGCCCACAGCCGGTGCGGCTGGCGCATGACCCAGACATGCTCGGCAACCGGCTCGGGCGGCATCAACCGGCCGCTCGGGTACGACGACTGCGCCGGCGTCTCCGCCGCTGGTGCGGCCGGTTGGGCGCGGCAGGCCGTGGCCATGAACGAAGCGGAGACGAAGCAGACGGCAGCAAATACGCGCATTTGAACACCCTCCCGAAATGGATCCTGCTGGCATCCGCCCCTTCGCGACCTGCTGGCAATTCAAGATTGGCTAAAGTTTCGATGAAGGGTGGTTGGCCCCCTCTCGCCGTGGCCGCTCCCCGCGATTAGGATGAGCGCATGAACGTCGAACGCAGCGTTGGCCGGCATAGGATCGGCGGCTGGGACTTCTTGCCTGCAACCGGTGAGCTGCGACGCCGCGCCGACGTCCGCCGGCTCGAACCGCGCGCTTCGCGGGCACTGGAGATGCTGTGCGACGCTGGGGGCGAGGTCGTTAGCCAGGAGCAATTGATCGACGGCGTTTGGCAGGGCCGGGCGCTCAGCGACAACAGCGTCGCGGTGGTGATCGGGCAATTGCGCAAAGCGCTGGATGACGACGCGCGTGAGCCCAGACTAATCGAGACCATCCCAAAGCGCGGCTATCGCCTTCGCCAGGGACCGGGCGGGGCAGAGAAATCGAACGCGCTGCGCGTGTTCATCCTGTCCGCGATCGCGGCGCTGGTGTTAGCTGGCATTGCGTTCGCGTTGGTCTCACGAGACGCCGGTAAGTCCGCAATCGGTGTTGCCGATGTCGTCAACGAGACCGGCAATGCGGCCTACGATCCGCTTGCGCGCGCAACCAGCGAGTTGATCGTCACCGATCTTGGGCAACGGGGCTTCGCAGTCCGCCGGGCCGGCACGAGCGACCTCGCCCTCGCATCGAAGTTGGTGATGTGGGACGGGGCGCCCTATCTCGGCATGACAGCGACCGATCGCCAGGGCGTGGTTCGCTGGTCGGCGATGGTCAAGGCAAGGGAAGGCCAGGTTCCACCGGGCGTGGCAGCTGCGCTCGACGATCTCGCCGCCGAAGTTAAAGGAAAGAAGCCCGCTCAACGCCTTGCGGATGGGCGAGGCGGTCGCTAAGTCGCCCCCGAGTGGGCGTGTAGCTCAGTGGTAGAGCACTGTGTTGACATCGCAGGGGTCGCAAGTTCAATCCTTGCCACGCCCACCATTTTTCCTTCTTTTGTAATTATTTAGCCGCGATCAGCGGTCCATCGAAACCGTCCCAAAGCGGAACAGGTCCCGGTTGGCTGATTGCGCGGCGAGGGCTGCTTGAGCGATCCGGCGGGCATGAACCTCGCACTCCTCCTTTTGGTCCCCGCCAGTGCGGCGACTGACCTGACGCCGCCCGCGCCAGCAGCGGCGCCGGTAGCAGCGGTGACGACCTACGACGCGATTGTCGCAACCGAGGAGACGCCCGCGACCAAGGAGCTGACCAGGCCCGCGGTGTTCATCGAGGATGCTGCGGCGAAGGCCATCGCGGGCGCGTCGGGGACGCGCTGGATCGCTTGAACGGCGAAGCGGCTTAGAGGCAGGCTTCGAGGTAGGGCTGGTCGAAGCCGAACTGCTTGGCCTTTTCCAGCGTGTAGGGGCGCAGCCCCATCGACCGATATTCGCCGATGATCTTTCCGTCGGCGCTTTCGTCGAGATATTCGAACTTGAACAGCTCCTGGGTGACGATGACCTCGCCCTCCATGCCGATGACCTCGGTGACGTTGGTGGTGCGGCGCGAGCCGTCGCGCAGGCGCTTCACCTGGACGATCAGGTCGACAGAGTCCGCGATCTGGCGGCTGATCGCCTCCTTCGGGATCTTGATGTCGCCCATCATCACCATGTTCTCCATACGGGCGAGGCATTCGCGCGGGGAGTTGGAGTGGAGCGTGGCCATCGAGCCGTCGTGGCCCGTGTTCATCGCCGCCAAGAGGTCGAAACACTCCTGGCCGCGGATTTCGCCCAGGATGATCCGGTCGGGGCGCATACGCAGCGCGTTGATGACGAGGTCGCGAATGGTAATCGCACCCTGGCCCTCAAGGTTCGGCGGGCGGGTTTCCAGCGGCAGCCAGTGCGGCTGCTGAAGCCGAAGCTCGGCCGCGTCTTCGATCGTGATCACGCGCTCGCCCGGGTCGATCATCTTCGACAACGCGTTCAGCATCGTCGTCTTACCCGAGCCGGTACCGCCCGAGATGATCACGTTCATGCGAGAGGCGCCGGCGATCTTGAGCACCGTCGCCATCTTGTCCGACATCGAGCCGAAGCCCTTCATCATGTCGAGCGTGATAGGCTTCTCGGAGAATTTACGAATTGAGATGGCGGTCCCGCGAAGCGAGAGCGGCGGAATGATCACGTTGACGCGGCTGCCGTCCTGAAGGCGGGCGTCGCAGAGCGGACTGGTCTGGTCGATGCGGCGGCCGACCTTGTTCACGATGCGCTGGGCGATCTGGAACAGGTGCTCTTCGTCGCGGAACTGGATCTGTGCGATCTCCAGCTTGCCCTTGCGCTCGATGTAGGTTTGCTCCGGGCCATTGACCATGATGTCGCTGACGGCGGGGTCGGCGAGCAGCTCCTCGAGCGGGCCAAGGCCGAGAAGCTCGTCGACCAGCACCTTCTCGAGCGCGAATTGCTCGCGACGGTTGAGGTTGATCTTCAGCTCATTGAGGACCTCGGAGATGATCGGGCGGAATTCTTCCGCCAGCTCGTCCTTGTTGAGGGTCGCCGCGGCTTCCGGGTCGACGCGCTCGAGCAGGCGAGGAAGCACTTGCTCCTTGATCTTGTGGACCGATGCTTCGAAGCCCTCGGCCTTGCTGCTGCCCTGTTCACCGCTCGCATTCTGGCGCTGGGTAAGGCGGTCCATCGCGCCGCCGGACTCGGACGCGGAAGCGCCGCCGTCTTCGCTTCCGGTGGGAATTTCCGCGGGCTGGTTGAGCTCTTCGAGTGGCGGGAACTGGTCGCCGCCATCGAAGGCCGCGGACGTGCTGGCCGCTGAGCCGCCAGGGCCGCTCTTCATCGGCTTCGCAACGCCGAAGCTCGGGCGCGCACCACCGATTCCGCCACGCTTACCGAATGCGCTCATCTAGGCCTACTCACCTTATTCCGCAGAACGCGGTGGTGAATAAGGAAGAAACCCTTCGAAAAAGCTAACTTCGTTAAGTTAGCGGCGACGGTCTTAGGCTCCGGCGCTCTCCGCAAGCACGGTAAGGCCGTTTTCGCCAACTTCGGCAAAGCCGCCAGTAACCGAGATCAGCTCCGGCTGCGCGGCGGCGCTGCGATAGACCGCGATTTCGCCGTTCTTGAGCGTCGTCATGTAAGGGGCATGGCCAGCCATGATGCCTGATTGGCCCTCGGTGCCGGGGATGACGACCATGTGGACGTCATCCGCCATCACCAGCTTGTCCGGCGTGACCAGCTCGAAGTGCAAGTCGGCCAATTACGCCTCCTGCGCGAGCTTCTCGGCCTTGGCGACCGCTTCGTCGATGCCGCCGACCATGTAGAAAGCCGCTTCCGGAAGGTGGTCATACTCACCGTCGACGACCGCCTTGAACGAGCGGACCGTGTCTTCGACCTGCACGAACTTGCCGGGGATGCCGGTGAACACTTCGGCGACGTGGAACGGCTGCGACAGGAAGCGCTGGATCTTACGGGCGCGGGCCACGACCAGCTTATCTTCTTCCGACAGCTCGTCCATGCCGAGGATGGCGATGATGTCCTGCAGCGACTTGTACTTCTGCAGCGTCTCCTGAACCTTACGAGCAACCTCGTAATGCTCCTGGCCGACGACCGCCGGGGTCAGCACGCGGCTGACGGAGTCGAGCGGATCGACGGCCGGGTAGATGCCGAGCTCGGAAATCGCGCGGCTCAATGTCGTCGTCGCGTCCAAGTGGGCGAAGGAGGTTGCCGGCGCCGGGTCGGTCAAGTCGTCGGCCGGCACGTAAATGGCCTGCACAGAGGTGATCGAACCCTTGTTGGTCGAGGTGATGCGCTCCTGAAGCGCGCCCATGTCGGTCGACAGGGTCGGCTGGTAACCGACCGCGGAAGGAATACGGCCGAGCAGCGCCGACACTTCCGAACCTGCCTGAGTGAAGCGGAAGATGTTGTCGACGAAGAAGAGGACGTCCTGGCCTTCCTGGTCGCGGAAATATTCCGCCTGGGTCAGGCCCGACAGCGCAACGCGGGCGCGGGCGCCCGGCGGCTCGTTCATCTGGCCAAACACGAGGGCAACCTTGGAGCCTTCCGGCGTCGGGTTGCCGTCGGCGTCCTTGGCGATGACGCCCGCATCGAGGAACTCGTGATAGAGGTCGTTCCCTTCGCGCGTGCGCTCACCGACGCCGGCGAACACGCTGACGCCGCCGTGGCCCTTGGCGATGTTGTTGATCAGTTCCTGGATGAGCACGGTCTTGCCGACGCCGGCGCCGCCGAACAGGCCGATCTTGCCGCCCTTGGCGTAAGGCGCGAGCAGGTCGATGACCTTGATGCCGGTGACCAGGATCGCCGCTTCGGTCGACTGGTCAACGAAGGCCGGGGCTTCGGCGTGGATCGGAGCGGACATGTCGCTGCCGATGGGGCCGCGCTCGTCGATCGGCTCGCCAATAACGTTCATGATGCGGCCGAGGGTCTTCGGACCGACGGGCACGCGGATCTGGGAACCGGTGGAATTGACCGTCTGGCCGCGCGTCAGGCCGTCGGTCGAGTCCATCGCGATGGTGCGAACGACGTTCTCGCCGAGGTGCTGGGCGACTTCGAGGACCAGGCGATTGCCGCCATTGTCCGTCTCGAGCGCCGACAGGATCGGCGGCAGGTCGCCTTCGAACGCGACGTCGACGACGGCGCCGATCACCTGGCTGACGCGGCCGGTGATGTTGCTGGTCTTCGCGGGAGCCTTGGGAGTCGCGGGCGCAGCAGCCTTGGCGGCGGCTTTCTTGCGGGGCTTCGTCTCAGGGGCGGCGGTGGCCATGTTCGTTTTCCTTGCCTTCAGTCGGGTTAGAGCGCCTCGGCGCCCGAGATGATTTCAACGAGTTCGGTGGTGATCGCCGCCTGGCGCTGGCGATTATACTGGATCGACAGGCGATTGATCATGTCGCCGGCATTGCGCGTCGCATTGTCCATCGCGGTCATCTGCGATCCGTAGAAACCGGCCTGGTTCTCGAGCAGCGCGCGATAGATCTGCACGGCGATGTTTCGCGGCAGCAGGTCGGCGAGGATTTCTTCCTCGTCCGGCTCATACTCGACTGCCGCCGGGGGACCGGCCTTGGCGGTCGTCGCGGCAGTTTCGCCACCCTTCACCGCCACCGGGATGATTTGATCGACCGTCGGTTCCTGGACCAGGGTCGAGCGGAAATTGGCGTAGGCGAGATGCACGATGTCGATGCCGTCGGTCGTGTAGCGGTCGACGAGGTCCTTCGCGATCGCCTGGGCGTCGGCGTAGGTCGGCGCCTTCATCTCGCTGGTGTCGTACTGGGCGACGATGCTCTTGGGGTAGAGCCGCTGGATCACCGGGCGGCCTTTGCGGCCGACGATGTAGAACAGGACCGTCTTGCCCTGCGCCTCGAGCTCCTCGGCTTTGCGGCGCGCGGCGCGGACGACGTTGCTGCTGAACGCACCGGCGAGGCCGCGGTCGGCGGTCGCGAGCACGATCAGGTGCGTGTTGTCCTTGCCAGTGCCGGCGAGGAGCTTCGGCGCATTCGGGCTCGCGGTCACCCGGCTCGCGAGCGACTGCACGACGTCCGTCATCCGCGACGAATAGGGACGGCCCGCCTCGGCGTTCTGCTGCGCACGGCGCAGCTTCGCCGCGGCGACCATCTTCATCGCCTTGGTGATCTTCTGCGTCGACTTCACCGAGCCGATGCGAAGCTTGAGGGCCTTGAGCGAAGCCATGGTTAGGCGAACTGCTTCCCAAAAGCGGTCAGCGCGTCCTTGAGCTCCTTGGCGGTGTCGTCGTCGAGCGCCTTGGTGTCGCGGATCTTGGCCAAGATCTTCGGCTTGTCCGAGCGGAGGTAGCTCAGCATCGCAGCCTCGTAGCGAACCACGTCCTTGGTATCGACCGCGTCGAGGAAGCCCTGCGTACCTGCGTAGATCGAAGCGACCTGCTCTTCGACCGGCATCGGCTGGAACTGTCCCTGCTTCAGGAGCTCGGTCAAGCGAGCGCCGCGGGCAAGCAGCTTTTGGGTCGAGGCGTCGAGGTCTGAGCCGAACTGCGCGAACGCCGCCATTTCGCGGTACTGCGCGAGCTCGAGCTTGATCGAGCCGGCGACCTTCTTCATCGCCTTGGTCTGCGCGGCGGAGCCGACGCGGCTGACCGAAAGGCCGACGTTAATCGCCGGGCGGATGCCCTGGTAGAACAGGTCGGTCTCGAGGAAGATCTGGCCGTCGGTGATCGAAATCACGTTGGTCGGGATGTAGGCCGACACGTCGCCCGCCTGGGTCTCGATGACCGGCAGCGCGGTAAGCGACCCGCCGCCATTGTCCTCGTTCATCTTGGCGGCGCGCTCGAGCAAGCGGCTGTGGAGATAGAACACGTCGCCCGGATAGGCTTCGCGGCCCGGCGGACGGCGCAGCAGGAGCGACATCTGGCGGTAGGCGACGGCCTGCTTCGAAAGATCGTCGTAAACGATGACCGCGTGCATGCCGTTGTCGCGGAAATATTCGCCCATCGCGCAGCCGGTGTAGGGTGCGAGGAACTGCAGCGGCGCCGGCTCGGACGCGGTCGCGGCGACGACGATCGAATATTCCATCGCGCCATTCTCTTCGAGCGCGCGGACGATCTGCGCGACGGTCGAGCGCTTCTGGCCGATCGCGACGTAGATGCAGTAGAGCTTTTCGCTCTCCTTGCCGCTCTTGTTCACTTCCTTCTGGTTGATGAAGGTGTCGAGCGCGACGGCGGTCTTGCCGGTCTGGCGGTCGCCGATGATCAGCTCGCGCTGGCCGCGGCCAATCGGGACGAGTGCGTCCAGGGCCTTGAGACCGGTCTGGACGGGCTCGTGCACCGACTTGCGCGGGATGATGCCGGGCGCTTTCACTTCGACGCGGCGGCGTTCGGTTGTCTCGATCGGGCCCTTGCCGTCGATCGGGTTTCCGAGGGCGTCGACAACGCGGCCGAGCAGCGCCTTGCCGATCGGAACGTCAACGATGGTGCCGGTGCGCTTGACCGTCGAGCCTTCGGAAATGTCAGAGTCCGAGCCGAAGATCACGACGCCGACGTTGTCGGCCTCGAGGTTGAGCGCCATGCCCTTGGTGCCGTTTGCGAACTCGACCATCTCGCCCGCCTGGACATTGTCGAGCCCGTAGATGCGGGCGATGCCATCGCCGACCGACAGCACAGTGCCGACTTCGGAGACTTCTGCGTCAGCCGAGAAATTCGCGATCTGGTCGCGGATGACGCGGGAGATTTCAGCGGCGCGGATATCCATGGGTCTGTCTTAGCCTTTCATCGCGGATGCGAGACGGTTGAGTTTGGTACGGATCGACGCGTCGACCTGCTGGCTACCCAGCTTTACGACGATTCCGCCGAGGATTTGGGGGTCGACCGTCGCCTCGATAGCGACATCGCGGCCGGCGCGGGCACGAAGCTGCGTCTTGAGCGCGGCCATCTGATCGTCATTCAACGGCCGGGCGGTGATGACCTCAGCGGTCGTTTCGCCGCGATGCTCGGAAGCAAGCCGGCGGAAAGCGCGGATCACCGGGCCGAGCGCGTTCTTGCGCCCGTTGCGGGCAAGGACGCCGACGAAGTTGGTCGTGATCGGATCGAGTTGGAGTTTCGGTGCGAGCGAGGCGAACGCCTTGCCGGCCTCGTCGCGGCTGACCAGGGGGCTCGCAATCAGCTCGGCAAATTCTTTGGAATCGAGCAGGGCCTGGCCGAGCGCTTCTAGGCTCCGGCTGACGGAATCGATCTGCCGCTGGTCACGGGCAAGATCGAACAAAGCCGAGGCGTATCGCCCTGCTAAGCTGGCCCGAATGCCGCCGGATGTCTCCACGCGCTTTTAAGCTCCAGAACTGGAATTGCCCCGATGCAAAAACGGGGCGCTGAAACGGGTTATCCCCGTACGCCCCCATCGGTTGCGCGGCCCCTAGCAAGGGGTGCGCGGCGATGCAACCGCCTGCGTCGCAGACCTCAGATTTCGCGCGTGAAAAAGCGCGTGAATGGAGTGTCGGAATAGGCACCGAACGGCCCGGTCGGCGTAAAGCCCTCGCTCTCGTATAGCCGGAGCGCCGCCGCGAACGGCTCGGTGCTTCCGGTCTCGAGGCTCAGGCGCCGATAACCGCGCCATTGGGCCTGGGCCACGATGTGATGAAGCACGGCCCGTCCGACGCCCTTGCCGAGCGCATCAGGGACCGTCCGCATCGACTTCACCTCGCCATGGTCGTGGCTCAATTCCTTGAGCGCTCCGATGCCGGCCAGCACGCCATCGTCCCGGACAGACCAGAAGGTTACCGACGGATCCCGCAGGCCATCGGCCGGGAGCACATGGCATGCCTCGGGCGGAGAAGTGGCGCGCATCTCGCTGAAGTGGAAATCGAGCAGCGAGCCGACGTCCTCGCTGTCGAGATCGCCCTCGTGAAACGACCAGTTCTTGTTTGAACGCAAGGCAGCGGAAGCCATGTCACGCGCCCTGCGGCAAAAGGCCCTCACAACGAAAGGTGAGATTTCAACATGGCCTACCGAATCAAGGGAATGGACCCCACGCCATATCGGCCTCTGTTCGGCCTCACCGACGATGAACTGGCGGAGCGTGGCGCGGTACGGATGACCGTGGCCGATCCGACCTTTCCGTGCCGCGTCAGCCTGACGGACCGCGCGCTGGGCGAGAAGGTGCTGCTGGTCAACCACGTCAGCCACGACGTCGCCAATCCCTATCGCGCGAGCCACGCCATCTTCGTTACCGAGGCGGATGAGCAGCCGGCCGAATATGTCGACCAGGTTCCGCCCGTGTTCGAGAAGCGGATCCTCTCGCTCCGTGGATTCGATGCCGACGGTATGATGGCCGACGCGATCCTGACCCAGCCGGGCGGCGCCGACGCAGGCATCCGCCAGCTTTTCGCCAACCCCGAGATCGAGACGATCCACGCGCACAATGCGACCCGTGGCTGCTTCTCCGCGCGCATCGAAAGGAACTGACATGGCCAGCCTTGCACATGATATTGTGGCGCCTAGATCGACGATGATGGACAATGTCTCGCGCCTTGATGCCGACACTGCCTGGGCAGCGTTCATGCGCCGCGATCGGAGTTGGGACGGCAAGATCTTCGGCGCCGTCCACACCACGGGCATTTACTGCAAGCCGAGCTGTCCGGCGCGCCGGCCCAAGCGCGAGAACGTGACGTTCTACACGAGCGCGGAAGAGGCTCGTGCGGCCGGCTACCGGCCGTGCCTGCGGTGCAAGCCCGACGAGGTTGGGCGCGACCGCGAAGCGGTGGCAAAGGCCATCAAGATCATCGAGCAGGCCGAAGAAACGCCCAACCTTCAGGAACTGGCGGATGCGGTGGGATATGCCCCGCACCATTTCCAACGCCTGTTCAAGCGCGATCTTGGCGTGTCGCCGGCCGAATATGCGCGCGGGCTTCGCAACCGCCGCACCGAAACTGCGCTCAAGGTCAACGAGCGGGTTACCGACGCGGTCTACGAAGCGGGCTATTCGAGCCCGAGCGGATTTTACAGCGATGCAAAGGAGCGGCTCGGCATGACCCCATCGGCATGGCGCGACGGCGGGCGTGGCGAAACTATCCGCTGGACCAGTTTCGACAGCCCGATCGGCCCGATGCTGATCGCCGCCACGTCCAAGGGAATCTGCCGGCTGACCTTCGACGACAGCGAGGAATCGCTGCGCCGGCTGTTCCCCCGGGCAACCGTCCTCAAGGACGAAGGCGGGCTCAAGGATCTCGTCGAAGGCGCGCTGACGGCGATCGAACGCCCCTCCATGGCGCATGAATTGCCGATCGATGTCGCCGGCACGGCCTTCCAGGAAGCGGTGTGGCGGGAGCTGCGCAAGATCCCGCTCGGCGAAACCCGCAGCTATGCCGAGATCGCCGCGGCGATCGGCCAGCCCAAGGCGGTCCGCGCGGTCGGCACGGCCAATGGCGACAATCACGTCGCGGTGCTGATCCCGTGCCATCGCGTGATCCGCAGCGACGGCACGCTCGGCGGTTATGCCGGCGGGCTCGACCGCAAGCGCCAGCTGCTCGCGGCCGAAGGTCACACGTCGGCGTCGCCGGAGCTGCCGCTGGTCGAATAAGCGCTTGCCGCTGCCTCTCCGGTCGGCTCCAACTGCCGAAAACCGGGGAGGAGCGCATGGCGAGCGAGGCGACAGTGAGCGGCGATAAGCCGCTGTGGCGGAAGATTGTCGATTTCCCGCTGGTGGCGATGCTCATCGCCGCAGGTGTCTTCATCCTCGGCGTCATCGCCGCCGTCGCCATTGTGAAATATCTGATCCCGGCGGTGCCCGGCCTCGACTTGCAGATGAAACTCTACCTGGTCGCCGTGCCGATCCTGCTCGCGCTCTATATCTTCGTCATCGCCAGGCTGGGCGAGCCGAAACGCAACGATTTCCGCGACCCGAAATGGGCGCGGCACCTCCTCCTGGGGTTGGTTGGAGGGGTGGTTATCTTCTCCATAGCCGTCGCCATTGCCGGCGCGCTCGGCATCTATCGGATCGTCGGCATCGGCAGCTTGAACGGCCTGCTCGGGGCGTTGATCGTACCGACCATAGGCGCCGCGGTAACGGAGGAGATGTTCTTCCGCGGCATCCTGTTCCGTTGGATTGAGCAGTTCGGAGGCAGCTGGCTCGCCCTGCTGCTGACCTCGGCTTTCTTCGGCGCAACGCATCTTGGAAACCCAAACGCGACCTGGATCGGCGCTATCGGGATTGCGTTCGAGGCGGGCGTAATGCTCGGCGCCGCTTATATGCTGACGCGCAGCCTGTGGCTGCCGATGGGCCTCCATGCCGCGTGGAATTTCACGCAGGGTGAGGTGTTCGATATCCCGGTGTCCGGCACTGAAGTTCACGGCATTGTAGATGCCCGGCTATGCTGCAATCCGCTTTTGACTGGAGGCGGCTTCGGCCTCGAAGCTTCGGTGATCGCAATGGTCGTGGCAACGGCGGCCGGAATCTGGTTGCTCTGGCGCGCGATCCGCAAAGGCGAACTAAGAAATCCGATGTGGGCGCACCGCCGGACCGCCGACGCGCGCTAGCGACCTATTTTCCTGAGCTTGCCGGCTTGGTCTGACTGGAGAGTTTTGCCTGGAGCGCCGCCAATTGTTCCCGCGCCGCTTGCCGAAGCGGCGACTCATGCGGATCGTTGGCGATGGGAATGAGCATCGCGATTGCCGCTCCATATTGCCCTTCATCGGCATACTCATCGACGAGCATTTGCCTCACGCCGCTGTCGCCCGGCAGCTTCTCGACAGCTACGGCCAAGCCCTCAACTGCATTCGCCGGCACCCTGGCGCCAGTCGCCTTAAACCCTTGGTAGAAGGCAACGTAAGTCTGCGGATTGTCGGGATCGGCCTTGTTCGCGGCCATCGCGAGACGCCGTGCTTCCGCCGCTGCCTGTAACCGCGCCTCGCCGGCCATGGTCATGGCCCGCTGCGCAACCAGCAAGGATTTGAGGCTCATTCCGCCGGCATTCGAGGGCTGCACGGCGAGCAAGCGATCGACCGCCTGCTCGGCCGCCCCCGCGTTGCCGCTGGCCTTTTCCGCCTCGCCTAGGAGGTAAAGCGCGTAAGGATCGTTCGCATATTGCGCCGCTTTTCGCCGGATCTGGCCGAGTACCTCGGCGCGCTTTTTGCGCTCGATCTCACGATCGCTGGCCTTCCGGTATTCGTTCACGTCGGCGTCGTTGAACGCGATCGTTTCCGGGATCAGCGCTGCCTCCGCAGCGGAGACTGGCGTCTCGCGCTGGATGACGGGCTCTTTGATGGGAACCTTGATCGGTTTGTAATCGAACCCGCCGCGCGAAATGTAGACGTGCGCCTCGCGATTGAGTTCGCCGAGGTCGCCGAACGCCTTGGCGGCTTCGGCCGATGATTTTCCGGCGGTCAAGGCGGTCAGATATTGCCGCAGCTGAGGCGCCCGCTCCTTCGAAAAGGTGAAGAAGTGCGTCATCGCCCAACCTTGGCCGTACCAGTCCATGCGAACCTTCTCGGGCGGCTTCAGTAGTACTTCCGAAACCGGAACCCAGACCGTCGCGATATAGTCTCCGCGATACTTGGCCGGGTACCCATAGGCGATCTTGCCATCGGGCAATTCCTTGCTTGCTCCGATCAGCTCGGCAAAGCCTTCGACATACCAGGGCGGGTATACGGCCGGAAAATATTGCAGCATGAAATGGTGCGCATATTCGTGGTGCAGGACGAGTTCAGCCGTGAAGTCACCGCTGGCCGAATAGGCCTTCCGCAATGTCACGGCGTAGGGACCGAGCACGTTGCTGGAATAGAAGCCCGCGATACCTTCATTGTCTCCGCTGCGCGCAGCCTGGACCTGGCCTTCGTCGCCCATCTCGTAGATCCGGACTTTAACCGCTTCGTCATCCATCGGCAGGCCGGTCGCCATGCGCATCAGCCCGTCAATTTTCTCGAGGCCGGTGGCCAGCTCCGTGGCGCGCTTGTCGCTGCTTTCGCTGTAGATGATGAAATGCGCGGTCTCGAACTTCCGCCAAGCGGCGTCCGCCGGCGTGGCGGCGATCGCCATTGCTGCCGCCAGGCAGCAGTACTTTACCCTCATATCCCCTCGCTCTTCGGCAAGCCTGTTTAGCAGCTTGCTAGGACGCTTATCAACTCCTTCAATCCATGAGGTTTTTCAGAGGAAACTATAAGGATCGACATCGACGCTGACCCGGACCTTTGGGCTCCATTCGATGCCCGCGAGCCAGTCGCGGATCACGTCCTGGACGTCGAGACTTCGGCGCGCATGGACCAGCAGGCGCTGGCGGTGGCGGCCCCGGAGCATCGCCAATGGCGCGGGGGCGGGTCCGAACACGACCATCCCTTCGACCTCAGGGGCAGCGTGACCGATACGGCGCGCAACCGCTTCCGCTTCGGATGCATCTTCCGCGGACACGATGATCGCCGCGAGCCGTCCGAACGGCGGCATCGCTGCCTCGCGTCGCGCCTCGGTCTCGGCCGCGTAAAAGCCCGGCGCATCGCCTTTCACGAGGGCGGCAATGACAGGCGCCTCCGGCTCATGCGTCTGAACGAAGACTCGGCCGGGCTTGTCGCCGCGTCCTGCACGCCCGGCGACCTGTTGGATCTGCTGGAAACTGCGCTCGGCTGCGCGCAGGTCGCCGCCGCTGAGGCCAAGATCGGCATCGACCACCCCGACCAATGTCAGGTTGGGGAAGTGATATCCCTTCGTGACGAGCTGCGTTCCGATGACGATGTCGATCGCGCCGGCATCCATCGCGCCGACGAACTCCGCCGCTTTCAAGGGCGACCAGATGGTGTCCGAGGTGACGATGGCGGCTCGCGCGGTCGGAAACAGCTCCGCGACCTCGTCGGCGATGCGCTCGACCCCCGGTCCGCAGGCGACGAGGCTGTCTTCTTCGGCGCACTCGGGACAGGCCTTGGGCGGAGGCATCACATGCCCGCAATGATGGCAGGCGAGGCGGTGCATCAGCCGGTGCTCGACCATCCAGGCGGTGCAGTTCGGGCATTGGAAGCGATGCCCGCAGTGCCGGCACAAAGTCAGCGGCGCGAACCCGCGGCGGTTGAGGAACAGCAGCGATTGCTCGCCCCGCTCGAGATTCGCCTCGAGTTCGGCGACAAGCGTAGGCGCGAGCCAGTGCCCGCGCGGCGGCGGGTCCTGCGTAAGGTCGATGGGGCGAATCACCGGAAGAGTCGCCCCCGCGAACCGCTCGGGCAGGCTCACTTCGCGGTAGCGCCCGACATCGACCATCTGCCTGGTTTCGATGGCCGGCGTCGCAGAGGACAGGATCACCGGAATTTCTTCGAAGAGGCCGCGCATCACCGCCGTATCGCGGGCGTGATACTGGACGCCGTCCTCTTGCTTGAAGCTCGGCTCGTGCGCTTCGTCGACGACGATCAGCCCGAGCTTGGGGTAGGGGAGGAACAGCGCTGAGCGCGCGCCTACGGTCACCTTGGCTTCGCCGCTGGCGATGCCGCGCCAGGCACGACGACGCTGTGAAGAACGGAGCCCGGAGTGCCAGGCCACGGGCTGGCAGCCGAAGCGCGCCTCGAACCGTTGCAGGAACGGTTCGGTCAGCGCGATTTCGGGAAGGAGCACCAGGGCCTGACGCCCCTGCCTCAGGCATTCCGCGATCGCTTCAAAATAGACCTCGGTTTTGCCCGAACCTGTGACCCCATCCAGCAATACCGGGTCGAAGCCTTTGCCGATCGATTTGGCGAGGCTCGCCGCGGCATCGCGCTGCTCATCGTTAAGTTCAGGCGGCGCGTATTCAGGGTCAGGGCAGGCGAGTGCGCGGTCGGCATCGATCGTCACCGCTTCCAGCGCGCCCGCGTTGACGAGCCCGCGCATCACGCTGTCGCTCACCTCGGCCTGGTCGGCCAGCTCGCGGATCGTGCCTTGCCGCCCTTCAAGCGCCGCGAGGGCCTTCTCGCGTTGCGGTGTCACGCGATCCGGCACAAGGCCGGTCGGCCGGTACTCGGTGAGCTGTCGCGGGCCCTCCAGCGCGGCGGAGGAGGGCAGGACCATCCGCAACACCGACGCGAGCGGGCTTAAGTAATAATCCGCCGTCCACTCGCACAGGCGGCGAAGCGGCGCGGAAATGGGCGGTGCATCCATCAGGCCAGCGAGCGGCCGGAGGCGGTTGTCGCCGACTTCCTCGGTCTTCAGCCGGTCAGGCTCCCACGCCACCCCCAGCAGCTGGCGCGGCCCCAGTGGCGCAACCACGATTGCGCCCGCTTCGACAGGCATGCCGTCGGGCACCCGATAATCGAGCGGCCCGAGCGCTGCATTCAAGGTAACGACACGGGCGCGCTTCATCGCTAAGGCAGATGCGGGCTTAGGGGACGTCTAGCAAGAGGACGTCGCTCATGATTGGAAGACGCTGGCACGGCCGAATCCCGGCGGCCAAGGCTCGGGATTATCTCAAGCTGATGAAGGACGTGGGTCTGGCCGACTATCGGTCGACCGAGGGGAACCGCGGCGCCTGGTGCCTGCACCGGCGCGAGGGCGACGTGGTTCACGTGGAAATGTTCACCCTGTGGGACGACCTAGGCGCGATCCGGCGCTTCGCCGGCGATGAACTGACCAAGGCCAAATATTACGACTTCGATCCGGACTATCTCCTCGAGCTCGAGCCCGAGGTCACCCACTTTGAGGTGATCGAATCCTAGTTACTTGCCGCGCTTCTTGCGGTGCTGGTCGAAGTCCAGGACAGCGCTTTCGTCTTCGGGCTGAAGCAAGCCGAGGCGGCGCGCCACTTCCTGATAGGCTTCCTCGACGCCGCCGAGGTCCTGCCGGAAGCGATCCTTGTCGAGCTTCTGGTTGGTCTTGATGTCCCACAGCCGGCATCCGTCGGGGCTGATCTCGTCAGCCAGGATCACACGGCTGTAATCATTGTCCCAGACCCGCCCGAACTCGAGTTTGAAGTCCACGAGCCGAATGCCGATCGCGGCGAACATGCCCGACAGGAAATCGTTCACGCGGATCGCCATGTCGGCGATGTCGTTCATCTCGTCCTGCGTGGCCCACCCGAAGCAGGCGATATGCTCGTCCGCGATCATCGGGTCGCCGAGCGCATCGTCCTTGTAGTAATATTCGATGATCGTCCGCGGCAGCTGAGTGCCTTCCTCGATGCCGAGCCGCTTGGACAGCGAGCCGGCGGCGACGTTGCGCACGACAACCTCAATAGGAATGATCTCGACTTGGCGAATCAGCTGTTCGCGCATGTTCAACCGGCGAATGAAGTGCGTCGGCACGCCGATCGCAGCTAGCGCCGTGAATACGTGCTCGGAAATGCGATTGTTGATAACGCCCTTGCCGCTGATCGTGCCGCGCTTCTGCGCGTTGAACGCAGTCGCGTCGTCCTTGAAATATTGGATCAGTGTGCCCGGCTCGGGACCCTCGTAGAGGATCTTGGCCTTGCCTTCGTAGATTTGGCGGCGGCGAGCCACGGTCAGCGTCACTCCAGGGTAAGGAAAGGAGCGGGGGCTATAGGCGAGCCAACTCGTGTCGGCAATTCGGTCAGGGCAGCTTGTTTGCTGGACAAAAAAGAGGAGCGCGGGGCGTGCACCCGCGCTCCTCCGAAAGCGCCGTTATGCGCGGCGAACTCGTTTCTTTGCTGGAGCCCAGGGAGCGCTCCATTCAATCCGATGCAGCACCCGAAGGCTCTCGCCGAGGGTTTGACCGAAGCCGCCAAGGGCGTCGGCAAGGCCGGCATTGATGTCGGCGCGTGCGGCCTGGTAGCCGCGATCAAACATTTCATCGATCATCGTGACCATCCTTTCCTGTTTCGCGCGGGGGCTTCAAAGCGCCACCGGGAAGGCGTCGAAGAAATCGTTGGCGGGGTTGAGTGCCCGCTCGACCAGGGCCAGGCGACGGGCTTCGTCGAGGCCCTTCCACGACTTTGCCGTCGAGCGCCGAAAGGTCGCCTGTTCACTGGGCGCACGGGTGCTGAGGCCATAAGTCATGGCTTGGTTTCCTTTACCTGTTGTGGGCCGCCGGCGAAGGGGGCTGGATAGGGGAGGGATCGTCTCCGCCAGCGGCTGGTAGTCTATGTACAAATCCGGCGATCGTTTCGCCAATCAAACACTCGACAGATGCTATAAATTGAACTTATGAACTGAGCTTATGAGGCGGCTTCCACCATTGGCTGCGATCCGTGCCTTCGAGGCGGCGGCGCGAACGGAGAATTTCACCGCCGCCGCGGCCGAGCTGGGGATGACCCAGGCCGCGGTGTCTTATCAGGTCAAAAGCCTGGAAGAGAGGCTGGGGGCGCCGCTGTTCTTGCGCGAAAAGGGCCGCGCGAGGCTTACGCCTTTGGGCGCCCGGCTGCTGCCAGCTCTGTCCGGCGCGTTCGATGCCATTGAAGCTGCGTTCGCGAGTCATCGGCAAGAGGATGAGTCCCTGCTGACGATCTCGACTACGCATACCTTCGCCAACACCTGGCTCGCGTGGCGGCTTGGCGCTTTCCAAATGGAGCATACCGATCTCGCTGTCCGGCTCACTACCAGCAATGAACTGTGCGACCTGCGAGGCGGTGACGCGGATGTCGCTATCCGCGCCGGCGGCGGCAATTGGGAGGGTCTGGAGGAATATCGACTGTTCGAGTCGAGCTTCACCCCTATGGCCAGCCCGGAGTGCATTGCGGAGGTTGAGCGGCGGCTCGGGCGCAAGCTTGATCCCCGGGATATCCCTCATCAGCATCTGATCAATCCCGGCGACGATTGGTGGCAGCAATGGTTCTCCGACAATGGCGTGCCGGCTGACGAGGCCGTCCTGAAGCGTCCCGGGATCCGGCTCGAGAACCAAGCCAATGAAGGCCATGCCGCGATGGCCGGTCAGGGGTTCGCCCTTCTGACACCCTTGTTGTGGAAGGGTGACGTGGCGGCCGCCCGACTTTCGATGCCATTTCCCGACCGCGTTTCGGCGAGGGGCTGGGCCTATTGGCTGGTCTACCCGAAAGAGCGCCGCATGGTGCCCAAGGTCAAGCGCTTCCGGGAGTGGCTGCTCGCCGAGATGGAGAAAGCCATTCGGGAGGCCGACGGCGGATGGGGTCATGGGGAAGGGCAAGAGCAGCAGATCCAGGCTCGCATCTCGACCTGATTAAGGGCGCGATGGCGGTAATTTACGCCCCTGAAGCCAGCCAATTCTTATCACAAGTTTACTTTTCCGGCCGAGTCGCTGTCTCAATGCGGCACAATTGCCCATCGCCCGTCGGTTAGTTTTCCATTATAGTATAACCACTTAACGATTCCGCTTGCGTAACGGGAGGAATCGTCGTTCGGCTGATACTACGCTGACAAACGACCAGTGCGCGTCTCCTAGGGGCGATAAGGAGCGCAGATGGGGCCTGTGGCATCCCAATTTTGTAATTCGGCTCGCATGCGGCGCGGGATGCTTCTGTGCGCTTGCGCAGCCGCAGCGCTCCTGACGCCGTCGCTCTTCGCCGCGCCCATTTCGCCGCGCCTTCCCGATCCGGTCAGCAACCACCAGGACAATCCGGCCGGTGCACCGCCCCCCTCGTTGCCTGCCCCTCACCCCGGCGGCGGCACGTTGGACATTGGAATCGACGTTCCTTCGACTCCTGCTTCGGGTCACGACAAAGACGGAACCATCGATCCGGGGTCAGTCCTAAACTCGCTGCCGCCTGGGCTTTCGGGTCAGTCCCCGGTCGAACAGCTTCTCCTGACCTCCAGCGGCGCACCGCCGGCCGAGCATGCGCGCGTCGAGAACGGCGCAATCCTGCTCACGGCAAGCGGCAATAGCAGCGCTAATCACGGAAATTCGGGCGGTGGTCCGCCACCGGCGCCAGAGTCCTCGCCCGGCTCTGGTAATAGCGGCGGGCCACCGCCCGATGCAGGACCACCATCAACTCCCGGGAATGGCAACGGCAATGGACCGCCTGCGGATGTTGGCCCCCCATCCAACCCGGGCAGTAGCGGCGATAATGGCCCCCCGCCTGACGCGGGTCCGCCGGCCGATGCAGGACCGCCACAAGATCCGGGCAATGGGAACGGCCCACCGCCTGACGCGGGTCCGCCCGCTGATGCAGGACCGCCGGCCGGTGCAGGACCGCCACAGGATCCGGGTCCACCGCCTGACGCGGGTCCGCCACAGGGTCCGGGTAATGGGAACGGCAACGGTCCGCCGCCGGACGCGGGGCCGCCGGCCGATGCAGGGCCGCCGGCCGATGCAGGGCCGCCGGCCGATCCCGGCGGCTCGCCGCATGATGGCGTTCCTCCGGGTGACCCGTGCGCGATGGGCAATGGAAACCCCTGTGGCGGCAACAATGGAAACTTAGGCGATCAAGGCAATTCCGGCGGATTTGCGCCCCCGCCGCCGCCGCCGCCACCTCCGCCGCCACCGACGGAACCACCTCCACCGCCTCCGCCGCCGGGCAGCGGCAACGGGCCGCCGGACGGCGTGCCTCCGGGCGATCCGTGCGCGATGGGCAACGGCAATCCGTGCGGTGGCAACAACGGTAATTCGGGCAGCCAGGGAAATTCGGGTGGGCCGCCGCCACCGCCGCCACCGCCGCCACCGCCGCCGCCGCCGCCACCACCACCACCACCACCGCCTCCACCGCCACCGCCGCCGACGGAGCCGCCTCCGCCGCCACCACCGCCGCCGCCGCCGCCACCACCGCCGCCGCCGCCGACGGAGCCGCCACCACCGCCGCCGCCACCACCGCCGCCGGGCGATGTTCCTCCGGGCGACCCGTGCGCGATGGGCAATGGCAATCCGTGTGGCGGCAACAATGGCAACCCGGGCAACCAGGGGAATTCCGGGGGGACGCCGCCGCCTCCACCGCCGCCGCCACCGCCGCCGCCTCCGCCGCCTCCGCCGCCTCCTCCGCCGCCTCCGCCGCCGCCACCGCCGCCGCCGCCTCCACCGCCGCCACCGACGGAGCCGCCGCCGCCACCGCCGCCACCTCCGCCTCCGCCGCCTCCAGCGCAGCCGCCGCCGCCACCGACGGAGCCGCCGCCACCGCCGCCTCCGCCGCCGCCACCGCCG